>DATDGS010000041.1:0-120977 GCA_036521955.1 Terriglobales bacterium
AACAACGTGCAGTTTTCATGATCTCCTCTAGTAGATAAGCCTTTCGGCAGAATGAAACTTCGGTAGGGTAAACCCGGGATTGCGGTCTTTGTCTCGCTGTATTTCGCTTGATTCTAGGCAGCGGCGTCGGATGGCGGAAGGAACTTCCGGGCATGAACCCGGTGTTCGTCTTTTTTGCCCAGTATTTTGCACTGGACATCGCTCGCCCCGGTATCCGTTTCTTGCTTTGGTCGCAAAGACACCATGCTTGTCAGCAGACATCGGACGGACCCCCGACGATGGTTGCGGCTTTCACAACCGAGCTTGAGAGCGAGCAAGATTTGGCAAACGCGGTGCGCGCGGTGGCGATTTTCAAGAACGACTTGGCGAGGGTGTCGGGAGATGCCCTACCGATTTTTGCCGCACGCGCGCTACCGACATTAAGCAAGTAGCATCAAAGGAGGAAAGACAGGACCAAGGATTCCTCGAAGATGGCCAGGTTTCCGAGCGTGATTCTGATGATGGCGGTGTGGGTTCTAAGCGGAGCGGAGCCCGCCCGAGGGAACCTGCCGTGGCCGGTGCCGCAGAAAGAAACGATGCGTCTGCGCCTGGTAGCCTTGGCTTGGAATCATCCCCGCTCTTCATTCTTCGCAAGTGAGGAAATTTTTATTGCTGAGAAGGAATTGTCGAAAGGCGAATCACGATTGGTAAAGCTGGTGTATGGCTTTCTCCCCTACCAGCCACGGTTGTCTGACGAGGGTCTCAAGTATTCCACCTTACACGAAGTGCGGACGGTGAGAGATCCGCAGTGTGATGAGACGTTCGCTCAAATCGCGAAGGGCCAGACAGGAGACTGGCGCCAGCAGCGGCCCCAGCTTAAGTATTCGGAGGGCGCGCCGCCATTAAACCTGTCACGGCAAAAGAATCCGCTGCCGTGCTACGTAACCAATGCCGACGACTACACCCGACCGATTCACGACGAATCAGAACCCCAGCAGCAGCCTACGCCCACCCTGACCGCGCGTCCCTAGCCGGAGATGAGCGGCGTTGACCGAGCATGCCAAGAATCTTGGGCCCACCGGCTAACGTCTAAATTCCTTGAGGATGGCCATCCCAAACTCTTCGCGCTTGCCACTCCCAGCGAGTTCGTTTCCCGAATTGCACGCACGGCGGATGCCCAACCACAAATCGTCGTTTAAGGGAGATGGATCGCCACGCACTCTCCCCGCTGCCACGCTAGACTAGATGCATGACTGACTCCTCCCACAACGCTCTGGCCCGCGCTTCTTCATCCTATCTGCGGTCGGCTATGCATCAGCCTATCCAGTGGCACGAATTTGGGGAGGAGGCTTTTGCGGCGGCTCGTGCGGCTAACAAGCCGATACTCTTGGATATTGGAGCCGTCTGGTGCCATTGGTGTCACGTGATGGACCGCGAGTCGTATGACGATGCCGAGGTGGCAGCGATTGTTAACGAGCATTACATCGCGGTAAAAGTGGATCGGGACGAGCGTCCGGATATTGATAGCCGATACCAACTGGCCGTGGCCTCGCTCACGGGACAGGGCGGGTGGCCGCTTACGACGTTTCTTACTCCCGACGGCAAACCATTCTATGGAGGGACTTACTTTCCCCCGGCGGATTCGTATGGGCGGCCTAGTTTTAAGCGCGTATTGCTTTCGATTGCTCAGGCTTATCGCGACAAGCACGGCGATGTGATGGAGCAGGCGCAGATGGTCGAAAGCGCGATCTCGCGGGCGGAGTCTTTTTCGGACGGTAGGAAGGTTTCGGGTACCGTAATTGACGCGATTTTGGAATCGGCTCGCGAGATGTTTGATCCGGTCAACGGCGGATTTGGAAGCGCGCCCAAGTTTCCGCATCCAGCGGCACTCGATCTGGTGATGGATCAGTATGTTCGCACGGGGTCGGGCGATAGTGTAGGACATGATGGTGCGAGCCATGAAGAGCTGCGCAATATTTTTGTCCATACGCTGGAGAAAATGGCGCGCGGCGGCGTCTATGACCAGTTAGCAGGCGGCTTCCATCGCTACTCGGTGGACGAGCGTTGGATCGTGCCGCACTTCGAGAAGATGTGTTGCGACAACTCGGAACTGTTGAAAAATTACGTGCACGCTTATCAGGCGACGAGGGATGACTTCTTCGCCGGGGTGGCATGCGACATCATTCACTGGATGGACGAGTGGCTCAGTGACCGCGCGCATGGCGGCTTTTACGCTTCGCAAGATGCCGACTATTCAATGGACGACGACGGCGATTATTTCACCTGGACGCTGGAGGAAGCGCGGGCAGCTCTGAACGAAGATGAGTTTGCGGTGGCAAGGATTTATTACGACATTCAGGAAGCCGGGGACATGCATCACAATCCGGCGAAGAATGTGCTCTGCATTCGTGGGTCGGCTGAGGAAATTGCCGGGCGGCTGAATATTCCGAAAGAGCGGGCGTACGCACTGCTGGCTGCGGCTAAGAAGAAGATGTACGCGGCGCGGCTGTTGCGTCCCACACCTTATGTGGACAAGACGGTTTATGCGGGCTGGAATGCGATGTGTGTTTCGGCCTATCTGGAGGCGGCCAAGGTGCTTGATCTGGTGGAAGCGCGGCACTTTGCTTTGCTCTCGCTCGATCGACTGCTTTCCGAGGGATGGAATGCGGAGCGCGGGATGCGGCATGTGATTGCTTACTCCGAGAAGTTCTCGGGGACTTTCTCGGATGCCCGGACGGAGCAACGCGAAATTCCCGGCGTGCTGGATGATTATGCTCTTGCGGTGATTGCTTGTCTCGATGCTTATGAGTCGACGGCGGACTTGAGCTATTTTCGTTTTGCGCGGTCGATCGGAGAGGCGATGGTGGCGCGGTTCTTCGATCCGGTGGCTGGGGGGTTTTTTGATACGCGCGCAGCCTCGGATGAAAAGAGCGCGCTGGGCATTCTGGGGACGCGGCGGAAACCGTTTCAGGATTCACTGACTCCGGCGGGAAACTCGGCGGCGGCGATTGCGCTGCTCCGTCTGGATGGTTACGCCAACGTGTCGCATCGCGACAAAGTCGAGCAAACGCTGGGAGTCTACGCGGGAGTCGCTGGACAGCACGGGATTTTTGCGGCGACTTACGGTCTGGCGGTGGTGCGATTCCTCCAGCCGCACAGGCAGGTGGTGGTCGTCGGGAAGGATGTCGTGGCTGCGGAGCTTTATCGGGCTGCGGTGCGGCCCCTGGGCCTGAGTACGGCGGTGCTGCGGTTGGACGCCGATAAGGCGGTCGTGCAGAACCTGCCGCCGGCTTTGGCGGAGACGATCTCGAGTCTTCCGGCGCTCGCCGGGGGACGACCGTCTGACGGGCGATCGTTTGCGGTTGTGTGCTCTGGGTTCACGTGCCAGCCTCCCATTTTCGATGCGGCAGAATTGGCGCGCGCGTTGGGGTCGCGGTAGTTTTCGAGTAGCCGACCAACCGGAAGCCCAGCATCTCCCTTTTAAGAATCGGCTGAATCGGAAGTTTATGAAAATCCCGATCCATGCGCCATTAGCGTGGGATCATGCCCGCCCCGCGAACTCCCGCGTCTCCGTGGATACTTTGATTGTTTCTCCTTCTTTAATGAAGAGGGGAACCCGTATCTCGATGCCAGTCTCCAGCTTCGCCGGCTTGGTCACGTTGCTGCTTCCTGTGTCACCGCGGACACTGGGTTCGGTATAAGTGACATTCAGTTCCACGTGGGCCGGTAGCTGCAGCCCGATAGGGTTGCTGTTGTACTTATGCAACTGAATGATGGCTCCTTCCACGATGAAGTCCAGAGCGTCCCCAACCATCTCGACGGAAAGGGTGAGGGTCTCGAAGCTCTCCTGGTCCATGAAGTGGAAACCATCTCCGTCGCTGTACAGGTAGGATGCCTCGACCGTCTGGAGGTCCGGTTCCTTGAACCTGTCACTGGCCTTGAATGTCTTGTCAAAGACCGCGCGCGTGAGAAGGTTGCGCATCTTCAGGCGGACCAGGGTCTGGGCGCCCCTGGCGGTAGGGGTGGAAACCTCCGCTTCCAGGCACACGAATGGGGTATTTTCGACCTCGAAAAACATTTTGCGCTTTACGTCGATGGCATCGATCAGTGCGGCCATGATTTCCTCAGGGCTCGGTCCGAAGCGGAAACTCCCAGCGGTGTCCGACTTGGCTTCCCGCCAGGTAATTGGTGAACGTCCCTAGGATAACAGGTAGGCATCACCACATTGATTCGAAACGATTCGCTGGTCGGCGAATATTCACCGTAATTTCCGCTGAGCGTGCACGGCACAGTTCACTTCCCTGCTGGTCTTCTGCCTCTTGAAGTTCCCTGCTCGACTGCCGATGGAACTTGAAGGCGGCATGTCCCGTCATGTTTAGACATGACGAAGCTCAAGGGGCGGTTGCAAAAAAGCATTCAGAGCATCACGGACCTCGATACGCTGAAAAACGAATATCGAGATCACGGTGACCGCGGAAGGTCTGCGCATCGAGTTACTGAGATGAACCTCCAGGGGGAGAATGCGAAAGGATCGGGAGAAGAAGAACCGTCCGCCGTCATTAAGGTGAAAAGTGAAACCAGAGATAAGGATAGAAAGATGCGAAATGAAAAAAAAAGGCCGACCACTTAAGGCCGGCCCGGAAAATTGCATTTTTGTAAAGCGAATCGCAACGTCAGCCTTTTAAATGAAAGGTTATAGCGACGTCACCATCTTCGCATTTTGGTCCTCTGTTCGGACACGGAAACGGTCCGTCCTGAGTTGGAACTCTTGGGATCGCAGCAAACGCAAACGTCCCTACCAGACCTACCAACAGCAGTAACGCTCTAAGCGAACGTTTCATGGTTTTACTTTCTCCTTAGGGTCTGCCGAGAAGTGGCACGAAACCGCTAACCTCCGGCGGGACGCATTATACACAACTCTGCAACTTTCTGATTCATTGGAGGTTAGTCAAGCGCCCCGAACAATGTGACAAACTGCCGGGTACGCGGAAATTGACCGAGCCGTTCGGCAGTTATTTTGAAAGGTGTTTGCGCTGGTTTCTTAAAGTAACGGTTTGAATAGAATCGCTGCGCTTAAGGCTCTGGGAGAGTAGTTGAGAAGTGCCAACAAAATCCTCTTGACAAGGTTTTTGTGCGGACCGGTTTTGAGCGATTGTGATGGCAACGCTCAGTTGCTTGAGCCGACCACCGCGGAGCTGGCTTTAGGCGGATTACCGGGGTGATGAAGTGGGACATGGCCCTCGGCGGATTCCAGATTCGAACTACGCGAAAACGCGCGCTCCACCATACCTTCGAACATCGGGATCAGCGAACCGGAAGACGCCGGGTGTTGAAGATCCGCCAAGCCCTGTTCCCAGCGCTCGGTCTGCAGGTGGTTGGCGGCGGGCACGCGCACGGCTTGGCGCGAGAGCGCGTAGCTGAACCAAACCAGAATGGCGAGAATACAAGCGGCCATGTTGATCAGGTTGAGATTTCCGAGCTTGACGAGTCCTCCCGCATGCAACGCCATCAGCGTCAACTCAACCCCGGCAAGGATCCCGAAGCCGCAAGAGATCCCAAAACTGATCTGCTTCCGCGACACTCCCAGAAAACGTGCAAACAGGATTAAGAAGAGGATGAGGCCAACCTGCACGATGCGGACCGAGCGTTGCAGCGTGGTGAGGATGTTCCAGAGCAGATGACGGTCGAGAGAATTCGAAAAGGCGACGACCACCGAAACCAGCAGCATCACCACGCCCGCCCACTTGAACAACAGAGTGCCCAGGTCTTTCAGTGTGTGATAGGGGCGGAACACGTCGAGGAAAATCTCATGAATAACCTTGAAGCCGAGAAACGCGTTGAGCGCCTCGCCCAGCCAGAAAGGTCCGAAATATAGTGAGTAATTGCCGGAGAGCCAAAGGGGAAAGATCACGGAAAAAATAACAACCTGCACCAGAAGGAACAAGAAAAATACCGGAAACTGCTTGTGCAGTTTACGGCGCCAAAAAATCACAGCCACCACCGATTGCAGTATCGGTTGCGAGCACCACAAGCAAAGAGCAATGGTATGGCTGTTAAGAGTCATTTTCTTGCGGGAGAAGGACGCGACCAGCAACCCACGCGTCTTGCCCTCCTTCACATCCTGAGGCCGGTTGCCCTGCTGGGTCAACCTACTTAGGTAACCTTGGTAACCATTACCCCTCGGGCGAGCTAGCCTCAAGCCTATCACGGGCTGAGGGTCAGGCGAGCCTTATCCGGCCTCGGGCGTGGAATGCAGATAAGCGCGCATCATGCGCACTTCATCGTCTTTTTCGTCGAGGTTGTGGAGAAGGATGTCGCGCAAGGAGATGACGCCCTTCAGTTCCCGTCCCGCGCAGACCGGCAGATGGCGAAACCCGTGCCGCTTCATCAGGGTCAGGCAGGTCTCCAGCGGATCGTTCGGAGCAACCGTCAGCGGATCTTCAGTCATGACCTGGCTGACCAGGGTACGAGCGGGGTCCTTGCCGTCGACCACCACTCGGATCATCAAGTCGCGTTCGGAAAAAATGCCGGTCAGTCGGCCATCTTGCAGAACCGGTACGGCGCCGATGTTCTGCTCCACCATCATGCGGGCGACGTCGAGAACGGTTTGCTGGGCCTCGGCGGATATTGTGACTTGATTCCTGAGCAGATCACAGATCAACATTTGCACCTCCCGTGGGCATGTGCCGGAAAAGCGATGCGCCCGGCGAACGGCTTCAACGTCGTCTTGAACGAATGAAGGAAGCAACATCGTATTATGTCTGGACCTGCAGCGGAGTGGGAGTATATTTCGAAAATCGCCGGGGAAAAGCAAAAAAAAAGTCGCGCGCCGGCGGATTCGGTTGTGACTCGAGAGTCCTTTATTCGCCGAACCGGCTACCCGTTTCGGCCGGCTGCCATCGAAATGACGTAGGATCTCGCGGCCAAAGCGGCGGGTATCTCGGTGGCATCGCGAGCGGTGACGATCAGATTGTAATCTTCACTGGCCCGAAGACGGCTAAAGACCGGGGTCACCTCCTGCGGTTCAACCAGCGCCAGGTAGCGCAGGAAAATGAAGACGTCTTCGGTGGGCTCCAGCCCCGGGGCGACGAAGGAGACTTCGACATCTTCGTGGTGGAAGTGCCATCCGAGGGAAGTGGCCAGACGCACCGCTCGCTCATATACGACCGGCGGAAGGACTCCGGGCGCGGGGTTGTCGAACACGATGCGAAGTTTGCGTTCATCTTCGCGGCTGAACTCGCGCACCTTGAGCGCGCCCGTGCGGGCCGTGGCCTTCCAGTCGACATGGCGAGCGGAGTCATCGGGCATGTACTCGCGGATGAGGTAAAGATCGTTGCCGCGACCGCGCACAAAAGTTTCGAACTCGCCGGTGACCATGGGAAGAACTTCCCGGAATTGTTCGGTGGGCTCGACGACGGGATAGACGATCACTTCGCGGGCCAGGTTGATGCGGCGGGTTTTCATCAGAAAAGAAAAGGGAAAACGTGTGGCCAGGCCGAAGTTTTTTTCCGAGTAGCGGCCACGGGCAGGGAAATTTATTTCCAGGTCGGCGCGGAGTTGCTGTCCGGGAGCAAGGAAAGGGAAATAGACGAATTCTTGCAGAATCGGCTTTTCCTCCTGCTCGCGGACGCGGCGCAGGCGGCGGTCGGGCAGGTGGAACCACTGGTTCTGCGGCGCGCGATTGCGCGGCCAGCCGAAGGTCGAGGACTCCCACAGCCACCGCTCTTTATTTTTATTCTTGCGCTTGGCGGGAACCACGCGCACGGAAAACGAGGGCAGCCATGAACTGGTGTTGCACAAGAGGATGCGCGCCAGCATGGGACGCGCGGCAAAGACGTGTTCGGGCAAGTGGACATCGAGCGTGAGACTGCGGAGCACCAGCGCCGAGGCGATGCCGGAAACGAGAATGGCAGAGAGCAGAGAGGCGACGATCACGTAAAGCAGGTTGTTGCCGGTGTTAATGGCGGCGATTCCAACCACCACGCTGATCAGGATGTAAATCACGCCGGCGCGCGTGACGTCGTAATTCATCGCCTCGCGGACCCGCGATGCAACCACGCGACGCGCCAGGTAGGGCACGGTGGTCAGGCCGCCGAAGGTGGCCAGCAACAGCGCCGCCGATGCCAGAATGATGGTTTCCCAGATGTTGCCTGCGTCACGCGATACCGTCGAAAAGAGCGCCGCACCGAAAGCCAGCGTCAGGGCCACGATGGCCAGCAGGAATCGCACCCAGACCTGCGAAAGTCCCCGCCGTGGGAAGCGGGAGAAAGATGAGGACGGCGGGTTGGTTGGCGTCCTTTCGGAAATCACGGGGCTCTCCGGTGCCGGGCGATGCTTCTGCCAGCATATGACGGCGGAGCGACGAGTGGAAGTGACCGAAGACACTCTTGGCGGAGCAAAGCTAGCGAAGTGAAATTACCGTGGGTCGTTAAGTTGGTGTGATGGCGGTTTACATCAGCCACAATTCGGTACTATTCGGAAATATGGGAGCGGAGCTAAATTCGCGACTGAGTGACCCGGTGTCAATTTCGTAAGAGGCTTGCTCAAAGGGGTTATAGTTGCTTTTAGCAAGCGACCCGTCCTTTGGCGGAGAGAAAGTGAGATTCGCTCTCGTCACGCTGCTTTTTGTGGCATCCGCATTTGCCCAGATCCCGCCTGCCCCTTCTGGGGCCGCCTGCGGCCCCGAGAATGTCAGCTTCAAGGTGGAACTAGACGAATCCCAACACACGCTGGCGCAGCCGGACCCGGGAAAAGCGCGGGTTTACTTTTTTCACGATGCCGGTACCGGCCTCACCTTAGGATATCCAACGGTGAAGCTGGCGATGGACGGAGCATGGCTAGGCGCAAACCACGGCAATTCCTATTTCTCCGTCTCCGTCGAGCCGGGAGAGCATCATGTGTGCGTCACCTTGCAGTCCTCTCTAGTGGCACAGCGCGTGGAACTCGCGCATTTCACCGCCGAGGCGGAGAAGATTGATTACTAGCGCACACGACCCGTTATGTCGCGAAGTGTGGAGCTGTTAGAGCTTGATCCGATCGACAGCGATCAAGGCAAGTATCTGATTGCCTCCTTTTCGCTGAGCGTTGCAAATCCCCAGAAGTAATAGACCGGCTTTCTCATCCTATACGTCAACCAATCGTTCCTGGCGTCAGTCATTATCCGGCCGAGGCTGGCGGCGGTATCTCCACCACCAGAACAGAATCACGATCCCGGAGACAATCAAAACGGCGATATTTAAGCGCTGCATGGCCCGCAGCAAGCTGTGCCAATGATGCCCGAACAGGTATCCGGCGCTGGCCATCACCGTGACCCAGACGGCCGCGCCCAAAAAGTTGAAGAGAGCGAAAGCTTGCCAGCGCATGCGCAGTACGCCGGCCAGCGGTCCGGCAAAAGTGCGGAAACCGAAGATGAAGCGGGCAAAGAAAATGGCAGCGGCACCGTAGCGGGCGAACATTTCCTCGCCGCGTTGCAGCGTCGCCGACGAAATCCGAAAGATACTTTGATAGCGATCGAGCAGAGGACGCCCGCCATAGTGGCCGACGGAGTATCCCAGATCACCGCCAAGCGTGGCGGCGCAAGTGGCTACCACGATGATCCACCCGAGATGGAGCTGATGTTCGGAATAGGCCAGAAAACTGGCCAGCAGAAGCGTGATCTCACCGGGAACGGGGATGCCGACGCTCTCGCACAGCAATGCCAGGGCCACGGCCCAGTAGCCATAGTCGGCTATGAATGCGCGCAGCGAGTGGAAAACGGTCGGGTGCATGGAGCGAAGATCATCGAGCGAAGATCAGTATGGAAGATTAGCAGGTTGCAGAAAAAATGGGTGCTGGCGCCCAGCCCCCAAAAAAGGGGGCGTTCGGTTTCGAAGACTTGCGGCATCGCTAAGGTGATCCCCTGACACGCGGCTTAAGAAAATCGACGAGCGCGCGGTTGAAGTCCTCGGGCACCTCTTCGTAGGGCAGGTGGCCGACGCCCTCGAAGGCCACCAGACGCACATCGCGAAAATTCCGGCGCAGCGGTTCGGCGGATCGAAAATCAACGGCGCGGTCTTTCGTTCCCCAGATGAGGAGAGTAGGGTAATCGCGGATCTTGGGCAGCGCCATTTGCAGTTCCGCGAGGTCGGTCGTCCAATTTCTTATGATGTGTGAAGCATGACGGAACGAGTGATTCTTCATTACCGGAATGCGATAGCCCGCGAGCGAATCGGCAGGGATTTTTGATCCGGCGCTAAACAAGCGGCGCAGCCAGAGGTAATCGAAGAGGCGCCAGCGCTCGATCGTGTGGCGGAAGAGCACGGAACCGAAAGTGCTGCCCAGAAACGGCGCAAGCCGCTTGCCATGCGGCGACCAGGGATTGACGGGCGCGACCAGGATCAGTCGTTGCAGGCGAGAATCGTGTCGCTCGACGCAAATGGCAGCCACCATGATGGCGACGCCTCCACCGTGAGACGTGCCGAGCAGGTCGAAATCTTTGATGCGAAGAGCGTCCGCGAACTCGAGGACACGCTCGGCAGTGGCACGCGCCATGCAGTCCATGCCCTCGTTCGCTGGCGACAAACCCGCGCCCAGGTTGTCGATGGCATAGACGGTCGCATGCCGCGCCAGCGCGGGGATGGTGAATCTCCAGGAAAAGGAGTATCCCATCAGCCCATGAATCAGGATGAGCGCCGGACCTGACCCGGCCTTGAGGTAGCGCATGCGTCCGTCGGGGAGGTCGAGCCAGTGCTCTTCAATTTCAGTCTTAATCTCGGCAGCTTCCGGGCTCGTGTTGCGCGCACCGACGGGGACGAATTTTTCTTCGGGATGTAGCGTTTCTGTGGGCAACGAAATCCTCACAAACGGAGTCTTACTAGGTGATATCGCCTCTATCGCTCTTGGGGAGCTGAATTCCGGTTCCCCTTCTTTTTTGGTCCGAATCCTGCGTCCGCAAGGCCGAGACGGGGCAAGCCCCGTCTCTACGAGAATTTGGTTATGACGCAACCACCTCTGCCGCCACGCTTGGTGTCTGCTTTCGTTTCTTGCCCAGCAGCTTCTTCAATACTCTGATGCCTTTATCCACGTGTTTTTCTTCCAGCAGGAACGGCGGCAGGAAGCGCAGAACCGTGTCCTGGGTGGCGTTGAAGAGCACGCCCTCGGCCAGACCCTGTTCGACCAATGGGCGCGTGGGAATGTCGAGCACGAGGCCCTGAATGAATCCGCGGCCGCGGGCTTCGCGAGTCGCGGCGTATTTCGAGACCAGGTCTTCGAGTTGCTGATGCAGATAGCCGCCAACTTTCACGACGTTTTCGAGCAGGTGCTCTTGTTCCACGATTGCCAGATATTCGAGCCCGACGCGGCACGCTAGCGGACCTCCGCCAAAAGTGGTGCCGTGTTGTCCGGGCGAAATCGCCGAGGCGAAATGTTCTTTTGACAGGAACGCGCCGAGTGGCACTCCGGCGGCGATGGGCTTGGCGATGGTAACGATGTCGGGAACCACACCGAAGCTTTGGAAGGCAAAGATTTTCCCGGTGCGTCCGAGGCCGCACTGGATCTCGTCGAAGATGAGCGCGGCGTGATAATGATCGGCAAGGGTGCGGCACGCAAGCAGGAATTCTTCCGAACACTCGAGGATTCCGCCTTCGCCAAAGATGGGCTCGAGCACGATGGCGCAAGTGTTGGCGTTGACGGCGGCGTGCAGCGCTTCGATGTCGTTCTGCGCTACAAAAGTCACGTCTTCGAGCAGAGGCTCGAAGCCTTTGCGGTATTTTTCCTGTCCGGTAAGAGACATCGCTCCAAAGGTCCGGCCGTGATACGAACCTCGCAGCGCTACGAGTTGCGACTTGGCATCGCCGCCGGTTTTGTGTCCAGCAAGACGCGCCAGCTTGATCGCCCCTTCCATCGCCTCGGTGCCGCTGTTTGAGAAGAAGACGCGGTCGAAATTAGAACCCGAAAGCTGGCACAGGCGCTCGGCCAGTGGGCCCTGATATTCGTTGTAGTAAAGATTCGAGATGTGGATGACCCGGGCCGCCTGCTCGCGGATGGCATTCACAATGCGCGGGTGAGCATGCCCCAGCGCGTTCACCCCCAGCCCGGCCACGAAGTCGAGATACTTCTTGCCTTCGAAATCGTAGAGGAAAACACCCTTGCCGCGTTCAAAGCCTACGGGGTAGCGGTTGTAGGTAGGGAGAAGAAAGCGCTTTTCAAGATCGGCGATCTGATCGAGGCGAGACATGTTTACATTTTAGAACGGCGGCGACGAAGACGCGATGGGGGAGGTTTCCATCCCGAGCAAAACCCACCATGGAGTCACGGAGAAGACCTACAACCCTGCTAAAAGCAAGGTTTTTTCCATCCTTTGAATTTCTCTGTGCCTCTGTGTCTCCGTAGCGAGATTCTTTCTTGCTACAATCTGTGCCATTCTTGAGGGGTGTCCATGGTCCGAACCGCTGCACGAATCGCTTGCTTGCTGATCGCAATTGCCTTGCCCTCGCTGGCGCAGAACTCGACTAGTGACTCTCGACTGAAGCACGCCTTCCGCCAGCCTGAAAGGAACGGGTGGACTTTTGTTCATCTGGAAGGCCGACCGGCCGACATCGGGTTCCAGCATGGCTATCTGTTGGCCGCGGAAATTGAGGACATGCTGAAGGTGACGGTGCTCGAGGAGGCCCACGACTACAAGAAGGACTGGCAGTTTTTTCGCGACGCAGCGCGCACCATGATGTGGCCACGCATCGAGCAGGAGTATCGCGAGGAATTGCAGGGCATCGTAAAGGGCGCCAATGCGAAGGGGGTGAAACTGGATCTGTGGGACGTAGTCGCGCTCAACGGCGCCGAGGAGTGGGGATACTACGTCAAGCAATATGACAAGGAACGCGGCATGCAGTCGTCGGCGTCACTGGTGGCGCCGGAGCATTGCAGCGCTTTTGTGGCGACCGGCAGTTACACCAAGGACAGCAAGATCGTCATCGCGCACAACAACTGGACCAGCTACCTGGATGGCCAGCGCTGGACCATCATTTTCGATATTGTTCCCGCGAACGGGAGCCGCATGCTGATGGACGGACTTCCAGGGTTCATCCACAGCGCGGACGATTTCGTCGTCAATGCGGAGGGAATCGTGATCACGGAAACGACGATTGGCCACTTCTTCGGCTATGACCCGGCGGGGATTCCAGAGTTTGTGCGGGCGCGCAAGGCGGCGCAGTATTCCAAATCGATCGACGACTTTGCCCGCATCATGAAAGAGGGCAACAACGGCGGCTATGCCAACAACTGGCTGCTCGCCGACGTGAAGACCAATGAAATCGCCAGCCTCGAACTGGGTTTGAAAAACGTGACGCTGGAACGGAAGAAAGACGGGTACTTCGTGGGCTCCAATTTTCCCGTCAACCAGAGACTCATCCGCGAAGAAACGGACTTCGACACCAAGGACATGAGTGAGAGCGCCAACGCCCGTCACCTCCGGTGGGAACAGTTGATGGCCGAGAACAAGGGTAAGATCGACGTATCTGCCGCCCAACGTTTCCTGGCGGATCACTACGATACCTTCTCCCAGAAAGAAGACGCCGACGAGCGTACCCTCGACGGGCACATCGATTTGTCGGCGCGGGGCTCTCAGCCCTGGCAGCCCCCATTCGCAAATGCGGGAGCGGTCCAGAACAAGGCCGCCGACGCCGCGATGGTGACCGAAATGTCATTCACAGCTGCCGCCGGCCATGCCTGTGGCAAAAGTTTCAAGGCACAAGAGCATCTGCGGGAACATCCGGAATTTAGTTGGCAGCAAGGGTTATTGCGAGACATGGATGCGTTTCCCTGGACCACATTTTCGGTGGCCAAGTAATTCCGGCGCTTGCCGCGAGTTATGGGATAAGGCTCAGGATTGGTCGGGGAGCTTGGGGGTCCCCTTGGGGTTCTCGGGGTCGAGTCCGGCTGCGGTCATGATCGCGCGTCCCAGGTCTTCGCCGGAAACGGCGAATCCTCCGGCGGGCGCTTGGCCAGTGACGTCTTCTTCGGCGTTGGGCGCGACGAAGCGATAGCCCCGTCCGACTACGGTCTGCAGGTACTGCGGCTCGCCGGCTTCGTCCGCCAGGGCGCGGCGGATCTTGCGGATGGCGGTATTGATTCCCTGTTCAATATCGACAAACACATCTTTTCTCCACAACTCGCCGGAGATCTGCTCGCGCGTAACCAGTTGTCCCCTCTTTTCAACCAGGAACATGAGCAATTGCAGGGGCAGGCCCTCGAGCCGAATCGGGCTGCCACTTCGGCAGAGCTGAAAACGGCCGTAATCAAGCTCGAAATCGTCGAAGCGGATCTTCTTGTCCGGCAATGCACAACTCCTATCGCGCTGGAGCCGCCAAACGGATAGCCAAAACTGGTTGTCAGAAATTCTGTTCTGCCGGGCTGGATGTGTCAAGCGCTGGGCGGTAAATTTCTTCAGATCAATTCAGACGGCTTCAGACTGGCTCCATGGACGTTTCCCGGAATCAGGCGCAATATCACACTCACTTGCGGGATTCGCTCACCGCTCCTCGGCAAGTCGAAGCTAGGCGAGTCAGGTGGGACCAGTAAGTGGGGGGTTCGGGAAACGGGGAAGGTTCTCGAACCCCCCAAACCAATAAATGAAGGGTTTGGGCACGTCACCTCACTTCAATTCAGAAACCGGCCCGCCAAAAAATCCGCTAACTCCCTCAAGCTTACCTAACTCCCAGACCCCTCTTCCCGTAGCCAAGTGCCATCCCAAAAAACGGAAACTCGCTTCCATAATTCATAGCCGGTATTCAGAATCCTCTCTATAATTGTGGAAGTCGCTCTATGGCAGCGACTTAGGGACATTGATCAAGATTGGAGCGGTGGCAGTGAAGTTGCTTATATCTGAACCGCATCGAGCTTCTGGCCGCGCCGATGCTGCAATTGTTCCAGTCCCTGAGTCGCGAAATATGAACCGCGAATTTGAGGCTCGCTTTACCGCCATCCTGCTGACTCTCCTCACAGTAGCGGCTGTCTTTTTCGCTGGTTTCAACTACAAGATCGAGCACCAGTCGGCGATTCCCGACGACGGCGCGTGGTGGATGGAACGAGACGGCCGCTTGGTGGCGGATCGACTCGAGCCGAACGGACCGGCGGAGCGGGCCGGGATTCGCCGCGGGGACGAAGTGGTGAGCGTCAACGGCCGTGCGGTCGGCACTTCGGCGGCGGTGACGCGGCAAATTTATTATTCCGGCGTCTGGTCGAAGGCAACCTACTCGCTGATCCGCGGCTCCGTTCCACTGGATGTCGAAGTAGTGCTGGCTCCCGCCGAACGTTCCATGAACAATTGGCTGCGGCTGATCGCACTCATTTACCTGGGCATTGGGCTTTATGTACTGATGCGGCGCTGGACGGCGGTGGGCTCCACGCATTTTTACATTTTCTGCCTGGTGTCGTTCGTTTTCTACTCCCTGCACTACACCGGCAAGCTCAATGCTTTTGACTGGATCGTCCTCTGGGCGAATGAAGTAGCGTGGCTGCTGCAACCGGCGCTGTTCCTGCACTTCGTATTGACCTTCCCGGAACGCCGCGAGTTCGTCGGGAAGCATCGCTGGTCGCTTCCGCTGCTATACGCGCCGGGAGTGTTACTGCTCGGAATACAGATCCTGGCGCTCGAGTACTTGAAAGCGAGCGCTTCGCTGCTCTTCGATCTGAACCGGGTGCACTGGGCTTATCTGACGATCTTCTTCGTCTCCGCGGCCGCGGTTCTGTGGAACAACTATCGCCAGGCCACGACTCCGATTCTGCGCCAGCAACTCAAGTGGATTACGCGCGGCACCATTCTCGCGATAACGCCGTTCACGCTTTGTTATGTCCTGCCCTACCTGTTCGGAGTGATGCCTTCGCTGACCATGAAGGTGTCGGTGCTGTCGCTGGGATTGCTGCCACTGACGTTTGGCTACGCAATTTTCCGCTACCGGTTGATGGACGTGGATCTGATCTTCAAACGTGGCATGGCCTATACGCTGGCGGCGGCGGCCATAGTGGGAGCGTACTTCGCCGGCGTGGCAGCAATTGCGGAACTGGTGCACATGCGCGCGCCCAGTTCCGGACCTTACGGGTTGATGGTGGCCATCGTGGTCACCGCGCTGCTCTTTGATCCAGTGCGGAAATGGATTCAGGAGAAGCTGGACCAGTATTTTTTCCGTAGCGGCTACGATTACCGGCGCACATTGATCGAGTTCGGACGCGAATTGAGTTCGGAGACCGACCTCGACAAAATGCTTTCCTCGCTGGTCGACCGGCTGGCGCGCACCCTGCTGGTGGATCGGATCGCGATCTTTCTCGGCAACAGCGACTCTTCGCGCTTCGAACTGTCGAAATCGTTTGGGATTGCTCACCTCACCGGTGTCGATCTGTCGTTTCTTGCGAAACCGCGAATCGAAGATGCTGCCGGGCATATCTTCTTCGAAAATACGCACCAGTTGCCGCGCGAAAACGCCGCGGCGCAGGAAGCCATTGGACGGCTCGACCTCAACTACTACATTCCCTGCCACGCGCGGCAAAAGACCATCGCCTTCCTTGGACTGGGCAAGACGATGGAAGGCGACTTCCTCTCCAGCGAAGATGTGGAGTTGCTCGAAGCGCTCGCGGGTTACATCGGCATCGCCATCCAGAACGGCCGGCTGTACGCGTCGCTCGAGCAAAAGGTCAGCGAGTACGAGCGACTCAAAGATTTCAACGAGAACATTGTTGAATCGATCAATGTCGGCGTGATGGCCGTGGATTTGCAGGATCGCATCGAGTCCTGGAACTCGCAGATGGAAGTGATGTATGCCCAGCCCCGCTGGCAGGTGGTAGGGCGTTCGTTGAGCGAAGTTTTTCCCGCCGCTTTTGCCGATGAGTTCTACCGGGTTCGGCAGAATCCGGGCGTCCACAACCTCTACAAGTTCCGACTGGTAACTCCCACCGGCGAATCGCGCGTCGTAAATGTTGCGATCGCGCCGCTGGTGACCCGCAAGTTCAACGTGGTGGGACGACTCGTGATCATGGACGACATCACGGAGCGGATCGAACTGGAAGTGCAGCTCACGCAGTCCGACAAGCTTTCTTCCATAGGACTGCTGGCCGCGGGCGTGGCGCACGAAGTGAATACGCCGCTGGCCGTGATCTCCTCCTACACGCAGATGCTGGCGAAGCAGTTGCAGTCGGATCCGCAGAAAGCCGGGCTGCTTGAGAAAATCACCAAGCAGACTTTCCGCGCCTCGGAGATCGTCAATAATCTGCTGAACTTCTCCCGCACCACGGGCACGGAACTAACGGAAGTCAGTCTGAACAAGGTGATCGCGGATACGCTGGCGTTGCTCGAGCACCAGTTCAAAGTGGCGCACATCCAGGTGCACCCTGAGTTCTCCGAGAGCCTTCCTTTGATTCAAGGCAACGCCGGACGCCTGCAGCAAGTGTTTCTGAATTTGTTCCTGAATGCCAAGGACGCGATGACCGGCGGCGGAGTCTTGAACGTGGCGACACTGAACGGCGAATTCGTCAGCGTGCGCGTCTCTGATACCGGCTCGGGCATTGCGCAGGAACACATCCAACGCATTTACGATCCGTTTTTCACTACCAAGACGTCGCCCGCCGAGGGCCAGAATCGCGGCACCGGCCTTGGGCTCTCGGTCACCTACGGCATTATCCAGGAACACGCGGGGAATATCCGCGTGGAGAGCCGCCCGGGCGAAGGCACCACCTTCACCCTGGATTTTCCATTGATATCGACGAGGAAGGCAGTCCATGTCTGAACTAGCAGTTTCTGAAGTCACAGTCGTCCCGCGCCGGAGCACCCCGGAACGCACGCAGCCGGAAAGCGCGGGCAGAATCCTCATCATTGACGACGAAGCGGAAATCCGGGAGTCGCTGGAAACTCTCCTTCAACTCGAGGGCTACACGGTCGTGGTTGCGGGAAGCGGACTGGAAGGTCTGGAGCAGATCGGACAACGTGTTTTTGACGTGGTTTTGCTTGACATGGCTCTGCCCGACAAGAACGGGATGGACGTGTTGGCTGAGATTCGGGTGCTGCATCCGGAGCAGCCAGTCATCATGATTACCGCCTATGGGACGGTAGAAAATGCAGTGCGCGCCATGCGGTCCGGGGCCACCAACTTCATTCAGAAACCGTGGGATAACGAGAAACTGCTGGCCGACGTGCGTGCCGCCGTCGCCCGGCAGAAGGCGGAAGAAGAAAACATTCAACTGAAGCGCGCGCTCAAGCAGCGCTACAACTTTGAAAACATCGTGGGCAAGAGCGAGCCCATGCTGAAGATTTTCGACCTGGTCGCCCAGGTGGCGCCCAGCCGGTCGACGGTGCTGCTGCAAGGCGAAAGCGGGACGGGCAAGGAACTGATCGCCAAAGCGATTCATCTGAATTCCACCCGCCGCGACCGGCCGTTCGTACCCGTCAACTCGGGCTCGACGCCGCCCGACCTGCTCGAATCCACGCTCTTCGGACACGTGAAAGGCGCGTTTACCAGCGCGATTGCGTCGAAGAAGGGATTGTTCGAAGTTGCCGACCGGGGCACGCTCTTTCTCGACGAAATCGGCACCATGAGCATGGACACGCAAAGCAAGATTCTGCGCGTGTTGCAGGACCGCAAGTTCATGCATTTGGGCGGCGTGCAGGAAATTCAAGTGGACGTGCGCATCATCGCCGCCACCAACGTGGATCTTCGCCAAATGGTGCGCGAAGGCAAGTTCCGCGAAGACTTGTTCTACCGTCTCAACGTAATCAGTATTGATCTGCCGCCGCTGCGCCAGCGCCGCGAAGACATTCCTTTGCTGGTGCAGCACTTCCTGCAGAAGTATTCCGAAGAAAATGAACGGCCGCGGTGCCGCATTACCACCGAGGCGCTGCGCCCGCTGGTGAGCTACTCCTGGCCTGGAAATGTACGCGAACTGGAAAATACGATCGAACGCGCCGTGGTGCTATCTTCCGACACCGGCATTGGAATCGACCTGCTGCCCGACCACGTCGTGGGCCGCGGCAGCTCGGTTCCGGCGTTGGATGCCAATGCCGGGGTCACGCTGTTCGGCATCATGGAAGACTGTGAACGGCGGATCATCATTGACATGCTGGAGAAGTGCAGCTGGAACCAGACCGAGGCGGCGGAACGATTCCACGTCCCGCTCTCCACGCTCAATCAGAAAATCAAACGGCTGGCGATAGAGATCAAAAAGAAGAACCGGGAATAGTTCGCGTCGGGACAGCCGCCCTCGGCTGTCCGGCGGGGGCAAAGCCCCGCTACTTTCGGGACTGTGACGATGACAGACGAGCGAAACCCAGGCGAGTTGCGCTCGCCTGGGCGGCTGTCCCTACGTGGTCTGCTATAGTTTCCTGACCGGCCATGGCGTTCGAACTCGAACTGATTTCACCCATTGCAGTCGCCAAAGACGTAGCGCTGGCAGTTCAGGAATACACCCTGTTGTCGGCGCAATCTCTGGCGAACTTCTTCCGCCGTCCTCTGTACACGGGCGACATGCTGCAGCAGGCCGACCTGATCGGCGTCGGCTCCCTGCCCATCGTCGTGCTCACCGGACTCTCCGTCGGTGCGCTGTTGGCGCTGAACGCGGCCAGCACGTTGCAACGATTCGGCGGGGTCACGCTGATCGGTGAGTTGGTTTCGCTCGGCATGGTCACCGAACTCGGGCCGCTCATCACCGGGCTGATGGTCGCCGGGCGCAATGCTTCTGGCATGGCGAGCGAACTGGGTTCGATGGTCGTCACCGAACAGATCGACGCCATGCGCGCCCTCGGCACCGACCCCACTAAAAAGCTGATCACGCCGCGCGTGGCCGCCACCGCCTTTATGCTGTTTTTCCTGACCATCATCGCCGACCTGCTCGGACTGATCGGTGGCTATGGAGTCGCGCATCTGCTGTTCGGAGTGGACACGAACCAATATTGGACCACCGTTTGGCAGACGCTCGTCTTCCGCGATGTCTTCACCGGCCTGATCAAGCCCGTGCTCTTCGGCTTCATCATCTCCACCATCGGCTGCTATTACGGCATGTCAACGCGCGGCGGGACGCAAGGAGTGGGGCGCTCCACCACGCAAGCCGTGGTCGCTTCGTCAGTGCTTATTCTGATCGTCGATTTCTTTGTGACCAAGTTGATCTTCGCGATTTTCGGTTACAGATGAACCATGCCCGCACCCACTCTGCCCAGCGAAAACGCGACTGCTTCGGTGGTGAGCCCCTCGGGCTACGCCATTGAATTCGACAATGTCTCGATCGCATTCGACGAGCACGTGGTGCTGGACGGCATCTCTTTCCGCCTGCAGCATGGGGAAACCAAGGCGCTCTTCGGCGTCGCTGGATCGGGCAAGAGTACGCTGCTCAAGCTTGCCATCGGGCTGCTGCGGCCCGACAGCGGCCGCATCTACGTGCTGGGCGAAGAAGTCACGTGCATGTCAGAGCAGAAATTGTTCGAACTGCGCCGCCGCGTAGGCATCGTGTTCCAGGAGAGCGCTCTCTTCGATTCGCTCCAGGTTTATGAGAACGTCGGTTTCCGCTTGACGGAAGAAGGGGTCCCGGCCGAGGAAATCGAGCGGCGGGTGCGCGAGGTCCTGCGCTTCGTGGAGTTGGAACGAACCTATGACATGCGTCCGTCCGAACTCTCGGGTGGGATGCGGCGGCGTGTGGCCATCGCGCGCGCCATCATCACCGAACCCGAAGTGCTGCTCTACGACTCGCCGACCGGCGGACTTGATCCGGTAACCTCGAACACGATCGTCGAACTCATCATGAAACAGCGCGACGTCTACAAAACCAGCGCGCTCATGGTGACCCATCGCCTGCAGGACGCCTTCACCATGGCAACCCACGAGTTCGATAAGGCCACCAACCAGATGGTCGCTCTGCCCAAAGGCCAGCTTTGCGGAGTGCCCATGAGCTTTCTGATTCTGCGCGACGCCAGGGTCATCTTCGATGGCGACGCTCACGAACTGGCCACCTCGCGCGATGAATACATTCGCGAATATATTTCGTAGGTCGTGCGTCAATGAGCTTCGTATCAGGGCATCGCTTTAGCGATGCCGCGAATTCTGCCAAACCAGACGCTCCTTTAGGGGCTGAATCGCTTTTTGATCAGTACGGCTTTCTTCTCGCCGCCTTTGCCCGGCAAGCCCACAGGGTTTTCATGCGTGCGCTCGCGGAATCCGCCCTTCATTCCCCGGGCGAGGCCGATGGCCGATTCGCCAAACTTGTCGCGCAGATGATCCGCTGCCGCCAGCGCCATCTGCCAACGCTGTTGCTGCGAAGGCTCCAGCAGATCGAGTTGCGCTGAGCCGGACTCGAAATTCGACGCTTGCACTCCCAGCAATCGCACTGGCGCGCTCGGCTTCCAGTTGTCGAAAAACAAACGCCGCGCATGTTCGAAGATCTGATTATCCATCTGCGTCGGTTGCTCCAACGAATGCGCTCGTGTGATGGTGGTGAAATCTTTGTAGCGCAACTTTAATTGCAGGGTACGCGCAAAGTATCCGCCCTCGCGCAGTCGCCGTCCCACCATCTCGCTCAGACGCATCAGCGTGGATTGCAGGCGCTCGGCATCGCCCGTGTCCTCATTGAAGGTGTGCTCGTGGCTGATCGATTTCGGATCGACATTCTCGCCGACGTCATTGTCGAACCATGCACCCGCATCTTCGCCGCGCGACTTGCCCGCCAGCGCGAGGCCCCATTTTCCGAAGCGATGTTCGAGATCGCAGTCCTCCAGGCGCGCGAGGTCGCCCACTTTCTGAATGCCGATCGCGTGCAACTTCTGCTCGAACACTTTGCCGACGCCGGGAATGTCGCCGACGGCGAGCGGCGCGAGAAACTTTGCCTCTTCGCCAGGCAGCACCCAGAGCACTCCGTTCGGTTTGGCTTTGGCGGAGGAAACTTTCGCGATCAGCCGCGAGGTGCCGATCCCGATCGAGCAGTTCAACTGCGTCGCCGACTTCATGGCACCGTGCAACCGATGAGCAGAATGCAACGGCCGGCCGTGCAGACGCTCCGTACCGGTCATGTCGAGATAAGCCTCATCCACCGAAGCCATCTCGACCAGCGGAGAAAAATGACCGAGCACCTCATGCACTTTGCCGGAATATTCGCGGTAACGCTCCGGATGTCCATTCACAAAAATCGCCTGCGGACAGAGTTTCGCCGCCGTCCGCAGCGGCATGGCGGAGTGCACGCCAAACTTGCGCGCCGCGTAGGATGCGGCCGAGACCACTCCGCGTTCGTCCCTTTGCCCGCCAACGACGACCGCCTTGCCTTTCAGCGATGGATCAAACAATTCCTCGACGGAGACGAAGAAAGCGTCCATATCGACGTGAAAGATGGTGCGAGGCGAGGAGGTGCTCATCGGAGTCCGGTATGCCTTGCAGAAGTGTACCGCGACGTACGCGCACCGGAAGAACCCTAAGTGCTCGTTAACCCGGCCGATCCAATTCTAATGCCCGGAGCCCACTTCGATTGTCCCCGGCTCCTTGGGGAACCACTTCTCGGCTGCCTGAATTCGCCATTAACGTCCACCGTGTCCGCGGGCAATTCTGCCCCTCGGTGGATGCTGGAGCGTGGAGTGATCGCCCACGGAGAAATCGTTAGCGTGCCGATGCTCTTGCCGAGTTTGTAGTCAAAATGAAATCCGCTGCCTGGGTCGCCACGGCTTAGGATCTGCGCCCCATTTTCGGTGAGCTGTGCCGATACGTCGTCATGTAGTGCCGGCATGAGAGGCGTCCACTTTTCCGACCGCATCGCGAAAAACGACTCGAATCCGGCGTTGTGCGTGACGAAGTCGCGGCCCGCTTCGCCGGAACTGTGGTGCCCATACGATGAGGGTAGATCGCATTCGAACTGCTCAATCACGCGTTGCGGCGTGTAGTTCCCGAGAAAGGCTTTCCATTTCCGGAGTGGGATACAAGGTGTGAAGACGATCCCAGATGACCCACCCCTCGCCAGTGCTGCAGAGGGTGAGTAACAGGGCGGGAAGGCCAATCAACTTCTGATAGGACTTCATGGCATCCCTCCGCGCGCCCAATGATAACGCAGAACGGGACGAAAGATCGACGTACACGAGCGGGTGCTGTTCGAGGAATTTGGAGGTCCAAGCGCCAATCGTGGCCGCCGGACTCAGACCGTCGAGCGAGCCCCGGCTTCCTTGACGATTCGCTCCATGATCCGCATCCGTGCGGAAGGCAACGGCACGTACTTGGCGCCGCCACCGGCGCCGGTGGAACACCTGAGACCGTCCCCGATGGCGTCCAAGGCAGACACAGAGCGTCCCAAGACTGTGAGAAGATACTTTTCAGCGATGGGCCGGTCCGCGGGATGGATGAGGTCCCACCAGCGGCAGATCGACTCCTGTATTTCCGCTTCTGTCTTCTCACCAGCTACCAGGGCATCGATCAAGCGGTAGACCTTGCTCTTGATCGCCAAATACGAGACTGAGATTTCTTGTGGCATGGGGGCGCCTGACTGCTTGGGTGCAATCCGAGAACCAAACGGTGTATGCGCAGAAAAACGGCACTTAGCCATTTTTTAAAGCTCCGTGAACTGGAAAAACGGGATTCCCGATATGAAATATGGAATGCCGTGGAAAACGAGGCCTTAGGATATGAAATATAGAAGATTATAGAAGATCGTGAGAGCAGGTTCTGGCCGCAATGCGCACTAGCCCCGCACCGGCTCCTTTTTAAGGTCAGCAGCTGCGACCGCGTCAGCGCTGGCCCTCGCCTGTCGCGCGCGCTCGTAGATCTTGCCGTACTCGCGCGCTGACGCGCCCCAGGAAAAATCGCGGCTCATGCCATTGCGCATCAGCGTCTGCCACGACGAGGGATCGCGGTAGGCGAGCAATGCTTGCTTGATGGTCGCCAGCAGTGCCTCGCCGGTGTAGTCGGAGAACTTAAAGCCCGTGCCCTTGCCGGTGCGCGCGTCCCAAGGCTCTATGGTGTCGTCCAGGCCGCCCGTCGCCCGCACGATAGGAACGGTTCCATACTTCAGGCTGTAAATCTGATTTAACCCGCAGGGCTCGTAGCGGGACGGCATCAGGAACATATCCGCGCCGGCTTCAATTTTGTGGGCGATGGCATTGTCGAACGCGACCTTGGCCGCTATCTTGTTTGGAAACTGTCGGTTGAGCCGCTGGAACATGTCGTCGTACAGCTTGTCCCCCGATCCCAATACGACCATGATCATCTCTTCGCGCGCCAGGCGGTCCATGATCTGGGAAATCAGGTCGAAGCCCTTCTGTGCGGCGAAGCGCGAAACCACGCCGATCACCGGCATTTTAGAATCGGCATTGGTGACGCCGAAGGCGTGCAGTAAGTCGTGTTTGCATCGCAGCTTGCCGTCCAGATCCTGCGGCCAATATTTCGCGGCAATGAATTTGTCGGACTGCGGGCTCCACTCGTCGTAGTCCACGCCGTTCAGGATGCCAGTTACGGTCGCGGCGCGATTTCGCAGCACGCCCTCCAGACCAAAACCATATTCCGTGGTCTGGATCTCCTGACTGTATTTCTTGCTGACCGTGGTCACGAAGTCGGAGAGCACGAGCGCGCCCTTCAGAAAATTCACTTGCCCGAAAAATTCCATCTTCGAGATGGTGAGCAAGTCCCAGGGCAGCGTTAGAAGCGGCAAAGTATCGGGAGGAAACAAACCCTGGTATCCCATGTTGTGGATGGTGAAGACGGTGGCGACTTCGCGAAATGCGGGATCCTCAGCATAGAGCGTGCGCAGCATGACAGGCACGAGCGCCGACTGCCAGTCGTGGCAATGAAACACCTGCGGCACACCCAGAATCTTCGAGGCTTCGAGCACTGCCCGCGAGAACAGAGCGAAGCGCTCGGCGTTGTCCGGATAGTCGCTGACCGAGGTTCCGTAGAGCGCCTCCCGGTCAAAGTATGGCGGATAATCCACGAAATAAAATCGAACTTGGGCGGGCGTATTCGTGTCCGCCGTCACTACCGAGCAGAAACGATATTTGTCGTCGAAAGGGACGGTGATGCTGCGCACTACGGTTTGCGGATCCGTCAATTTGGTTTGGCGATAGCGCGGAAGATAAACGCTCACCTGATGTCCCAAAGCGGCCAATGCGCGCGGCAAAGCGCCGACCACGTCCGCCAGCCCGCCAGTCTTGGAAAAGGGAACGCACTCGGATGCTGCGAAAGCGATATGCATGGCGCAGAAGCCTCCTGAGAACTCGATCAGCCTCGCTCACGTTATGATTAAGTTTCTGTAGAGACGCGGCTGGCCGCGTCTTTCTGTGCACCCTATTCATGATCGCGCAGCGGAGACGCGGCAAGCCGCGTCTCTACAGGGAAAGAACTCAGCCAGTCTAAAGCGGGAAAGAAAGAGGGTCAACGTGCCCAAGGGCGCAACCATACAAGCAAGTTTCCGCAAACCCAAACTGGGGCAGCATTTCCTGGCCAGCGAAGCGGCGGCTCTGCGCATTGTCGAGGCCCTGGGCGATGTTTCCGAGGCTACCGTGCTTGAGATCGGCCCCGGCCGCGGTGCCATCACCGATTTGCTGGCACGGAAGGCGCGACGACTGATCGCGGTGGAATTGGACCGCGTACTCTCAGCACAGCTGCGGATGAAGTTCTCCATGCAACCCAATGTTGAAATCATCGAAGGCAATATCCTGAAGATCGAACTGGACACCGTCTTCGGCGCGAAGCCCGGCAGCCTGCGCACCGGACTAAGCTTCGCGCCCGAACCGGCCCGCGTTATCGGCAACCTGCCGTACTACATCACCTCCGACATTTTGCTGCGGCTGCTGGAATATCATCGTTATTTTTCGACCATTGTCATCATGGTGCAAAAGGAAGTTGCCGATCGTCTGGCGGCTTCGGCGGGAAGCCGCGACTATGGCCTGCTTTCGGCGACGGCACAACTGTACGGCCGGGTCGAGCAGCTGTTCACGCTTCCGCCCTCGGCATTTTCTCCGCCTCCCAAGGTTCATTCCAGCGTGGTTCGGATTACGATCAAGCCTCGGCTGGAATCGTTGCGGGTTCCCGAGGCAGAGTTCATCGCCTTCCTGAAACTCTGCTTTGGGCAGAAACGCAAAACTCTCTGGAATAATCTGAAAACGGCGTACGATGAGGATGCGCTACGCGCCGCGCTGGCGAAAAGCGGCGTAAAACCCGCGATCCGAGCCGAAGAGCTGCCGCTCGAAAGAACCGCCGCGCTGTTCCGCGCACTCCGCGACGCCAGCTCATAATTTGCGGTGCATAGTTTTCGCGCGGGCTTTTGCAGGCTGATTTGTCGCGGGCAAATGCCCGCGGCCACACGAGCTTCTGATGACTACCGCTTTACGAACTCCCGCCGTCGCCGGCAGGTTTTATCCGGGCCGCGCTGAAGAATTGCTGCGTGAAATTCGGAAACACACGTCTGCGGGCGAGACCCCACTCGAAACTGGCCGCATAACGGCCATCGGATGCGTTGCTCCACATGCGGGATACATCTACTCCGGCGGCGTCGCTGGCGCTGTGTATTCGAGTCTGGAGATCCCCAAACGCTGCGTGATTCTCTGCCCCAATCACACCGGCAAGGGACGTGCGCTAGCCGTAATGGCCAATACAGCCTGGCAGACTCCGCTCGGCGAGGTAGCGCCGGACGCGGATTTGGGCGCTCGACTGCTCGATCGTTTCCCTGCGCTCGAAGAGGACAGCGCTGCGCACCGCGGCGAACATGCCATCGAAGTCCAGCTTCCGTTCCTGCAGGCGCAGCAGCCGGAATTGCAGATCGTTCCAATCGCCATCGGCACCAGCAACTTCGATGTACTCCGTGGATTGGGAGAAGCGCTGGCGGATGTGATTGGCGTGCTTCAAGAAGATGACCAAGAAGAAGATCGGGAGGAGAATCGAGACGAGAAAGTCCTGATCATCGCCTCCAGCGACATGAACCACTACGAGTCCGAGTCAATTACTCGCGTCAAGGACCACAAGGCAATCGAGCGAGTGCTAGCGATGGATGCGCGCGGACTCTGGGAGGTGGTGACGCATGAAGAAATCACCATGTGCGGGTTCGGGCCTACGATTGTGATGCTCACGGCAGCGAACTTTCTGGGAGCGACTTCAGCCAAGCTGGTCAAGTACGCGACTTCGGGCGACGTCTCCGGCGATTACGAGGCCGTGGTGGGCTACGCGGGAATTATTGTGGAGTGATCCTTACGGTGTATCTGTTTTTCCGTAGAGACCCGGCTTGCCGCGTCTTCCGCACCTTCACGGACGGCGCGCGCGGAGACGGGGCAAGCCGGGTCTCTACGGAAAGATCCTATATTCAGTGCCCGCTTGCCCGCTCCAGCAACCGTTGAGCGCGGGCTCGGGTTACGTTGATCACGGACTGGTCGGCGATGATCTGGTCTAGGATGGGCTGAATGGCCGCGACTTCGATCAGTTGATTACTGCGGGCCATTTCCTCCATGCGCTTGAGTTCTTCGTCGAGCGCGAGCTTCTGGTAGCGGTGATCATATTGAAGGCGATGTCCGAATTCGAGCGTGGCCGACAGATTTTGCATCAGGTCGGTCAGTTCCTGCACGGCGGAGTTGGGTGAGTAGTTGTAGCTGGACTCTCCGCTGCGCTGCGCGTCTTTGTAACTGAGCGTCTTCTTCCCGGTAAAGGCGAGGCCCTTGTGATGGGAGTCCACGTCCTTTTGAAAATAACCGGCCTTCGCCGCCAGTTCGAAGATTTTCTGTCGCGTTTCTGCGGCCAGGGTGAAGTTAAGATCGAAGCTGTCGTTGTCCTGGGAATCCTTGTCATGAGAATCGCGGTCGCGAGAATCCGTCTCGTCGGAATCGGCGGACATGCGCCCGCTGGACTGGTAGTGGGCCGAACCATCGGAGGGGACCCGAATCGAGTAGTGCTCCGGCTGGGAGGTGGGAAAATCGAGTGTGAAGGTGACGGCAGCCGGGGACTGAGCTTGCGGATAAGTGACCGCTGACAAAAAGAGGATCGAACCAGAAACGACAAGGCGGACAATCTGAAATGGACGAAGCATGGGGCCGCAGTTAATGATTGGGGATGGCGCGGAGAGTGTCAAGGGCGAGACCGGGCTATTAGCTCTTAATTCTTGGCTTGAAGAGCGATGCTAATGGCTCGTTGCCGAATCTGGACTAAGTCCGCTTTCCACGGCTCGCGGTCTGGCGGCAAGCTTCAGCGACGAAGAACGCAATTGCGGTGGCGCCGTGTTTTGCGTACTCAGGGTCCACTGACTGTGCGGGGGCATCCCATGTTGCACCGCGTTCGATTCCTGCAGGAATATTCATTGGCACGCCCAAGTGGACCTCGTTCTTTCCGGAGGGGAACACCACCACCCACCCGAGTCGGCAGGCATACAGGGGCGTCGGCATGCAGCCAGCGCCACAGGGTAGTGCCGCTGATCTCCGCCAACAAGCCTTAAGCCACCACCTCCTGTTGGATATCGGCGATGGAGAGTCGCGAGAGCGGGAGTCCCAGACGATGAGGCAGCTCACAGGCGAGGGCCTTACTGGAACGTGGTGGTGAGCGTTCCGTTTTGCCACAAGGAGCCGTCGCTGACGCGGTTACTGCCATCGCTTCCGACCACATCGCCATGGTCATTGATCGCCAAGGCATGGGTTGCCTGGGCGTTGGGAAACGCGATGGTAGTGTAGGCGCCGTTCACCGCCAGGAATCCCCTGACCAGCGATGCGCTGCAGCGGAAGCTGCCCACCACTGCTCCCAACCGGTTGATACTTGACGGAAGATGCGGCCGCGCTGAACCCTCTGTAGAGACGCGGCTCGCCGCATCTCCTGCGTCCAGCGTATACGCACTCGCGTGGGTATTCGGAGACGGGGCAAGCCCCGTCTCTACAGAGAGCGGGTTGCGGTTTGTCGTTCGTGGGTCGCAGCGGTGTGCAGATGGCAGATGGCGATGGCGAGCGCATCGGCGGCGTCGGCGGGTTCGGGAATCTGATCGAGCTGCAGAAGACGCGTCACCATTTGCTGGACCTGATGCTTTTCGGCGCGGCCGTAGCCGACGACCGCGGACTTGATGGAAAGCGGCGAGTATTCGGCGACTTCCAGTCCGGCGGAAGCGGCGGCAAGCATGGCGACACCACGCACCTGCCCGAGCTTTAAGGCAGACTTCACATTGGCAGCGTAGAAAACGTCTTCGATCGCGACCCGGTCGGGCCGGTGCTGGGAGATTAGCTCCTGCAGACCGATGGAGATGCGCGAGAGGCGCGTGGGCATGGGGTCGCGCGCCGAAACCTTGATGGCGCCGCAGATGATGCAGACGAGGCGGTCATTGTTCCGGGCGACGTTGCGAGCGTTATTGCAGTCGTCCGAGAGCAGTTCGACTATGCCGTAGCCGGTGAATTCGGTGCCGCAGTCGATGCCGAGGACGCGCATGGGGGAAGTGTAGCAGGGTAGTGGTCAGCGGTCAGTGGCCAGCGTGATAACCTAATGGTTCCGGCCCACTGAAACAGGCAGACGGATTTCGTCCGATCTCCGGTCATAGAGCGGACTCATACTCGTTCTAAAAAATCATATGAGGAGCAGGCAATGAGGATTGGCATGTTGACGGGCGGGGGCGACTGTCCCGGGTTGAATGCGGTTATTCGGGCAGTGGTGCGTAAGGGCACCTTCCACTATGAAGATGAGTTCGTGGGATTCGTGGAGGGGTGGCGCGGGGTGTTGGAAGACAAGACGATGGATCTCGGGCTCTCGTCGGTGGGCGGCATCCTGCCGCGTGGGGGCACGATTCTGCGCACTTCGCGGACCAATCCGGCGAAGAATGCCGACGGCCTGAAGCGCTGCGCCGAAAACCTCAAGAAACACGACTGTGAAGCGCTGATCGCGATCGGCGGCGATGACACACTCTCAGTGGCGCAGAAGCTTTTCGCCAACGGAGTGAAAGTGGTGGGCGTTCCGAAGACAATCGACAACGATCTTGCCGGCACCGACTTCACCTTTGGCTTCGACACTGCGGTGAATGTGGCTACGGAAGCCATCGATCGGGTGCATACGACGGCCGAGGCGCACAATCGCGTGATCGTGGTGGAAGTGATGGGACGCGATTCCGGTTGGATCGCGACCTATAGCGGCATTGCCGGCGGGGCCGACGTCATACTGATCCCCGAAGTTCCTTTCGATATTGACCAGGTGGCCGAACTGATTCGCCAGCGCCACTCCCGCGGAAGATATTTCAGCATCGTGGTGGCCGCCGAAGGCGCGAAGTTTGCCGGTGGCAACGAGACGGCGCCGGCGGGAAACCTTGATGAGTTCGGACATGCCCGGTTGGGCGGGATCGGCGCGACGCTGGCGAGCGAGATCGAAAAGCGGACCGGCTTCGAGTCGCGGTCGGTGGTACTCGGCCACATCCAGCGGGGCGGATCACCCACCGCGTTCGATCGCGTACTGGCCACGCGCTACGGACTGGGCGCCATCGACATGGTGCACCGCGGTGAATTTGGGCGCATGGCGGCGCTACGAGGCAACAAGATCATTTCCATCCCGCTGGCGGAAGCCATCGCTTCGAATCGTAAGGTGGATAAGGAAATTCTTGAGGCCGCAATCGGCATTCTTGACAAAATCGACTTCAAGGTTTCGCTAGGTTCCTGAAGCTGGAGCGGGAACAGAAGACCAGCCTTGCAAAAGAGACGCCCATGCTGGGATTCGCTTGGCATGGGCGCAGGTTTGGGGGCATACTAACTCAGCCATTCCCGGAATCGATTAAAATTCCGCGGATGCTCCGGTGTCCGGTCCATGCTTCACGACGAAACCCAGCCCGAGAACCATCTGGAGCGGTCGGTACCTCTCCCCCTGCAACCCGTGTCGCCGGATGCGGAGACCCAGCGGAAGCGAATGCTCATCGCGCTGGGGATACTGCTGGTGGCGCTGGCGGCGGTGGTTCTGAAAGACTGGGATTTCTGGTTTCCGCCGGGCGGTGAAGTCGAGGAAACCACAACTCAAAGCAAGAGCAAAAGTAAGAGTACTGCTGCGGTGCCCGCGAGCGAGCCGACGACTCCCGCCGCGCGCGAACGCAAGCCTGCCGCCAAATCCTCCGCGCCCGCTGCGACCACCGCTCCCTTCGCGGTCACTGCCGAGCGCGCCGTGCTGCCTCCTCTGCAGGTGGAAGTGGTAGCCGGAAACCGCCACATCAACATGCCCGCAAAAAGCAATGCCATCCATCTGGATGTGGGGTCGGGCGCGACGTCTTCCGCATCCGGCGCTCCCGCATCGGTGCCGGCTGCGCCGGTGAGCGCCGGCGACCGCGTGCAGCTCTCGCCACAAACCACGCAGAGCGTGAGCGTTTCCGTGCCACCGGATTATCCTTTGCTGGCGCGGCAGATGAAAGTGCAGGGCGCAGTCAGTTTGCAGGCGCTCATCTCACGAGAGGGTACCATCCAGGAATTGCAGATTCTCGGTGGCCCCGGAATCCTGGCGGCCGCAGCTCGCGAGGCGGTGAAGCAATGGCACTTCAAGCCCTACATCCTCAACGGGCAGCCCGTGGAAACTCAGGCCCGCATCACGGTGAACTTCACCATTTCTACAAACTGAAGCATTGAAGCATTGATTGAGGTGTTGAAGTATTTGAAGATCAAGAGCCTCCGGGTTGGCTTGCAATAATTGAAATCTCTCGTGATTCATTTCTCAATGATTCAATCTCTCAATGAAAATTAAACGGGCGTCCGGATTCTTTCGAATCCAGGACGCCCGGGCAGCCCTCCCCCAGAACTGCTCAATCGCAATGTAAGGCTATGCGCAAAGTTTGAGAATGGCCCGCGGGTGCCAAGCTGATTCCACGAAAGTGCCACCCCGCAACTCGCACATTACAAAGGCCGAATCTTGAACCGAACGCGAGGCTTCTACTGTGAGAAAACCATCCCCCCGGGCTGCGTTCCGACGGAAAAGGGCGAGCCCGAAACTGCCGTGGGAGCGCCGGTACTGGAGTTGTAGGTATAGCCCGCGATTCCCGTCTGAGTGCCGATGTACAAATAGTTGCCGCCGGGGTCGAAGAGGGCAAACAATCCGCCCGCGGTCAAGCCGAATGGAGAGCCGGTAATCGGCACCAATTGCCCATTCAGAGCAGTGATGGTAAAGCCCAAGATGGAGGAACCCGACCCCGGAGTCACCGCGTACACAAACTCGCCGCTCGGATCGACAACGATCGCGGTGGGTCCGTTATTGGCCCCCGAGGTGATAAAGGGCGAACCGGCCAACGGGCTCAGCGCGCCGGTTTCAGGGTCAATATTGAATCCGGAAATGTTGCCGACGACGGCGGAATAAGGGGGAAGGTTGGTGGCCGATGGGTTCGCAACGTAGAGGTACTGATCAGCCCCATCCACTGCCAGAGAAGCGGCTCCTGTCCCCGAGACAATCGGAGAGCCAGGCACCAGAGTGAGCACACCGTTCGCGAAAGAAAAGCCGGTGACCATTCCGATGCTCGGATTGGCAACGTAAACGAACTTGCCGGAATGTGTAAAAAGAATCTGGGTGGGACTCGCATTGGCGAAGAAAGGCGATCCTGCGACCTCCGACAAAGCGCCCGTGCTGGCGTCAATGGAAAAAACGGAAACGCTGCCCGCGTCGTTATCGCCGAAACTATTTGTCACCAACAAGTATTGGCCGGTGGGGTCGATGACCGCCGCATTCGGACCGGCGCCTGCCGCAACCGGAGGGCCGCTGAGCGTCAAAGTACTATCGCTGTTGACGTTGAAAATTGAGATCGTGTAGGCGAAGGAATTGACCACGTACAGAAATTTTTTCGATTGGGATAATGCCAGACCGTTGGGTGAAAGCCCCTGCTGTTGCGGCGTCTGCGCTCCCAATTTGATGGCGCCGGTGGCGCCATTGATGCTCAGCAGAAGCACGGAACCATTCGCCGGCAAGGTTAGGTAGGCACTGTGGTTCGGCGGCTTCAGGGTGGCGTTACTGCTGCAGGAAAGAGAAAATCCGGCCAGGATAACGACAACAGCGACAGCCACGAGAATTCGGGGAAGACAACTTTGACCTGCCAGTACGGCACGCGCCGCCCTTAGAAAGCTCATTTGCAAACCTGCTCCTCAATATCCAAAGGTGAGAACGGAAAAATCGTATTCTCTATCGTGCACGAGAAGGCGGGAACTGGCAACTGGAGTATCGGGCGATCGGGCCATCGAAGAGTCCAGGGCGCGTTTCGCTATTCGCTAAAGGCGAACCGCGGACGGAACACATCGAAACCGGGGTTCTTGCTTTTCGATCGCCCGATCACCCGATGTGTTCTAATCGATTGCGTTGTGATCGACATCCACTGCCACATTCTGCCCGAGGTCGACGACGGTCCCAAATCCTGGGATGTAGCCGTCGAAATGTGCCGCATGGCGGCAGACGACGGCATTACCCACACCGTCGCCACTCCGCACGCCAATGATCGTTACGCCTACGATCGTGAATATCTTTCGGGGCTTCTCGGCCAGTTACGGGAGAAGCTGGGTTCGACGCCGCAATTACAGTTAAGCCTGGGCTGCGATTTTCATCTTTCCTTCGAAAATCTGGAACGCGTGCTCGAGCAGCCGCACACCTACACGATTGGCGAAACCAACTATCTGCTGATTGAACTGAGCAAGTTCAGTGTCCCGACGCGGCTTTCCGAATGTTTCACTCGCCTTGGAGATCGCGATCTTACGCCCATCCTGACCCATCCCGAACGCAACCCGATCCTGCAGCAAACACCGCAGCGCATCCTGGAGTGGGCGGAGCAGGGCTGCTTGATCCAAGTCACGGCGTCGGCACTGACAGGGTTCTGGGGAGAAAGGCCCGAGATCGTCGCGCGCTGGCTGCTCGACCGCTCGGCCGTCCACATTCTCGCCTCCGATGCTCACGACACCAAACGCCGCATCCCGAATCTTTCCGCGGCTCGCACTGTGGCAGAAAAAATCGTAGGAGCTGAGTACGCCGACGCGCTGGTTGACGGTAACCCGGGGGCAATCGTCAAAGGGATGCCAATTCCTTACTGTCCGCGGCCGGTGCTGGATTAGCGGACTCTAGGGCTTGGATTCCTGCAGAAGGACGACGTCGGAGTCGGTGTGGCCCCGCAAAACGCCAAGATTCTTCCCATCGGGCGAGCAGTGAAACGACAGGATCTGCTCCGAGTCGAATTTTGTGATCTGGTGGCCGGGAGAGCCATCAATGGGCTGAACCCAGATGTTGTCCACGCCATTCTCGCGAACCGGGTAAGCGACCGCTTTGCCATCGAAGGTGAAGTGCGGGCCCGCCGAAATATGCGGATTGGCATCGAGCAGGCGCGGCGCGGTTAGAGTTGTCAGGTCGAGCAGGGCAATCCTCGCGGTGCCCATTCCGGAATCTAAATTCACGAATTCAACTAGGTATGCCAGGGTCTTGCCATCGGGTGAGACGCCCATTCCCCGGCCCGCCTGGAAAGAACGCGCAACAGCACTGGCAGGAACCGGCTCAGCTTTGCCGGATCCATCCACTGTTCCATTCAAAGAGACACGCCAAATGTTGGTCACGTCCCTGAAGAAGTAAACCCAGTTGCCAGCGCACACCGGGTCAGAACTCCCATCCGTCAATTGTGTGGGATGAGAGCCGTCCGCATTCACGCGCCAAAGGCCAATGGAATTGGTGCCGCCGTGGAAGCCCCACGTGAAGACGATGTTCTGCGTGCCGCACGGAGACAGACCGAAAATTCCGGCGGCCGGATCACTGACCAGTACAGTAGGATTTTTTCCGTAAACGTCCGTTCGGACCAACCGTGTGTAATCGGATGCCAGCAAATTACCGTCGGCCGCCCAATTGAAATAGCTGATATGTTCTCCGTCGACCACCAAAGGACTTGCCATGGAGTTCACGCTGCCTTCACCCGGCACAATAAAAAGATTGCTCACTGCTTTTCGCTGAACCGTGGCCAGCGTCCTGCCATCGGCCGAAAGCGTCAAGGTCGAATAGCTGTTCGTGTCGCGAGAGATGGGACGCACCTGGCCATCCGACAGTGAGACGAACCCGATCTGGCCGCGGTTGAAGTCAGGACCTTTTTGCTGATAGGTAACAAACAGACCATCGCCGCCGGCGGACCACTGCAATGCCAAAACATATTTATCGGCAAATGTCAGCGTTTGCGTTTTTCCATGGTCCACGTCGAACAAACCCATCCCCCCAAAAGCGCCGCGCGGAAGGTCGGGATAGGCGATCTTTTTGCCGTCGGGAGACCACGCCAGCCAGCGGGGGAGAAACACCAGCGGCTCAATGAGAAGCACCTTTTCATCGCTGCCATCTAACTTTGCGCTGAGCAGCCGGTACTTGCCCGTCTCGGGATCATTGCCACGGAAATACGCCATGCGCCCGCCATCCGGAGAGAAGGCAACGGCGCTGTCCACGTCCTGGGCCACGACTTGCGGCGTTCCTCCCAATATCGGCGTGCGATAGATATTGAAATCGCTGTTGATTGCGTTCTCCGCTTTGCGGAAATACACGTAATTACCGTCGGGTGAGAACGCGACGTTAGGGATGGCGGCCGAGGGCGGGACGATTTGCGTGTCACTGCCCGTGGCCACATTGCGCAGCCATAAACTGTTCAGCCCTTTATCATCCATCACCGTGAGCAAGTATTTCCCGTCGGAGGATATGGCGGTGACGACTGCTTTGCTGGAATTGGTAACTTGGGAAATGCTGAAGTTTTGGAAGGGGGTGGGCGCGACGCGATGCAGCATCGAGTAAACGCCAAAGCCTGCCGCACCTAGAACCGCCAGAGCGGCGAGCGCCCCTCCCACCAACCCCAACTTGTGTTGCTTCGCGGCGGCGACAACCACCGAACTGCTGCTATGCGCAGGCTGTGCTGTCCCGCTCCCGAGAACAGGCGCTAACCCGCTCGAAGGCGAAGGGGTATTCGATCCGCTGAATGTTGCATTCGAACTAGCCAGCACGGCAGCATCCGTTCGGCTGGGCGCGGCGGCACGACCTGAGTCTGTCTCGCGTTTGAGGCGCTTAAGGTCGGCACCCATATCGGCCGCGTGCTGGTAACGGAGGTCGCGATCCTTCTCTAGCGCCTTGTTGATAATGCGTTCGAGCTCGGCGGGCAAATCGGGATTCATTCGCACCGCGGCAATCGGTGCGCGATCCAGAATCTCCCGCTGGATCAGTCCCGAGCTTTCGCCTCGGAACGGCAACATGCCTGTCGCCATCTCATAGAGCACGGCTCCGAATGAAAACAGATCGGTTCGAGCATCCAATTCCTTGGCCCGCACCTGCTCGGGGGACATATAGGCCACCGTGCCCACCGCCATACCCGGACTCGTCAGATGCGTCTCCACCGTGCCGGTTTCGGTAGCGTCGAGTGCGGTCCTCGTCCCAGTGGAGGGTGCGGTCACCTTAGCCAGCCCAAAGTCGAGGATCTTCGCGTGTCCGCGTTTGGTCACAAAAATGTTGGCGGGCTTGATGTCGCGATGAACGATGCCTTCGGTGTGGGCGGCATCGAGCGCGTCCGCAATTTCGATCGCCAACCCGATTGCCACATCGGTTTCCATCGGCCTTCCGGCGATGCGATGCTTCAGTGTTGCGCCTTCCAGAAACTCCATGGCGATAAACGCCTGCCCGTCCCGCTCGCCAATGTCGTAAATCGTGCAGATGTTCGGGTGGTTCAGTGCAGAGGCGGATTGGGCTTCGCGTTGAAAGCGGGCGAGTGCTTGCGGGTCGCGGGCAACTTCCTCCGGCAAAAACTTGAGGGCGACGAAGCGATGCAGCCGCGTGTCCTCTGCTTTGTAGACGACGCCCATGCCGCCGCCCCCGAGCTTCTCGATGATGCGGTAGTGCGAGATGGTTTGGCCGATCATTGCTTAGCCGATCATGCTTGGAAAATCATGGAGTCACGGTATCGTAGGCGGGATGCATGGGGTAAGTCAACGAGATAGCCCTGGAGTTTCGGCACCGCAAAATAATTGTTGAAGAAACCCACGGCCGGTGCTGGATAAAACAGGAATTCGATTACCAGCCAACGTTCATCGATGATTACGTTATGAGGACTTGCGGAGAATGGCTTTTGCCGGCGGTCTCTCCAGCGCGTAGCGATCCCACTTTGCGAGCGTCGCGCCGGCTTGGTAAGTGCTTTGACAAAACTCCAGCAAGGTTGCTCCGGGAGAAATCGCGCTTCGCACGTCGTCGTACATGAGGATGAACTCGCTGAGCTGCGTATCGTAGCGGGCAGACTCAGGCCGGACGGGCGCATTTCGGAACGCTTCGGGCTCAGGAGCGGCGTACGAATAAAACGCAGGATCTGTAATGGCGCCGCTGCCAGGCCAGAATCCGACACTGCTTACCTCGTGTGAATAAGCCTCTTGAGTGATGCGGTCGGCGTCGGGACGGGCAGGCGCGCGGCGGCCTGAGAACCTCGTGACCGCGAGATCGAAGCTGCCCCAGAAGAAATGTACCGGACTGCACTTTCCGATGAAACGCGATCGGAACTCCTCAAACACGCCCTGGACGCTCAGCAGGATTCGCCAAAACTTCTGCACGGCTTCAGGATCATAGGAGGCATGCAGCCGGTCCTCATCGAACGGGATCGGGTTGGGTATTTCGACGGGCATTCGCCAGATTGTTACCTCGATACCTGATGAACGCAACATACGCATGATTTCCTGGTGAAAGTCGGCAACCGTGCGAGGCGCCAGCGGCAGGGTCCTGTGTAAACCATCGCTCGTCTGCAATACGAGCTGGTGGTCAATGAAATCGAACCAGATTTCGAACGCCGCGTTGCGGTAGGGAATCGCCGAGGTTGTCAGGCCGCGCGAGTTCACATACAGCGTCACATTCCACCAGTGGTTCACAACAGGAGTGAGCGCCAGACGCACCTTGCCAACGATCTGGCTCCACATGTGCAGTGTGGCATAGCTGTCTTTCCACGATTCAAGCGGAAGAGCAGGCCAAGGATCCGGGTGCCGGTCGCCAAACTGACCCATGCGAAAGCTCCTTGCAGCGTCGCGCTATATTTTACGGCAGATCTTTTGCTGAAGCCGAACTGCTCGAGAAGTACCTGTCGAGCGCCTGGTCGGGTGCCGCGGCATCCGGAGTGTAAACGGCTCTTGAGCTGGCGGCCTGCGCAAGCGGCGCTGCAACGGGTATCAAGAATGCGCGGAAGCAGATGGGCGCTGATACGCATCCATCAACCTTGCGATCAACACCGCCAGGTAAAGCAGGCCGAGAATCGCTTCGATCACAGAAAGTGAGCGGGCGGGTGCCGAGACGGGGATGATGCCTGCCGCACCAAGGGATGTGATGGTCGCGAAACTGTAATAAATGAAGTCGAACCTGTCGGGGATAGCGTGGAAGTTGGTCAGAGGACCGAGATAGAACGCTTTGGGCTGAATGGCAGCCATCATTCCGCAGATGCTGGCAAAGGCAAACCCCAACAGCAGATAAATGCAAAGCGCCCCGAAAACTGTTTCCGAATTGGGTTGGTCGTTCGTAAAGACGCGGCGGAAGATAGCCACCACGATAAATACATCGAACACAAAGCTGAGGACGATGTTGAGAATGGAAAGAAAGCCCGGGTCCGGCTGACGAAGCAGCATGTGTTCCAACAAGGCGGGAACGGCTAGCAGGAGCGCAACGAACAAAAGTGTTCTCCGCAAGCGGATCGCGTACACAGCGATCAGAATTCCGGCGCTCCCGATTATGCGGAACGCGAAATAACCGAATCCGCCGTTTTCCAGGTACGGATAGAAGACGAGCGACCCCAACAAGAAGAGCTAGCTCGGTGTCTTCCGCCTTATAGACCACGCCCATGCCACCGCCGCCGAGTTTTCCGACAATGCGATAGTGCGAGACGGTTTGCCCGATCATTTAGGGGCGAATCTTACGTGGGTGAAACGCCCAAGTCAATGACTGCCGAGGAGTTGGCGCAATCCCGAGAGATTGTTATGGAATCAATTACACGCATCGAACCAATCTGAAATCGTCTGAATTGTTCTGAAGAAATTCACTTGAATGAGACTTTTCGCACCCGCTTTGCACTATAGAAAGTGAGGGGCTAGAGACTGGATAGCGACGATTTCGAAAGTCGTTTCCGTTGCTGCTCGCTCTTACCAGTGGCAAACAACGGGGTGATTTATGGCGAAAATCATTGAGTTCTACGTGCCCAGCAGCTTCAGGAAAAAGGCAACCAAGTGGATCCCGCCGGAACAACATGGGAAAGTGATCGCGTTCGGCTCACCACAAAAGAAGTCGGCCTGACCGCAACCATTCTGCTCGCCTGGAACAAACGATGCGGTCATCGTACGAACACCGTACTAACATCGCCTCTCCACCCACAATTCCGGTTCGAGCCGTAGCGGTTATTGCTGGGGAAGATTATTTCGTGCCGGAGTCTGTTTGGAAGGGGCCTTCGGATCGCTAGCGGAAGGCGTCGGCGAAGTCATGGCGCTTTCGGGATTGAGCAGGTGATCGTGGTTGGGACCTAATCCCAGTTTGATCAGCGCTCGGGCGTCCGGAGTCGTCTTCGACTGCCATCCCTGATCGGCCTGATAGCGCTGCATCGCGGCCTGGGTAACGCTGTCCCAGGCTCCCGAAGGCTGGCCCTCCATATAGTGCTCGCGGATGAGCGCGGTCTGAATTTCGCGGGCGCGCTCCGAGTCAATCACCTGCTGGCCGCGCTTTTTCGAAACCTTCTTGCCGTGAGCACTTTTCTTTTTCTGCGCCGAAGAGGTGCGAGAAGAAGTGTGAGATGGGGTCGGGGTGTGCTTGGCGGTTGCGGATGCGCTCGCCGGATTCTCCGCTTTCGCGGCGGGTGCAGTGGCGGCCTGCGCCGGTTGTGATGGCGGAGACGACGTCTCTGTCTGCGCACTTGCTGTCTGCGCAATGGCTAATCCGTGCACGGCCAGGCAGAGCAGGCTGCAAAGCCCGATCCGTCGCCAACGCCGAATTTGATCAAACCCAAACATGTCGTTGGTCGTCAGTCGATGGCCGTTGGGGAGGTCGTTCGTTTGAAGTCCGCGAACGACTATCGACCAACGAACTAGCGACTGCTCCAATAAAAAACCGGCGAAACCGGCCCACATTCATGGTCCCCGAAAAGGGGGCGGAGCGCCAGTCTCGCCGGATTATATATCGGTTACGGAAGTGTGCCTGCCAGGAAGATCGTTCCATCCTGGGCCCTTGCGCCTCGCGGACGCACCAGGAACACCACATCCTGCCCGCTCTTCAGCGACAACTCGATCTTGGTAAAGTCGTCCGGATTGTTCACGGGCTGCTTGTTCACTTCGAGGATCACGTCGCCGCGATTCAGACCGAGATCCTCGGCAAACGATCCCTGCTTCACGTCTTGCACTACCACTCCCTTGCTCGCGGGAATGCCCAGGCGATCGGCCAGATCGGGAGTGATATTGCGAACCGTCACCCCGAACTTGCTCGCTTTAGGAGCATCTTCGCTCTGGTTCTCGTCTTCTTCACCGAGGCGGGACGCGAACAGTTTCGAGCGATCGGCGATGGTCACGGTGGCGTCCTGCTTCTTGCCGTTGCGCCCAAAGGTCAGCTTGGCCTTCGTGCCTGGCTTGCGGGAAGCAATGTCGGCCACCAGGTCGTCGCCGCTCTTCACTTCCTTGCCATCCACTGAGGTGATGGTGTCGCCGATCTTCAGCCCCGCTTCGTCGGCCGGACTGCCCGAGACTACGTTTGATACCGTCACACCCGATCCGTAAATGTGTGCGATGGCCGGGTTCGGTTGAGCGGCAAACTCGATGCCGATGGACCCGCGCGCCACCCGATGTTCCGGCCCGATCAACTGGTTGTAGACCGTCGTCACCGTGTTCGAAGGCATGGCAAATCCCACGCCCGCGTACGAACTGGTCTCGGTGAGAATCGCCGTGTTAATGCCGATGACTTCACCCGCCATGTTCACCAGCGGCCCGCCGGAATTGCCTGGATTAATCGCCGCGTCGGTTTGAATAAACGATTGGAACTGCCGGTTGGGAACAATGTTGCGCCCCTTGGCCGAAACGATGCCCGCCGTGACGGTTTCCTGCAATCCGAATGGACTGCCGATGGCGAGCACCCAGTCGCCAACCTCCATGCCATCGGAGTTGCCGAGCTTCGCAGCCGGTAGCGGGTGATCGACCTCGATCTTGATTACTGCCAGGTCGGTCTCCTGATCCGTGCCGATGAGTTTGGCGTCATGACCGGGCGCACCCTCGGGCTCACTCTCCAACTTCACGCGAATGCGGTCCGCCTTCTCGACCACGTGCCGGTTGGTCACGATGTAGCCCTTGGCATCCACGATCACGCCGGAGCCAAGCGAGCGCTGGCGGATGGTGCCGGCGTCAGCGCCACCTTGCCCGCCCTGGCCGCCGAAGAACTTGTCAAAGAAATCCTGGAACGGAGTGTCTTCATCGCCGCCCTGATCCTGGTCCGGATCGGGACTGGGGTGGACGTGGGGCCCCCGCCGGCGCGGATTCTTTATGGTTGACTCCGTGTTGATGTTCACCACGCTCGGCTCCAGTTGCTTGGAAATCTGGGAGAACGCGGTGGAGAGTTGTTGAGGGGCCGGAATGCTCAGTGGGGTCGCATCCGACGACTTCTGTCCCTCTTTGCCTTTCACTCCGTAGGAGACAACCGTGCCAATCAGAATTCCAACCGCCAGTGTCGCCAGAATCGTAAAAGTGTACGCCCAACGGTTGGCTCTGAGGCGCACCCAAAAGGCGCTTTCGCGCGAATCCATTTCGTTCCTCCTGAAACTGCCCAATTCTCTATTATACCTTCGACGCAGGCACGGATCGATGCGAAGGCGCTAAATGATTTAGACGCAGAAAAACCGGTCCGCGTCTGTCGTAGACGCTAGCCGGGGCGCGGGAGTAGTGGGATTCGTATCAGGGACCGCTTTAGCGATGCCAATGATTCAATGACTCAATGATTCAACGCTGTACACAGTTTTTCCGCCAACCACTGTGCGCAGAACCTTTGTCTCCAGGATTTTCGGCGGCAGGGCTGCCGTAATGTCGTGATCAAGAACCACGAAGTCGGCGAGCATGCCGGGCTCGAGCTTGCCTTTCTGCTTTTCGGCGAACTCGGCAAATGCTGAACCCGTGGTGTAGGCGGCAATCACCTGCTCGATGTTCAGTTTCTGCTCGGGATAGTAACTTTTCCTTCCGTCTTCGCTCTGACGGGTAAGCGCCGCGTAAATCCCGCGAAATGGTGCAACCGGCTCGACCGGATCATCCGTGCCAAAGGCCAGCACCACCCCGCGCCGAAGGAATTCAGCCCACGCATAAGAATGTTCCGCGCGCTTCGGCCCGAGACGCGCCTCAGCCCAGCTCATATCCGTGAGCAGGTGACTTGGCTGCACGGACGCGATCACTTTGAGTTCCTTGAAACGCAGAATCTGCTGCGGCGTGGTGACCTGTGCGTGCTCGATGCGCAGCCGGTAGTCGGTACCACCATCGGCCGCCTTTACCTTGGCCTCTTTCGCCGCCTTCTCCGCTTCATCAAACGCATCGAGCGCCATCTGCACTCCCTTGTCGCCGATGGCGTGAAAGCCGATCTGATATCCCGCCAGCACTCGCTCTTTCGTCATCGCATTCAGCTTGGCCGGTTCGTATTGCGGCAAGCCGCTATTGTTCGGATCATCGCTGTAAGGCTCCAGCAACGCGGCCGTCCTCGATCCGAGCGAACCATCCATGAAGCCCTTCAGCATGCCGGTGTGGAGCATGTTGTCGGACGCGGGATGCGAGTCGCGCTTGCTGTTCAGGTCCTCAATCGAGTCCTCAAAAGTCAGCCACTCTGAAATCCTCGCCGTCAGCTTTCCCTCGTGCTCGAGTTCCTCGTAAATCTTAAAGTCATCCCATTGCGAGAAATCCTGCGCCGAGGTAACGCCGTGACTGGCCAGATCTGCGAGCGCCAGTTCGATGGCTTGCCGGCGTTTGTCGTGCGACGGTTTGGGAATCACCGCCTGCACCGCCTCTTGCGCTTTCTCGCGCAGAATGCCGCTGGGAGTGCCCGCTTCATCACGATCGATCTTTCCCGCGTCCGGATCGCGAGTGGCAACGGTGATGCTCGCCAGTTGCAAGGCACGCGTGTTCGCCACGCCAACGTGTCCGTCCACGCGTCGGAGGTAAACCGGATGTTTCTCACATACTTCATCCAGATCCCAGCGCGTGGGCGGAACTTTGACCGGCCAGAGCGTTTCGTCCCAGCCTTCACCAACTACCCAGTCCCCGGGCTCGGCCGCATCGCACTTGGCCCGCAGCCGCTCGCGGAATTCATCAAGAGTTTTGGCTCCGACCAGGTTGACGGTCATCTTCTCCAGGCCCGCCATGGCCAGGTGCAGGTGAGCGTCATTGAATCCGGGCATGACGAAGTGGCCATCGAGGTCCACGATCTTGGTCTCCGGCCCTTTTGACTTCATAACGTCGTCGCGGGTACCCACGGCGAGGATGCGGTCGCCACGCACGGCCAGCGCCTCGGAGCGCTTGCCCGCGCCCAACGACGCCGTGACGTCGACCACTCCGCTGTAGAGGTTGGCGTGGGTAAAGATCACGTCCGCTTTCGGCTTTGGCGCGCCCTGAGCGTTTTGGGAAGCGCCATAGTTAGCGTCATTGAGAACGTCGTGGGGAGTGTCCTGGGTTGGCACGCCGCTCTGCGCCGACATTCCAGAGGCCACGGCCAACAACAGAATTGGAGCGATTCGCGTCATCATTCTCCTACCCCCGACAGCGTGAGCATTGTAAGCAGAATGCGCCTTAGTCCTAGGTCCCGTCCATTGCAATCGAACCATTCTTGCAACGTGTGCGCGCCGCCTCCGGAACCGCCCGCACCGATCGCGATGGCCTCGCGGCCGAGCGATAGCGGAATGTTGGCGTCGGTCGACGCCCGCTGCACCTGCGCTGCGTTGCCCAACTGCGCATCCACGGCGCGAATCACCTTCAAAAGCCGGGCATCGGGCGTCAGTTCACCCGCTGGACGATTCCCGATCTCCACCACTTCGCTCTGTATCGCCTGCGGCTTCCGTGTTCCGTAATGAGAATGTGCAGCGACCCGATTTTCCGCTGCCGCCGCTTGCTCCAGCGCGATGCGCAGCGCTCGCTCCAGCCGGTCAATTTCCACCATCGACGTGGAGCGCAAATCGACCCGCATGCTGGCGGATTCCGGAATCGAATTCACGGAAGTCCCGCCCCGAATCACGCCGACATTGAACGTCGTTTTCGGCGACGAAGGTACCGACGTCTGACTGAAGACCTCGATGGCACGGGCGAGCGCAATTATCGCATTGGGCGCGCCAAAGTCGCTCCACGAATGCCCGCCCGGACCGCGCACGATCACTTCGAAGCGGCGGCTGCCCAGAGCCTCGGCCACCACGGTGTCGGCTCCGGCGCCATCGACAATTACGCTGTAGGCAATCGCGTCGCGCCAGCGCGGCGTCGCAAAAACGTGGCGCATGCCGCGCAGATCGCCTTCGCCTTCCTCCCCGACGTTGCCAATGAACACAAATGGCAAGCCGTGCGAAATTCGCGCGCTGCCGAGCACGCTGGCCACGGCCAGCATCGCCGCAATGCCGGCGCCGTTGTCCGAAACTCCCGGACCATACAACCGGCTGCCCTGCTGCCGGATGTTCAATGGCGTCGCCGCGGGAAACACGGTGTCAATATGCGCGCTGAGCGCAACCAAACGACTTCCGTAGCCGGGACGAATGCCGAACACGTTGCCGACCTCATCCACTTGCACGTGGTTGAGCCCAAGCTCGCGAAAACGCTCGGCCAGCCACGCACCACGTGCCGCCTCGCCGAATGGCGGCGCGGCCACCCGCGTCACCTCCATCTGCCAGCGCGCGAATTGTGATTCCTGCGAGCGGAACCACTCGAATGCCGCGCGCACTTCCGGCGAGCCGGCGAGCCGCGCTACCTCCTCCTGCACCGGTGGATATAAATCAGAAGCTGCCACTTGCGGAACTGGCTCCATGCTTTCGCCTATCTTATAACGTTCGCAGCGGATTCAAGTCGTTGGTCGCCAGTCGTTAGTCGTCGGCAAAGCAGCGGCTGGCTAACAACCAACGACCAGCGACGGATTGCCTTTGCGTTTGATAGACTTGTCCTAGATTCCAGATCCACCCCCCCGCCCGTCACTGGAGGTACCGCTATGAAACCTGCTGCGAAAATTGTTTCCCTTGTTATCGCCCTTTTGATTGTTGTGATCATTGCGGTCCCCTTCCTGGTGAACGTCAACAGTTTCCGTCCCCAGATTGAGTCGAACCTCAGCTCGGCTCTGGGACGGCCGGTGAAGGTCGGTAACTTAGGACTCAGTATCTTCTCCGGCAGCGTAGAAGCCGACCAGCTCACGATCGCGGACGATCCCAAGTTCAGCAGCGCCCCGTTTATCCAGGCGAAAACGCTGAAGGTGGGGGTCGAACTAATACCGCTGATTTTCAGCAAGCAGCTTAACGTCACCGACCTCCGCATCGAGCAACCCCAAATCACCTTGCTGCGCGACCGCGATGGCGTTTGGAACTTCTCCTCTCTCGGAAACCGGGCCGGGAATCAGCCAGCGCAAACTGGCGCAAAAACCTCTGGTGCACCGGCGAATGTGAACGTAGCCGAACTTGACCTCACCGACGGAACCATCACTCTTGGATCCACCACCGGTAAGCGCAGCCCCATCGTGTACGACCAACTCAGCGTAGCAGTGCGTAATTTTTCTTTTGCCAGTGCGTTTCCCATGGTCGTCTCCGCCAGACTCCCCGGCGGCGGCAGCTTTAAATTGGACGGCACCGCTGGTCCGATTAGCCCAACCGACGCTTCGCTCACGCCGGTGCGGGCAAAGGTCACTCTGAACAAAGTCGATCTCTCCCAGTCGGCTTTCGTCGACCAGGAGCTAGGCATCGCTGGCGCGGCTGATTTCGAGGGCACCCTGACTTCCGATGGCCACGACGCGAAAGCCAGCGGAACCTTGAAGGCCACGTCGTTAAAGCTGGTGCCCAAGGGCTCTCCCGCCGCAGTACCCGTTCAGGTTGTCTTCGCGGTCGAGCACGACCTGAAGAATGAGTCCGGAAAACTCGCGCAGGGCGACGTCGCCATCGGCAAGGCGCTGGCAAAACTCACCGGTACTTACGATATGCATGGTGAAACCACTTCGGTCCACATGAGGCTAACCGGACAAGCCATGCCGGTCGACGACCTTGAAGGCATGCTCCCCGCGCTCGGGGTAGTTCTTCCCACCGGTTCGAAGCTCAAAGGCGGAACGATTACGGTCGACATCGACTCTGCGGGTCCGCTCGATAAGATCGTCTCCACCGGCTCGGTAAAGCTGAGCAACTCCGCCCTCGAAGGGTTCAACCTGGAATCGAAGCTTTCAGCAATCCCCGGACTGGGTGCCAAAGGAAACGGGAAAGACACCGCGATCGAGAACCTTAGTTCCGACGTGCGGAACGGACCCGAGGGTATGCGCCTCGACAAGATCGACGTGGTGGTCCCTTCGCTCGGAACCGTCACCGGCGCCGGCACCATCAGCCCCAACAAGGCACTCGACTTCAAAATGGTGGCCAATCTGGCCGGAGTGGGCGCCGGTGTCACCAAGGTCGTCGGCGGAGGATCGGGCGGCATCCCCGTGACCGTTGGGGGCACGACTTCCAACCCAACCTTCACCCCGGATATGAAGGCGATGGTCAACGGTCAAGTGAAGGGCCTGGTAAATGGCAGCAAGAGTTTGAGCGGATTGGGCGGCCTTCTCGGAAAAAAGAAACCCAACTAGCGTGTGGTGGCGGGGCGTGTGGTGACGGGGCTTTGCCCTGTCCAAGAGGGCGCCGCCCGATGCGCCATCACACCGCACAACTTGTAAAGTCCGTTCCTTTGGTTCGGCTCTATGGTTCGGTTCTATGGAATGGTTCGAAAACGAAGATTTCCGGCGCGACTTCTATCCCTACATGTTTCCCCCGGAGCGGTTCAGAAGCGCGGGCCGCCGCTGATAGCGGGATTCGCTGTCAGGCGGGGACGGGGATTGCGGCGCACGCGCTTCGGTTTGCGGTTTGGGCTCGGTTGCAACGCTGCTGGTTTGGTCGATTGGCTACTTCCCTTTCAAATATTCGCGGACGCCCTCTTCAGCGCGACCCAGAGCGCGGGCAAAAGAAACTTTGGCGAGGTTGTGAAGATAGAGGCTCGAGATCAAACTTTCGTGCGCGGCTGCCACCGTTTCCTGCGCCTGAACCACTTCAAGGTTGTCGGTTACTCCGGCGGAGAAACGATCCTGCGATTGGGTGAGCGCCTGCTCGGCGAGATTCACCGAACTCCGGGCGACTTCCACCAGGTCGCTGGACGACTTAAGGTCGAGCAGCGCGTTGCGGATATCCTGATCGATCTGTCCGCGCACATCCGCCATTTGCGCCTGCGCCTGCCGCAAGCTTGCTTCGGCCTTCAGAACATCTCCATGAACCCTGCCCCCCTGAAATATCGGAATGTTCAGCGTGCCGACAACCTCATATGTAGGCTCCACATCGCCGGGAACCGCGCCGATTTCGCCGAAGTTCACCGCCATATCGATGGTGGGAAAATAACCCGCAGTGGCCGCGTTGCGCTCCAGTTGCGCGGCGACCAGCCGATCTCGCGCCGCTTTGTAATCGGAGCGCAGAGAATACGCGCGCTGCAAACTGGTTTCAAGATCGGGGATGGGAAAAGCCTCATAAGGAGCCTTGTCGGCCAGTTCGAATTCCTGGCCGGTTGCGAGTCCGATGACGCGGGCCAGCGAAATTCTCTGCTTGGCAAAATCATTCGTGGCCGCGATCAGCTGCTGTTGACGGGTCTGGTATTCGACCTGCGCACGCAGCGTGTCGATCGCCGGAGCGACGCCCGCCTGTTGTTGTGCAACGGCCTTCTCGTAGAGCGCGCGCGCCGACTCCACCTGCGCCTGCGCGGTTTCCACCCGGGCTGCCCCGGCAATCGCCTGCAGATAGGCGTTGCCGGTGGCGAGCACGACCAGATCGCGTGCGTCCTTCAGATTGAACCTGGCCACATTTTCGCCAACCACGGAAGAACGGTATTTCTGGATAGACTTCCAGTCGAAAACACGCTGCGTCGCCGAGATGCGCACGTCAAAGTAAGAGAACGGCCCGATGACGCTAGGCACATGATTCCCAAAAAGGCCGCCGTTCCGAATTCCTAGCGCTTCCAGGCTCTCTTTCTCCGCGACCTCCTGCACATCCCCGCCGACATTCGGAAGCAAGTCGCTGAGTTGTTGCCACTTTTGTCCCCGGGCTTCGATAGTGTTGTATTCCGACAAGAGACCGGACAGGTTCTGGCGCAGCGCCCGCTCGATCGCGTCGCTGAAGGTCAGCGACAGGGTTCCGGCGGTGGGCTTGGCCTCCGGAACACTGCCAAAAACGGGATTCTGTGCCGAGGTTGGAACCTGCGTCGTCGCGCTCGCCGTCGAACCCGAAGTCGAGCTTTGGGCGAAAAGCGGCTCGCCAAGCGCCATTGAGAAGATGACGACTAGCACGATCAGAAGAACGATCCGCAGAAGGATGATCCGCAGATCGCTTCCGCGAAGGCTCCGCAATGGGAGGGTGGGACGGTCAGCCGAGGCCATGGACCTGAGATCTCTCCTTGAAAAACAAAAATCATAAGCCTTTTGGACTCATTTTGGGGTTAATCCGACGCAAATTGTTGATCCGCATGGCAATGGAGCGCGAACCTCAACTTTCTTCAAGTCGCGCGGCGGGTGACCTTGGTCATCTTGCGTAACCTCAAGCCGCGGTTCAATCTATGAGACGAGTCAGGCATTTCCCCACGACCGGAAGACTACGTGAGGGAAGTCGCGCGTATGAGCCAAGCCACGAAACTGTCGCCCAAAGGATCGGACTGGACCCGTCTACTCACGGATCCAGATTTGGTCAGCCACCTCGGGAAACTGCTCCAGACCTATCGTGAAGTGCCTGCGGAAAAGCGCGAAATTGCGCTGCTGCATGCCATGCGCGAGATCAAAGACGCCGCCGTCAAGGCGCGAGAAGCACGGGAGAACCTGCCCGCTGCTTCCGCGCCGGCAGCGCCCATCGAGTTCCATCCTCCCGAACCAGTGGATGCAGCGCCCCCGTTCGAACCGGATTTGTTCGCTCCCAAAGAATTGGGAACGGATCGTCGCCGTTTCAAGCGGATCAAGTGCTATGTGGCAGTGGAAATTAACATTGAAGGCGTAGAAGAGCCGGTCTGGGGCAATCTGGTGAATGTGGGCCGCGGAGGATGCCTGGTCGAGACCGCCACCCCCGTGCCCCCGGGCACGGCCCTGGAGATCGGGCTGTGGGTGTCAAGCGGAAAGATCTGGGTGAAAGGCGTCATCATCAGCGGAGTTGCCACGCGCACCACACCGTCGTTCGGCGTGCGCGTGAAATTCTCAGAGGCAGAACTGTCGGAAAAGGAACACCTGCGAGAATTTCTTAAATTCGTCGAGAGTACCTCGCGAAAGTCGCAAAGCGGAAAAGCCTATGTGGCGCAATTAAAAGGCTAGTGCACGCTAGCCGGAGCGAGTCGGAGGAAGACCGCTTCCCTCCCTACCCACCTAACCTTGCCAGCAACTTTTCCTGCAGTCCGGGTTCATTCATAATGAGGCCAATCAGGATGGGAATGCCTTTGCCCAGACGCCGCTTGCTGGTGGCAATTGCTTTGCTATTGGCAGCCTGCCTCACCACTCAGTTCGCTCTCGGCCAGAAGAAGGACAACCCCGCCGGGGCAATGGCCGTGGATGCGCAAAAACGCGCCGTCCACGCGCTGAACCGGCTGACCTTCGGTCCGCGACCGGGCGACGTCGCACAAGTCGCGCAGATAGGCGTTGACAAGTGGATCGAACTCCAACTCCACCCCGAAAAAATTGATGACTCAGCGCTAGAGGCCAGGCTCGCTCCGTTCCGCACACTGCGGATGGACACGAAACAGATCGTCGAGAATTTTCCCACCGAACAGTTGATCAAGCAGATCGCCGACGGAAAAGCATCGCTGCCGCGCGATCCCAGCCAGCGCGCGATCTACGAAGCTCAACTCCAGCGCTACGAAGACAAGCAGGAACGCAAAGAAGAAGCCGCCAACCCTGCCTCAGCCACCGCCGCAGCGAACGCCGACTCGTCGAATGCTCCCAGCCCCATCTGTAGAGACGGGGCTTGCCCAGGCTCCGTCGACAGCACCCAGTCTGCCGAACCCGCCGAGACGCAGCGCCGCGAAGAACGCCGGGTCGCGAATCTCAAGACGCAGGAACTTCTCGATCTGCCGCCCGACGAGCGCATGAAAGAGATTCTGCAGATGTCGCCGGAAGAGCGCAAGGAGATTGCTGCTTCCGCCAAAGGCGCCAAGGCAGACGCGATGATGGCGGGAATGAGCCCGCAGCAAAAAGAAACGGTGATGGCACTCAAGAATCCGCAGCAAGTGGTGGTCGATGAGTTGACGCAGGCCAAGATACTGCGCGCGATCTATAGCGAACGGCAACTCGACGAGGTCATGACCGACTTCTGGTTCAACCACTTCAACGCGTTCATCAACAAGGGCGCCGACCACTATCTGCTGACCAGCTATGAGCGTGACACGATCCGCCCGCACGTGCTCGGTAAATTCGAAGACCTGCTGGTCGAGACCGCAAAAAGCCCGGCCATGATGTTCTATCTCGATAACTGGTTGAGCGTCGGGCCGGATTCGGACATCGCGCTCGGCATCGCGCCGCGTAGGCGCGGCTATGGCCCCGGTCCGGCAAATGGTCCGCGGAAGCCAGGCAAAGGCAAGCAGGCCAGCGGCCTGAACGAAAACTACGGCCGCGAGCTGATGGAACTGCATACCCTCAGCGTAAACGGGGGCTACTCGCAGAAAGATGTCACCGAGGTTGCGAAGGTGTTCACCGGGTGGACGCTCGACCAGCCGAAAAAAGGCGGTGGTTTCCGCTACGAGCCGAAGATGCACGAACTCGGCGACAAGATCGTCCTTGGACATCGCATCAGACAAAACGGCGAGAAAGAGGGATTGGAAGTACTGCACCTGCTGGCGCACAATCCCACGACGGCGCACTTCATTTCGCAAAAACTGGCGATGCGCTTTGTCTCCGACGATCCTCCGCCAGCGCTGATCGATCGCATGACACAAACCTTTCTAAAGAAAGACGGTGACATTCGCGAAGTGCTGCGCACCATGTTCAAGTCGCCTGAGTTCTGGTCGACCGAGGCCTACCGCGCGAAAGTGAAAACGCCGTTCGAGTTCGTGGTCTCTGCCGTACGCGCCAGCGGCGCCGAAGTCGACGACGCCCGCGCCCTCGTCGTCACGCTCAACAACATGGGCATGATGCCGTATGGCATGATGCCGCCAACTGGCTACTCGATGAAGGCTGACGCTTGGGTGAACTCCTCGGCGCTGCTGGCACGCATGAATTTCGCGCTGGGGCTGGCGGCGGGAAAAATAAGAGGAGTCAAAGTCGATGCCGTCAGCCTCGCTTCGCCTTCGGGGAGCAACGCAACGGGTTCGGACACGAGTCCAGAGAAAGACGCTCCGGCCGACCCGCGGCAGGCGCTGGCGAACCTGGAAAAATCGCTGCTCTCAGGCGACGTTTCCAGGCAAACGCACGATACCATCAGCAAGCAACTGGAAGATCCAAGAATCAGCCAGCGGCGATTGGATGATCCCAAGCGTCCGCCAAACGTAGCCGCGATCACGGGATTGATTCTGGGATCGCCAGAGTTTCAAAGACGTTAGCTTCGAGCTACGAGCCGCGAGCTTCGAGCAACCGTTCGCTCGCGGCCGGCGGCTCGAAGCAGAGGTTCCACATGTCCGTCACTCGACGCATTTTTCTTCGCAACGGCGCGCTGGCAGTAGTCGGCACGACGGCATTACCAAGTTTCCTGGCGCGCGCCGCTTTCGGCGCGGCTGACCCCGGCGTTCGCACCAAGCGTCTGGTCGTGATCTTCCAGCGCGGCGCGGCCGACGGCCTCAACATCGTCGTGCCGCACGGCGAGCCCAGTTACTACGCCGTGCGGCCGACCATCAACATTCCCAAGAAATCCTTGCTCGACCTCGACGGCTTTTTCGGATTGCATCCCGCGATGGCGTCTCTCCAGCCGCTCTGGAACCAGAAACATCTGGCCATCGTGCACGCCGCCGGATCGCCCGACCCGACGCGCTCGCACTTCGATGCGCAGGATTTCATGGAATCCGGCACGCCCGGCGTCAAGGTCACCGACGACGGCTGGCTCAACCGCGCCTTGCATGAGCTTCCTGCCGATACATCCGCTCCCGACAAGGCGGCATTTCGCGCCATTGCGCTCGGCCCGTCGCTGCCGCGCATTCTCTCCGGCAAAGAGCCGGCGGTTGCAGTCAACAACCTGAACGATTTTTCCGTAGGCGGAAAAAATCCCAACGCCGCGCCAATGTCGAACACCTTCGAAGCCATGTACGACCACTCGGTAGACGCCGTTCTGCGCGGCACCGGCCAGGAAACCTTCGACGCGGTCAAGACGCTGAAAGCCGCCGATCCCGCGCACTACACGCCGGCGGCCAACGCGAATTATTCCAAGGGCCGCTTCGGCGACAGCCTGAAGCAACTAGCGCAACTGATCAAAGCGAATCTAGGAGTGCAAGTGGCCTTCGCCGACATCGGAGGCTGGGACCATCACGTCAACGAAGGCAGCACTCAGGGGCAGATCGCAAACGTGCTAGGAGACTTCTCGCAATCGATAGCCGCATTCTGGTGGGACCTGGGGGATCTCGGAGAAGACACCGTCGTTGTAACCATGTCCGAATTCGGCCGGACAGTACGTGAAAATGGAAACCGTGGCACCGACCACGGCCACGCCAATGTGATCTTCGTTCTCGGCGGCCCGGTGAAAGGCGGTAAGGTCTACGGCCGTTGGCCCGGACTTGACCAATCGCAGTTATACGAAGGCCGCGACTTGGCGGTGACGACCGACTTCCGCCTGGTGCTCAGCGAAGTCGTGTCCCGCTATCTGGGGAATAAGGACTTGAAGACGGTGTTTCCGGGATTCGAGAATCCATCGGAGCGCTTCCTCAGCTTGTTGGGCTGATAGAGATTAAATCAGCTTCCGCCCCACCAGGCGTTCCAACACCCGCAACGGCGAGCGTTCCGGATGTCTCATGGTGCTTACCGGCAGATAGAATGTCTGCTCGAACGCGAACTGACCGGACATAGCGGCATGCGATACCGAATCCGTGTAACAAGCCCAAGTCGATCCCGGTGCCATCGCGAGTTCCGTTTGCGCAACCCGCGACTGATAGCTTTCGTCCGCCTTCATTCGGTCGTGAATGCCCAGCATGTAGTGGTCATATTCGGTTCGCCGCCCTTTTGTGATGCGCAACCAGTAGAGCAGCGACGCCTCTCCCTGTCGAAGCGCCTTGATGCCTGGGAGGAACTTGGCCGCGACCTGCTCGAAATTCTCTCCCACTCGCCAGATGCGCGGAGCTTGGGGATGGACATTTGTAAACACCCGAAGAATCCGCAAGCCTTGCATTGGCCGTGAAGGAAAGGCATCCACGTGGAGCCGGGTGTCGTCCTGCCGCCATGACGCCGTGCGGCCGGCAATCTCGGCGGGACGGAAGCTGGTGAATCCGGGTCTCAAATCGTTGCCATAAGCCGGACAGAGCGCCCGCAGCAGATCAGAAGCCTGAGTGTAATATCGGCGCAGCATGCCGAGCAGCGCGTCGCGCTCAGATCCCTGGCAACGAGTACCCTTCATGACGCCGGACTCGGGACGAAAGCTTACATTTTTCGATTTGCCGTCCAGGCAATCCGGAGAAAGAAAACGTCGCTCGCCCTCGGAGAGTTCGAAATCAAGCCCCGGCGCGTGGAGTAGCTTTCCGCTTTCGAGCGAGTCCGCAGCTCGCGCCGCGTTCTCGGAAGAAAACGGCCCTTGCCATGAGGTGACGTCGAGCGCTTCGAGGATCTCCATCTCTCTAGATCATTAGCATGAATATGGCGACGATATCAACAATTCGCGGGACGGTGATCCGGAGGGGGGGTACGAAAGGAGTGCGCTACATCGAAGACTAGCGGCATCGATGGATCGGTGTGAGGATCGAAACTGCTTCGTACCCGGAGCCCTGAGGAAAGACCCGCGAAGTTGCCGTCGCGCTACTTCTTGTCGTTGCCCTTACCTGTTCGCTAGATGCCAACGCCGCCATCTCCGAGATTCGCAAGGATTTCCCCAGGCGAACGGCAGCGCTAGCTTCGACAGCGATCGTCTCCGCTCCAACCGACAACGCCAGTTATCTCGTGCGCGTCTACTGGTCGCAACCAGGAAGTTCTAATAGCTTGTCCGCCACCGTCCCCTGGACCGACGAGAACTCGCAATCCCAAAGTTTCACCTTCGTTCGGGCTTCGGGAGTAGTTTCGAATTGTGACCCGATGCGTAACCTGGCACACACCACACCTACGGTCGAGACTTCCGGCACTTTCCACGGGACCTATGATCTGTTTGTAGTCGGTTTCGGTTTTTGGACGACCGATCGCCAGGGACAAGGGGGTTTCACGGTGCCGTTGGCTAACTGGCATCTTGCCAGTGGCCCCACCACGCTCCTCTCACCAATCGGAGGCGGGACCCACCTGCTCGCCGCTGACGGCAGCGATGGGCGGCCGGTACTCTTAACTGGAACGACGAAGTTGGCGCACCGGTAGTCACTGTCAGTCCTTCGCTCAGCGGGGCGCTAATCCCGGGGCACGTGGCAGCCGACGATAGCCTGGTCTTCGCCAGCGGTTCCTGTTCTCTGTCGGCGGTCGACATGGAAACACCGAAATCAGGGTCTGGACCGCTCACGGATTACGAAGTCGATCTGCTGAACTACACCGATGTGAAGTGGCCGAACTCGTGCCTGTCGTAACCGACCGCCGAACCACAACCTACGCCTTCGCCGGCAACATCGCCCAAGTACCAAATTCGGCTGGCCTTGTTCTGGAAATGTTTGGCGACCATCTCTTTCTAGAGATCCTATACGCGGACACAGAGGGCGCGCCCGGCAATAACGATGGCCCTTGCGCGACGTCCCCTATTGGCATCCTGGGCGCTGGCTACCGCAGTGGCACCCCTGACAATCCATTCAGCCTCAGGATAACCACCGCGATCAACGATTCCTATACTCTCGGGTGGGGCGCGTCGCCCAAATACAGCGGTGAAATAGATGTGATCCAGTTCTAGGTAATCTGCGAAAAAACGGCTCTCGTGCTCCGTGTCACTAACCACGGTCAGTGCTAGTTAGATTTCCACCAGCACATCCCCGACCTCAATCTTCACCGGGTACACCACCACCTTAGCTCCCGGTGAACCGGCCTCACCCGTCTTCGGGTCCCACTCCCAGCCATGCCATGGGCAAACAACTTTCCCTCCCGAGATCACGCCCTGGCCGAGCGGCCCTCCGCGATGTAGGCAGATGTTATCCATGGCGCTGATTTCGCCGTTCACGTTGGCGACGCAGATGGTCCTCCCGCCGCAGGGGAATTCCTTGGCTTCGTTGAGGGCGGGGAGTTCGGATTCAGCGGCGATCTTGGTGAAGTTACTCATAAGCTCCGTGATGTCACGAAAGCCGCTGTCAGGCTGCGCTTGTGTGCTGAAGGGGCCGTGCCCCGTCCCACGTTGTCTTGTCCCATCCGGACGGGGCAGAGCCCCGCCACCACACGAACCGTAGTTACTAAGGACGGTTGACGGCCGACAACTATTTCGGTTCCATCGTTTGAGCGACCATCACCTGGCGTTTGAAGTTCTCCATCATCCCCTCTTCGAGTCGGACTTCCGTGGGACGCTTAGCGAGCGTCATGGTGTCGATCTTGTCCTGCAGCTTGAGCAGCGCGTAAAACAAATTCTCCGGACGCGGCGGGCAGCCAATCACATACACGTCCACCGGCACGATGCGATCGACGCCCTGCAGCACGGCGTATGTATTGAACGGCCCGCCAACCGACGAGCACGCGCCCATCGAGATCACCCACTTCGGCTCCGGCATCTGGTCATAAATTCGTTTCACCACCGGCGCCATCTTCAGCGTGACCGTGCCAGAGACGATCATCAGATCCGACTGCCGCGGGCTCGGCCGAAAGACCTCCGACCCAAAGCGCGCGATGTCGAAGCGCGCAGTCGAAGACGCGATCATTTCGATGGCGCAGCACGCCAGCCCAAACGTCATCGGCCAGAGCGCCGACTTGCGCGCCCAATTGAAGACGTAGTCCACCGTCGAGATCATGAAGTTTTTTTCGAATTTGTTCTGGAGCCAGCTCATGGGGCCTCTTGCGGTACAGGATAACCCAACGATCATACGCCCGGGAGGGTGATTCCGGTCACACCTTGCCGGTGGAGCGCCGGGCGTCTCCGCCTGGCCACCCAACTGCCCAAGGACGGGCGGGACGCCCGTCGCTGCATCGAAACCCGCAGCTAATAAATCGTGTACCCGGGCGCCGGATTCCGCACATCGGGCTTTGACGCCATCAGCAGCAGCGCACCAACCCGTTTGAACGCCTTCAAATCGTCCAGCGAATGGAATGAGGTTGTCTGGTAGTTTTCCGGCGTAGGCGTGTCGTCGGGAATCTGCGCGTATTCCACGTTTTCGAATGCATGCTTCTTCAGCAGTTGGACATACTCGGCCGCCGAACGAACATGCACCGGCACCCTCAACTTCGGCACCCATTGCAGCGAATATGGATTGTCTTTGTAGAGATTGATCAGAATGAACATCCGGCCATGCGACGCCATGACGCGAAACAGCTCGGCCAGCGCCCGTTCCTGGTCGGGGTAATAATAAAACGACTCGACTGACAGCACCTTGTCAAAAAAGTTTTCTTCCCAGGGAATCTGCGCTGCGGATCCGATGACGAACATCACGTTGTCGAATTCTTTTGAAGCAGCTCGCGCCTGCCGGATCATCTCGTCAGAAATATCGACTCCGACGACCTGCCCAAAACCCTGCGGCCCATCGCTGACCATGCGAGCCAGCAAGCGCGTCGCCCAGCCGGAACCGCAGCCGAGATCGAGAATGCGCTCACCCGGACGCAAATCCATGCGACGCATGGTTTTCTCGGTGATGTCAAGGTGATGGCGCTCCATTTTTGCGCCCTCGCCGTCATCGGCCCAGCGATTGAATTCCTGCTGCAGGCGCTCGTCTGGGGATTGCGGTTTGTCGTTCGGCACTGGATTTCTCCGATAAGAGTCGCTGGTCGTTAGTCCTTAGTCGTTACTCGTTGGCAAACAAAACCGCGATCGACCCACGACTGATGACTAACGACCAGCGACTGTTTCCAATTCCTCAAAGAACGTCGGATACGACACCGCCGCCGCATCCGCGCCGCAAATCGTCGTCTCGCCTTCCGCGCGCAGCGCAGCCACGGCGAACGCCATGGCAATGCGATGATCGCCGAACGAGTCAAGTTCTGCGCCATGCAGATGCTGGCCCCCGGGAATCCGCATTCCGTCTGGGCGCTCTTCTATTTCCGCGCCCATCTTGCGCAAATTGCCCGCGACGGCAGCAATACGATCCGATTCCTTCACACGCAGCTCTTTGGCATCGCGCACGTCAAGGCCACCATCGGTGTAGGGCGCAACCGTCGCCAGCACCGGGATCTCGTCAATCAACGCGGCCGTATCGGCGCCGACGATTACAGCACCCCTCCACGCCGCTCCACGCGCCGCAATCGTGCCTACCAGCTCGCCCTGATGTTCTTCCAGATGCGCGACCGAAACCTTCAACCCCATCTGCATCAGAATATCGAGCAGCCGCGCCCGCGTCGGATTCATCAAAATCCCGGGCAAAGTAATCTGCGATCCCGGAAACAACGCCGCCGCGCAAAGAAAGAACGCGGCGCTCGAAAGATCGCCCGCCACATGCGCCTCAATCGCGTGCAGCCGCTGTCCGCCTACAATCCGCGACGCATTCCCTTCCCGCTCGACTTCCGCGCCAAACGCACGCAGCGCAATTTCGCCGTGATCGCGGGTGCGGATCGGCTCCTCGACCACCGTCTCGCCGTCAGCAAAGAGTCCGGCGAACAGCACGCACGATTTCACCTGCGCACTCGCCACTTCCGGCCGGTAGTGAATTGGCTTCAGCCGACCACCGTGAATTTTCAGGGGAGGGCGTCCACCTTCCGCCGCCTCGATTCTCGCGCCCATCTCGGACAGCGGCGTCATAATGCGCGCCATCGGCCGCCGCGAGAGCGATTCATCCCCGCACAGCTCGCTGGTGAATGGCTGCCCGGCAAGAATCCCGCTTAGCATGCGCATGGTCGATCCGGAATTTCCGCAATCCAGCAGCTTCGCCGGAGCATTCAGCCGCGGCCCCACGCCACGAACTTGAATCGCCCCGTCTTCGTCCTTGCCCAAGCGCTCCCACTCGCAGCCGAGCTTGCCTATGCAATCGAGCGTGCTGGCGCAGTCGCGCGCCGCCGAAAAATTATGGAAACGGCTCGTGCCCTCCGCGATCGCCGCTAGCATGGCGTAGCGGTGTGAAATGGACTTGTCCCCGGGGATGCGAACCACTCCCTGCACTGCGCGCGCCGGACGGACGATGACCTTCGAACCCGAGACCATGAGTTCTAAATATAGTGGAGACTTGCCCAACTTGTGAGCAAAACCTGAGCCCGGAGGGAACAGAGCGCCGTGGCAAATAGCGCGACTGCGCGCCGGGTGGCTCGCACTCGAAAATTGGAGCGCTTGGTCGCAACTGGCTTTGCCGGTGATCTAGTCGGGACGTTCCACGTGGCGCGAAGTTGCACCAACGGAGAACATGAGAACCTTGGCCAGACGCCTCGGATGCTCCAATTCGTCACGGCAGAGACCGCAGACTGGCCTTCCGTTGAAATTACCAATACAGTCTGCGCATACTAGCGCATAACATTTCGAGCAAGCGACTGGCATGGCCGTGGATTCGCAGAACTGGCACTCTTCATTGATTACGATCAGATTGGTGTTGTTCTTTAGTTTGCGGCGGAGTTTTCCGCGTTCCAGCAGAAATGGCAGGAGTAAAGATCTCACGGGCGTTTCCCCCTTTCCCACCATTGCAATCCAAACGGGAGATGAAATCTGTGATCGGTGAACAATCCGTTTGTGCGATTTCGGGTTTCGCGACTGACATGCATTCCGAGCCGACGACCCCAAGCAGACGACCTGCCCACCGCCCTAGTGCGCGCGCACGCGCCCAGTCGCTTCCGCGAGGATTTCCCGCGGAACCTCCCGCAGCGTGACGTGGAATTCGAACATGGGGGTTTCCGTCCCGCGACCCCACCGCCCCACTTCCCAATGCGCGCGGACAAACTTGACTTCCGACCGTGCCGTCAGATTGAGCAGCAGCGGAGTTTCCTCGCGATAAAACTTCTGTGGAAAAGTCGTCACCGGCTTCGCATCCCACGTCGCGCCATCCGCCGATCCGAAGATGCTGACCTCGAGCGACTCCTGCTCGATGATGTTGGTGATGGCGAGCGTAAGCAGAAAGATGCGGCCCTCAGAGCGGCTTACATCGATCACAGGCCCGTCTCCTTTGGCGTTGACCACGGTTTTTTCAGGAACGAGGAAGGCTTCCATCATGACGCGGAGATTCTAGCAGAGACACCACGCCGCAGGCGGTGATGGACAACGCCGAGGCCGGGACCTCAGAGCGGGACCTCAGAGGAAGTGCACGCGGACCGCGTTGCCAACCGCGCTTACGGTCAGATCCTCCTTGTAGTACTTCCCCACGCCCCGAATGAGTTCGGGCATAAGGGCCACGAGTCCGCGGCCGGATTCATAGTGCATGATCCGGTGCTTTTCTCCCTGCCACTCGTAGCGGAAGCGCGCGGCCGGGCAAGCTTGATCGACTTGCTCATGACCTCGTGGATGTGGTCGAGGTTAACCACGAACTCGCGCGTCGTCTTTACTCCAGAGTAATGCCTCGTCAATATCGCACAACGTTGTGAAGATTCGCCCCTCTGGGACCCCTGCCTTCTCGACCGACTCCTTCCATTTCCAGGCTCCAAACTTCTCGATGACGAGCTCTTCCATGCACCTCACCATCGTCCCCTTCATGAAATGGCTCCTTCTGCCAACTGAGTCTCGCCGGTAATAATTCCCGGAGCAAATGCGTCCGCACTCCACGGGCGGCGCCCATCTGGTTCCCTAAAACCAGATTAGAGTTCTCTTGGGCACAAGCGCAGACATCATGCACATTGCAATTCTGGTGAAGAGGAAAATGCGGATCGCGCACGCGCGGGCGATACCAGATGTCCGGCTGCTCGATCGTTTAGCGCCTGCAGCACTTCGCACATCATCAACGCGCCGTATCATCAAAGGGCCGTATCATCAAAAGGGTTAGGAATGAGGTTTCAGTTCCCCTTGGAGAGACTCGACAAGGCGTCGGTCGCGACCATGCTGGCCGGCATGTGCACCTTCCTCAACGTCTACTCTACCCAGCCCTTGCTGCCGCTCTTGCGCGAAGCTTTTCATGCCTCCGAGCGGGCAGTCAGTCTTACCGTGAGTGCGACGATTTTTGCCACCGCTCTCACCGCACCCATCATCGGCATGATTGCCGAGCGCCGCGGACGCAAGAAAGTCATCATACCCTCGCTGTTCCTGCTGACCATTCCCACCGCCCTGGCGGCGACTTCCACCACCCTCGGCGGACTCATCTTCTGGCGTTTCGCTCAGGGCATCTTCGTGCCGGGCGTAATCGCTGTCATGCTCGCATACATAAATGAGGAGTGGGCCGGACGCGGCGTGGGTCGCGCCATGTCTTCCTATGTGACGGGAACCGTGATCGGCGGATTTCTCGGCCGCTTTATCTCCGGGGTCATCGCCACGCACGGGCATTGGCGCGCCACCTTTCTGGTGCTCGCCGCCCTCAACTTCATCGGCGCCGTTGTAGTCCGCGCCTGGCTTCCCCTGGCGAAGAATTTTGTCCGCGCCGAACATCTGCAGGAGGTTCTAGACCATGCCAAAGACCATTCGCGCAATCCGCGCCTCCTGGCTAACTTCGGCATGGGTGCAGCCGCGCTCTTCACGTTGGTGGGATGCTTCACCTACGCGAACTTCTATCTCGCCGCAGCGCCTTTCCATCTGAATTCGGCACAACTGGGCAGCATTTTCTTCGTCTATCTCCTGGGAGTGGTCATCACACCGCAGTCCGGCCGCTTCCTCGATCATTTCGGATTTCGTCACACCACGGTCCTCTACTGCGCCATGATGATCGCTGGGCTGCTCCTCACTCTGGTCAAATCGCTGCCAGTCGTCATCGTTGGCCTCGCCATCTTTTCTTCGGGAGTCTTCGTGGCGCAGGCCGCCGCCACCGTGCAGACCGGAGCCATCGCCGGCCGCGCCCGCTCCTCTGCCGCTGGACTCTACGTGGCCTTCTACTATCTCGGAGGAAGCGTCGGCGCCACGCTGACCGACCTGTTCTGGCGCTGGGAAGGATGGCCCGGCTGCGTCGCCCTGTTGGGAGGAGTTTCGTTGCTGAGTTTGTGGCTGGCGCGCATCAGCAGCCGGCCGCTGGATCAACTCGACTCCTCGGAGATCGAACTGGTCGGCGACTGAAACCCGTTACGTCGGTCCGCGGGACTATCAAAAAACCTCCCAGGCACGCCAATAGCTGGGTGGTCGCGATAGCGCGGACAATTACCTTATCCGCAATCGGGTTGAGGCTTCGTTCGCCCATCATCACCTTGTTTATCTGCACCAGGCCGGATACCCTTGAAGCTCACTCCCTCGAGGCGTCTGGGTCTCTCCCACGAACGGCTGGTGGCCCGCCAAACTGTATGCTCCCATGGAATCTGGACAAGTTGGCGTAGTGGAGACGGCGGTCACGTTACTGTCGTTTCTGACTGGGTTACTTCGTGTGGCTATTTCAGCACTACGCTATCCAGAAATTGGCGCAGGATTTTGCCGACTAACTCCGCTTGCTCCCAAGGCGCGTAATGCCCTGCCTTCGGAATCACCTTCAACTGGCTGCCCCTAATATTCTGCCGCATCAGTTCGCCGTCAGCCACGGTTGAGAGCACATCTTCTTCTCCAATCACAATCAGCGTGGGCACATTGATGGTCTTCAGATCCACGACCGAGTCGGGACGCTCCGCCATGCCGCGCTGCACCAGGCTGACATCCTCGGCCGACATGTTGCGCATCATGGCGCGCGCTCCGTTGATCAGATCCGGACGCGCAGCCGGCGTCGTCCGCCCCATCAGCTTCGGAATCATGCTTTCGATGAAAGGCTCGGTTCCTTGCTCGAGGACCGTGTCCGCTGTCTTCAACCGATTCGCCCGGGCCTCGGCGGTGTCGGCTTGAGGACGTGTGTCACAAAGCACGAGCGAAGTCACGCGAGCGCAAAAGCGACGCCAGAATTCAAACAGGATGTATCCGCCAATCGAACATCCGACAAACGCAGCCTTGCCGATGCCAGCCGCATCGAGCACACGGGCAATATCGCTGGCGTGCTTCTGCATAACGGCAGGTCCCTCGCCAATCTCCGAATCGCCGTGGCCGCGCAGATCGGGAAGAATCAGCCGGTAGCGCGAGCCGAGCGTCGCAGCCACCGGATACCAGAATTCGTGATGACAAGGAAAAGGATGGAGAAGGACAACCGGCGGGCCGTCTCCCCGAATTTCATAGAAGATCTCGGCATCATCGCTGCGCAGGCGTTCCATGGGAGGAAACATGGGAGGAAATTATTTTGCTTAAGAAGAGTTCCGATGGAGCGCCCCTCGGCCGGCCACCTGACTGCCGGAGGGCGAGGCGCCCGTCTCTCGCCAGCACCGAGCGGGACTAGCTTGTGACCGGCTGTTGCGACCTTGCCGCTGGCAACAGTAATGGTTCCTCCGGAATAATGATCCATCCGAGCACGTACGCGATGACGCCTGGGGCAATTCCGCAAGCCAGGGTGATGAAGAACCAGAGGATACGCACGAGCGAAACGTCAAGCTCAAGATATTGAGCCAGCCCGGCACAAACGCCCCCGATTTTTCGGTCAGCGCGGGAGCGCATCAGTTTCTTCGGCGTGGGCGGAACGCCCACGACGTTGCCGCAGTAGGAGCAAAAGCGCCCGTCCTCAGCGACGATCTTGCCGCAAGCGTTACAATACATGGCTGTATCTCCCTAGCTTAGCATACGACGATTGCGGGGAAAATGTTCCCAGCGTCGTTGGCGCCGTTGGTCGATAGTCGTTAGCGAAAATCGGCTAAACGCTTCCACAGCTTGGCTGAAGTCCGCGACCATCGACCAACGACGGTTTTATCTCACTCCCGGTACGCGTCTTTCATTCTCTGCCGAGCCTTGTCCGCTTCCGCATTGCCCGAATTTGTGGCTACCACTGCCTCGTATTTCTTTACCGCCAGTTCCCGCTTCTGGAGCTGGTCATACATCTCACCGGCTCCCAGATTTGCCTTCTGCAGCATCTCCGGATCAGCTCCCGTGACCTCACCTACCAGCTCGTAAACCGCGGCCGCAGCCTGGTATTTCTTCTCGCTGCGCAACAGGTCGCCTAGTCCGAGCGCCGCGATTTCGTAATGCAGACTGCCGTACTTTCCCTCGCGCCCGCCCTGCCAGACCCGGCGATACTGTTGCTCGGCTTCGTCGTTCTTGCCGGACGCCCGCAGCAGGTTCGCCTCCTCCAGCGGCAGAAGATAGTTGCGCGGAAACCGCGGACCAAGCGCGCCCGCAATCTGCAAAGCCTCGACATAGCGGTGTTCGCGCCGCAGGAAAACCATGAGCACGATCCCGGCGTCCACACTGGTTTCGCCATTGCCGCGGTAGGCATCGTTCAGATACCGCAGTCCCTTGTCTTTGTCCCCGCTCAATCCAACGAGCGCGACTGCCACCTTCACCGCAAATGTCAGGTTTCCCGTCACATAATAGTTGGCGCCCACCACCAACTTGGCGTCGGAGTAGTTCGGATCCAGCTCCAGCACCCGTTCGTGATCGCGGCGCGCCCCCACGGCATTGCGCAGAGCAGAAAACCAGGCGCGCTCGATCAGTGCCGTGTAGAGCGCGAACTGGCCACGGGTAACGCCGCGGGCATAGAGCATATCTAGGTTGTTCGGATCCTTCGCCAATGCGTCGTTTTCGAGCTTTTCGGCCTGTCGCACCAGTTGCTTGATGTGTTCCTTTTGCGCCGGATCGGCGGGACGGTGCGCTTGTCCGATAAAACTGTCGCTGACGTATTCCCCGGCAGTCATCGCACCCATGCGATACAGCTCCCGCATCTGAAGCGCGGAGAGCAGGTGATTGACGGCAAAGGGATCGTGCGGATGCCGCGCCAGGATCTTCTCAAAATCCTCAATCGCCGCGTCCTGGTCGAGGTTGTAATAGTGCTCGAACGCCGCCTGGTTCAGGGGGTCGGCAGGACGCAGAGGCGTCAAAACCGTAGGGTCCGCTCCGAGACAAACTGGGGCGAGGACCAGCAACATGATGGCGGTCAAAACAGGGCGACGCCGGAGGAGAAAGAAAAGCACGCCTGCCCAGTTTAACTGATTGGAGCTTTTTGTGAGGACTCCTTTGGCCATGGCGATCGTAGCTCTCAACCCGCAGATATCGGCACACCGCAGAGGTTACTGAAGGACATGGCTGGTCGGAGGCGGCGAACCACACAGGGTACGTCCGCAGCCCAGCCGGGTCGTGCACAATGGTGAAATTCGGGCGTGCATAGCGTAATTCTTGCCCTCCGGCGTGGCCGACTTCCCCTTGGCTCGCTTGTATCTGTCGTCTTTGCAATAGCTTGCTTTGGTGATTCGCTTGCGATCCGAGAAACGACCGGGAGAAGAGTTCAATTATGGCAGAAGCAGTCGATCAGACTCAGCACGAATTCTGGCGGCCGCCCATGCCGGCCTCCGAGGCTGCTGCCCACCGCGAACCTAGCGAAGAACGAAGCGCAACCTGTCAGTGCGGAACCGAGTTCCTGGTTAGCTCACTCTACTGTCATGCTTGCGGCGCCAGCCGTCCCGATCCGGGCGTCAGTATTGTCCGCAGAATGGAAATCCCCGGTCTAGCTGAACTCGCCGCACTCGGCGCGCGGCTCGGGCTCACGACGCCTGCCCTTATCGCTTTTCTGCTTGGCGTACTCTGCGTGGTAGGAGCTCTGGCGGTTAGCGTGTTCTTCGCCGCCCGGACTCTACTCGACTGGCAGGCCATCCAATTATGGCGGATCGAATGGCTGATCGCCGCAGTCGTGGCCTTTGCCGCCGGTTGCTTGCTGAAGAAATAGCGCTTCCATTCCAACAAAACCTTCAGCTTCGCAAATGAGTGTGCTCTGCCTCGGAGACGACCGTGCTTGTCCGCCGTTGCTGGCCCATGCGGTAGAGGTGATGCAACGGGCCCGTTCCCTTGCCCAGCGGCTGAGCATTCGCAATCGCTGCCGAGACATACGCCTTGGCGAGCAGAACTGCTTCGGGTACTCCGCGCCCATGCGCCAGGTGACAAGCCAGCGCCGTGGCGAAAGCACATCCGGTGCCATGGGTGGAACTCGATCGCTGACGGTCGGCCTTGAAAACTTGCTGTTCGATACCTCGGGCGCCACGAAAGCTGAGGAGATCGATCGCCTTCTCCAGATGGCCTCCTGTGACAACCACATTCGCCGCTCCCTGAGAGTGCAGACGACCGGCCGCCTCGTGCATCTGGCCGAGGTTGGTAACGGCCATCCCGGTCAAGACGCTGGCTTCGTCGAGGTTCGGGGTAATCAATTCCGCCAGCGGAACCAGCCTCTCGATTAATAGCCGCGTCCCTGCCGCATCCAGTAACTGCGCTCCGGAACTCGACTTCAAAATCGGATCCAGCACCACGTGCGGGAGGCGTGTCTGGCCCAGAAAATCCGCAACCACCGCAACCACCTCCGGATTTCCCAGCATTCCGATGTGGACGCCTTCCACGATTAGGTCCGAAACCAGCTCTTGCAGAGTCTCAGCAATCAACCTGGGATCCACACCCACCACCCGTCGCACCCCCTGGGTCGATTGAACCGTTAATGCCGTGATGCAGGAAACGCCGAAGCATTCATGGGCCGCAATCGTCTTGATGTCTGCGGTAACTCCAGCGCCGGAGGAGGGATCAAACCCGGCGATCGTTAACACCACAGGTGGGGTCACGGGCATGCCGTCACTCTAAACCGAAAGTGCAATCAGGGGAACAGTACTTCCGTGCGCCTCGGTCCGACTCTGTGATCCCCCCCGTTTACCAATCAGTAATCTAGAACTCCATAACCTTATGATTACAATGCATTTAGCAATATTTCGTTCTAAGTGCAACATTCGATAGCAGGTTGCAAGAATTTCGTGCAGGTTGAGGTTCTACAGCTTCTCATGTATTAACTTATGAGTAATCAACTGCTAATTACTGCTTTCAATGACATACGAATGAAACCCATATTTTTCATATGGCTAAGCCATTGATTAATTACTACTTAGTTAATAAAACGGCTTGTTTTTCCGGTTGACACGACCGGCTGGCCTCGGTAGCATCTTGAGATCGTTTGACCAAAGGAGCATACGACCTATAGCACGACTTTCACGACGGGGAGGTAACTGAATGCGACGACGTTTAGCCGAAAGCCTGGCGGTGCTTTTATCAGTCGCCAGTCTGGGGGCAGGAGCCGCATCCGGGCCAAACAGCCTGGAAGCCGCCATGGTCACAAAGCCGCCGGTCAATGCGACCAGTGGACAAAGAACACGAAGGACTAGCAGCCCGAAGTCGAAGGCTTACCAGGTAGGGACCGCGTCCTGGTATGGAGAGTATTTCCAGGGCAAAACAACTGCCAGCGGAGAGCCCTTCGACATGCGCGACTTTACGGCCGCTCACCCCAGCTTACCGCTGGGCTCGTTCGTCAAGGTCACCAACCTAAGGAACGGCAAGGCCGTAGTGGTTCGCATCAATGACCGAGGCCCCGTAGTCGACGGCCGCATCATTGACCTCTCCCGTAACGCCGCGAGCGCACTGGGCTTCAAAGAACGCGGTTTGCAGAGGGTCCGCCTGGACCTCTATCAGCCCACGGACGTGGCGTTGCTGCAACCCGTGGCAAAGCTCAACTAAACCCGATACAATCAGCAGCGACAGTCCAAACAATATGGACCCGCGCCAGCGTCTTATCGTTGCCTTGGATGTGTCGACGGCCACGGCCGCCCGGAAGATCGTGGCGGCCGTTGGCGACTCTGCGCTCGCCTATAAGGTCGGCATGCAGCTCTACACTGCCGAAGGTCCTTCCATCGTCCGTGAACTGGTCCTCTCTGGACACCGGGTCTTCCTCGATCTCAAGTATCACGACATTCCAAACACCGTCGCAGCCGCCGTCCGCGAGGCGGCTCAGCTGGGTGTGAATATGCTGACCGTCCACGCCTCCGGAGGCGGCAAGATGTTGCGTGCTGCCGTCGAAGCCGCGCAAGCTGCCAAGCCCGACTTGCTCGTCCTCGGGGTTACCGTGCTGACTAGCTTCGACGACGTCGAACTCGGCAAGATTGGCCTGCGCGTCGGAGTGCTCGATCAGGTCCTGAGGCTGGCCTCGCTAGCGCTTTCGAATGGATGCCAGGGTGTGGTCGCTTCCGCTTTGGAGGCCGCCGCTCTGCGCGAGGAATTTGGCCGCGACTTCGTCATCGTAACCCCCGGAGTGCGCCTAGCGGGCAGCGGACCTCATGACCAGGCGCGCGTCGTCACTCCCGCCGAAGCGATAGACGCCGGAGCCTCGCACATCGTGGTCGGGCGCCCAATCACCGAAGCCTCCGACCCGACCGCCGAAGCTCGCGCCATCCTGGGACAGATGGGATAGGACAGTTCTCAGTTCTCATAAAGTGCATACCAGCCGTGGTGAAAGAATGATTTGTATCAGGCATGCCTTTAGGCACACCGTAAGTGCCATGTTATGAATGCGCCTTTTGGGAGATCAGGCCAGCACTGAAGGCGTCAGCTACCAACTGCGGGAAAACTCAATTCTGCACTTGATTTTGGGTGGCGCAGCGCTTCGGCGCTGCGTTGTCTTGCATGCGGCTTTAGCTGCTGAGGTCACGCTCGCGGAGTCCGCCTGATTTACTTCGACTTCCCCACCGGGGAACTGCAGGCCGGTGCGCACCGCAGCAGCGTCCCCACCGCCGCGGTGAAACCGGACCGCAATGTCGCCTCCTGTCCCGGCGGGACTGCCCGCAAGAGCAGGAGCGCCGCGGTTCCATGTGCCAGTGCCCACAGCGCGAGGCCCAGCCGCCTGTGATCTTCCGGTGCTCCGCCTAGCTCTTCTGCCAACTTCCTTTCCATCATGGCGAAGTTTGGTCTCAAGTCCTTTAAGGAAGGAACGCGTCCAGGCCGCGCCGTGCCGGAAAGCTCTTGCAAGTGCTGGTAGAAGAGTTCGTATTCGTGAGGATGACTCAACCCGTACTCCAGATACGCCGCCACCGCTTTTTCGACGGTCGCACAGGGTTCGAGGACGCTGCCAACCTCCAACTGGGTACGGCGCACCAAAGCGCGCACAATGTCTCGCCGGGTGCGGAAGCGCCGGTACACTGCGGGCGTGTTCGTGCCCGCGGCCCGCGCCACCGCCCTCATGGTGAGAGCCTTTGCCCCCTCTTTTTTCCATAGCTTCTGCGCTGCGTTCAGGATGCGGTTCTCCAAGTCAGGATCAGGCGTCCGTGACATTCGTACCTCCAGCGGCATCCTACCAGCTCATGTATAGCGACGAGCAGAATTATGTTTACAGCGTGCATATAATAGTGTAGAGTTTAACCCTGTCAGCCCTCCCACTCCCCTACGTTTTTCTTTTCCGGGATACGGCTGCATGTTCACAATGTATACGGAACACCGTTTAAGGCGTTTGTAGTCGGGCCCCTTCCTTGCAGTCCTGCACCGCTAAATTTTCAGGAGTTTGCCAGATGTATTCATGGAATAAAGTGGAAGATCGTGCCGCCATTGCCGAAATGAATTCGGAGTTGCAACATGCCCAGTTGGAGTTGCTCAGTGCCCACTGCGCCACCCAACAAGTCCGTCTGCGCTTTACTATCGAAAATCTCGCCCGCTACGGCCGGCGTGACGTGCTCCGCAAGTCAGCCGAAACCGCCGGCGCTCTCAGCGAATATTACTCGTCTCTCCAGGAGAAGCTCCGCAGAGAAGACGCAATCTCCACTTCCGGCCCTGGTCCCAGTGTAGACCGGGTCCGCGAAATCATCGGTCGCGTTTCCTCCTACCTGCGCCAGCTGCGAGAGCACTACTTTGCTTCCGCCGTGCCCCTGACCGAGCAACACAAAACCCTCTTGCGGCCCTACTTCTCCGCGTCCTTGCTCGATCGAGTCCGAGTGGTCGAACTCGATGGCCAGCGGCTGCCCAATCTGCCTTTTCACCAGGAAGCGAAAGCGCTGGGTTTCGCGCACTTGCCCGAGTTCGCCCACATGGCCTCTGTAACCCTCGTCGATGTCGTCGTCTTCAACGAAAAACAGACGGCGAGATCCTTGTTTCATGGGCTCGTTCACGCAGTTCAGTTTCAAGTGCTTGGCGTGGAGCACTGCACCGAACTCCTCGTCGGCAGCGCCGGGAACAACCAGTTCACCGTTCCCCTCGACGCCCATGCCTATTCCCTGGAGTCAAAGTTTGCCGCCCCAACTCCGGAAAAGTTCTCAGTGGAAGACGAGGTCCGGCTATGGTTGAAGCAAGGCCGCTACGAGGGGAAACGAGAACCAGGAACTGATCATCACAGCTTCTCAAAAAACTCGCAGCCCGAGCACGAAATATAGATTCCGCCCGGCACTCCGCGCTCGCGATCTTTCATACGCTTGACGATGCGGGTCTCCTTGCCGCACTTCGGACACGCGGTCGATTTCGTGGTGTCCATGACCTTTTTCCGGTCGGCTGTCTTTGCAATTTTCGCCATTCAGTCTTTCTCCTGACAGGAATGTGCCGCCGGCCCGAAGACCGCGGTTCTACCTGTTAATTGGGGAGTATCAAGAAGCGCAGTATCGACAAAAGCCATCAACCGCGCGGAAGCGGTGCACTGTACTCGCCTCTAGAATCTTACACGAAGTTAGCTCTCAGTTCTCAGTTCTCAGAAAGTGCATACCCGCCGTGGTGAAAGAAATGATTTGTATCAGGGTATGCCTTTAGGCATACCGTAAGTGCCATGTTATGAATGCGCCTTAAGGCGCTGGCTTTGGGAGATCAGCCCAGCACTGAAGGCGCCAGCCAGGGCCCGCGCGCCTCCTCAAGCTTCGCCGCGACCGCCAGCACGACTTCTTCCTGCCACGGCCGTCCGACGATCTGCACGCCGATCGGCAACCCCTCGTCCGAATAGTCCATCGGAACCACCACGGCCGGAAAGCCCAGCAAGTTGAACCACTCGCAATAGCTCCAGGCGTCGAGATACTTCACCGTCTTCCCCTCCACCGGCCACTCCCGTTCACCATGACGAAAAGCGGGAATGGCAGCAACCGGGCAGATCAGCACCTGACATTTTCGCATCTGCAGCAGAATCTTCTCCCGAACCTCGTCGCGTCCCAGCCACGCGGCCAGCAGCGACTCGCCGCTATGCGCAGGCTCAGCGTCAGTCCAGCCGCGAAACTCGCGCAGAAGAGGGCTAAGCTCCGACTCGTGCCCCCGCAATATGGGTGCCAGAATCATCCCTCCAGCCGTGCCGAAGAATTCCCACCACAGTTGCCTCGCTCGTTCGAGTCCCTCGGGACGAAATGGCTCGACATGAAATCCGCAGCTCAACAAGAGCGACGACGCCCGATGCACCGCCGACCTGGTTTCTTTCGTCACCGGAGTTCGCCCATCGTCTTCGAAAAAACCAATGTTGATAACCCGAACCGACGCATCATGAATCTCACGCACCGCGACCGGCGCGGCACAAGGGTCGCCATAAGAAAGATCGCCATCACCCCATCCCGCCATCGCCTCAAACAGCGTGCGCAAGTCTTCGACCGTGCGCGCCATCGGCCCCACCACCCCGATCAGGGCAAACGGACCGGCAGCTTTCGGAAAGTGCCCCGGAGAAGGAATGCGCCCAGGAGTAGGCTTCAATCCGCAAATGCCGCAGAAGTGCGCCGGCTCGCGGATCGACCCCCCGCCGTCGCTGCCCACGCCGCCAGCCGAAAGTCCCGCGGCGATGGCCGCAGCCTCTCCGCCGCTCGATCCGCCCGCGGTGCGGGTCAAGTCCCACGGGTTGTTAGTTCGTCCATAAAGAAGGTTGTCAGTTTCCCAAGCCATGAGCAGATCAGGCGCGTTCGTGACGCCGAGGATCACCGCCCCAGCCGCACGCAGCCGTGCCACCAGCGGCGCATCTTCCGAGGCGACGTGTCCCGCGCGCAAGCGCGAACCGGCCTCACAAACATGTCCGGCGACATCAATCGAAGACTTGATGGAGAGAGGCACGCCATGCAGCGGCCCAAGCTCGTCTTTATTCCCGCGCAGAATCGCTCTCTCCGCCTCCCGCGCCTGGGCCAGTACGGCTTCCGGCTTGCAATCGACGAACGCATTCAGCTTGGGATTCAGGCGCTCGATGCGATCAAGGTGAACCCGAGCCACCTGGATCGGCGAAACCGCTTTGCAGCGGATCTGCGCCGCGATTTCCCGTGCGGAAAGAAGAACATGAGGACCTGAGGTCATGAAGATTGAGAACGTCGCAACGAAATTCAGGATATCAGCGCCCGTGGTTCTATTCGATGCTCAAGCTGCTTGCGTCTTCAGTTGTTCGACGTCGAAACGTTCCTCCCTTCTTCCAAAGTGTCAAGGTCATGCCGCGATCTTGCGCGCCAGTGCCAGACGCGCCATCTCCGGCTTCATCCCCTTGGCCAGCAAACCCGTGTAGAAATCGTGGAACGGTCCCCTGCCACAGCTGGCCCGGGTGGCCGTACTCTTGAAGATTTCTTTCATCGCATGGTTGTGATTTCGATTCAGACCACGAATCTGCTGGGGTTTCTTGGAGCGTTGCAGTTGTCCACCGACAAAGCGGAATTGCGCACTGTCGTGGGTCTCAATGCCCAAGCCACTATAGGTCCAGAGTTGCCGCTTGCGGCGGAACCGGTGCGGGGTTTGCATCAGCGCGATTATGCGGGCGGCTCGAATCGCACCGATGCAGGGAATCTGGCGCAGCAGTTTCGCGGCCTTATGTTTCCGGCTCTCAGCCAAAAACTCGGGTCGCACCTCTCGCCGCAAGGCCTGCAACCCATCCAGCTGTTGATAGAGCAGCTCGGCCCGGCGACGCACGCCGGCTTGCGGGAGCTTGTTTAACCATTCCTCCCGAGCGCGCGCAGCATAGACCTGGGTCCCGGCACAAGGAATGCCCCAGCCGCGATACCGCGCCTTCAGGCGATTCATCACTCGCATCAAATCTTTGCCGATGGTCTGATAACTGCGCCCCAACTCGCGTAGCGTCCGTAGTCCGTTTTCCCCGTGATAGACCGATCGCAGCATCCCGGTGCGCAGTAAATCGGCCAGCTTCTGCGCATCCACCTTGTCGCTCTTGCTGCCCTCCTTTAACAAGGCATTGCGGCGCGGATTGCAGACCACAATGTGCTGCACCTGCGGCTGCAGCAGATCATACAGCCAGGCCGCCCACGTGCCTTCTTCCCAGGTCACATGCAGCTCGCCCCGTAGACCGTGGAGAAACTCGAGAATGCTGCTGGCTTTGGTTTCGACGATGGTTTCGATGACCAACTTCCCAGTGCCATTCCGCACGGCGACCACAATCGCTTCCTTGTGCACGTCCATTCCGATATATTTGACGTCGTGACTCATTTGAGTTGCCTCCTTGGGGGAAAGCTCATTCGCGTCAACGCTTGGCTTTCGCTCAAGGTACAGTGCCCTCCTTCAGTCGATTTGCCTAGGCTCTCCTGTAGTCCTTTCCCACCGGGCACACTACTCTTTAGCGCCGCCGTAGCGGAGGCGGCGCCCATCACAGCCGCGACCCTCTGAAGCGGAGCGCTTTTTCATAATGCATTGACCGCACCCACGACGCTAGCCTGAGGCTAGCATTCCGCTCGTTTTCCAGTACAGTAAGAAGTTACAAACATCATGCGGCAAGAAAACAAGCAACGAGGAACAGCCTGAGCGTGAAGATCCGGTTAGCCGAGTGTTTCTTACTTCTAACGGTCTTTCTGATGCTGACGGTCCCCGTCCCGGCTCGATCAAGCAGCCATCCACCCAAGCAGGCAGATGCTTCCGACCCCGGTTACGTGTTGGCGCTCGCAGCCGCGAACCATTTTCTGCACGCATGGCAAATGGGAGACCTCGAAAACGGCACGGTCCTGCTCAGCGATCACATCCGTCACACCCAGAACCCCGATCAGTTGGAACAGTTTTTTTCGACCGGGGACGACCGCGCCTTCGAGATCACACGCGGTCATGGATACCAGGGCCGCTACAGTTTCCCGGTCGTGCTGGTTACGTCTCGAGGATCCCATGTCACGCGCAAGTTTTCCGAAATAATCCTGGTCGAGACTGGCAAGAACGACTGGGTGGTAGATAAACTTCCCTAGGTGAGTCTTGAAGAACGATGTTCGCGATAGCTTTCAAAGGGCATGGCTTCAGCCATGCCGCTAGGAATCCAACAAAACTAAGCGGTTTTAGCCGCTGAGGCTCGCATTCATGAAGCGTATTCACAAAGTTGCCGTTCTCGGCGCAGGCACAATGGGCGCCCGTATCGCCGCACATTTCGCCAACGCCGGTGTACCTTCGTTGCTGCTCGATATCGTGCCACCAAACACGCCTCACCACACGGACGGCCCCGCCCGCAACAAAATCGCGGCTGCCGGACTCGACGGAGCCAGAAAATCAAAGCCCGCGGCGTTTTTCGAAGCGTCCCTCTCACGCCTCGTCACCGTGGGAAATTTCGACGACGACCTGAAACGCCTGGCCGACGTCGAATGGATCATCGAAGCCATCGTCGAGAATCTCGAAATCAAGCGGGCATTGTTAAGAAAGGTCGAGGCCGTCCGCAAGCCGGGCACCATCGTCACCACCAACACCAGCGGACTTCCCGTAGCAAAAATCGCCGAAGGATTTTCCGACGACTTCCGCCGTTCGTGGTTTGGCACTCACTTTTTTAATCCGCCGCGCTATATGCGCCTGCTCGAACTGATTCCCACCCCGGAAGCAGACCCCGCGCTGATCGAAGCCGTCACCCACTTCTGCGACACGCAACTGGGCAAAGGAGTCGTGCTGGCCAAAGATACTCCCAACTTTATCGGCAATCGCATCGGCACATTTTCTGTGCTCAACGTGATGCGCCTCATGCAGGAGATGGATCTGACGATCGAAGAGATCGACGCGCTCACCGGCCAAGCCGTGGGCTGGCCGCGCTCGGCCACGTTCCGCACCATCGATCTGGTGGGTCTCGACGTCCTCGGTCACGTGGTCACGAACATGACCCAGAACGTGCGCGACGAGCGCAGTGAACTGCAGATTCCCGCTTTTTTTCGCCAGATGCTCGAGCGCAAATGGCTGGGCGACAAGACCAGGGGCGGATTCTACAAGAAAAATGTAGGGCGGGCGCCCTCGCCCGCCGAACCCGGCCGGGAAAAAGAAGACGAGCGCCTCGCGCTGGACTGGAAAACGCTGGAATATCATCCGCGGCAGAAACCAAAGTTCGCAGCGCTCGATATGGCGAAAAACGTCGAGGAACCGGGAGCGCGAATTCGAATGCTCCTCGGACTCGATGGCAACACGCCGCAGAAGCCCGACAAGGCAGCCACTTTCCTTTGGGCGGCGCTCTCCGATCTGTGGACCTATTCCGCCAATCGCATACCCGAAATTTCCGATTCCGTGGTTCAGATCGATAGCGCCATGCGCCTCGGCTTCGCCTGGGAACTCGGTCCCTTCGAACTCTGGGACGCGGCGGGTGTGGAAGCCACCGTAGCGCGCATGAAGAAAGGGGGACGTCCGGTAGCAGCCAATGTAGAAAAATTGCTCGCCTCCGGGAAGAAATCCTGGTACGAGGACGATCCGAAGACGCCATCCGGCCGCAAGTATGCGGATCTGGCAACTGGCAACTGGCAACCGGTAACTGTTCCTGAAGGAGTCTGGGCGGTCGAAGTCGCAATAAAGACGAAGTCCAACAGCGTGGTCAAGAAAAATTCCGGAGCCTCGCTGGTCGACCTGGGCGATGGTGTCGGCTGCATCCAGTTCCACTCCAAGATGAACGCGCTCGGCGCCGACATTATCTCGCTGATCCTCCAGACGTTGAAGCCTGGTGGACCGGGCGACGCCTTCGACGCCTTCGTCATCACCAACGACGCTCAGAATTTCTCCGTAGGTGCGAACCTGATGTTGTTGCTCATGGCGGCCCAAGAAGAAGAGTGGGACGACGTTGACCTCGCCATCCGCCAGTTTCAGGGCATGACGCAAGCCATCAAATTTTCACCCAAGCCGGTAGTGAGCGCGCCCTTCGGACTCACGCTGGGCGGCGGCTGCGAAGTCTCGCTGCATGCGGCCGCCCGCCAACCTCACGCCGAACTCTACATGGGGTTGGTCGAGGTCGGAGTCGGGCTGCTTCCCGGAGGCGGTGGCTGCAAGGAAATGCTGTTGCGGGCGGTAGACAGCGCGACTTCTATTCGTCCCAATGGCCGCGGCGAATCGGTTGAACTGCTGGAAGCGATGAAGAAAGCCTTCGAAACCGTAGCCACAGCGAAAGTCTCAACTTCTGCCGATGACGCCCGCGGACTCGGCTTCCTGTCGAGCTCCGACCGCATCACCATGAACCGCGAGCGTGTTCTCTCCGACGTCAAAACGCGCGCGCTGGAATTAGTAGGTGCGGGCTATGAGCCGCCGGTCATGCGCACGCAGATTCCCGCTCCCGGCGAGAACATTCTCGCCACCCTTAAGATGGGTGTGTACCTGATGCGCCAAGGCGACTACATCAGCGATCATGAACTGAAGCTGGGCACGAAGATCGCCGAGGTCCTCTGCGGCGGAAACATAACCCCCGGCACGCCAGTCAGCGAACAGTACCTGCTCGACCTGGAGCGCGAGGCCTTCAAGTCCCTCTGCGGCGAAAGGAAGACGCAGGAAAGAATCCAGTTCACCCTGAAGACCGGCAAGACACTCAGAAATTAGAAACGCTCGTGTGGTGACGGGGCAATGCCCGTCCAGGATCGCGTAGGGACAGCCGCCCCCGGCTGTCCCGCCGAGCGCAGCTCGGCAACTCACGGGACTCCAAACTTACTTCGAAAGCGTCCGATCCAACGAGAGAGCGCCGCCGCCGCGCAACAACAGCGCCGCGGCCATAGCGAGCGCCAATAGATGAAATTCAAATCCCTCGCCCTTCTGCGTGCCCATCCAATTCATAAAAAACCCGTTCGGCAGATGGACAATGAAGATCGCCCCCGTCATCACGCACGCAATTCCGAAAGCGGCGATGCGAGTCAGCAATCCCACCAGCAACCCCAGCGCACCAAAGAATTGAGCGCAGATGACCAGAAACGCGACGGCAGCCGGCATTCCCGAGTGCGTAAAGAATCCCATGGTGGCATGAAAACCATTGCCGCCAAACCAGCCCAGCATCAATTGCGCGCCATGAGCGAAGAACACCATTCCCAGAACCACTCGCAAAATCGTCAGGCTCACGTCGTTGCTTGTACTCGTCAACTTCTTCAGCATTGCTTGCTCCCGGCCGGACCTGTCTTAAATCACGATGTTTCCATAATTGTCGTTATAACGACATGTTAGTTGGATTCCCGCTCTGCGGCCAGGATTCTTTTTCCGCCGCGGCAAAACTCGCTAGCCAACCCTCCCGAGGCATAAGCACGCCCGGGAAGCGGCGTATAATTTCAAAACTAGATCAAGCGAAGGATGGTACAAACGCAAATGTCCGCAGGCAATGGCGATTCCACAAACGGCGCTATCAGCGGCAACAGCCTGGATGCGGTTCTAAAACCGCGTGCCGAGTGGCTCGCCAAGCGCAAGGCCGGCAACACCGACGGTAACTTCTCCCAGATGCATTACGCGCGCCGCGGCGTGATCACCGAAGAGATGGGATACATCGCGCAGCGCGAGAAGATCGCGCCCGAACTGGTGCGCGATGAAGTTGCGCGCGGCCGTATGATCATCCCCGCGAATATCAATCATCCCGAACTGGAGCCCATGGCCATCGGCGTCGAGTCGTTGTGCAAGATCAACGCCAACATCGGCAACTCCGCCGTCACGTCAAACGTGGAAGAAGAGCTTAAAAAGCTGCACACCGCCGTTCACTACGGCGCCGACACCGTAATGGATCTCTCAACCGGCGGCGACATTCCCACCATCCGCGAAGCCATCATTCGCCATTCACCCGTCCCCATCGGCACAGTTCCGATTTACGAAGCCATTTCGCGCGTGAAGCGCGTCGAAGATCTCAACAAGAACGTGATGCTCGAAGTGATCGAAGAGCAAGCCCAACAGGGCGTGGATTACATGACCATCCACGCCGGCGTGCTCATTCAATATGTGCCCATGGTTTCGAGCCGAATCACGGGTATCGTCAGCCGAGGCGGCGCGATTCTAGCCCAGTGGATGACGCATCACCACAAACAGAACTTCCTCTACGAGTGCTTCGAAGACATCTGCAAGATTTTCAAGAGGTACGACGTAAGCTTCTCCCTCGGAGACGGCCTGCGTCCCGGCTGCCTGGCTGACGCCAGCGACGAAGCCCAATTCGCCGAGCTAAAAACGCTGGGCGAACTGACCCGCATAGCCTGGAAGCAAGACGTGCAGGTTATGATCGAAGGCCCCGGCCACATCCCGATGCACAAGATTAAAGAGCAGGTGGAAAAGGAAAACGAGTGGTGCGACGAGGCTCCGTTCTACACGCTTGGCCCGCTCGTCACCGACATAGCTCCCGGCTACGACCACATCACCTCCGCCATAGGAGCGGCCATGATCGGCTGGTACGGCGCATCCATGCTGTGTTATGTAACTCCAAAAGAACATCTTGGTTTGCCCAACGAAAAAGATGTGAAAGACGGAATCATCGCTTACAAAATCGCCGCCCACGCCGCCGACGTAGCCCGCCAGCGTCCCGGAGTGCGCGACCGCGACGACGCCCTCAGCTACGCCCGCTACAAATTCGACTGGGAAAAACAGTTCGAACTTTCGCTCGATCCCGAGACCGCCCGCTCCATGCACGACGAAACCCTCCCCGAAGAGGGATACAAGACGGCAGCCTTCTGCTCCATGTGCGGCCCCAGGTTCTGCTCCATGAATTATTCCAGCAAAGTGGACGAATATAACAAGCAGGTGCACGGGCTGGAGAAGGCGGACTATTCGGGGTTGGTGGAAAAGCTGGTGACACTCAAGCATGCCGGGTGAGACCGCCGGCCTGTTTTGCAAAATGGCGACATGTTTCACGTGGAACACTTTTTGTATTTCGTTCGCTTCATTGTATGTACAGTTATAGATGTACAGTTATACATGTATATTAGCGCTTACAGGAACTATGTAGTAAATTCTTGCGGCGCGCGACGGGTCTTAAGTTGTTGATAATGCTCAGGGGTTGGGTGTGGTTAAATAGCCACTGGCGAGTATCTCCCGCTTTGGCGGTTCCCTGGTCGGCCATGTTGAATTGCTGGCTCGGTTTCCCCATATGGGTGGCTCGATTCGAAAACGACCCTTGGTTCGCAAGCGGCTGCACAGCCCGTTTTTCCGTCTACGATCAAGTCCGCGAAGCCAAGCGCGAAATCGAGGTTCTTCACATCCGCCATGGGGCGCGGAAACCGCCCAAATCCGAGCTGCGTTCGAAACGCGCTGGCAATACTCCCAGAGCCTCACAGACCATTTGCCAGACACCCGGCTTTGGGCTGCCAGGTCGCGGAATGGGGTGCCAGTACTAAATGGTAACGAGCCGCGAAATGAGCATAGAATCACGGCTTGCCCAAAACCAATAAGGAGATTCCGGGTCCGATGGCACAGTATGACGAACTGCTGGCGGAATTTGAGAGATACGGCCGCTCCGCCGCTGGCGTGAAGCCTCTTATGCAGCACATTGCCGATCATCTCCATGCAGCGATGACCCGCTATAACTGGGTCGGCTTTTATTTCATGGAAGTCCCCAGGTTCGAGGCTCTGGTGCTGGGACCCTGCGCCGGCAGCTTCGTTCCCACCCAGCGTATCCCGCTCGACAAAGGATTGTGCGGAGCGGCCGCCACTTCCGGAGAAACCGTGGCCGTCAACAACGTTGCGGCCGATCCTCGCTACCTCGGGTCCGATCTCGTGAAATCCAATATCGTAGTGCCGATCTTTGTGAAGAATCGGGTGGCGGCAGAAATCTGCATCGAGAGCTATTTTGCGCATACCTTCACTCGAGCGGAGCAGACATTCATCGAGTCCTGCGCCGCTCTGGTCGGCCGGCAAATGGAAAAACAGGCGGCGGCGGGAAACTCGGAGTGATTTCTCGCCGATGACTTCATTCACCCTCTAAAGTCCGCCACGCCGTTCCACACCAACTGCACCGCAATCGCCAGAATCAGGAATCCGAAGATGCGGTTGATCGCACCCATCACGCCGGGGCCGAGGCGCTTGACGAATGGACCTCCGAGACCGAGGAATAGAAAGCAGGTCAGGCCGAGCGCAACAATTCCGACGACCATACCGACATAAGAAAGAAAATGCTCGACGTGAGTGGCTAGTCCCATGACGACCCCGATCGAGCCCGGTCCCGAGAGCATGGGCATCGCCACGGGCGTGAGCGAAATGTCGTCTTTGGTAAGGGCCTCGCTGCTTTCGGCCGTCGTCATGCGGCTGGACCCTGTGACCATGGTCCACGCCGTGTTCGCCACGATCAATCCGCCCGCGATTTTTAACACCGGCAGAGAAATGCCGAAGAAGTTGAGGACGAAGCGGCCGAAGAGCATGAAGACGACAGGATGGCAACTCCATCGACGGCGATCTTCAACGCGGTGAGACGGCGCTCTTCCGGCATGTAGTCGGCGGTGAGACTGAAGAACATTGGAACTTCGCCGAGTGGGTTGACGATGGGGAAAAGCGCGAGGAATGTGGCCGTCGCTGCTGTGGGCAGGTCGTGGAGCACGTGTTCGATGGCGATCTGCGCGTTCATCGTCTCGAATCAGCTTAGCGGTACTGCTCCAGAACCAGAGCTGCGCGGTTCAACGCGGCTGCCAGGGTCGCGATTTGTTGCTCGGTACGGTGAAGATCGCCACGATCGATCGCTTCGTTCACCCCGGGAATTACGACCGCTGCATACCCGGTATATTGTCCCGGGGCGTAAATGGAATGGCGAAACCATGGACGGTTGGGCAGTCCTTCGGGAATCAACAAAGCCCGCTCTGCTTCCCGGAGTTTCGCATTCAGGCGATCGGGCGTTGCCGGCAGCTTGCGTTGCTTTTGCAGTATTTTCGCGCCCGCTTCCTCGAGGTGACGCGCGCCTTCGAGCGCCGCCGAAAAGTCTGGCACGGCGCGGCTGTTTCCGAAGCGCTCTTTACTTTTGTTCTGGGCAGCATCGAGGTAGACCAGAATTTCTTTCCCGTAGGTCTCGTAGTCGTAGGGAAGCACGTCGGCGCTGGACATGCGGAGCACTTCCAAGCCGTAGACGCGTGCCATCTGCTGCTCGTAGCGGAAATCGGGATCGCCGAATTTCTTGAACCAGGTGAAGTCATCGAAGGTTGAGTGATACACCCCATAATCGCCCGTCGAACTGATGTCGGTGGAGGGTACACCCAGATGCTGCAGGAAGACCGTGTAGTCTGAGCCGCTGCCGAGATCACCGACGGGCACATCGCTTTGCGCTGCGTTCGGTGGGGGACGGAAAGTGCTGGTCCCCTGGGAACGGTTGTTGTCGGCGGCTGGCTCGCTCGCTTTTTTCCATGCGTCGTAAAGGGTTCCGCCTTCCGGCGATGGCACCGCCTTCGCGATCTCACGGATAAACTCTTTCAGCGTGGGCGTGCCTGAGGCTCCGAACTTCTTGCCTGCTACGGCCACGTCCATGTTGAAATAAGCGGCAGCGTTCCCCAGTTCCTGGGCGTGATCTTCGCCCCACTCGGTCGAACCGATCAGTCCTTCTTCTTCCGCGTCCCAGCTTCCGATCACGATGGTGCGCTTAGGCTTCCAACCCGACTTGAGGAGCTCACCCAAGCCATGGACCGACTCCAGCATCGCCGCCGTGCCGCTGTTCGGATCCACCGCACCGTACACCCAGGCATCGCGATGATTGCCCGCGACCACCCATTCATCGGGCGAAGACGTTCCCCGAACTTTGCCGATGACGTCCCAGATCGTGCGGAACTGATAATCCTGCTTCAGGTGCATTTTTACTCTCGCGGGGCCGGGACCGACATGGTAGGTAAAAGGCAGCGCTCCCTGCCACTCGCGCGGCGAGGGCGGGCCGCCGAGGTGCTCGAGAATCGGCGAGGCATCGGCATACGAGAGCGGGGTCACGGGAATCTTTGGCAACTGCTCGGAGGCGGCATGAGAAATGCGCTTCGAGTCCGGCAAGTTGGGAACTGACGCCACTCCTGGCGTGGTTGGGTCTCCGGGAAACTGGAACATGTATCCGACGGATCCGCGTTGCACGCCGCTGGCCGGGCGCCAGGGGCCTTTGGGATAGGCGTCGCCGCGGTAGTAACCGTCGTCTTTCGGATCGGAATAAATGATGACTCCGGCCGCGCCGCGTTCCTGCGCCACGAACTCTTTCACGCCTCGGAAATTCTCACCGTAACGGACGATGACGATCTTTCCCTGGACGTCGACGTTCATCTGCTTCAGCTTGTCGAAGTCCGCCGGCGAGCCGTAGTTCGCATAGACAACATCCGCCTCGGCGTCGCCCGAGGGTGACATGCCGTTGTAAGGCATGACGACGCGCGGATCGTCCTGAAACGGATCGTCGTCGACGTGCTCTCGGTGGGGCCCATGCATCTCGACACCGTCCGGCGCGGTCAGGTCCACTTTGATCTCCGCGGGATAGTTGAGCCACACTTTGTATTCGACGATCTCGGTGTCCAGTCCGGCCTCGCGAAATTTCTTCGCTACGTACTCGGCAGTCGCTTTGTCTTCGGGAGATCCGGCGATGTGGGGGGCTTGCGTGAGGATGCGCAGATGCTCTTCCGCCAACATGGGGTCGGGCACGGCGATGAACTTCGTTTCAACTTCCCGCTCGCCGGCCGCGTCGCGGAACCCGCTGATGGACCAGTTGTCCGGCTGCTCCTTCTCTTTTTTCTTGCCGCTGTGATCCAACGCCTGCAGGCCCGAACCAATCATGGCGAAGAACAGAATTGCACCCGAGATAAGTTTCATGAAGCTCCTTGTAGGAAACGCCGATTCAACCGGCACAAGACCCAAACTCAAGATAAAGATTGTACCGTGCGGAGCGAACCGTCGTTTGAACGGGTTACACTAAGGAGCGATGATTAAGTCGCCAACGGCTCGTTTTTCTGATCGAGTGGAGCACTACGTCCGCTATCGCCCGGGATATCCGGCTGCGGTCCTGGACTTGCTTCGCGTTGCATGTGGACTGCGGCCGAGTCACATCGTCGCTGACATCGCTTCCGGCACCGGCGTATTTACGCGCCTTCTTTTGGAAAACGGAAATTCGGTTTTTGCCGTCGAACCGAATACGGAAATGCGTGAAATGGGCATCCAGCAGCTCGAATGCTTCCAGTCCCCCCAGTCCAAGGCACGGCTGGTGTCGGTTGCCGGAACGGCTGAGGAGACGACGCTCGGCTCGGCTTCTGTCGACTTCATCACCGCCGCCCAGGCCGCGCACTGGTTCGACCTGCCTCGCGCGCGCGCGGAATTCGTCCGCATACTGAAACCGGAGGGATGGTGCGTGTTGATATGGAATGAACGCCGCACCGCGAGCACTCCTTTCCTGCGTGAATACGAACAGCTTCTGCTGACTTTTGGTACCGACTATAAGGAAGTGCGCCACGAACGCACGACCGACGTCATTCACGGATTTTTTGCGCCCGCTCCGCACCAGGAGCGAGGGTTCGACCTGCGTCAGCAGTTTGACTACGAAGGCACTGCGGGACGACTGTTGTCTTCTTCATACGCACCGCTCGAGGGTCATCCCAGTCACGCACCTATGATGCAGGAACTCCAGCGGATCTTTGCGGTCCACGCGACAGACGACATGGTCGAGTTCGAATACAACACGCGTGTGTACTACGGCAAGTTGAAATAGCTACGGAGAAATTGCACCTCATGCCCGCAGAAAAATCCTTTCACATGTCTCCCGAGGAATTTCGCCGCCAGGGCCACGCCCTAGTGGACTGGATCGCCGACTACCATTCCCGCATTGAAAGCTTCCCGGTTCTGTCGCGGGTGAAACCAGGAGAAATTCGCTCAAAGCTGCCCGCAAACGCGCCGGAGCGAGGCGAAGCCTTCAATCAGATTCTTGGCGATATCGAGCGCGTCATTCTTCCCGGCATCACGCACTGGCAATCGCCCAACTTCTACGCCTACTTTCCGGCAAATGCCTCCGGACCGGCCATTCTGGGCGATTTGCTCTCCGCCGGATTGGGCGTCCAAGGCATGCTCTGGTCCACCAGTCCGGCATGCACGGAAGTCGAAACGCATGTGCTCGACTGGCTGGTCCCCATGCTGGACCTGCCGGAACAATTTCTTTCGACGAGCAGCGGCGGCGGAGTGATTCAGGACACCGCGTCCAGCGCCTCGCTTTGCGCTGCGCTCGCCGCCCGCGAGCGTGCGACAAAGTTCGCCAGCAATCGCAAAGGCGGCGATGGACGCCTGACCGCCTACTGCTCCACCCAAACACACTCTTCTGTTGAAAAGGCAATAAGGATAGCCGGCCTGGGCTCGGACAACCTGCGCCAGATCGAGGTGGACGAAAAGTTTGCCATGCGGCCCGAAGTACTGGCGCAACAGGTCGAAAAAGACATCAAGGGCGGGCTGATTCCTTGCTTCGTCTGTGCCACCGTGGGGACAACATCATCGAACGCAATCGATCCGGTGCGCGAGATTGCCCGCATTTGCCGCTACCACAATCTCTGGCTGCACGTGGACTCAGCCATGAGCGGCACGGCCGCGCTCTGCCCGGAGTTCCGCTTCGTTCACGATGGCGTGGAGTTCGCCGACAGTTACGTCTTCAACCCACACAAATGGATGTTCACCAACTGCGATTGCAGTGTTTTTTACGTTGCAGACCGTAGGAGCCTTATCCAGACCCTATCGGTCCTGCCAGAATACCTGCGCAACCAGGCCACCGAATCTGGCGCGGTCATTGACTATCGTGACTGGCATGTGCCGCTTGGACGCCGTTTTCGCTCGCTTAAGCTTTGGTTTGTGATCCGGCACTACGGCATCGAAGGTCTGCAGCACCACATTCGCGAGCACGTGCGCCTGGCGCAACAGTTCGCCTCCTGGGTACGCGAAGATTCGCGTTTCGAGGTCGCCGCGCCCGCCCTGCTTAACCTTGTCTGCTTCCGGCTGCGTGCGGGAGATCATCCTCATCAACATCAGGCTAATCAAGATCAGGCCAATCAGCTCCTGATGGACCGGCTGAATAACAGCGGCGACCTCTACCTGACGCATACCAAGCTGGATGGCAAACTTACGCTTCGACTTTGCGTCGGCCAAACCAATACTCAGGCCCGCCATGTGGAACGCGCCTGGCAGCGAATCCAGCAAGAGACTGGGAAGCTCGCGAATTCCTGATACCTTGTCCAGTAGGAGTCCGTGGCTCAGCGCCAAACTCGGCCCTCAGCGCCTAAAGGCGCGTTGTAAGGCGGCAATCGCGGAACGCCTAAAGGCGTGCCCTGATAGGAACCGTTCAATTCGCGATAGGTATTCCAGATGGCACGAGAAATTTCAGCCGGCGGCGTGGTGCTTCGGCAGATCTCGGGAGTGTGGCACGTCGCACTGATTGAGCCACAGAAAAGTGAGCCGCTGAAACAAAGTCCCAAACCTGCCAAGACGGCACGCAAGCGCAGCCCAGCCGTGTTGGCGCTCCCTAAGGGCCTGGTGGATACGGGCGAAAAACCGCAGGCTGCAGCCGTGCGGGAAGTGAGGGAAGAGACCGGCATCGTCGCCGAGCCGGTCACTAAACTTTGTGACAACAAATATGTCTATGTCCGCACCTGGGGCGACGGCAAACAAGTTTTTAAGATCGTGAGTTTTTACCTGATGCGCTATGTGTCCGGAGAAATCGACAACCTCACTTCCGACATGCGGATCGAAGTCAAGCAAGCCCTCTGGATGCCGCTTGACGACGCGCCTCGCCAGCTTGCTCATAGCAACGAGCGCAACGTGCTACGGCAGGCGCGGGAGTATGTGGAAACGCAAGGCATCGTTGGGGAGAAGCAGGCGTAGGGACAGCCGGACTCGGCTGTCCAGCGGGGCGAAGCCTCGCCACACCCTTGGGGATATCCGTGCAAGACGAAAGCCGGGCGAGCTGCGCTCGCCCGGACAGCCGAGGGGCGGCTGTCCCTACGCCCGCTTTTGCAGTGCATGATCGATGGCTTTCTTTTCCTCCGGCGTCAAGCGTCGCGTCGCGGCCTTCTTTAGCTCGCCCAAGTCGAGCGGCCCGATCGACACGCGCACCAACCGCAGAACTCGAACGCCCAGCGCTTCCAGCAGACGCCGGATATGGCGGTTCTTGCCTTCGTCGAGCGTAATCTCCAGCCAGCTGTTCTTGTCGCCGTGCCGCAGCAGGCGTGCTGCTTTGGCGCGCAAATGGTTGCCTGATTTGCCCTCACTTGCACATCCACGAGCGATCTTCGCGAGCAGATCGGCGTCTGCGACACAGTCAACTTGTACGTGATACTTCTTATTCAGATGAGTGGTAGGGTCGGTGATCTTCGCCGCCCACCCCGAATCGTTCGTCAGCATCAGCAGGCCTTCGCTCGCCTTATCCAACCGCCCTACGGGTCCGACCCACGGCAAACCTGGCTCCAGCAGATCGTAAACAGTCTCGCGCCCTTTCTCGTCGGACGCCGTCGTCACTACGCCGCGCGGCTTATTCATGAGGAGGTAGATCGCGGGCGTTCGGTCGAGCGGCGAACCGTCGACCTCAATCTTGTCCTGGAGCATTCGCACCGGAGTTTCCGCATCGCGCGCGATCCGGCCATTCAGAGTGACCCGTCCGGCACGAATCAAAACCGCCGCCTGGGACCGCGAGCGATAACCCATTTTGGAGAGGGCTCGCGCTAGGCCAACGTATGTCTGTGTTTTCACATCCCTATGCTAAATGGATGCTTGCCGGCGATGAAGATGCGTGCCAGTGGTCCGAGGAAGGTTCGTTTTTCCGCAGCCTGAATGCCCTGACCGCTCAGTGCCGCCAGATCTTCTGCGCGCGGTGGGAGCTGTCGGTGGGAGACGGGGCAAGCCCCGTCTCCACATTATTCGTGTAGGGCGCTGCGCTGGGCACGGCGTTGGAGGCAACCGGCGTGGCCGCGACCGGTTCGGGCGTGGCTCCTACTTCATCTCCGCGGAAGTAGCGGTCTTTGTTTTTGGCGGCACGCATTTCCGGCATGGCGATGTAGGCCTTCGAGTAGTCGTTATTGGCGTTCCAGAAGAGAAAACCGATGCCGCCCTTTTGTTTCGCTACCTCGGCTTGTACCTCAATGTACTGGGGCGAGTAAGTCTTGGTGCGCCAGGCAAAGGCCTGCAGCCAGGGGCGAATCACGACACCGCTGTCTTTGGTGATGAGCTTGAAGCGGTCCATGGACTCGCCGATGAAATGCTCGGGCGCGTCGCCAGGGCGCGCGATGCCATCCATGCCGAAAAAGTGCGAGGGATAGATCATGGGCGAGAGCACATCACTATGCTTCGCCATGGCAACGATGTCCTGCCCGGTGTGCGAAAGATCGACGGGGCGTTGCCACGCCATGATTCCGAAAACGTCAAGCGAGAGCAATACGCCGCTCGGATGGAGCTGGGCGTAGGCGCGCTTGAGAAAATCGGCGATCACTTCCGAACGCTGCACGTCTTTTCGTGTCTTCGGCCGATCGGTTGTTGGTCCGGCGGCGGGGGAGCCGGGGCAAGCCCCGTCTCTACAGGTGGAGTCGGGATGATTGGTTTGGAAAGCGAAAACGGCGTCTTTCTGGTCGCCTTCGGCGGGAAAGCGGACGTAGTCAAACTGCACTTCATCGACTCCAGACTGGGCTACGAATTTGGCTAGGGCGATGTCGTAGTCTTGCACCTTGGGGTTCGAGGGGTCGGTCCAGACTAGTTTGCCGTTCTCGCGCCAGGGCTGGCCGGTGCGTTGCGACTTCACCGCCAGTTCTGGATGGGTTGAGACCAGATGCTCGTCGCGGAAGATGGCGACGCGAGCGATGGCGTGCATGTTTTCGGAATGCAGGAAGTGAACGAACTTGGGCAGGTCGGGAATGTAGTGGCGCTGTCCGGTGGCTAGCGGGTGCTCGAAGGCGATGTTGACGATGCCGTCGCTATCCTTGATATCGAATACGACCGCGTTGCCGCCAACTTCGCGCCAATGCCGGATGATGCGCACTCCATGATCGCTGCCGGCCATTACGCCGGTCAGGTAAATGGCGCGGACTTCGAAATCTCTTGCAACCGGCACCGATTTCTCTACAATGGCGGATTCGAGAATTCCGGGGATGATGATCTGCTCTCCGGGCTTGAGGAAGACACCTTGCCGGTTCTGGTTAGCTTCACGGATCGCGTCGCCCAGTTCGGATGAGGTGAGGTACTTGGTCCGCCTCAGGTTTTTGCGTGACACGGACGGGATGCTGTCTCCGCGCTGGGCGATATAAAGCTCGGAGCCGGGGGGCGCAATAACGGCGACCGGCGCCGGGATCACGGGCTTTTTGGCGGCATCGGCTTTTGCCGGCACCAACTGCACACCGTGGGGATTTTGTACTCCGAAGGCCAGCCCAGAAAAGAGGCCGAGCCCGACGATGGCCAGGCGGAACAGGAAGGCTGCAGAGTTTGCTATCGAGGATCTGGCTTCCGAGAGTCTAGCCGTCGAGAATTGGGACAAGGGTTATTCTCCAGAAATATGAGTCTTATGAGACTGTTTCTGATTGTCGGCTAGGGGTAAGCAGGGCTGCCAGTTACGTCAGGCCAAGCGGTTTAGGGCTTACCGGACATGGACGTACGGGCGGTCGTGGCGCAAAGGAAAGTTCCCGCAGTCTGCAAAGAATTTCTCTTGGGGAAACTGTGGGTAACGTGACCGGCAGGACTTGAAGCGGGCTAGCCGCATCTAAAACGATGAGAAGCGGGGGATTACGGGGCTTCCGGAGGATGGCTAGCGGCTTGCACTAGGGAGGGAGCGGGCGGGGAATGCACCCTTCTCTCCCAGATGGTAAGCGAGTGACCATAGACAAAAAATGAGCAGTTTCCCAAGAAACGTGCAGCTTCCGGAAAGGAAATCAGGGCCCGAACCGATGAGAACGAACCTCGCAACCGTACTTGACCCTAGCCGCCGCAGCAACGATGCCCGCGACTTTGAGACGGCCCTGCGCCGGAAGATTGTGGGGCAGGACCAGGCAATCGAAAAGGTTGCCGAGATCTATCAGATGTTTTTGGCCGGGCTGAATGCGCCGGGTCGTCCCGTGGGCAATCTGCTGTTTCTGGGGCCAACCGGCTCCGGCAAGACGCGGGTGGTAGAAGCGGTGGCCGAGTCACTGTTCGGCGATGCACGGGCCTGCATCAAGATCGATTGTGCGGAGTTCCAGCATTCCCACGAGATTGCCAAATTGATCGGGTCGCCTCCTGGGTACCTGGGACACCGCGAGACCCATCCGCTGCTGACGCAAGAAGCTCTGAACCAGTGGCACACGGAAAAGCTGAAGTTGTCGATCCTGCTGTTCGACGAAATCGAGAAGGCTTCCGACTCGCTGTGGCAACTGCTGCTCGGAATCCTGGACAAGGCGACGCTGACGCTCGGCGACAACCGGCGCGTGGATCTTTCGAGCTGCATCATTATCATGACCTCGAACCTGGGCGCCGCTGAGATGAATGGGTTGGTGGATGGCGGCTTAGGCTTTGCGCCGAAGCCGGTGCAGGTAGATAACTCGCTGGATGAAAAGATCAACCGTTCGGCGGTGGATGCGGCGCGGCGTAAGTTTGCCCCCGAGTTCATGAATCGCATCGACAAAGTGGTCGTGTTCAAGACGCTGCGTGCCGAGCACCTGCAGCAGATCCTGGAAATCGAACTGGGAATGGTACAGCAGAGGGTGCTGATGGCGGCGGGCGCACATCAGTTCGTATTCAACTGCACTCCGCCGGTGAAAAGCTTTCTGCTCGCGGAAGGCACCGATCCGAAGTACGGGGCGCGTCACCTGAAGCGGGCGATTGAACGGCACCTGGTGTTTCCGCTGGCGAACCTGGTGGCGACTGGGCAGGTGAAGCTGGGAGATTTCGTTCGCGTCGATCTGCTGGGCGAGAGTAAGCTCACTTTTGTGAAGGAAGCGGAAGGCGCGATGGTGCCCGTACTGCTGGAGCGCTACGGAGCGGCGGCGGCCCTGCCCGCGGCGGTAGCGGCGGTCAGAGCGGCGCGTCCGGTGGCACAACGCAAAGAGTTTGGAGCCGGATCGCTCAACGAGAATAAATAAGTCAAGTTGCTGGTAGGTAGGGACACCGCGCAGGCGGTGTCCTTTTTTTGTTTAGGCTTTTCTTGCTTCAGGCCAGCCCGCCGCCATCCACGACGAGGTATGCCCCGGTGATCCATTTCGCCATGTCACTGGCGAGAAACAGAACGGCATTCGCGACATCGTCAGTTGTTCCGACGCGATGGAGCGGACGATTGGCGGCTTCTTTCATAAACTGCTCAGGATTTTCGCCAAGCTGACGACATTCACTCGCGAGCATCGGAGTATCGATATCGCCTGGACAGACGCAGTTGACGCGAATGTTGTCTTGTCCGTGATCGATCGCCATGGCCCTGGTCAGGTTCAGCAGTCCTCCTTTCGCCGCACAGTAGGAAGCCGCTTTTGCACCTCCTTTTAGTGACCATCCCGATCCAGTGTTGATGATGGCTCCCCCTCCGTTGCGGATCATGTGCGGAATCACTTCGCGCGACAACAGGTATGCGGCCTTCAGGGTCACGTCGAGAACCGCGTCCCACTCTTCTTCTTCCAGAGCCATGACATCCTTTCGGATCACCACACTCGCGTTGTTGCAGAGGATGTCAGCACGGCCGTGCGCGGCAATTATCCGATCCACCGTCTGCCGGCAGTCGGAACGCGAACGAACATTGCATGGGATCGCCACGGCGTTGCCAGCGTCTCGCTGGATGCCGACGACTGTCTCCGTTGCACCCTCGGCGTTCTTATCGAGAACGGCAACCGCGGCTCCCATCTCCGCGAGACGGACCGCGATCTGCCGGCCAATTCCAGACGCCGCGCCAGTGATTATCGCAACCTTGCCTTCAAGGGACAGCATCCGCTCGGATCTATTGCGAATTTTCTCGGAATCCATTTCTGCCTCGCGTCGGAGTTTCTATTTTGGCCTGGTGTAATTTCTATCGGCCGAGTTGGCGTTCGCTACCCAGCCCCTAATGGGGTGTTCATTTCGAAGGGCTTTCGGTATCGCGAAAGCGATACCCCGATACGAAACTGAATTTCTCCGCACTCTTGCAGCCGTGTCTACCGTGCTTACCCCAGTGCGTCCAAAGCGTGATCCATGGCAATTAGGGTCTGGGCAACGTCGCCCGCGCTGTGGGCGGCCGTCACGATCGAGTGCAGCGTCGCTGCCGGGCTGGTGTACACGCCGTATTCGAACAACTTCAGTGCCAGGCGCTGATACTTCCTGCGATCCACGTACTGGCAAAACTCGCGATAGTCACGGATGAATGCCTGCTCGGTAAACATGATCTGGAACATGGGACCGACTCGCTGAACGATCACAGGCGTTCCCTTCCGGCGGAAGAGTTCGGTCATTCCTGTGGCGAAATGGTTGGCCAGATCCCAAATATGGCGAAAGGCTGCGCCGTCATCGCGCATCAGCTTGCGCAGGTTTGCGCGCGCTGCGTGGAGCCCGATGCGCGAGGCGTTGTGAGTGCCGTAGTGCAGAACACCTCCGCTGGCGAGAGCACGCATCACTTCGGCGCGTCCGGCAAAAGCGGCGACGGGAAGTCCGCAGCCCAGCGCTTTTCCAAACGTGACAATATCCGGGGATAGCCGGTAGTGCTGCTGGCAACCGCCGGGTGCGATGCGGAAGCCAGTGACGGTTTCGTCCAGGATAAAGAGAATGCCGTGATGCCGTGTAAGCTTCTGCAGGCCCTCAAGGTAACCCTCGGCAGGGGGAATCACGCCCATGTTCGCCATCACGCCTTCGGTTATTACAGCGGCGATCTGCCCAGGGTGGTTCTGGATGGCGCGTTCGAGAGATGACAGGTCGTTCCAGGGGACAACAATCGTGTCGTCGAGGGCGCGGCGATTGAGGCCGGAGCTGTCTGCAATCTTGACCGGATCGCTACGCAGCCCAACTGCTGCTGGAGGTACTGAGTTTGACGCCACCAGGATATCGTCGTACCAGCCGTGGTAGTGGCCCTCGAATTTCAGGATCTTCGACCGGCCGGTGTAGCCGCGCGCTAAGCGGATGACGGCCATCACCGCCTCGGTTCCGGTGCTCGCAAAGCGGACCATCTCCGCGTTCGGCACGACCTGCCGCAGCAACTCGGCCACTTCAATTTCAATTTCGGTTGCCGTGGCGAAATGGGCACCCGTAGCCGCTCCTTCAGCGATTGCCTGCGTGACTTCCGGGTCCGCATGTCCCCAAGGGAGCGCGCCGAATCCCATCATCCAGTCGATGTATTCATTTCCGTCCACGTCGAATAAGCGGGAGCCCTGCCCACGCTGCATGAAGATCGGATACTCGCCATAGTTGGCCGGCCCTCGGGAAGGAGAGCTTCCACCCTCGACCAGAACACCCCTCGCCCGCTGATACAGGCGTTTCGATTTCTCCGTAGCGAAAGCGGTCGCGTTTCTTGGGGTCAAGTTCCCTCCTGCCGACGCTTGCATTGACACTCGCATGCCGACGAGTAACCCTACACTTTTACTACAGTTGAGGGGTTCGGAGCGGGGGCAGACTTGGCATATCGGGTCTGGACAACCGAGCCTGCTCGAAACAAGGAATGCCGGCCGTCGAGGCCCGGCTCCAGACAACGGCCGTTGCGGTTGGAAGTTCGGAATTGTCCCCACTCAAATTTTCTGTAAATGCGACCGCCCCGACGTCAACCGACGTCAATATAAGTTCCAGCACATACCTCATCCTACGCTGGAGATTTGTCAAAGTATTTCGTCGCGGAAATCATGCGGCCCAAGATGAGCGAAAACCTACAGGCCGGTTCTGCCGAAATTGACGTAGCCCATCGCTTCTCTTCCGCGTGGGCATCGGACGGCGGTCCATATGAAATTGTTTCACACCTATCGGAGAACAGCGGGATGGGTTATGATCACCGTCGTTCTTGAATCAAAAAGGAGATTCCGGTTGAGGGTTTTGGTCGGAAAGATTGTGCGCGATTGGGGAATACGCAGTACGGGCGCCGGGTTAATCACGTCCTGCCTGGTAATGTTGATCGGTTGCGGAATCTCTGCCAATTCCGTTTTGATATCTCCCTCCGCGGTTTTACTGGCTCCCGGGCAGACTTTTCAATTCAACATTGCCAGGATCGGAAATAGCGCAACTGACTTCCAGCCGCAACCTGTATTTTTGGTGAATGGATTGCCAGGCGGCTCGCCGTCCACTGGAACGATCACACCGGCAGGTGTTTACACGGCTCCGAGCACTGCATCCGCAAAGCCGATCACGATCGGCATTCTAGGCCAGTTAAGCTCGGCCGAGGTGACTCTTTTTAATCCCAGTAGCTTCACCCCGGGTTCAGTTGTGGCGACGCAAAATCCGCTGGTGGCCTCCTACTCGATAACCGTTCCGGCTGGCACAACAGTTCAAGTACAGTTTGGACTCGACACAAACTACGGTCTCTCTACATCCTTCATGCCGGCACCAACTGGAGGCGGCCAAGTCACAGTTCTAGTGGCGGGCATGCGAGCGAACACAACCTACCATATGCAGGCGGTTGCCAACCTGTCCGACGATTCGCAATTGCTTGACGCCGATCATCCGTTCACGACCGGATCCATTCCAGCTGACCAGCTGCCCAGCATCACAGCGCAAACAACTGGAGTTGGCACGCCAAGCTCCGGTGTCGAATTGTTCTCACTTGTTCCCGACAGCGTTCCTACAAATCTGCTTTCCACCCTGGCTACGGACTTGGAAGGCAATGTGATCTGGTATTACGATCTGGAATCGACCGAATTTCCTTTTCCGATCAAACCACTCCCAAACGGGCACATGCTGGTGATTCTTTCGCCGGCACCCTTCGGCGCACTCGGGGGGATTAATGAAATCCGCGAGATTGATCTCGCTGGTAACATCATTAATCGCATCACCATCAATGAGGTCAATCAGACTCTTCAAGAAATTGCTTCCTTCCGCATTTCATCGCTTCATCACGATATCGCAGTCTTACCCAATGGGCACTGGATTCTGATAGCTAACTATTATGAGACGATCAACAACGTGCCCGGAATCCCGGAGGGGACGATGGTGTTGGGGGATGCGCTCATCGACTGGGATCTTCAGCAGCAGAGTGTAGTTTGGGCCTGGTCTGCTTTTGACCATCTGGACCCCGCGCGTGCCCCCTACGGTCTCCCAGATTGGACCCATTCCAACGCGATCATTTATTCGTCGGACGATGGGAACCTGATCCTTTCCATGCGAAACCAGAATTGGATCATCAAGATCAATTACGACAACGGAGCGGGCGATGGGAGCATTTTGTGGCATTTTGGACTGGACGGCGATTTCACGCTACCCAGTGGGCAGGCGCCGATCGAATGGAACTACGGTCAACACTATCCAACGATTGTGAGCCCGAACAGCGCTGGTGTTTTCTCCCTCATGTTTTTCAACGACGGAAACAATCGATTAATGGACAGCAACAACGATGTGTGTGGTACTGCTGGGGTGGGCGCCTGTTATAGCAGCGTCCCCATCTTTCAAGTCGATGAATTCACAAGAACCGCCACGGTGCTGTGGGAGGATAACTTGCTCCCTTACTATTCCGTATGTTGCGGGGACGCATTGCTTTTACCCAATGGCGACATAGAGGTTGACATCGCTGATGACGAGACCGTCATCCCTGGTTTTTCTCAAATTGAAGAAGTGACCCAAAGGCAGACTCCGGAGCTGGTTTGGAAGATGGATATCCAAGGGCAATTGGCATATCGCGGTTTTCGTATTCCCAGCCTGTATCCTGGTCAGGTTTGGCCGGCGGCTGCGCAGTCGGATCCCAACCGCGTTCTGCCTCGACGCTCGCGTTCGACTAACTCTGGAGCATCTTCGAAGAGGAGCGTACAACAACTGCCTTAACGATAGTGTCTGTACTCCCGTCAAATGTCACATGGCACGTTAGCGCATCCCCCGGCGTGTGCTTTCCCCCGCAAGTACTGTTTTCCTGCTCCGGAATCGGGATTTGGGTTTCGAAGATTTGTGCGACCCCACTCGCAACCACGAACAACACTGGTATCGCCCCAATAACTGCATTTCTCACAGGCAGTATTTTACGCCCAACACCGGGCCTGGAAGGCCGCTGGCGTTGCAACGCCCAGACACAGCCCACTGATGCGCAGTACCAGCTTCACGGGCCAATCGCTCGTCGCAGGCATGGATCGTTGTTAATAAATCCCGTGGGTATTGAAAAAGTCACTGTGGCTAGCCGGCTGAACGGAAGCAGAAGCGTGGTTAAATGGGGGATGATTCCATTTTCGGAAGCCTTGCAAAGCTGATGTGCTTCTGTCTTCGTCATTATCCACGATCATCATCACTCGTCCGGGTCGTTAGTTTATCAACTCACTATGTTCCGCGAGTCTCCCGCGTCGAACTGTTTTCGTATCAGGCATGGTCTGGCTTGCCAGAGTTCCCAGCCGGGGCTCCGCGCATCAGCGAGTAAAGGCCCACAGGCGTGGACTGCATAGAAGCATCGAAATCTGACGCTGCCTTCGCGTCATCCCGAATAATGGTGCGGATATGCTGGAAGTTTTCCATAGCATCAGGGCCTTCCCGATCAAAAATCGGGTTCAAATCCTTCAGACGTAACAATAGAAGCCAACGCTCGCCAGCCCATCGGGCGGAGATAGAAACGACGGGAGCCTTGGGCGACAACACGTTTCGTTTTGGTTGACGGGAAAGATCAGGTAATGTGGGATGCGGACAAAGCTAACAAGGAGCGCGCGCGGAAATGACAACCCGTGGCAGAGAGTGCTGCCGCCTCACTTTTGCATTTCTCCTGCTCGTCGGATTATCGGGAGCCCTCCGGGCTCAGACAAATCAAGTGGTTCCGGGCTGTAAGGATATTGCACCCCTCCCTCCCATTCTTACCTTCGTTGGTCCCAGCACGCTGCCTGTGGGGGCCAACGAACTCGCCTTTGCCGGAGGGGCCTGGGGCAACCTGTTCCCAGCACCATGCGCGCACGAAACGGGAGTAGATTGGTTTGGCCGGTGGAAACTCGGCCTGACAAATCGCCTGGACTGGGGGGTCGATTTCGAGGGCGCCGAACATTCCAATTTTCAGGCGTTCTCCCTGAAGATCGCAACAAGATACCAACTCTTCAAGAACTTGCGCCTCGAGAACGGGATTGGAATAGGAGACGATACGGAGGGCAAGAGTTTAAACGTGGAATTGGGTGCGACCACGGGCATCCTCCCGGAAAGGAAAGGAGCCAGATGGTTCCCCTACGCTACTGTGCGGATAGTCGCCGAGCACGGACGTGCCGGCAGGTCCTTCGTGGGTTCGAACCTTCCTGACGGGGCTCTGGTTCCGATGGGGATCTTTGGTGCAAGCATCCCCGTCGGGCAAAACTTGAGATGGGTTCTCGAAGGCGGTGGCGGGGCCATTCTTTCCCAAGAACATTCTGCGACCGGTTCGTTGATCTACTTCACCGCCGGGTTGGATTTTGTGGTTCGCAGAAAAAGGTAGCCAAACCCGAAAACTTCTCTCCTCACCGGGTAGCTCTGAAATTTGCCATTTTTCATGCACGCTCAGAGCCCTCCGCGCACATATAATGAGTATTCGCTGCAAGAGATATTGTTGCATCTTACTAGCCGTTCCGCTCGAATCGGGCAGTTGGTAAGATTGCACGTTTGGATACTGCGTTTTGCGGAACTACAGGATTCTGAACCGACCATGCAAAAAACAAGGTTGCTGGTGTTGTTCCTCGTTCTTTCGATTGGGGTATGTTTTTCGCAATCCCCTGATGATTTGTCATCTCAAGGCACCACGCCCCAGGGAACGGCGGTGGATTGCTCAGATCCCTCGCAAGCGGGCAGCGCCGCATGCAACGCTGCACAGGGTCAAAGACCCAGCGGAACCCAAGGACGCGACTATTCGTCTACCCCCGAGCGGGTGCCGGAATTGAAAACACCAACCGGTTTGATCCCACGCCAGAACCTGCCGGGCAATCCACTCAATCCCTCGGAGATGCGGCAGCCGAAACTTCCGCCGCGGCCGGAGACCGAGTTCGAGCAGATGGTCGCCGATTCGGCCGGCCGGGCATTGCCATTATTCGGGCAGTCGTTATTCGTTCAGCCGCCGAGCACGTTTGCTCCTATGGATTTATTGCAGGTTCCGACCGACTACATCATCGGCCCTGGCGACGAACTGCAAATCAGGATCTGGGGCCAGGTCGAGGCTGACCTGCGGGTGATCGTGGACCGTTCTGGCCAGATCTACATCCCACAGGTCGGACAAATATCCGTTGCCGGCAACCATTATGGAGATCTGGAGCAACACCTGAAACGAGAGATTGCGAAGATATTCAGGAACTTCGATCTTACAGCCAACGTCGGCCGACTGCGCTCCATTCAGATACTTGTAGTTGGCAATGCCCGCTATCCGGGAACCTACACCATCAGCTCGCTAAGCACGCTGGTTAACGCGATTTTTGCTTCCGGCGGTCCAGCTCCGCAGGGATCCTTGCGGCATGTTCAGGTCCGTCGCGATGGCGCAACCATTACAGATTTCGATTTCTACGACCTTCTGATTAAGGGCGATAAGTCGAAGGACGTCCGACTCCTGCCCGGCGATGTTCTCTACTTTCCCCACGTTGGTCACCTGGTTGCCATCTCGGGCTCGGTGAATACGCCAGCCATCTACGAAATGAATGACAACTCCACCCTTGGCGACTTGATTCAAATTGCCGGCGACCTGAGCACGGTTGCCGACTCGAGCAAGATCACGATTGATCGCCTCGTGGAGCACCAGGCACGTAAAACACTGGAGTTCCCCTACGACGAACAATCCCGCGCTCTGCTCCTTACGGATGGCGACATTGTCCGCGTGTTTTCGATCGTTTCGCGTTTCGAAGACACGGTCACCTTGCGTGGCAACGTCTCGAACCCAGGTCGTTATCCCTGGAAGCCGGGGATGCGCGTCCGCGACCTTATTCCCAATGCACAGGCTTTGCTGACCCGTCGCTACTGGATGGATCGCGCCGCCATTGTCAATGGCCGTGAAACTGAGTATCCGGTTCGCACGGAGCTTCCACGAAATGTCCGTTGTGGCCCCAATCGACAATCGACCAACGGAACGCTAAACGGCACGACGCCCAACGGCACGACGCCCAATGGCACGACGCCCAACGGCACGACGCCCAACGGCACCGCAACGTCTGACGTTCTTGGCGCAACGGGGAACTATAACTATAACTATAACTGTCCGGACAATTTGCCAGATATCACCGGTTCTTCAAATTGGCCGGATGTCAATTACGCGCAAAGTGAGCAAGACTCCTCGGCGAGTGCGCGGCCGAGGACCGGCGATCGCACGTCTGCAAACCCAAACGTCATCGGGAAGGTAAATGAGGATTTGCGGCGCTATGCTCCTGAAATAGACTGGAACTATGCCATTATTCAGCGAGTTAATCCGGAGGACCTCTCCTCCCAGCTTCTCTGGATGAGTCCTCGGAAAGCAATCATCGAACACGACGAAGAAAGCAACCTCGAACTGCAGCCGGGTGATATCGTCACCATCTTCTCTCAGCGAGACATCAGCGTGCCGCAGACGGAGCGCTCCCAGTATGTGATCGTCGAAGGCGAGGTGGTGCGCCCTGGTGTCTATAAGCTCGGAACCAATGAAACGCTCCACTCCGTTCTGCAACGCGCGGGTGGTCTGACTCCCGACGCCTACGTCTACGGTTCGGAATTGACCCGAGAATCGGCGCGGATAGAACAACAAAGAAGCCTGGACGAACTGGTCCGCAACATGGAAGTGCAAATCCGGCAGTCGGCTATGTCGATGGCGTCTTCCGCCCAGGCCGCGGATGTGCAGCAGTTGGCGCAACTGCAGGCGGCACAGGAAGCGATTATTGCTCAGCTCCGTGGCACCCGCGCCAGCGGACGCATCGCACTCCCCGTCAAGCCGAGCGACAAGAAACTCGCCGATTTCCCGGACATGGTGATGGAAGACAGCGACCGGCTGACCGTCCCCCATACGCCTTCGACCGTCTCAGTGGTGGGTAATGTTTACAATCCGGGATCGTTCATTTTTGAGTCCCGGAACACTACCGGAGCGTATCTCGACATGGCCGGAAAGGGAAAACCGCAGTCCGACCTGCACCACGCATTCGTGCTGCGCGCTAACGGGGTCGTGGTCGCCGCCAATAATGTCAACGGGCTTTTCACGGGTTCCAAATTCGATCGCCTCCGTTTGTTCCCCGGCGATCAGATCGTGGTGCCCTACAAGCTCAGCAGCGGAGCTTTCGTCCGCGGCCTGCGCGACTGGACACAAATTTCTGCGCAATTGGCCCTGACCGCCGCCGCAATCGCGGTTGTCCATTAGTTAGCGGTGATCAGGAGTAATCAGCGGAAATGTTGGAGGATTTGAAGGACACCAGTTCCCGGACTCGCAAATTCTGCGCTCGAAACCGAACACCGCTTTTACCGACCCCAGGATTGCGGCCAGAACGTGACTTCAACCGCTGACGTCCAGTTGTTTTGAGCAGTCGGCGCTAAAATAGGTGCGAGCCATTTTTCGTATTGAACCGAGCCCGACAAGCTCAAGTCCCGATGAAACCACCAGTTAACCTTTACCGAGCCGTCGTTTAGCGTTTCTCCGGAAGGAATGAAGTCTTTAGCAACCTTTGCATGACGGTAGCTGGCTTGGAGTGAACTTCGGGGAGTAAACCAGTATGTGCTCCACGCCTGGAAACCCATCCCCTCACGTCCAATCCAGTCGCCGATCAGGTTGTTCTTGTTGGTATAAAGGTCGTGGTAAAAGCCGTCGTAATAGACGTACTGGCCGTCAACGCTCCGCGGGGTCGGAGGGTCTGTGTAGACGGATTCGACTCGAAAATCCAACTTGGGCAAACGCGGCAATCGAGGCATGAACACACCGGATCGCACCGCCGTTCGCGCCGGTTGATCAAAGGGGCTTTTGTCCATGTCACGATTGGTCGGATTGCTTGCTGGCAGAAGGGCGTCGCCGTAAAGCGTCACCCAGTTACGGAGATGCGGCAGGCGATAGGAGAAATCGAGCCCTATGGTTCGCTTGCCCGGATTTCGATTGGCCGGATAAAAAAAAGAGGATGTGTGGGAGACATAGCTCTCCCAGATAGCGCCCGCGGTTAGCGCCCGGCCCACGCCACCGAGTTCAGATGTGCGCTCAAATCCGAATTCCCAATTTGGCGTGGTTCTGAAACTAATCTTTTCCCCGTGAATCAGCGGTCGCGGAGGGAATTGGTTGTCGGATAGTTTGCCAAAGAATAGATCTGTTTTCACTTGGCCGAGCAGCCGAAGAATCCAAGGAAGCTCCGCGTAAGTTCGGGTCGCCCGGAACATATAAATAGGTGCAGCGTTATCGCTGAAAATCAGCGCTCCGCCTTCAGCGGGTCCCCACCACAGACTCTGCTTCCCCAATGAGAGATTCCATCCGGCAGCTTTGGCCGCGGCGTAGGTATCCAGAAGCGTGAACTGATCTACGGTCGCAACCGGAACATACGGCTGGAGCGGGTTTTGGTCGGCTGTGGCAATCGCTTGTCGAGCAGCAAGTGAATAGCCAGGCGCAGAAGATGAATGCTGATACTCGCCCTGGACATAAAGCGCGAAAGGTCCGGCGACGCCATAACCTGAGAAGCCGTCGTAGGCGTTGAACCCCTCTTGATAGGGGCGACCGTCGTTATTGATGATTGTCTGACCGAAATGATAGCTGTCGTTCAGGGGCGGTCCGCTGATTCCGACAACCTGGGTGTATATCGATTCAACTTTCGCTTCAAGGTTCTTTTTGCCGTCAAGCAGCCCCAATTCGTAGGCGAATTCCTGTTCCAGCTGACGTTCAAGCGCCACGACTGTTTGTGGAGCGCTTTCTTGCGCCTGCAGGTTGCTTTTCGCCTCGTTCACCAGATTCGCGGTTTCGAGGCGAGTCCAGGGTCTCGTGGCGAAAAACGTATTACTGATATAACCGAGGGCAGCTAGCTTATCCACGGCCGGATACACCCAGCTATCCAGTGGCACATATGGCGACCCCAAGCTCCGCGGTTCGTGATCGGTACCTGTTTCCTCACCTTTGCTGAACGTACCCCATTTCGCGATCTCGGCATCGCTGTAATGGGAGTGGGCGCGGAACACTTGCCGGCCCGTATACCACCCAAGGGCACTGCCAATTACCACGTCCGATACGAAGTGCTTCTGCCCCACAAACCGCGCGGTGCTTACCCCTCCCGCCAAGCCGTAGGCCAGCAGTTTTGTCATGGGGCCGGGATACTCATGAGCAATCACGCTGGCAATTGCCCAACTGACGGCCGCGTGCTGCGAAGGAAAGGAGTCGCCGCCCTGAAAAAAATTTCCCTGGCCGTTGCCGACAAAGGGGCGATCCCGGCCCGCTGCATACCTGAAGACTTCGGTATCCAGGAATGCGTCAATCGCGGCTTCTCCACTGAGAAGGCCGGTTTCGCGTTTTTGGTCGTCGTGCGCGAAGTGTCCCCACATGAACAGTCCTCCGCCGGCACCGACAAAAGCAGCGAGACCGGCATTGGAAAATGTAACCGCGTGGGAGACCGTCGTCGGGTTTGTCGGAACGTGTTTTTCTGTGTCCGTATCGGTCGCCACCAACCCTAAGCCGGCAACAACCAATGGGACCGCCCACTGCCACTGCTCCTGAGTCATGTGGAACGGAGTTGACCAGAAATGTTTTTGATCCTGAAAAAGATTGCGCGGAAGCGATTGCAATCGGACCGGTTCCCGCGAGAACTCGGGAGCCTGCACGTCCGGGTTCGGAGACTGCACTTGCGGATTTGGAGACGGAGCGGGAGGATTTTTTTCGTCCGCGGGCGTCTGCGCGCAGGCGAGTAAACTGCAGCCGCTCAAACTACAAACGACGACCAGCGCCGCCAGCAGCCACGATGTCACCAGCGTCTTGGCGCGGGAACCTGCACTTTTTAGAGACTTCCTAGCGCGCTCTCTTGATAATCGGGCCGAACCGCGGTTCGTCTCGGGCAAATACAGTCTCATATTGCGATTGTCTGGACGCCGAAGGTCGCTTCTTGCATTTCTTATCAGAATTACGAATCCCGTTCAAAGCTAGCACGAAACGGATGCGCATCTGAAAGAAATAGGACTGCATGGGTGAGGTTACCCGTGGCGTGGTTACGGCAGGCTACGTGGAAACAAAGGTTTGGCTTGATGCAGCCTGATAGAATCACTCTCTGCAGGGTGCCATAATAGTAAAGTTGCGAGCTTCGCGGATACGATGATTCAGACTGAGATTCAGAGCGAACCGATTGCCGACGAAAAAAACGCAGGCCCATCCCGGACCGAAACGGAGATTTCGCTGCTCGACATCGTCGTTCTACTGGTCGAGCGGAAGCGGTTCGTTATACGCTTTGTGCTGGGCGCCGCCGTGCTGGCCATAGTGGTTGCCTTGCTGCTGCCGGTTCGATACGAAGCCAAGGTTGTGCTGCTCCCTCCGCAGCAGAATTCATCCATCGCTTCCGCGTTGTCGGGGCAGCTTGGGAGCATGGGAACGCTGGCCGCCCTGGCGAGTGGCAGTCTTGGCATCAAGAACCCGTCCGACATGTACGTATCTTTGCTTACCAGCCGGACAGTCGAAGACGCGATGATCCAGCGTTTTGGCCTGATGGCGGAATACCGCGAAAAGCGAGTGTCGGACGCGCGCAAGGAGTTTGAGTCCCGCACGACGGCTGTGGCCGGGTCGAAGGACGGCCTGATCCGCATCTCGGTTGAGGACCGCGATCCCAAACGGGCGGCCGACCTGGCCAATGGCTACGTGGAAGAATTTCGCAAACTCTCCGCCTCGCTGGCGATCACCGAGGCCGCGCAGAGACGATTGTTCTTCGAACAGCAGTTGCAACAGGCGAAGGACGAGCTCACCGGAGCCGAAGAGGCCATGAAAAAGACTGAACAATCCACCGGCGTTCTGCAAATTGACAGTCAGGCACGATCGCTGATCGAATCCGCCGCCGTCTTGCGCGGCCAGGTTGTGGCCAAGGAGGTTCAGATACAGGGCATGCGATCTTTCGCCGCTGACGACAATCCGGGTCTCATCCTCGCCAAGCAAGAACTCGCTGCACTCCAGTCGCAGCTCGAACGGCTGTCAGGATCGCAGCACGACACCGGGTCCGACATCAACCTTTCCAAGGGAAGTGTGACAGGATCCGGATTGGAATATCTCCGCCGGTTGCGTGACCTCAAATACCACGAGACCGTCTTCGAGTTGCTGGCGAAGGAATTGGAAATCGCCAAGCTCGACGAGGCGCGAGAGGGGGCGATTGTTCAAGTGGTGGATACGGCTGTGCCCCCCGACAAGAAGTCATCTCCACATCGGACCTTGATTGTAATTGCGATGACCGTCCTTGCTTTCTTCATTGCCGTGTTCTGGGTTTTGCTGGGGGAGATCCGGGCCCGTGCCTTCGAGCAGCCGGGGAACCAGCGGCGGCTGGAAGCAATCAAGCGGGCTTTGGAACGCAAAGCCGGGAACGATGTAACAGCATCTTAGATTCCGTCTCGTGGGTCATGAAATGGTTCTCCTGGCTCGCATGATTCAGGAAGGTCAGTGCTGGGCTAAGTTTTGTGGAAAATCGGGTAGTGCTGTAGGAGTTGGGGTTGGTGGAGCGAAGATATTGGATGGCTCGGCTAGCGGAGAATGGGTTCTACCGCCTCGCGTGGCATGTTCGAGAAGTGTGGAACCCCGTGGCGGCTCGGCGGATTGGCAAGATTATGGACGCTGAAATGCCGGACGTCGTTAACACCCACAATGTCTGCGGCTTTTCCTTGGCCGCTTGGCGGGAGGTTAAGCGTAGGAAAGCGCGATTGGTGCACACCCTGCACGATTATTATCTATTATCTGATGTGTCCCCGCTGTACGCTGTTTGATAAAGGTCGGAGCTGCGAGAAAAGGTGTCTAAGTTGTAAAGTGCTGACGTTCAATAGACGACGCTTGTCGCGGCGGCCTGATTCGATAGTGTCTGTCAGCCGCCATGCTCTAGACGTACATCTCAGGGGTATCAGGCGTCATTATCTTGAAGACCTGCCAGCGGCAAACTGTCTATAACATTCAGAAGTGCGTTTGAATCGCCCGCTCCGCGGACACTGAATGGCCGACAGTTGTCTGGCAATCTGGTTTTTGGCTTTAGCGGAAGAGTTGCGGAAGAGAAGGGTATTGAAACGTTCCTGGCAGCCACTCGGCAGCTACATCCGTCGAATTGGAAATTGAAGATCGCAGGTAAGGGCCTCGGTGGCCATGTTGACAAACTGGCAAAGAGATTCCCGGATCCGAGAATTGAATGGCTGGGATTTATGAATGCCGTGAAATTCTATTCTTCTGTCGATGCGGTGATTCTCCCATCGCTCTGGCCTGAGCCGCTGCCGTATGTCTGTGTGGAAAGTCTGCATGCGGGGAGAAGCCTTATCTGTGCATCATCGGGCGGAATCCCGGAGATTGCTCGACTCTCCAACATCGTCGAGTTTTTCCCTGAAGGAAATACGAATGCGTTGGCGGAGAAGATGAATCAAGGGCTAACCTCGCCGCAAGAATGGCGGGAGCGTACAGCCCCGGATGCTTCGAAACTCGTCGTGTTTCGGGAAGAGTATGTCGTGGAAAGCTATCTACGGGAATACTTCCCAAAAGGCAACGGGTGAGTACGCATAACGAGCAGCCTCAGGGCTATAGTGCGATTAGAATGTAGCAGCAGCACCCTAAGCTAATTTTCTGTCTCTGCGGCCCTTGAGCTCGAATGACCACGCAAGCGCAAGAACAACCCACAATATCGGTTCCAAAAAGGATTGAAGAAATGCGTTAAAGATCGCAATCGCTGCGATGCATGACGCTGCGCCTTTCCTTCCAATAATTGGGAATCCGAGGAGGATCACGAAAACAAGGAACGCAGGTAATCCGAGCTCAGCAAGCACAGTCACATACACGTCGTGGAAGTTTGCATATTTATTATTCTGAAAGAAATCACCTAGGAACCTGGAGGCACCCTGGTATCCGATGCCTGCAACCACAGTGCGAGTTGAGGCTGTCCAAGTGGCAAGACCCCTCTGTATCAACTGAATGTGACTTTCTGCTGTGCTACCTGGGTCGCTCGAGAGCCGGTCGGACACGATATCTGATAGTTGCCACAGCTCCGCTACGTCGGCTATCTTCTGTCGGTACAGGAGACCAACCAGCAAACAAACCAGCGCAAGCGTGGCTACTCTAAATGCCGCTCGGGGGGTCATCAGACGCTTCCAGAATGCTTTAGAAAATAAGCAATACGCGAGCCAGCAGAGCATGGCGGATCTCGACACCGCAAGCAGGATAAAGAATCCTATTGCAAAACGAAGGAAACGTGTGTAGCGCGTTTGGGTGACAAATTGATCAAGCAATGCCAAATACATTACCAGGATGAAGCCCGCGCGGTTTGCATCGAGGCAGAAGCCCGACAGCCGAGGTATCCAAAATAATGTTGCAGTGGGCGCAAACATAGATTCAATGGACGAACTGGCCTCTTCCTCCAGACGCGTGGCTCCATGGCTCCAGGCGATGTACCCGCCAATGCAAAAAATCAGCCAAACGATCAAGGCAAACGTGACGGAGCGTACCACCACCTTTTCTGGTGCAGGATCTGCCAATATCCTCGCTGACACGCAATATCCCAAGACGGACACAAGCACCAAACCACAAAGAGCCACCAGTCCCCGCTGCGGGTCCAAACCGAAAATCGTTGAAGTGAACGCAAGAAACAAGAATATTGCTAACAGGACAAGAAAAGGTATTTGGCGACGAAAAGGCGGTCTGATCGGAACTTTAAATCTTCCGCGCAATCCCATTCGCAGGAGACGAATTAGAACAACCAACGAAGCAAAAACTAAAAATGGAGTCAGTCTAAAAAAGCCATGCCCCCACAACAGGTCGATGCGGTCCGCCCCTGTCAAAGCAATGCTTCCAACCAGGAAGATGTACTCTAGATTTTTCAATGAGTGTCCGAGAGTCTGCTCTTGGCCAAACTACCCAGTCGCTTCGGCATCATTGCAAACGGGAGCAGGCCCAATCGCAATACATTTTAGCTTACCATTGCAGGATGTGAGGTGAACATCGTCTTGGAGTGCTTCTGTCTTCGCTCCCTAATTCGGTCACCCCTAACGGCAATGTGAAAATGGCACTCCCACAAGAGGAAGGAAATTCAGGTTGCGTCCAACGGAGATGCAACCAGTGAGCGCGATTTTCTACCTGCGTTAAGCGAGAGTGGGCGTGCCTCGAGTTTCACGCCTTCGTGAAAATGAAATCAGTAGTGCACGGAAGCCATTGGCAAAGGGCTGGGAACCTCGACAGCACCTGGTGGGATACTCCTTCTACAACTCCCCGATTGACCGTTGCCGTCCTGTAGTTAACGTCTAACCTGAAACCAAGGCTCGCTGCGGCTTTTCTCAAAGCATCGGGAAGCAAAGGAGTGCTCATGGATTGTGCATCCTAGCGCTGATGGGAACATTTCTGATCCCTGCGACTGGTAAGGAGTCGGTTTTGTTAGGCTGCCTCAGTTAGGATTTCCGATCACAATCCAATCGAACACGTCTGAGGATTCGGTGCAAGTCGCGGTAAACCCGGAAGTCGATTTGGCGGATAGTTTGACCCCGCCCGCCGTGGTCTCATCGAAGAGCAGAATCACAGGCTGGGAACTGTAGGGGGCAACGAAGCTGATTGCCTTAGTGCCGAAGGAGCAGGCTGATGTGCCAGCCAGACGGTCCGGGGCGTTTTGGTTGAGGATGTCTCCAGAAAGGGTCGTTCCTAGTACGGCACCACTGACGACCGCGGAAGAAGCAGTTAGCGCGCCGAAGCCAGCGTTTCCCCAACGGTCAATCAACCCCACGACCGGACCCGTAAGGCCAGGGGTGACCAGGGCTCCGAGCCAGACGCTGCCTACTCCAGCAGGATTCAGCGTCGTTCCACTTCCGCCATTGAAGAACTGCCCGCCAGTCACCGTCAAATTGTCGCCTTGATTGTCGATGAGGTAGCCCAGTGCGCCAGAGAGGCTTCCGTCCGTGGCATACACGCCGCCCAAGTGCATGCGGCCGTAGTTTTGTATCCATTGGCTCGGTTGGACAATGTACCCGTTGACAAGACTCACCGTATTTTGGCTAAATGCTGTGCCGTTCTGAACCGCCCAGGAGTGATTGAAATCAAACGAGGTATTGACGAGGTTGAAGTCGACTAGCAATCCCGATCCAACAAACAGGCCAACGCCGCAATTGTTCAGTACGGAGGAGTTGAGCAGCGTCAGATTCTCGCCACTGTTACTGACGGGGTTCCCCGCGGTAACGTTTGCGGGCATGGAGACTCCGGTTCCGTTGCTGGCGATGACGCTCTCAAAGATCGTGTCCCGCCAAGTGTTGAATCCAAATTGCACTCCCACGCCGAAGTGCGAGATCCGCACCCGGTTCAGGTTGCCGTGGTCTCCATAATTCGTGGCCGGATCAATGCGTGTGGCGGGGCTGGTCGGACCCCCATCACTACCTCCGAAGTAGACGCCGCAAGTGGGAGTTGCGTGACTGTCAGCAGGCGGCCCCGCTCCCGGCCCAACAAGGTTTAAGTCTTCCAGCGCCCCGGGGGCATAGATGGACGAACCTGAATCGTCAGCGATGACCACCCCGCATCCTGTTGTCGCCGTGAAAGTAATCGTGGTTCCATAGCCAGATGCGCCATCCAATTTCACGCAACGCGGTTTCACGATGCTGGTCTTTTGCGTGTAAGTTCCCGCAGGGATGTAGACTTCGCCGCACCCAGCCAAAGCAATCGCGGCATTCGTCCACGCTCCTATATCAGATCCGCTACACCACGCCGGACGGTCAGACCCACTGCACATCACAGTCGCAGCGATTTGCGGGGTTACTGGTCCCGGCGGCAAGCCGCTCGACTTTGGAGAGAATGGTCCGTGCGGCACACCTGTCGATTGTTGCGCGCTCAATAACGGGATCATTGCGAGGATCACGATTGCCACACAGAAGGAAGGCAGTTTAAGGGTTTTCAAGACGGCTCTCCCCGTGAAAGTGAATTCGAGTCCAAGCGGAATTTCATCTTGGCTACAAAGTCGTATGGATTGTATCCCATCCACCCTACTTATTCGCGGACTGCCGCCGGCGAATGGTTTGACTCGCCCTGTTAAACCGACTGCCGGCCGTGGCCCGTACGCATTTTCTATCAATGCAGCATCCAGTTTACCGTCGGGGATGCTATCCGGGACTTCTCCTCAGTACTGCAGCCAGCCCCTTTGCCCTAATTCGAAATTCCAGGACGTTTTGGATTTCCAGGCCGGTTGTGTTGCGGACGGAAGCCCGAACCCAGCGAATGCAGATGCGACGGCTCTCCCACCATTTACAATAAAGTCTGATATACTCGCTCGCAGGATGCGTGTCCTGTTTCTAAACCCCCCTTTTCACCCACGGTTTTCCCGAGAGCAGCGCAGCCCCGCAGTCACCAAGAGCGGCACGCTGTACTACCCCAAGTGGCTGGCTCACGCAGCCGGAGTCGCGATCAAGAATGGGCATGATGTGGACTTGGTCGACGCCCCCGCTGCCGGTTACTCGGTGCAGGCGGTCATCAACCGTATCTCAGCCAAGAACATCGAAGCGGTAGTTTGCGATACCTCCACGCCCAGCATTATCAATGACATCAGCGTCATCGAGGCTCTGGTAGCCGTCAAATCCTCTCTACATGTACTGCTGGTCGGCCGCCACGTGTCGTCCCTACCGAAAGAGACGCTCGCCATGTCGGCCTGCCTGGAAGCTGTCGCCGTCCGCGAGTACGAATACACGGTGCGCGAGTGGCTGGAAGCAAAAGCGTGCGGCGCCGACCTCTCTGCAGTCGATGGCCTGGTATGGCGCCGCGCGGGGACTGGAGAGATCGTCAGCAACAAGCAGCGCGAAGCCATCAAGAATCTCGATGAGCTGCCTTTCGTCTCCGAGGTCTATAAGCGCTTCCTGCATACGCCGGATTATTTCTATGGCCACTCGCTGTGGCCACTGGTGGTCTTCGACACTAGCCGTGGATGCCCCTATCACTGCTCGTTCTGTGTTTATCCGCAGGCCTTCAGCGGACACACGATGCGTTACCGGTCGGTAGCGAACGTGGCCGATGAGTTCGACTTCGTCTCCCGCGAAATGCCCGAGATCAAGACCGTTATGCTGGAAGACGATACCTTCATCATCAGCAAGCCGCGCACCCTGGAGCTGGCCAAGGAACTCATCCGTCGCGGCAATAAGCTGCCCTTCGACGCCAACTGCCGTGCCGACATCGGCGCCGAAGACGAACTGCTTTCAACGCTGCACAAGGCCGGCGCCCGCCTATTCTGTGTCGGGTTCGAGAGCGGCGACGTCGAGGTCATCCATGGCATGAAGAAGAACAACGATGACCGTCGCGACGCAAAGTATCACGAAGAAGCGCATCGCTTTGTCCGCCGTTGCCGGGAGTCGGGCATCATGGTGCATGGCTGCTTTATGGTCGGAAACCTGAACGAGACACCGGCTAGTATGGAAAAGACGCTGAGCTTCGCCAAGACGCTCCGGCCCGATACAGCCCAATTCTTCCCCATCATGGTATATCCGGGTACGACTGCATATGAGGAAGCTAAAAAACGGAACTACATTCAGATCGAGGACTGGGGCGCGTGGCTGACGAAAGACGGCCTCCACAACAGCGTCGTTACCCTGCCGAACATCACGCACGAGCAACTAGTCAGCTTCTGCGACCGGGCGCGGCGGAGCTTCTATCTTAGTCTTTCCTATCTTTTCTACAAGCTGAAGCAGTCGCTGAAAGATCGTCGTGAATTGCAGCGCAATCTTAAGGGCTTCGTCACCCTGTCGAAGTATCTGCTGCGCGGCAGTCAGCACGACAAAACCGCAGCGCCTCCGCAGGTGTCAGGGCCTCATAATCTAACCCAGCTCACGGGTCCTCAAGGCAGTGGCTAGGAGCTGTCTCATACATACCCCTGCCGGTCGGGCGAGAGACCTGCGACCCGCGTCGATTACCGGTCCTATCCATGGCGTCCATAGGTGTGTCTTTAGGAGACCGCTCCAAGGGTTGACGGCAGCAAGTGGGGTTTCCCATCGAAGCTAACCGAGTATCAATTATCATTCCGACGTTCAACGGCCACTCCCGCATCGGCAACTGTCTGGATGCGCTTCTGAAGCAGCTTCCGGGGCGGAATGTAGAAATTCTGGTCATCAACGACGGCTCAACTGACGACACTGTGCGGGTGGTGACACGCTATTCTGGCGTTCGGCTCATTACCCAGGCAAATGCCGGACCGGCAGCCGCTCGCAATCGCGGCGCCTTGGAGGCACGGGGAACGATCATAGTGTTCACCGATGACGACTGCGTCACGATGCCCGATTGGCTGGACGCCATGCTCGATCCCTTCAAAGATCCAGAAGTCGTCGGAGTGAAGGGAATCTACCGCACGCACCAAAAGCGTCTGGTTGCTCGTTTCGTGCAGATCGAGTACGAGGACCGTTACCGCTTCATGAAGAGTCTCCCCAGCATCGATTTCATCGATACCTACTCCGCCGCGTTTCGCCGCGATCGCTTCCTGGAGATGACCGGCTACGACACCTCGTTCCCGGTGGCCTGCGCGGAGGACATCGAACTCTCCTACCGCATGTCGGCGCGCGGCTGGAAGATGATGTTCGCCCCTACGGCGATCGTCTACCACACGCACCCCGACACGCTATCGTGGTACCTCAAGAAGAAGTACAAATTCGCCTTCTGGCGCGTGCTGGTGGTACGTAAGAACCCGAAAAAGACTCTGAAGGACAGCCACACGCCGCAGCTGATGAAGCTGCAGCTTCTGTTCCTCCCTGCGCTGCTGCTTGCCATTTTTCGCGACTTGGTGGTGCTCCCGAAAGTACCGGCGTCGCTGATTGTGTGCGCTGCTTTTCTGTTCAGCACGTTGCCATTCGCATGGCGAGCCATCCAGAAAGATCCCATTGTCGGGCTGCTTTCGCCCGTCCTGCTAGCCGCGCGCGCCTGCGCGCAATTGCTGGGCGTCACGGCCGGCCTTATCTACGCCCGCCGTAAGCCTGCGGAGACCGCGACCGAGTCTCACGCCTGACGTGTTTTGTATTCGCTGTTTTTGTGGCGGCGTCCAACTGACCCCTCGCTTTCCGTGTAAAATCGGCGATGTCTGGCTGCCCTGCGAGGAAGGAGACAGGAATAAAACGGCAGATCTATGTGCGGCCAGAACGTTCTGCCGCTTGATGGCTGGACTATCGTTCGCGGTGCATTCCGTATACTGTCGCCCGGACGGATTGGGTTCGTGGTGCGGCGGTAGCACATCAACTTCCAGCGATCCCCAGGCAATGTAACAAGAGGGTAGCAGCCGGCAAACTGCACTGTGGCTTGCCGGGAAACTCCGCCCGCGCCGGCCCCCTGTTGCGTAGACCACGGCATGATTTTTACCCCCAACTACGGACGATTCTGGGATGCACTGCAGGCGGTATTGGAAAGGAACGTCCTCCCGACGCGACAGGGAAATGCGCTAAATGAAAATCCTGATAATTAGCACGCTTTATCCTCCCCATGTTATCGGCGGTGCCGAAAAAGCGGCCGCTCAATTGGCGGAAGCCCTGGTTCATCGCGGCCATGTGGTCGTCGTTGCCAGCTTGCATCCCGGGTCGAACGAAGTCGTCGGAGATCGGAATGGAGTGCGCGTGTATCGACTCCCGATAGACAACTTCTACTGGCCCTTTGGCCGGAAAGAGAAGCCAAATGCTCTCCGTCGCCTCGCGTGGCATGTTCGGGAAATGTGGAACCCGGTGGCCGCTAGCCGGATTGCTAAGATTTTGGACGCCGAAACGCCGGACTTGGTAAACACCCACAACCTCTGTGGGTTTTCCCTGGCCGCTTGGCGGGAAGTTAAACGTAGGAAATTGCGATTGGTGCACACCGTACACGACTGCTATCTGCTTTGTTCGCGGTCGGTGCTGTTTCGGAATGGGAGTAATTGCAAAAACAGGTGCTTGGACTGCAAGGTGCTGACACTAAATAGAAGAAACTTGTCTCGACTTCCCGATTCGGTAGTGTCGGTCAGCCAATACACCCTGAACGAACATATTGCGCGGGAATATTTTGAAGACGTGCCCACAACGGTAATTCATAACATTTACAGAGCCACTAACCCGCCTCTGCAGCAAGCTCCGAAGGATGAAAAAATATCCCACGATCTAGTTTTTGGGTTTATTGGAAGAATTGAAGAGGAGAAAGGTATCGAGACTCTTCTTGCGGCGACCACCCGATTACAACGGTCGAATTGGAGACTCAGGATCGCAGGAAAAGGTCTTAATGGCTATGTCCAGAGATTGTCTGACAGATTTTCTGATCCGAGGATTGAGTGGTTAGGGTTCACTGATGCCGCGGAGTTTTATTCCTCGGTTGATGTAGTCATTATCCCATCGTCGTTGGCTGAGGCGCTCCCATATGTCTGTGTTGAGAGCCTGCATGCTGGAAAAAGCCTCATCTGTGCATCGTCTGGCGGCATCCCGGAGATTGCTCGACTTTCCAACATTGTCGAGTTTTTCCCTTCAGGCGCTGCCGATGTTTTGGCGGAGAAGATGAATCTGGCATTAACCTCGTCGCAAGAATGGCGGGAGCGTAAAGTCCCGGATACTTTGAAACTCGTCGTGTTTCGGGAAGAGTATGTCGTGGAAAGGTATCTTCGGGAATACTTTCCAAAAGGCAACGGGTGAGTGCGTATAACGAGCAGCCTCAGGGCTATAGTGCGATTAGAATGTAGCAGCACCGCCCTAAGCTAATTTTCTGTCTCTGCGGCTTTGGAGTACTTCAAACCCTGGATCTGGTGGTCGGATCGTGCGAATTCTAGGTAGTCTCACGGCATCCTACCTCAAAGGGATTTGAGGACTTCAAGCGTTTCGCGGGCGCATTTTTCCCAGCTGAACTTTCTTGCGAATTCCTTCAATTGATCGGCTGCAGGCGGAGACTCGATCGCACGCTGAATGGCTGCGGCAATGTCTTCCGGACGATAGGGATCACAGAAGAATGCTGCGCCGTCAAAGAGCTCTGGTAGCGACGCTGCGCGAGAAACGACAACTGGACATCCACTTGCCATGGCTTCCAATGGTGGCAAACCGAAGCCTTCATACAAAGACGCAAACACGAAACAGGCTGCGTTCTCATAGAGAGCCTTTAGTTCCGGATCGCTCACATATCCAAGTGCACGCACCCCGCTAGGCAGGCTCATGCTCTTCCCGTAGACTCTGCTGTCGTGTCCCCCAACTATCACCAACTGTGCGCTGGATTGGTTGAGGTGACAAATTGCCTGCACGACGCGATGGAAGTTCTTGTTAGGGTTGTGGGAGCTAACCGTCAGAACGTACTTTCCAGAGATACCAAACCGTGCCAACGCTGCAGAATCGGCTTCAAGGCGAGAAAAATGGTCGCTTCCGAGGTCGGTAACGGAAATCTTCTCCCGGGCTGCGCCGTACCATACCTCAAGCTCCGACCTCGAAAAATTCGAATTCGTGAAAATGTGCTCCGCCTTTCGTGCCATGCTTCGGCATATCGTCTTATGCCAGAGGCGATACGCCAGCGAATACCCTGCGGGCGCGGCAACTACTGCTGCGTCATGAATCGTGACCACATTTCGAGAGTGCAGAACAGGAGCTCCACCGCTGAGAGTAAACAAGACTTGCCCGCGGCAGTACCGGGGAAGCTCCATCTGTTCCCATTTGGTTCCGCTCATTCGACCCACGGTCCGCACTCGAAGATTTGTATACTTTGGCATCGGCGGAACAGACTCAGGTACCAGAATCTCAATCTCGATGTTCCAATCATTCTCCGCCGCAAGTAGTCTATCGAATTGGTTGAGCAGTTCTCGAGCGTAACGCTGGGTGCCTGTGATCCGCTGGCAGAAAAACTTTCCGTTGATATATATCTTCTTCACAGGCAGGGGTCGTAGTCTCGCCGACTGAAGATCGTGAGAACAGTTCGCCTCGTTCGAACTATCGAGATTCGTGGCAGCGCTGGCGGACCACTTGGCTTTGACTGCTGAAGCGCTATCTCCCGCTATCGATTCGGGATCTTGGCAAAGAATCGTCACTCTTATTCAAGCTCCGGTCTCTAGACTGGAACAGCCCTGCGCTCGTTGAAGAAACGAAGCAACCGCTTGTAGACCAAATCGGCAGATGCCTCGAGAGATCTTGCCAGGCGACGATACGCACACGCCTGCGGCCAGTACTCTTTGACGGCGTGCCTGCCCTCAATGCCCCCAAGAAGAGATGCCACAGCACAATTGAGCGGATTCCACCAGTTGAATTCGCTCACCAGCCGCAGATATTCGGTCATATGGATCTCTGGAGGACAAGTGGTTGCATAATCGCTGTTTGGGTGCATGCGATAGAGGACACCCGGTTCATCGATGCTCGCGTAAGCACCGTGTTCCAGAAGTTGAAGACTGAACTTCAAGTCCGTCAGCAACCGATAGCTGGCGTCTGCTACAACTCCGGCGGCTGCGGTACGCCGAATCATGATATTGGAAGGGCCGCCGACGGCATTTGTCATTCTACTGAGGCAGAAATTGATCACTCGGCGCCCCGCATGTGACCCTGGGAAAGGAGACCACGATCCTTGGATATTCAAATTACGGTCGGTGGGCAGGTGGCCGCAGGTGACCAAAGCGACATCTGGTCGTGTCTCCAGGACATTTAATTGCTTTCGCAGCACGCCATCAAGCAATACGTCGTCAGCGCAGAGCATCTTAACATAGCGTCCACGTGAATTTGCTAAGCAGCGATTCCCGTTTTCACAAGCTCCCACATTCGACGGATTTCGAATGTATCGAATACGCGGGTTCTCGAATGAGCGTACGACTTCTTCTGTATTGTCCTCCGATGCATTGTCGATAATCAGAATCTCGAAATCGTCCAGGCCCTGCCGCATAATCGATCGAACTGCATCGGGCAGAAAGTGACCATAATTGAATGTGGGAATTGCAATGGTAAGAAGGGGTTCTGCGGTCGCCATGTTGGAGAAGCTAAAATCAGTCTGCACTGATACTCCCGCACACACGAGCCGGCAAGCTCACACCGACCTGCTGTGGGACATCCATCATACCAAAGTCGTTAGCGTGGTGTTCTTGGACTTGGCGAAGCCCTGGCCGCGTTCTTAAGGGGTATGCCAGAGTCTTCGGTACTTTTGAAATAGGAACGTCGACCACATCAGTCCCGGGATGTTGCCGGTGCAGCAGCTGACCACGATTCCCCTGGCGCCATAGAGCCGTCCAAAGATCAAGGTGAATGCTGTCACGGTCAAAGCTCCGACGATCGAATTGACGACGAATACCTCCTGTTTATGCGCCCGAAGGTAATAGGCCTGTGCAAAGATGACGACATTTGTGATCATGGTAAGCATCAGCATGGCGATGGAAATCGGGTCCAGGAGGCGCTGAGCGAAACGAATGTGCTCCAAATTCAGATAGATACACCCAAGCCACGCCGTTAGAGCCCCTACGATCGAGACGGCAACGGATTGTCGGAGCGCCCGAAAGAATGCTTCATCCAACCGATCATATTCCTTGCGGGCGATCAGGGTTCCGAAGGGTGCAGATTTTGTACTCACCCAGGAAACGGCGATGGCCTGAATCGCATTCGCCAGGCTGAGGGACATTCCCATCTGGCCCGCCTCCACAGGACCGCGGAATGCAAACAGAACTGGCGTAAAGAGCCAAAAGAGAAAGTAGCCACAAAACCAGCTCACAGCGATTCTCCACTGGAATGGCCAAACTTCCTCTCCCCAACTGATTCGATTCGGTCCGGTTTGATACCTCAGTAATCCGATCAACAATTTGCGCTTCCCAACCAGCCACACAAAGGAGGCCAATGCCATTCCGAGCAGCATCATCGATGGTGCGAAGAGGCCATGGTGGCTGATCAGAGCGAGCCAAGCCAGTAGACTTCCTGTCACCGACTGCATGAACCGGAGACGCGCCACCTCTGGGACATATCCGCAACCTTCCAGAAAGGACAACAATGGATCAAACTGGAAGTTGAGCACCGCCATCAACGCACTAAGACACCAAGGGAAACGCCAAGAAACAGCATGCCCGGTATGGTCGTGCGTAGAAAAGAAATAAAATCCGAGTGGAAGCAATGTCGCGAACAGCAGCAGCGCCGCCACCGAATACCAGCGGACCGACTTCTGAATTACAGAGGCGAGGCGAGCATGGGCAGTCGGGTTCCCGGTGATTTCATAATCACTGGATATCGAGAGCTCGGCACGTTCGTGACTTGCCAGCTGCAATATGACAAAGGAGAAGCCCAGCTCAAAAATGATTTGCAGGGCGACCAGGCTGCCAAAGGTGTAGTAATATCCCTGCTCGGCGGCAGATAGGAACCGTGCGATCAGAGCAACGGTAACAAGACCGGCTGCACTGCCCCAGAACCGTGCAAGAACGGTGAATCCAATCGCTCGATCGAGCCCCAGGACGGTTCGCAGCCAGTGACGAATACGCCCGATCCCTGATGAATTCAACGGGAGCGGGACGAATCCATGGAGGCCGTCAGACATTCAGCCCCCCGGTTGAGAGGCCAACTCGCGTGATCGGAGTCGCGGCTTCGAGCTTGGCATAATCTCGGACCTCGCCGCGAACATCTTCCATAACCGCACCAACAGCGGCCAGAGTGAACATGTCGGGTTCGGTGCAGAGATCGAAGGCGTATCCCCGAAGCTGCGCGCCCAGCCGACTCGGCCGGAGCGCAAGCCAACTATCCTTGAAGCCCGTGTGACCGCTAAGAAAAACACGGCGTCCCGCCCAGGTTTTCACCACGTCTTTTTCCAGAGCGCTCTCCCTCCCTCCACATCTGCTTCAGGCCCGCTCATTCGGCAGCGTGACAAATGCCACAGAATCCACGGTGCCGGAGCAAATGCACCTACCTCATCATAAGATACCCGACGAGCGTGCCCAATCGATTCGAGTTCGTTTTCAGCCCCAAGCATGGGTCGTGGCTCAACCTGGTGGAGTCGTTCTTCGGGAAATTGACACGAACCTTCTGCGCGGCATGTGCGTGACCTCGAAGCAGGAGTTTAGGACTCGGATTGAGTTGTATTCGAAGCAAAGGAACGAAGAGCCAACGGTCTTCAAGTGGAAATACAAACTGGAGGTGCAGGCCACCGAATCGGTCGCATCGCCATGACCGATTATGTTGGTATGTTATTTAGGAATCGACATGCTAGTATCCCTGTTCGTCTCTCAGAACGATGAACATGGTGCGAGCGATGATCTGCAGGTCCAGGCCAAAACTCCAGTTGCGAGCGTAGTACAGATCATATTGAAGCCGGTCAGAGATTGAAGTATCGCCACGAAGGCCATTGACCTGCGCCCATCCTGTGATGCCGACCTGGCAGCAATGCCGCATGTTGTATCTCTCGATGTCCGCCCGGAACTTTGTTACAAAATGTGGCCGTTCCGGACGCGGCCCCACCAGACTCATCTCTCCTCGAATAACATTAAAAAGCTGGGGTAGCTCATCGAGACCGTATTTGCGCAGTACCGCACCAATCGAGGTGCAGCGGGGATCGTTCTTGGTCGTCCAAACGGTATCGCTTTCGGCGGCGCTGCTGCACTGCATCGTGCGGAACTTCAGCAGCGTGAAGTGCTTTGCATGTCTGCCGACTCGTTCCTGACGGAAAAAGATCGGGCCCGGAGAGCTCAGCTTGACCAGAAACGCAATCGCCAGGAACAAGGGGCTCAGAATCACCACTCCGAGAACTGCGCAAACCAGGTCGAAAGTCCTTTTCAGCACGGTATAGGCGAAGCTTTCAACCGGAGAAATGGCCAGATTCATCATCTGCAAGCGGCCAACCTGAAACACCTTCTCGCGCACCGACAGCCGCGGCCCGAGGTCCAATATGGCGCGGATGGGTTTCCCGAGATCCTGCAGGCCGTCGAGAACGGAGGAAACCTGCAGATAGCGATTGGCTGGTATGGCAACTACAACCTCATCAAAACTCAATCCCTCGAGATGTAGCGGCTCTACCGCACTGATCACAGGCGCATCTTCGACCAGCACCGATTGTCCTGGAAGTTGCAGGTAGGCTTGAATTTCGCAGTGAAAAAATGGAATGCGATGCAGGAGTGTGACGCTTCTTCGCGCATGCTGGTCGGTTCCGACGACCAGTATCTTTTGGCATTTGCGAGGCCAGCTCGATGACGCGGAGGTTAGCCGGAGGAAGTTTCTTGCTACCACCACGCAAAGAAACAGGACTGCGCTGGTGAGAAGGATGAAGATCCGCGAAACAATCAGCTGTTTGACGAAGACGAGCAACGCAGTTTGTAAAAGCAGCGTAGCAAAACATGCCAGAAACGTCGCCCGAATTCCCGTGTACTCCCAGAATAATTCCGTAATGGACGAAACCTTATAGTAGTTGGCGGCAAGAATCCACACAAATTCGGTAAACAGCAGAAGAATGAGGTAATACTGCGGGACAACACTGTTTACATACGGCAACCACACGTTGCCAAATCTGATATAGGACGACATGCCGAAGGCGAACAACGGAAGCGAGTACACGAAGATGCGTAACAAAGCATTATAGTGGTGGATCCGCGAAATCATCTCTCGCTCCTTCGCGCCTTTCGAATGTTTTTCTGGATAGTCCGATGTGAATTAGGGTTGCCATCGCTGTTTCCTTCAGGCCGAATTCTGTTTTCCGGGGCGGTTGGACTACTGCGAGGGTCAGGCCCTCGGTGGCCCGTCAGTGTTTCAAGAGCTAGATAGCTCTCCACGGAGACGAATCCGAGAATATGATCGAGAGACAAGTATGCCCTTTATCGGCACGCCCCTACGTTCCGTCACGGCCACCCTCGTGCTAGCGCTTCATCGTACCACAGCCAACGTCAGAGACAAGTTCTTTTCAAACTCCGCACCTGACCTGCCACCTGCCGTTCTTCTTCCTCCTTCCGACAGATAGTTTGTCAGCTTTGGGTCCCTTGCAAGCCGCGCCGTCCGCCCAAGACCGCCTGCCGAACGAAATCTCGTCGACGTCAAGATGCAGCGCGCGCGGATATTTCCGTAGCCCTGTACAAAGTAGCGCCCGACGTGGGCGGTCCCGCATTGGTGAAGCTCCGCACAACGATTGCGGAAGGCAGTTGAGGCGATGCTTCTGACTGCTCCGAATCAGGAGTCGTCGCCTGACAGATTCGACATCGGCATGATGCTCTCAGCAATGTCGGAGCGATGCGGTCGGCCTTCGAGGCAGGCGCCTCCCCCGCAATGTATGTGCGCTGTCCGCAGTATAGCCATATTATTGGAAGTGCTGGTTGCCCCGAGGCTCGGTGGTCCCACCCAGGTCTAACCTGGTGTTCCCAATTGAACAGTCTTTCCTCGCCCGTCTGTATAATACGTCGAAATCCTTTTCGCAAAGCCAGGATCCATCGTGCGAACCCAGCCAAAACGAAAACCAGCGGTTTCATCCATAAGGTGTGCAACTCAACACATTTCAAAAGCGAGATTGCAAAAGTCGCTTCCGAGCTGGACACGATTCATTCGGCCAATATGCGGTACTGGACGTGCGGTGCAGCGGCTAGTTCCGAAAAAAGGGCGGCATATCAACGCATGCTGGGGCGGGGGAAAATCCGTGCCGCTCTTGCAGAACCCCTTTTGGGCGTCACCCCATTCAATTGAAATGCACACAACGAAGAATAAAGGAGAAGGAACATGAAAATAATGATGGTGCTAACGTCGCACGATCAACTGGGCAACACTGGTCGCAAGACCGGCTTCTGGCTTGAAGAATTCGCCCCTCCTTACTTACTTCGTTTTCAGGGACGCGGGCGTACAGTTAACCCTCGCCTCACCGAAAGGTGGGCATCCACCCCTCGATCCAAAGAGCGATTTACCGGAAAGTCAAACACCCGCCATGACGCGGTTCAAGCAGGACCAGACGGCACAAAAGGCGCTCTCCCAGACGGTCAAGCTTGCTGACATGAAATCGGACGACTACGACACGGTCTTCTATATAGGTGGACACGGCCCCATGTGGGATCTCGCAGAAAGCGCCGATTCCATCGCTTTACTCGAGTCCTTCTACAATTCCGGCAAGCCGATCGCTCTGGTCTGCCATTCGCCCGGCGTACTTCGTCATGTGACCCACCAGGGCGCGCCGCTTGTGAAGGGAAAACACGTGACCGGTTTTACCAATGGCGAGGAGGAAGAGATGCAGCTCACCCACGTTGTCCCGTTCCTCGTCGAGGATGAGTTGATGCGGCTGGGAGCCACCTTTGAGAAGGTCGTCGACTGGCAGCCGCTATCCATCGTTGATGGCCGTCTCATTGCCGGACAGAATCCGGCGTCCTCGACCGTAGCGGCTCAAAACCTTATGAACTTGCTCGCCGCGGAGAAAGCCGCCTAGCTGTCGACTTCAATCGACCCCGGCATTGGCTCGACCTCGGTGTCTGTTATGCCGGCCGAGGTGATCCAGGTTCGTCTTGGCCGGTAGAGTCCGCGCTTCCGTGGTACCGCAAAAGGAGATGAATCATGAGACATACAGTATCGACTGGAATTTCATTGGACACGGCGGCCGATCAGATCGCCGCGTTGATCGACGTTACCTTACGTTCTTCGGTTCAAACTCGAAATGAACAGCCTGTACCCTGACGTCAAGAGAAGGGAAGTTTTGGATTCACGAAGGAGGCCGCGACATCCGTATAATCCAATACCTGTGAGGCGCAATGACGAAAACGACGAGCTTTCAAATGCACATTCGCCCGCTCTTTACGGAGCGAGACATTCACGGCATGAGCAAGGCGTTCAACCTGGGAAGTTACGATGACGTCAAAAAGCACGCTGACGCCATCTACGGTCGCATTCGTGGAATCGGCGGCGCCGTAATGCCACCCCCACCACCAAAAGGAGAAGGCCCTTGGCAGCAATCTCGGATTGAACTATTCGCCAAGTGGATGGCGGACGGGTTCCCACCTTAGTCGGCCCCCAAGCGCCAGGGCTGCTTCTAGGCTTACAATTTGCGCGCTGGAGCGAGCCGAGGAACTCGGAACGGAAGCTGACATGTCGATGTCCCGACCGGCGACCTGTGGATCACTAAATATACGATCGTGTACCTGGGACGGCCCAGCTACACGGTCAGCATTATGAAATTCAAGAACGGCAGGGTAGTCCGCGAAACAACAACTCGTAGGAGGAGTCTGAACAGCTTTTTGTAGGCCAAAGAGAACGAGTTTTTCTAACCTTGAGTTTGGAGCACCACGATCAAGTTGCCCAGAAACAGTTCTTTTCGAAGCGACCGTTAATCACTTTTTGAGCGAGCGAATTTGCAACGATTCCCCTACATCGGTGAATAGGGATTTTGGGCAGGGAAGGGTTTTCGGTCAGAACCGATCCCACTTGGGGAGAAAATACCAGCCTAGCTAGTATTTGTCCGATGCTCCGACTAATCAGGTGTTAGACGCTTCGACGCGGTGTGGACTCTGGGGTGATCGAAGAAACCAGCGTGACTTGACGAGTCGTACACCCCGATTCTGCTAAAGCATTTGACTTCTAGTCAAATTGAGGGCTCAAGATGAAAGATCAACAAAAGACGGAGCAGTATTCTGGAGTGCGAGATCAAGAGATCCGTGCGGCACTGGATCAGCATTGGGCGGCGTCCGATGCCAACGATTTTGAAACGGAGCACCGCATCTATCACGAGGACGCGGTGCTGGACTACCCGCAGTCAGGCGAGCGAACCCGCGGTCCACGCAACATACAGA
>DATDGS010000042.1:0-12673 GCA_036521955.1 Terriglobales bacterium
TCCGTGAGGTAACCCAAGACATGGCGCCTCTGCCGCTTGCACGTCTGCGCGATAGTGAGTAAGCGCGCAGTGGCGATTTCGCCGTTGCGGCTACGGTTGCCGAAGCTGATCTTGCGCCACTGCACGGCAGTGCGCAGAGTAGGTCAGGGCCCGCAATCCCGTCGGCGAAGACAGCCGGGCAGCTTCCGCCATCAATCGGCCGATTTCCTGCTGTGTGAAAATGTGCGGCTTGTTGCGTCGTCGGCGAGCAGCGAGGAGCCGTCGTGGTGGAATCTGATTTCGGGCATCGACGGTGCTAAGCCAGGCGGCGAACCGCCGTACCATGCCGAGACGCCGCGCCCACGTGGCGCGTTGGACACCTTTCGGCTCCATCGCCCAACGGAGGGCGAGTTCCGAGGTGATGAACTCCGCTCCCTCATGTTCGAGGAAACCCAGGAACTGAACGAGTGTCCCGGCCGGCTCTTGAAGCTGCGTACCGAGAGCACGGCGGAGCGCCACATACTGGGTCAGGGCATCTCTCAGGGCGTTCATCGGGCACCTCCCGTGGCCGGCCAGGGTTCGGCAACGGTGCGCAAGGCTTCAAAAGATACTTGGGTATAAATCGCGGTGGTCACCTGCGAGCGATGCCGGAGGACTTCCGAGATCTCAGCCATAGACGCACCATGGCGAATCATCTTGGTCGCTAATCCATGACGGAATAGATGAGCGGCACCACGACCCGAGCGACGGACGTCGGCTCGGGCGAGCGCTCGCCGTACAATGTGCCCTACTGCCGCCGGGCCCATCAAGCCCGTATGTGGCGCCAACGTTCGTAGAAACAGGCGCCGCGACGAGCTAACACCACGGTCTTCATGAATGTAGGCAGCGACCGCCTCGCCAATGTCGGAGAGCAACGGCAATGGGTCCAACATCCGACCCTTGCCGCGCACGATGATTCCGCCGGCCCGCCAGCGAATGTCGTCGAGTTCGAGCGCTACGATTTCTCCCGCGCGGAGGCCAAGTCGAGCCAGCAGGAGCAAGATCGCGTAATCTCGGCGCCCGGTGGATGTCAACCGGTCCGTCGCCGTCAGTACCCGTTCCACTTCCTCGGGTGAAAGGAAGGCAGGCGCGACGGTCTGGCGGTATCTGCGGACCATGGGGACCGAAGTAGATAAATCCTGCGGCAGTTCGCCATGCAGGAAGAGAAACCGCAAAAACGACCGAAGCGAGGTGGCCAGAAGCCGGATGTATTCTTGGGAGCGACCGGCGGTTTGCGCCAGCAGGAAGTCCCGGATGGTCAACGTGTCAAACGCACCCTCGGCTACACAGCCCGTCTGGGTGCTGTGAGCAGCAAGGAAATCACGGACGAAGGGGACGTAAACAAGAACCGAGTTCTGCGCGAGGCCTCGGTCCTCGCGCAAATAGCCCTCATACCCTCCCAGGACGGCAGCAGCTGAGTTGTCCCGCTGCACGGGCGGATCTTGAACACCGGCGGCGGAGCACAGATACCGGAAGAAAAGCTGCACCCCTCCGCCTTCAAACTTCATGTAAGCCTTCCGCCTTCGCGGTGAACGAGCGAGGAAAGCGGCAATATGGCCCTCATTGAGAACATCTCTGGTGATCCGTTTTCGTGTCGCCCATCGGGCGAAGGCTCTGGTGACCGTTCGCTTTTTGCGCAGTGTGCGGTCAGCGTAGCCCGCCGCCCGCAGCTGTTGGAGGAATGGTTCGATGTGATTATCGAGCAGGATCGACGGCATCGAATCCTAGCGATGTGGCTGATGTCATGTGGTCTCTCTCCTATCTGGCACGCTTGCCAGTTCGGGGGAGGCCACATGATTATGCCGCGTCAGCGATCATCAGAAGGCGCCCAGGACGGTTTAGGAGGCCATCGGCGCGGCATAATCCGGGAGTCGGCATAATATCGTCACTGCCGCGCGCGGCAGTGCAGATATTGTTGTCGAGAGGGGCGCCGGCCTCGCGCAGAAAAGCCGTCAGCCCTATCCTGCGCGCAGTGCTCCAGTACTAGGCGCACCGCCGCCGAGTCGAGTTCTTGATATCGGTTGCGAAGGTGTTCATAGGTCCGACGCCACATCCCTTTTGGCTTCGGGGGGAACGGGTCCATCATAGATGCGGAACCGCCCAAGCGAACCCTGATCGTTTGTGCCCGCTCCCGGGAACGGTCCCAAGCTGCGTAGCCCCGGCTCGCGTAACTCAGGCGATAGCAAGTGCGGCAGCCGAACCGTTTGCCGCCGGGCGGGTGGTAGAGCTTCTGCGTGCGGCGCCCACAGCGCGGGCACCGGAACCACCATCTAAGCCCACCGAGGTGCGGGCCGCGTGGTTTCGAGACGCACTGGATAGCTGAAATACCGAGGGACAGAGTTTTCATGCGATGCCAAGTAGCTCAGCCGCACGGTCGGGTAGGCCATGTTCGTGGCATCCACCTCGTACCCGATGCAAAACAACGGGCGGCGCGAAGCCGTGCTCCCCTCGTGAAGAACGTCCTCCCGCGTCCACCGCGCCGCGTCGATCTCCAGGCATTGCTCAACGCAGATCTTTTTCGTGTGCCAACCCCACCTACCCGCTGCCGCAGCGAGTAAGTCCCTCTCCAGTGTCGCGACTATGACAGCTACGAGGGAGGATGTTCAGCGGACCGGGCTTTCGCCACGGCTGCCGGACTCTGCGCCCTCAGGCGCTCAATGGAGATGGACACTGGGGGCAGCTCTGTTTCGCCGACGAGCGTCCGCAGCAAATGATTACCATCGGGAGTGTCTGGGGGTAATTTCAAGGAGAATACGTACTTGGAGGTGACGCGATCAATGCAATCAAATTCCGCGGGATTACTTATGTCGCCATCGATAAGAAAAACTACGGCCTTTGGGTCCTCGATGTTCTCAAGCGTTGCCTTTAGAAAATCGCCACGAATGTTTCTCCACCCAAGGTTATCTCCGTCGGCGACGGAGACGAAAGCCGCAGGTGATGTTGAGGTTCTATTCACTTCAACCGTAAAGGACGGAGAGAGCGGAGTACCCCGGAATCGGGTGACGACTTCAATCTCGCCCGATTCGATCCCTTCCGGCAGCAAAACGTTGACCTGATATCCGGCTTCACCCATTTCCGGGCTGATGTAGCATGGAAATCCCGGATTGCCGCTGAATGTAACTTCGAAATCCAAAAGGCTCGCGTTGCTCAGCAGCCCTCGCATCCAGAGACTGACTGCAGCGCCCGGTCCTTTCTGATAGACCTCTTTCGCGTGACCACTTGCGCTGGAAATACCCAGCAAGGTGGGGGAGTGTTCCCGCGTCAAGGCAGTGCCGGTGGTGTCGCGCTTTCGAAAAGTGACCATGAAGTACTGAGTCCTGAGACCGGAAGCCGCGACAACCTGAAGGCCGGTTCGTTCGAGCAACTCAAGAATGTCCTTCCACTCGATGACGCATCCCGTCCAAGTTGGAGATTGATGCTCTTGCGAGGGAGCAGGCGCTTCACCGCGAAGCTGACAACAATGGATACCACGAGGTTTTAGGACCCTTTCCGCCTCTTGAAGATAACACAAAACGATCTCACGGCTCGGAATGTGCTGAAACACCGCATACGAATATACGAAATCGAATGACCCGCCGGGGAACATCTCAAGGTTTGAGGCAGGTGTTAGGTGCACATAGGCATGAGGGATGTCCTTCAGATTCATTTCCGCGAGTTGCACCATCTCCCCCGAAATGTCCACGCCGTGTATTTCTCCAAAATGTCGGCTCATTGCTGCCATAAGTCGGCCGGGGCCGCAGCCGATCTCGAGCGCCCTAAGAACGCTACCGTCCCCATGCGGAAGACGTTTTAGCTCGGCCTCGAACGCCGGAATTATGTTCGCTGCACTCACAAGGAACTCCGACGAGCTTTGGCCTCGATGGGAAAAACCAGTGTAATAATACGCATCCTCGCGGGCCCGTCGGTCCCAATCAGCGCGCATCCGTTCGACTATTTCCATTGGACCATGATACGGCAGATCGGGCAGGATCTTTGCGGTCTGAAGATCCCAACCGCGAGCGCGGAGGCGTCCGTTCAAGTCTACTTTGACGGTTTCTCCGCTCCGATCACTTGTGCTCTGGCGAACCAGATCGACGCACGTTCCACTGGGAGCGGCGGGAAAGCTTCGACGCCGTTACGAATCGTCTCAGACCGCCCAAGTTGGCAACGCGACAATCGAAAAACTCCTCCGGAAGCGTGATGGGACGCGGGAATTGCGCCTAAAAACGAACGTTCGCATCCCACATAGTTAGAATCGAAATCTCCTTGGGCGAGCAGAGAGCCAAGGAACTTTGTACGCTTTCATTCCAAAAAAGTTCCCATTGATTTCCACGTCTCAACGCCCTCTGACAGAATACCGAAATCAGGCAACTCAAGACGGGTCCACTAGAGTCCGCTAGACGCTTACGTCCGTGCATTTATTCGAAAATAGCGGTCGCGTGCGCGCGTGCCAGTCGGTCACATCTTCCGAGGTAGGCTGTGAGAATGCTGAGCATGGCACAATCGTTCAGGATAACCAACCACGTTGAGCAGATATCGGCAGATACCGGCCGGAAATGCGCGAATTGCCAGCTGCGGCGCAGGCCCCACCTCACCGTAAATCCATTTCGAGACCGTCGATGTCATGCGTTTCCAACGCGGCAAAATCACGGACCATTGGGGTGTTGGCAATCTCCTTTCGCTTATGCAGCAGATCGGAGGGTGGACGCAGCCAGCCGAAGAGCCACGAGGGGTTGATGATTCCACTGTTAGCTTGGCGCACGGAGTCGTGGTGCCGGGCTTACGGATGAAGATCGCCATCGCGAGCACCACTCCGGCTTCTTCGTCCACGATCGGGTAGCGCCGCGCCGCGACCATCTCGATGTTGATGGTCTGCAGGTTGGACGTGCAGTCCGTCGGCCCGCCTTTGCCGCCGCCTTTGCCCCCACCCTTGCCGCCTCCGCCGCCCGTTTGGAGTCCGAAGACCGGGCCTCGCCCGTTCTCCACGCGATTGCAGCCGTGGTGGGCCATGATGATGGAGCCGTCGTGTGTCGTAATCCCGTCGAAATAGCTGTTGGTCGCGGCGATCATGGCTTCCCGCGTTGACAGCGGCCCCTTGCCGTCGTACTTTTCGCGCGGAGGATTCGCGGCCAGGTTGTCCGGATCGAAGGCGTTACCCGACGGCGGGCCGTCGGCGGTGAAGCCGTTCAGCCCAGGGTCGGCTTTACGCGCGATGTACCATTCAGCTTCGGTGATCTTGCGGTGCTCTACTCTCATCCGGACGGTCACCACCGCGGGGCTGCCGGATTCCTCGATGGTTCCGAAGTAGGCGGCCTGGCCCGTCACCGCATCGACGTAACGCCGCTGGACTCTCCCCAACGCCGTCACCGACTTCCAGACTCCGGTGCCGAGCTTGATTACCACGGTGTTCTCGGTTTGCCGGAAACCCACGAATAAAGGAGCCGCCGCCGGGTCGTGTTTAATGACGGCGCTCAGATACTGGTCGAGCGAAGTCTTCAAGCAGGCGCGGTCGCAATCCTTCGCCGCGGCCGATAAAGAAGCACATCCCGAAGTCGCCATGATGGCGCACGCAGACCACCGCAAAAGTCCTGGAACCATGACCGGCCTCCGCCTAAGAATTCTACTACTGTTTCCCTTGCGCTAACCGAGCAGCCCACTTGAGAGCTGGCGAGATACGTTTGAGCCAGACAACTACGCAGCCTCGCTCTCGGTTCTCCGAACCCCGCGTTGCGGTCTGCGCGAAGGCTACGGTCTCCACGGCGGGAGGCCACGTGACCCAAGATGGGCAAACCCCCGTTGTGGCCCTGAACTGAGCTGTCCGGAAGTCCCGCTGCTGGAACTCATCCTGCACCTCCGTCCGAATCGTTCGGCAATCCGGAAGTTGGGCAAACCGCGGTGCGGAATGTACGCCCACCGTGAACTTGACCGGAAATGCCCGTGTAGCTCCGGAAACCTCTTGCAGCTAAATCCACAAAGTGAATGATAAGGACGTTGTCGTTCATAACGCTCTTCTGGGAATCGCCAGCGAAACCTCCGTCCATATCGTCCACTCGGAGAATGCCTGAGACGGAGACTGGCGCACGCGGGCGCCATTCCTGGCGAAATCCTTAGCGCAAATCCCCTTCTCACTTCTGACGCTGGCCTGGGCCCGCAATCTGCTGCCGTAGCAGCGGCTGGAGCGTATCTAGCAGCTGAGCTGTGTGTCGGAAACATTATCTCAGGCGTGTTAGCTCCGGTCCTGGCAATGGAGCACGATTTTTCAATAGCTTGGCATTCACTGGTCAGTTCACACTCGCGACAATGTCACCATAAGGGGCTCCAAGGTCCGGTGCCCGTCTCCGCTGGAAGACGGAGGACGACCACCACGCTTGTGGTGCCGATTTCAATCCGCTGAACGAGAGCGCGGATAATCTCGCGCTTGGTGGTCCAATCTGCTTCGTTCAAGTGGCTCTGCAGATGATTCGACAGCGCGGCAAGACGCGTCCTTAACGACCGGACATGGACCCGGTGGTCCTGGTCTGCCGCCTGGGCGCTCAGCTTCGTCTCGATCTCGGAAATGCGAGCCTTCGTCCGGTCCATGCGAATCGTGAACTGCTCTCTATCAATTACACCTTCAGCAAAGCTGTCGATTAGACGCTCCATCCCGCGGCGCAGTTTCTGGCACTGAGTTTTGAGTGCATCGACATTTTCCGACGTTACAGTACTCTGTTTGCCATCCTGGTCTTGCCGTTCAAGGCTTTCCGGGTTATGCACAATCTGGCATACGTACTCCCATATTCTCTTTTCCACGACTCAGCCTGAATTTAGAGTGTTGCCGCAAATATGTTCACCTCCAAACCGGTAGCTGTCAGTCCCTGTGCACCGATAGTAACGAAAATCCCTGAGTTGATGGCCTTTGCCCCTTTGAGAGGTCGTTTTGCCGTAGAAGGCATAGCCGCAGAGTGGGCAGCAGGTCAGACCTTGCAGAAGGTGCCCCACTCTGCGCAAGCCCAAACGCGCGCGCGTGCGATTTTCCCTCAGTTGCTCTTGCGCGGAGCTAAACAGCGCCTTATCAATGATTGGCGGGGTGGGCATGAATATCCATTGCTCTCGATCAACCGCGGTGGGCGAATTGCTCCGGCGAGGTTCCGCTGAACGCCCTCGGGGCCGTCGGGGTCGGGACTTCTTGGTGCGTGGCGTCATGCGTTTTGCCATAGGCCGCCGTCCCCTGGTACACGGGATTTTGGAGAATGTGCCAGACGGTTTGACGCGACCACATGCGCGTCCCCTTTGCGGTCAGTCTGCCAGCCCCTTGAAGGCGGCGGCAGACTTCTCCGAGCGTGCATCGTTCGGGACCGACCCAGGTGAAAATGTCCCTGACTACGTCCGCCTGCTCGGCAATCAACTCGAAGCGCGCCTGGCCTCCGCCATCGTGGACGGAGATGTATCGATATCCTACGGCGCATTTGACATAACGTTCAAGGAACCGCGCTGTGCGGCGCGCTTTTTCCCTCGCCGGCTCCGTTCCATGATTTTGGCGCGCTCGTACTCCGAAACGATGCCTTGCACCTGGAGCAGAAGGTCGTCCTCCGGACTTTGCCCGAGCGACCGGTTCAGAAAGACGACTTCGACCCCGGCGCGGCGCCATTCGTCAATGAGCAGGACCTGATAGGCGTAGTTGCGCGCCAGCCGATCCGGCGAGTGGACATAGATGCGATCCAGGCCGCCGACGGCAGCTAAGTCGCGCAAGCGATCCAGCCCAGGGCGAACGAGCGTGGCACCGCTGTATCCATCGTCTAGGAACTGACGCTCGGGCGGCACCAGGCATCCATCCGAGCCACCGCGCTCGGAAAGAGCCATGACCTGACTTTCGATAGTGTGCGCCGTCGCCTGCTGTTCGCTGGAAACGCGCGCATAAAACGCAGCTCGAATCGAATTCATAGCCTCCTGACTGGAGGCTGTTTGATCACTATGCCGCTGTCAACCCGACCTGCGGCGATTTTCACTCAATTTGAAAAGGAGAACACCTCATGTTAGAAACAAGTACGCTTATTGCCTGCAACGGTAAGATCACCCGCTCAGAATTGGCTAGCGTGCCAACGCCGCCTGCCACGCCAACCCACATCCCGATCCCTCACATCGCTGTTGTAGAAGGCCTGGTCGGAACGCTCAGCCGCCGTCACATCGGCGTCGTCGGGGAGGAATTCGCCGTATCAAAAGACGGCATGGAAATGTTCGGAGTGCTCGATCTCGAGACGAGCTTCGATGGATGCCGGTTTGCGATCGGAATCCGGAATGCAAACAACAAACGATTCCGCCTGTCGTGCACAGTCGGGCTGCGGTCATGCGCAGCTGAGCATGACCGCAGTTATGCGCAGCACCGATTTATGGAAAGCACTTCTCGGATCACCGCCTGAATGCAGCTTTCTCGCCGACATTTCCTTCCCATAATTCGAGGCTTCACAGGGAATCGAGCCAGGCCAGCAGACCACGATCCTGCTTCCAGCAAGGCGGCTTGCGTAGGCGGGCTTTGCCATCGGCTTTCTCGATGGCCTTCCGCTTCATCTCCAGGTTAGAGTGCGCGTAAATGTTCGTGGTATCGAGACTCACGTGACCGAGTAGGTCTCGGACGGTCACTATATCGACTCCGGCGGCGAGCATGTGAACGCCCGTTGAGTGTCGGAAGGAGTGGGGCGAAACGCGTTTGTCAGCGAGCCGTGGGGTTTTTCCCGTGGCCGAGTGCACATAACTTCTCAGGCGGAAGCGGACTCCCGTGGCTCCCAGGGGCTCACCGTAGCGGTTGCGAAAGATTACCTCATTGTCGGCGCAGGGGCTCCGCTTCAACAGTTCTGCAACCAATCTAGCGGTCTCAGGCCACAGGGGGCAGATCCGTTCTTTGCGCCCTTTGCCATATAGGCAGACCTGCGCGGGCGTGTCCAACCGCACTGCGCTTGGCCGCAGATTCAACACTTCCGAGAAAGGAGCCAACGTCAAGCGGCTCTACCGATCTGAGTGCGATTCTCCGGCGGTCCAGGCAACGGAGGAATCGACGCGCGACAATGCAGTAAGTTTTGATCGCCGGCCGGCTGTAGTCTTCGCGGACCAGGAATTCCTTCAGCCTTGTCACCCATGATTCGATCAGAAAAACGTTTCGGATAACGGCCTCCTTTGCATACCCACTCAAACGAGCGGCCTCCGGGGTTAGTTCGAATTATCTTCAGGAAAACCTCGTCAACACCAATCTTCACGCACTGCACCGGCGGTTTCTCTCCATAATCAAATCCTGCGCATAACTGCGGGTGTTTGTGTGTCACAATCTTGCGTTTCAGGGAGACTATAGCCCCGTGCTCGCGAAGCATTCGAAGAACTTTTCGCTGGAAGACAGCCTGTCCATTGGCGTGGACCGAATGCAGCGCAACTTCGAGCCGATGCGCCGTCAGGTGGAAGGCTGGCGAGCTCAGCAGCTATCCCCAGAAACGGCAAAGCTGACGATCTACAGGGCGTTCGTCGAGGGCGACCTGGGGGTCCCAAAACACCTAGCGCGTCGAGTCCACGAACTCTATTTCATGCCGCAGCATCCCGAATTCGAATCGCGAACGATGTGGAGCCTATCGAACGCCTTCACTTCGGCGTTCAAGGACCTCGACCCGATTCCGCAATTCCAGGCCACGGCCAAGCTGGGCCGGTTTCTCGAAGCAGCTAGTGCATGAATAAAGCAACGCCTGTAGGATTCTATCCAGGTCCTTTATGTGGCGCTAAAGCAAGGGAGCCCATTCGCATCATGCCGGCGGCAGCGGGATAGGATAGCGGGCGTTTGCCGCTTTAGGGGTTGGTCACGAAGAGGAGTGCGCCGACTTGCGTTTGTTGTCCGTTGATGGATGCCTGGAGGCTCACCGGCCGATGGGGACATTAGACGGGAGTTGAATATTCACCTGGTAGAGTCCGACGGTTCCGTCCGATAGCGCTGCGCCGAGCACGGTTGCAGCTACTCCGCCCACCGTCACCGCCGGTAGCGCCGCCAACGGAGGCGTTCCGTTTACTACAACGCCCGGAGCCGTTGGTGGATTCGTCGCGCCGAAGCCAGTACCCCACAGCATCAGGATGTCGCCGGGCTTTGCGGGGGTGGTTCCCGGAACTACGGCTGGATTCCCCGCAGTCTTCCCTCTCTTTGTTCGCGCGTTTACATTGGCACCCTTGTCTAAGAGGTAGCTGACAAGCGCTTTTTGACCCTGGTCGAGAGCTTCAATTAACCGATGCGCCGCCATCCAATAAGACCTTCACAGTTTCTGGATCGCCGTTCTCGGCAGCAGCTTGTAGTGGTGTTCTGTCGTTATATGCTTCGTTGCGGTTCGCTCCGGCTGCCAGCAATAAGCGGACTGCGTTTGGCATTCCACGCTTCGCCGCATTGACCAATTCGGACTGGAGGGAAGACCGCACCGGCGTGAAATCACCAGCGGCTCCGGCGTTCTTCAAGAGGAGGGCTATGGCAGTATTTTCGCCTTCAGCAGCAAGGCTAAGAGCAGTCTTGCCGTTGCGGTTAACAGCGTTCACATCTGCGCCTTTTGAAAGGAGCAGGTCGACCAGCTCAAGGCAACCGTGCCGTTCCTCCCGAAAATCCTCAAAGCAGGCCTTGCTGCTCGCAAGCATTAGTAGCGTTGAGTTGTCCTCGTCCCTCTGGTTTACATCGGCACCATGTTCGATCAGAACACGTGCTGTGGGTGCGTTTGTTGTGACCAAAAGAGCGGTGATGCCCGGATCGGCATTTTTCAGCTTAACGTCAGCGCCGTTATCGAGCAACAGCCGGACAAAATCGGGCAGCCCACGGCTCGCAGCGTCCATGAGTGGCGTAGGGCGCGCTTCTATTGTCAGAAGCTGCTTTTCTCTCATGTTCACGTCGGCGCCAGCGCGTACCAAGGCCCCGGCGATCCAAAAAACTTGCGATACTGCTCGGCGTCATCCCGTTTCTTCCATGCCTGATCTATAGCTAGCTCGATCAATGGATATCGATAGAAAAAGGTATTCGGGCTCGCTCCTTTGGCTAGGAGCATCTCGACGCAGTCTATGCGCCCGTCATTGACCGCCACACCCAGATCTGAGACGCAGTCGTTGGCCGCCGCAATCTGTCTCAGCCGGTGGTCTGTGGCATGGATCTTTATAAGAGGTCCCGCCTTGACCACTGCTATTGATCCATTCGTCGTTAGCCCACCCCATTGGAAGGTATCCAGAAGCACGATCAGCACCGCACCGGATTTGATCCTGCGCCCTCATCGTAGCTCAACTCCTCTCGTTCGGATGATCCGGGAAACCAGTCAGCTTCGAGAATTTCCTCGACGCTCCCGCAAGCTCTCTTCAGCGCGTCCTTTGCGCTGTCACAGTCAAGATGATCATTGTGATTATCACTTGCGATAGATTCAAGTGTCGGTATCGCATCACTGGCACCGGAACCTAATTCGCCGAGACGGTACCCAAGTGCTGGCAGCGCGTTTCAGGCTCGGCTGCGGTCGTCGGTTCATGTCGGGATCGCCCGCGTAGATCGCCGTAATCCCCACATTCCTCCTCGCTTTTGATCCTAAGCTCTTAGATTCATGCTGTCAAGGCCGCTGTCCTGACGTCCTGACGGATTTGATGACGCGAACGTTAGTCGGTTTCGTATTTTCGCAGGCGATGGATTCGGTGACGCTGCTGGCAAGCTCACCGCACGCCTTGGTGATGGCAGTCCGGCGGGCGTACTCTTCGGCGGCGCCCGCCGCGGTGCGGCAGGCCGATTGGCCGTTGAAGGCCGCGCGAGCGATTGTGTCGGGTCTCTAAAGAAGAGACGCGGCGGCGCCTAACTTCCTCGATGAAGAACATCTCCTGCGTGTGCTCGGAGTGCCAGCGGGCGCCGGTGGAAATCGATGAATACGCGTTTTTGATGAAACTCGCGGCGCACTGATCCAGATCGGGAGTAAGCCTCCCAATTCTTTCGCGCGGCTGCTGGCGTTTGCGGCTAGCTAGTGGTGTGATTCATAAATATCGCTATATTAAAGCGTCTTCGCCCAGCGGTAGGGACGAGGGTGATCGTTGAGGTAGTTGATGCCTTGCTTAAGATGGTCGGCGATCGCGTCGGTGGTTTTGAGATTGGTGTTATACAGCGCGGTCTTCTCCAGCACGAGAAACCACGGCTCGATGAGGTTGAGCCAAGAGGCATTCGTCGGAGTCCAGAAAAACTGGACGGTCTTGGGTGCAGTGACCCAGAGATTCAACGCCCGTTTGTGGGCGCTGAAGTTGTCCCAGACGAGGTAGATCTTGCGGTCCGATCCGAATCGCGGCACCACCGTTTCTTGCAGAAACGTGAGCATAACCTCCCCGGTGTTTTTGGAGCTGGGTTGTGTGTAGTCAGAACCGGATCAGAACTAATCAAACAGTAACTAACGCCCCGGTTGCCGGAAGCCCAGAGTTGCGCTGGCTCTCCTAACCATTTCATTGGGACTGCCGGATACTGCCGCCGACGAAGATCGCCGGAGCCATCCGGCCGCACGCGCTCGGTCTGCCGCGGATTCCAGAGGCGATCTGCGATGGGGTTAAAAGAGTGTCTCCGATTTTATGCCGCTTGGTCCCAGGTGTAGCGATGATGCAGCCCACCCAGCCGCGCTATCGACACCACCTTCGCATTCACGCCCGGCCGTTGCTCCACTATGCGCCGTTTCGGCGTGTCCTT
>DATDGS010000043.1:0-157190 GCA_036521955.1 Terriglobales bacterium
GCCGACTTTCCCTGTCCGCTTGGAAATCCCGCACAACCCGCGGGATTCCCACTTTCCCACCGCCCCGACGGCGGCTGGTTATTAAACAAAACCGGACATGTCACGTGCTACAAAAACCGGACATTTTAACTTGCTACCAACAGCTCGTGTACTCGTCTGGTGTATCGAGCTTCGCGTATCGAGCTCTGAACAGTGTGTTATGAACCAGTTCGCTCCGAACCACCTGACGTTCGCATCACCATGACGTCGGCAAGTTTGAGAGATGTCTACCTCTCAAAAGGAATCAGCTGCCTCGACGTTTATCAGAGTGCAGCCAGTCGCCGTTGGACTAACAGGAAGTAAAGGGCCAGCAGAATAAGCAGGAAGCCGTTCAGGCCGAGCACCACCGGCGCCGTAAATACGGGGACGAGCCATCCCGACAACAGATTCCCCATGGGCATGCCGCCGCGGAAGGCGAAATTGTACACGCTCATCACGCGACCGCGCATTTCATCCGTGGTCATCAACTGCACCAGCGAATTCACGGTGGCAAAGACCGCCATCATGGATGCGCCAACCAAGACCAGGAAGGCCTCGCTCAACGGCAGCGACTTCGAAAGAGCGAACCCAGAGATCCCAACCCCGAGGCAGGCCAGCGCACCGAGAGCGACGCGCCCCTTCCTTTTTATATTGCCCGCGGTCGCCATGCTCAGCGAACCGCAAATCGAACCGAGTCCCATGAGCGCGAGAAGATTGCCGTAGGTTTCCGGACCGCGATAAAAAATATCCTTCACGAACACGGGAAGGTAGGTGCGCATGGGCATGCTTAGACCGGTCATGCAGAAAGCCAGAATGATCAGCGCTTCCATCGAAGTCTGCCGGCGAGCAAACTGAATGCCCTGCTTCAGGCTGGCGAACATCGACTCCGCGGTCTTCACTGGCTGGAAGCGGGAGCGGATGATCGACAGCGACACGATGGGCGCCAGGAAAGAAATCGCATTCAGCCCGAAGCACCACTTCTCTCCCAGTCTCGCCAGGGCTTGCCCAGCGAGAGCCGGCCCGACCATGACCGCCACGTTGAACTGGATCGAATTCAGGGCGATGGCGTTCGGCATGTCTTCCCTCTCCACCAACGTGGGAATCAGCGCCTGGTAGGCCGGAGCACCGAAGGCCTGGGCTAAACCGGAAACAAACGAAAGACAAAGGATGTGCCAGACGTGCACCAGACCCGTCGCCACCAGAATGGTGAGCAGCCCGGCGCTAGCCATCTGCACATACTGGGAGCCGAGCAGAATTTTTCTTCGCTCGACGCGATCGGCCACCACGCCGCCGATCAAAGAGAACAGAAAGATAGGAAGGCCGCCGAGAAATTGATCCAACGCCAGCAAGAAGGCGGAGTGGGTGAGCCGATAGATCAGCCAGCCTTGCGCCACGATTTGCATCCAGGTGCCGATGCTGGACGTACAGGCGCCAAACCACATCAGGCGGAAATCGCGATATTGAAATGCTCTAAAGACCCGGCCAATCACCCTAGCGTCTCCATGGGCTCCGCAGAAGCGTAACACGCGGCTGCATCCGCGCCACCACTACGACCAAAACGCCTCACCCATGCGGGTCGCGTCACAGGTTTTGCTCTGGGGACGAACGGTGCCCGGGCTTGACATGGACTTCTCCCCTTACATAGAGTCTGTGGGTTCAAGAACGGCGACAAGGATTAATCATGAAACCAGTTGCGGCCTACCGCGCGCCGTATCCGGGAACGCAGCCGAATCATCTGCATCCGCCCTATGTCTCCTCGATCAAGCGGGCGCCCACAAAGCCGCAGGTTCCAATTCCGTACACCCTGTCCGAGGTCACTGGACCATCCTTTAGAACCGAAATCGTGGCGCCAAAGGCCAGCGATTTGACGCTCGGGCACCCCGGGGAGCCGGTCGGCGAGCGCATCGTTGTCAGCGGGCGGGTGCTCGACGAAAACAGTCGTCCGCTGGCAAACACCATCGTGGAAATCTGGCAGGCGAATGCGGCGGGCCGTTACCGGCACGAAGTCGATCAACATAATGCGCCGCTGGATCCGAACTTCAGTGGATCTGGACAAGCCGTTACCGACGCCGAGGGGCGCTATCGTTTCGTCACGATTCGTCCGGGCGAGTATCCGTGGCGGAATCATTACAACGCCTGGCGAGCGGCGCACATTCACTTTTCTCTCTTTGGTCCGGCGTTTGCCACGCGCCTGGTGACGCAGATGTACTTTCCCGGCGATCCGTTGATGCCGTTTGATCCGATCTTCAACTGTACGGCGGATGAAAAGGCCCGCAACCGGCTGATCTCCGCATTCGATTGGGAAACAACTATGCCGGAACACGCACTGGGATACCGCTTCGATCTCATCTTGCGCGGACGCGAAGCCACGCCGATGGAGGACTAAATGAGTTTGGTGGCGACTACGTCGCAGACGGTTGGGCCGTTTTTCAAAATTGGCTTCGAGTGGCTGAACTGTGACAACCTGGTGGGCGAAGGTGTCTCCGGCGAGCGCGTCACGATTCAAGGTCGAGTTTTCGACGGCGACGGGGTTCCGGTTCCGGATGCGATTTTGGAAATCTGGCAGGCCAATGCGCGCGGGAAATATGACCATCCAGAAGACACGCAGGACAAGCCGTTGGAATCCGGATTCAAAGGATACGGTCGCGTGCCGGTGACCGAGGAGGGTATGTTTCGCTTTGCCACCATCAAGCCGGGGCCAGTGCCTGGCCCGAACGGAAAGGAACAGGCGCCGCATCTGGCCATCTCTGTGTTTATGCGCGGAGTGCTGCGGCGCTTGGTCACACGGATCTATTTCCCCGATGAGCCGCGCAATGCCGCAGACTTTATTCTCGATCTGGTGGAACCATCGCGACGTTCGACTTTGATCGCGAAGAAAACGGCTGGCGCTCCCGGTACGCTGGAATGGAATGTTGTTTTGCAGGGACCGGACGAAACGGTATTCTTCGACCTGGGATTGTAACCCACCTCCATGGCCTTACTAGATCCACTGTTCGGCTCAGCGGCAATGGGCGAAGTCTTCTCAGACGCCGCGCGTCTCCAGCGCATGCTGGACTTCGAGGCCGCGCTTGCGCGGGCTGAGTCCCGCTGTGGCGTGATCCCTGCTGACGCAGCTCCGGCGATCACTTCGAAGTGCAAGGCGGAGCTGATCGACACAGGCGCACTTGCCGTTGCAACCGCAGTTTCACTGAATCCCGCGATACCCCTGGTCAAACAACTCACAGCGCTGGTCGCGAAAGACGATCCTGAGGCAGCGCGATCCGTGCACTGGGGCGCAACCAGCCAGGACGTAAACGATACCGGTCTGGTTCTGCAGATCCGAAAGGGCCTCGACATCCTTGAAGCCGATCTGGCTGCCCTTTGTGGAGGTCTGACCCAACTGGCAAAGGAACACCGTTCCACGCCAACCGCCGGTCGCACACTCATGCAGCATGCTTTGCCTACGACTTTCGGTGTTAAGGTTGCCGGGTGGCTGGATGCCATGAATCGCCATCGCAAGCGCTTGGCGGAAACCAGAGCACGGGTGCTGGTTTTGCAGTTTGGCGGCGCAGCTGGAACGCTGGCGGCTCTACGAGAAAAGGGATTGCAGGTGGCCGAGGCGTTGGCCGCGGAACTCCATCTCGGGCTTCCCGCCATGCCCTGGCATACGCAGCGCGACCGCGTCGCGGAAGTCGCAACCACGCTAGGCCTTTGCACCGGCACCTTAGGCAAGATTGCGCGTGACATTTCGCTTCACATGCAAACCGAGATCGCGGAGGTCTCCGAGCCCGTGGGCGAGGGCCGCGGCGGTTCTTCGACGATGCCGCACAAGCGCAATCCAGTCACTGCCGCAGTGGTGTTGTCGGCGGCGACGCGGGTTCCCGGCCTGGTTAGCACCATGCTGAGTGCCATGGTGCAGGAAGATGAGCGCGGCCTTGGCAGTTGGCATGCAGAATGGGAGACGCTCCCGGAAATCTTCCGTCTCACCGCAGGAGCTCTTCATCAAATGGCGATCATTGTTCCTCATCTCGAAATCGACGCAGCGCGCATGAGGCGCAATCTCGAGGTGACGCAAGGTCTGATCTTTGCCGAAGGCGTCACCATGGCCATGGGAAAACACATTGGCAAGTCTGCCGCGCATACCTTGGTGGAAGTCGCGAGTCGGCAGGCGCGCGAATCGGGAAAGCATCTCCGCGAAGTGCTGGCTCTTGACCGAGCCGTAACCGAGCGTCTGACTTCCGCGGAACTGGATCGTCTGTTCGCTCCGGAGAACTACCTTGGGGTCGCCGAAGAGCTTGTGGACCGAGTGATCGATGCCAGTCGCAAGCACTGATCGTTGTAAGTTTGGATCGTTGCGGCTTGGATCGACATAAATTGGATTGACACAAATTTTAAATTGTCGTCCTGAGCGAAGCGAAGGACCTGCTCTCTCTCGCACTGGCAAGAAACACGTCCGCTTCGCTCAGATGGCAAGTGTGAATGTAGAACTTCTCGCGGAAGCACAGGAAAGGCCAAGCAATGCCATTTGTCGAGGTTGGAGATCTGCGTACGCATTACGCGCTCACGGGTGACAAGGAGCCCGTGCTGCTGTTCTCCAATTCTCTCGGCACTGATTTCTCCATGTGGGATCTGCAAGTGGCGGAACCGCAGCAGCGCTTCCGCATTCTGCGCTACGACACGCGCGGCCACGGACAGTCTTCGGTAACGTCCGCTGACTACACAATCGAGCAGCTTGGTCGTGACGTCCTTGGTCTGCTCGATTCGCTAGGCCTCGACCGTGTGCATTTCTGCGGCCTCTCGATGGGCGGCATGGTCGGCATGTGGCTGGGCATTCACGCGCCCAACCGGCTGCGCCGTCTGGTGCTCTCGAACACTGCGGCTCGCATCGGCACAAAAGAAATTTGGAACGCGCGCATCACAACCGTACGCAAGGATGGAATGAAGTCCGTGGCTGCCGCTGTCATCGAGCGCTGGTTTACGCCTGAGTTCCGGGCATCGTCCGCGGAAAAAGTCGCCCGCGCACAGCACATGCTCGAGAACTCGCCGCCGGAGGGCTATGCCGCTTGCTGCGCCGCCATCCGCGATATGGATCAGCGCGAATCGGTGGCCCAGATCAAAGCCCCGACGCTCGTGATCTATGGCGCGAGCGACCCGGTCACACCGGCCTCCGACGCCCAGTTCCTCACCGCGCAAGTCCGAGGATCTGTAGCGGTTGAACTCCCCGCTGCGCATCTCTCGAACGTCGAGCAGGCCGATGCGTTCACAGCGGCAGTGAGCAACTTCCTTTCCAAGTGAGGCACTGGAGCATTTATGAGATCAATATCAATGAGCGAAATTAATGGACGACACTAATGGATGACACCAAGCGCTATCAGCAGGGCATGAAAATTCGGCGAGCTGTCCTGGGCGATGAATACGTGGACCGATCCGTGCGCACGGCCACGGACTTCGACCGTGATTTCCAGGACTTCATCACCCGTAATGCCTGGGGAGATATCTGGACTCGCCCCGGCCTTCCACGCCACACTCGCAGCCTGCTGACACTGGCGATGATGGTCGCGTTGAACCGTGGCGATGAATTCCGCCTGCACGTGAAAGCCGCCTTCAACAACGGAGTCACGCGCGACCAGATCAAGGAGGTACTGCTGCAATCCGCCATCTATTGCGGCGTGCCGGCGGCGAACTCTGCTTTTCACATTGCGGCCGACGTTTTCCGAGAGATGGACGGCGAGAAGAAGATAAATTCGACGAAAAAGAAGAGGTAACGGCCATGACTACGACTATGACTGAAGTACAGCTTCTCATCGGCGATCGTGACGCCGCCGCAACCAGCGCGGCAACTTTTGTCCGGCAAAACCCGATCTCTGGCGAGGTGGCCACTCGCGCCGCCGCCGCTGGCGCCGAGGACGCAATCGCAGCCGCCGAGGCCGCCGCTGAGGCCTTCCCGGCGTGGTCCGCGCTTGGTCCTCACGAACGGCGCAAAAAACTGTTGCGTGCCGCTGACCTGCTCGAAGCGCGCACCCCCGATTTTATTTCCGTCATGATGGACGAGATCGGCGCCACTGCCGGATGGGCGGGTTTCAACGTTTACCTCGCGGCCCAAATGCTGCGCGAAGCGGCATCGATGACCACCCAAGTCTCAGGTGAGGTGATTCCTTCCGAGATTCCCGGGAGCCTCGCGTTCTCCATTCGGCAACCGGTGGGCGTTGTGCTTGGGATCGCGCCCTGGAACGCTCCCGTCATTCTCGGTGTTCGTGCGATTGCGGTGCCGCTGGCTTGCGGAAATACAGTCGTGCTGAAGGCGTCGGAAATCTGTCCAGCGACCCATCGCCTGATTGGAACCGTCCTCCGCGAAGCTGGCCTGGGTCACGGAGTGCTGAACGTCTTGACCCACGATGCCGCGGGCGCTTCGACGATTGTCGAAACCCTTATCGCCCACCGCGCCGTGCGTCGCGTGAACTTTACCGGCTCCACGCGTGTGGGAAAGATTCTTGCTGTCACTGCGGCGAAGTATCTGAAGCCGATTCTGCTCGAACTCGGCGGCAAAGCTCCTCTCATCATTCTCGACGACGCCGACCTCGACGCTGCCGTGGGTGCTGCTGCTTTCGGAGCATTCATGAATCAGGGCCAGATCTGCATGTCCACCGAGCGCATCATCATTGACGAAAAGGTGGCCGATGCCTTCGCGCAGAAGTTCATCGCCAAAGTGAAAGCTGTGCCTTGCGGCGATCCGCGAAAAGGCGAGGTCGTGCTCGGCGCCGTCGTCGGCATGCCCACGATAGATCGAGTGCGTGCACTGGTGAAGGATGCGGTGTCTCGCGGTGGGAAAGTTCTACTGAGCGGCGACCCGCAGGGCACGATCATGCCCGCCGTGATCGTCGACCACGTAACTCCAGAAATGCAGATTTTCCGCGAAGAATCCTTCGGACCCTCGGTTTCCATCACTCGCTTCAAAACTGTGGAAGAAGCGATCAGGTTGGCAAACGACACTGAGTACGGACTTTCGGCCGCGGTCTTCGGCCGAGACATTGCTCGCGCCGTGGAAGTCGCCAAGCGCATCGACTCAGGAATGTGCCACGTGAACGGGCCGACCGTGCACGACGAAGCTCAGATGCCCTTCGGAGGTGTAAAGGGCAGCGGCTACGGCCGCTTTGGGGGGAAGGCCGCGGTGAATGAATTCACCGAGCTGCGCTGGATCACGATTCAGACCACTCCTCGGCACTATCCTTTCTAGAGCCAGTTCCATGCCGGTTTCAATGCGAACCCAAGTCGGGATTGTTGGCGCTGGACCGGCCGGTCTCGTGCTGTCTCACCTTTTGTATTTGCAGGGAATTGACTCCGTCGTAATCGAGAATCGCAGTCGCCAATATTCAGAGCAACGCGTCCGCGCCGGCGTGCTGGAACAAGGAACCGTCGATCTGCTCACAGAAATGGGCGTCGGCGAGCGGATGAAGGCCGAAGGCCTGGTTCACTACGGGATCGAGTTGCGCTTCGCAGGCCGCGGTCACCGCATTGATTTTCAGGATCTGACCGGCGGAAAAGGAATCACGATTTACGCGCAGCACGAGGTTCTGAAGGATCTTAACAATGCCCGCGTCGCGACCGGCGGCCAGGTCTTTTTTGAGGTTGAAAACGTTAGCGTGCATGACTGCGACGGCGCCAAGCCGAAGATCCGTTACCAGAAAGATGGAATCGCCTGCGAATTGACCTGCGATTTTATTGCCGGATGCGACGGCTTTCACGGCATCTGCCGGCCCAGCATTCCGACAGGAGTGCTCACCGAGTATGAGCGGGCGTATCCCTTCGGATGGCTTGGCATCCTGGCCGAAGCGCCGCCGTCGTCCGAAGAACTGGTCTATACCTATCATGATCACGGGTTTGCACTGCTCAGTATGCGGTCGCCACACATCAGCCGTTTGTACCTGCAATGCAAGCCCGATGAAAACATCGATCTCTGGAGTGACGAGAAGATCTGGCGGGAACTTCACATCCGTCTGGCTTCGAACGGATGGAAACTTACCGAAGGCCAGGTTTTGCAAAAAGGCGTGACCGGCGTGCGCAGCTTCGTGGTCGAACCCATGCAATACGGCAGGCTCTTATTAGCGGGAGATTCAGCGCACATCGTTCCGCCGACTGGAGCCAAGGGATTGAACCTCGCGGTTGCCGATGTTCGGATACTCGCGCGGGCTCTCAAGCAGTTTTACAACACGGGACGCCGTGACCTGCTCGACACCTATTCTGAGGTCTGCTTGCGCCGGGTCTGGAAAGTGCAACGGTTCTCGTGGTGGATGACCTCGATGCTTCATCGCTTCCCGGACGAGAATCCCTTTGACCACCGCCGCCACCTCGCCGAACTGGACTACGTGACCAGTTCTCGAGCGGCAGCCAAGACCCTCGCGGAAAACTACGTCGGCCTTCCGACGGAATGAGCGAATGAGAACCGGTGCTGCTCGGCTACGCGGTCGCACAGACGCGCTCGGTTACCACCTACCGACCGCATGGGCGAGTGTGATGCCAGCCATGAGTGCGGATTTCGGCAGTGGCTTGCGACAGGTTGTGGTCCCTGGCGAGCGTACCGCGGGCTACGATTTCTCCGGGCTGGTGAGGAGGAAGAATGCGACCTGCTTCGTCCATGATGACGAGGCGAACCGTCGCCGCCGGCCTGCCGCAACTGCGCAAGCGTTCCGGATGATCTCCGGCGGCCGCCGCAGCGACGGTGTGCGCATCGAGAAAAGTGAGGAGCATGGGCGCTTCTGTCTGGCCATAAGACTGGCCATGCACGGACCGAAGACTTCGACGCCCTCCTTGAGTTTGTCAGGCGAAACGGGAGAACCCGCCAGCAGAAAAACGTGCAGACTCGCAGTAATTGAACTTACTCACGTCGGCGTGATCGAGCAGTGCATAGAACGCCGTCGGTGGCAGAGGTGGGTCGCGCGATACTGCTCAATCGCCAGCAACACCTGGAGTGCGTCGAATCCGGGTAAGACGACACTTCCTGACGCTGCTCCCTGAAGTTGTCGCTTCTCCGGCAATGCAGATGTTGTATCCCTGGAAAACCAGAACACCAAGAACGACGGCAACAACTCCGACGCTAGGTTCGCGCATACCTCTCCTTGCTCCGATCCGCCGTGCGTCTCATGCCTTTCGTCGCTTGCGCTTCTTGGTGGCCGACAGTCTCCGGATCACGTCCCGGGGCAGAGGTACGCTCTTCAATCGGTGAGCCACAGTAGGATGGGCGGCTGCCCACACGTGCGTCTCCCAGCCCTCCATGGCTAACACACCATCACGCAGGAATCTGTGGCTGATCACGAAGCTGCTTTTTTTCCATTTGGTGACGCAGGATTCCGCCACCAGCTCATCGCCATACCGGGAGGGAATGATAAATCGCGCCCGCGCCTCCGCCAGCGGAATACCGACGACACCATAAGATTTGAACAGTTCCCCCAGCGGAAGACCAGCCGCACGAAACAGCGCCGATGTGCAGTGATCGAACCAGCGGAAATAGTTGGCGTAGAAGACGATTTCGGCCGGATCACAATCTCCGAACTCGACCCGGATTCGAATGCGATTTACAAACATAATCAGACCTGCACCAATAAAAAACCCACTCACAACCATTTCAGCATCTTGTGTTTCGCTTACAACGGTTGGCCCCGAGACACGTCCTCAAGTTCATAATCGATCTTTGAGGTCAATAATCTTTGAGCTCAATAATAAGGACAGTGATCTCCAGCGGTCCCAGGTTTTCCACGGTGTGTGGCGGCAAAGGTTGCATCGATTGGGCGCTGGGAAATTTCGGGTGGGCCGGCGCAGCTACCAACGCATCGAGCGAGTCCGGCCACGGCCACTGTTTCGAGTTTTGGCTCATTGACATCTTCCTGGGAGCGGAGACTTAACCCTCCTCCGCATTCCAAGCATTCTATTGAAACTGCGCCATCGTGTGGGGAAGGCCTGCCGAGATCGTCCAATAGGAAGCCAGCAAGTCGACACATGGTGTCATCCCGATTCTCCGCAAGAACTGAACTCGAGTTGCATGAAAACTTGATGTCCCGCAAAGCAAGGCTGGATAAAAACGTTGTAGCAGTTGAGCCAAAAGCTTCGAGGACAATGAGTGGCGAAGGCCATTATCTCGCGAATCCAATCGCAGCCCACCCGATTTTAGGCACACCGATTGTAGGTTCACCTAGCACGATTGCAAGTAGGAACCCCAGCGTAACCTGGTCTCCGGGGAGAGACCGTGACGACGATGCTCCCTGGCTGGGAAATGGATCGGGCTCTAGTAGCCGACAAAGGCGCGGACCGTCCCTACGCCGGTGCTTCCGCTAACGGGAGCCACACTTGAAAGCGCGTGTCGCCAGGTTTTGAGGTGACCTGAATATTGCCCCGGTGCTTCCTCACAATGCGCTGGACGGTGTCGAGACCGAGCCCAGTTCCTTCGCCCACTCCCTTCGTTGTGAAAAACGGTTCAAAGATGTGGGACTTGATGTCTGGCAACATTCCCGGACCGTTATCTGCAATCTCGACCACCGCGCAACCATTGTCGCGATAGGTCCGCACCCGCAGTTCGCCATTTCCACCCATCGCGTCGATAGCATTGTCGATAATGTTGGTCCAGACCTGGTTCAATTCGCTCCCGAACGAATTCACCAGCAGGGGATCCGCATGATAATCGCGTTGCACGATTACGCCGCGCTTCAGCTTGTGGTTCAGGATGGTCAACGTGGTTTCAAGGCTCTTCGCAATATCGACGTTTTGCACCGGCGCCTGGTCCATGTAGGTGTAGTCCTTGATAGCTTTGACCAGGTCCGAGATGCGCGAGGTGCTGCTCTCGATTGCGTTCAGCAGGTCTGCAACCTCCACCGAAGAGGCGATCCGGACCAGCGCGGCTCGGGCAGCGTCCGAATCGAGGCTGTCGAACAACGGTTCCAGCACCTCTGGCTGCACGTTCCTTTGCGCCAGGCCCGCCGACAGCTGCGACAAGTCGTTCTGGCCGTGAGTGCGCAACAGGGAATCAATTCGGTCTTCGAGGTCGCTGACGGTCAGCGCGTCGGGTGGTGGGCCGTCCAATTGAGTGAGGGATGCTTCTAACTTCTCGATTTCTGATTTTTGTGTTGGGGTCAGATCGCGCCTGCCTAAATCATGACTCGCGTCCTTGATCTTTTTCAGAATGTCACGCAACTGGCTTGCGGCGCGCCTCGCAGCCGACGCGGGGTTGTTGAGTTCATGCGCCAGGCCCGCGGAGAGCTTTCCCAGACCCGCCAACCGGTCGCGCTGTTGCTCCATGCGTGTGGTTTCGCGAACGCGGTCAGACATCAGACCTACGAGCCGTTTAGTCAATTCGGGCATCCGCTGCACAAGCTCGGGAAACAGGGCGGCGGGAAACCTCAAGAGGCGGCTGTCCGTAATCGCGCGCCCGCTCACACTAAACTGCTTCATCCTGGAAAATGGAAGCAGTCCGGTGACAGTGCCCGGGCCCATGGGAATCACAATCGTTTCGCCGCCGAACTCTCCTCGGGCTTCGATTTGCCCGTCGATCACCACAAACATTGCATCCGCCGGATCACCCTGGCGCGCGTAAGTGTCACCGGCTTTGAAGTGGAATTCCTGCGACTGGCTGAGGAACCAGGCGATCTGGTCGTCGGGTAAATCCGCGAATGCCGGGCACCGAAGTAATTCCGATTTTTCTACCATTTTAGACTTTGCTCAAATACTGATGGATGAACTGCACAGCCACGGATCCTTCGCCGACACCCGAAGCGACCCGCTTCACAGAACCGTGGCGCACATCGCCGACGGCAAAGATGCCTGGAACATTGGTTTCGAGGAGAAAGGGGTCGCGATCGAGGTCCCACCCTTTGGGCCGCTGGCCGCTGCCGTGTATCAGATCGGGGCCGGTCAGAAGGAACCCGCGATCGTCGCGCTCGACGATGCCCGCGAGCCAGTTAGTCCGCGGCTGCGCTCCTATAAAAATGAACATCGCACTTGCCAGGACGCGATCGACCTTATTGGTGTCGGAACACAGTATCGATATCTCTTCGAGGTGAGTGTCGCCATGGGCTTCGGCCACGCTGGCGTGCGCCCACAACTGAATGTTGGGCGTTGCTTTGATTTGGTCGATCAGGTACTGGGACATGGTGCTCGCCAAAGAACTCCCGCGCAGCAGGATGACCACGCGATCGGCATATTTGGCGAAATTCATGGCGGCCTGGCCGGCGGAATTCGCACCGCCCACCACGTAGACAATCTCTCCTTTGCAAGACAGAGCTTCCGTCGCGCCCCCACCGTAGTAAACACCAGCTCCCTGCAGCCGATCTATCCCGGGCGCTTCCAGCCGACGCCACTGCACTCCGGTCGAAACCATCAGAGCGTGGCAGGAGATTTCATTGCCGTCGGCCAACTTCACGATCCGGTAGGGACCTTCAATTCGCACGCCGGTGACTTCCTGGGGCGAGAGGATTTCCACGCCGAAGCGCTGCGCCTGCACCACCGCTCGCCGCGCCAAGTCGGCGCCACTGAGGCCGGTGGGAAATCCGAGATAGTTTTCTATACGCGAACTCATGCCTGCCTGGCCGCCGGGCGCTTCGCGCTCGATCATCACCGTGTGCAGCCCTTCCGACGCCCCATAAACCGCCGCAGCCAGACCAGCCGGGCCTCCGCCTATGATCGCCAAATCGTAAAAGTCGGTCTGCGCGCGCGTCCGCAGGCCAACTTTTTGCGCCACTTGCGCCGGCACGCCCTCCAGAAGCTTTGTTCCGTCCGGAAAAAGCACGATCGGAATTTGGCTCGCTTCCGGACCCAAAGCTTCCACGAGACGTTTGGTTTCCGGGTCATTGGCCGAGGCCTCAACATCAATCCACTGATACGGCACGTGGTTTCGCGCAAGAAAGTCCCGCAGTTCGTAGGAGCGCGGCGACCAGCGCGTGCCCAGAACCCGAATTCCTTCGAATACCGGTCGATACGAGGCTTGCCAATCATCGAGCAAATCGTCCAGTTGCGGGTAGAGATGATCGGCGGGCGGGTCCCAGGGCTTCATGAAAAAATAATCGATGTTGACTTGGTTGATGGCGCTGATGGCAGCGCTGGTGTCAGCATACGCGGTAAGCAGCGCCCGCTTCGCACCGGGGAAGATCTGTCTCGCCTCCTGCAAAAACCCAATTCCATCCATGTGTGGCATCCGCTGGTCCACCAACATAAGAGCCACACCGTCGTTGCGCAGCTTCAACTGCTTCAACAATTCCAGCGCACCCGCCGGGGAATCGCTGCCGATCACGCGGTATTCAGCGCCGTAATGCGTCCGCAAATCGCGTTCGATCGCGCGCAAAACATCGGTATCGTCGTCAACACTCAACAGAATCGGCTTCGCCATATCGATGATCGCTCTCAGCTTCGATGATGCTGCGAATTGATCCAAACGCCCGCCCGGGGGGCGAATGACTTATTAGATCCCCGGCCGTCGCTCAACCTTTCAGGCTACCAGTTCACCGGGCTCGATCTCGTCCACGTAACACCACATCCAACGTTCTCCGGGCTCGATCGAGCGCATTAGAGGGTGCTGGGTTTTGTGAAAATGTTTCGTCGCATGCTTGTTCTTGGACGAGTCGCAGCAGGCGGCGTGTCCACAAATCAAGCACATACGCAGGTGGACCCACGTATCGCCGATTTTCACGCAGTCCTCACAAACATGTTTGTTGGTTGTTCTTACTTTGATCTGATCGAGGTGGGTACATTCTTCCCCCATCGGTTCCTCCTGCACGTGCTGTTGATCTATCTATCTATTCTGCAATGAACAAACTCTCCGCGAAGGGCCACTCTTCATCAATCCACTGCGCCTCGCAGTGGAAACGCGCGCCGCGGGCCATCTGGAAAATCTCATTCCTCGAATATTTATGGCTGCTTTCCGTCCAGATGGTCTCGCCCTCCTGAAACTCGACGTCGAGTTCCGCGGCTGCGATATGCACCGTCTGCCGCCGCTTGGACTGCAGATGCATCTCGACGCTGCGGGCTTCGTGATTGATCGTCGCCACATGGGAGAATTGTCCGAGGTCAAAGTCGGCGTCAAGTTCGCGATCAATGCGAGCCAGCAGGTTGAGATTAAACGCCGCTGTGACTCCAAGTTCATCATCGTAAGCCGCAAGCAGTTGCGGGGCGGGCTTTTCCAGGTCCGTTCCCAGCAGAAGTGCGTCGCCGGGCTTCAGAATTCGCCGAATCTCTGTCAGGAACTTCACGCCCGCGGGGCGATCGAAGTTCCCGATGGTGCTCCCCAGGAACAACACCACGAGTTGCTGGCCGAACTTTCTGTACGCCGTTGCCACCTGCAGCAATCCATCGAGATAGTCCCGCTCAAATCCAACGATGCTGATGGAATCCATGTCACTGAGTTCCCGCTCGCACATCGCCAGCGCCGAGCGCGATATTTCGACCGGATAGTAGACCGTGCGTTGCGTTCGGCCCAGCGCTTTCAGCAGCCAGCGGGTCTTCTTACCGCTGCCGCTGCCCAATTCAGCAACGGCGACTGGCATCGCCAAGCGATCCTTGTCCAGCCGACCCTTGTCGAGTCGATCGACGATCTCACTGGCGTGACGCTGCAGCAGTCGCTCGTCCGCCCGGGTTAGCCCGTACTCCGGTAGATGGCTGATCACTTCAAAGAGGGCCGAGCCCACTTCGTCGTAAAGGTATTTGGAAGGGAGTTCCTTCTGTCCTGGCCGCGCTAGTCCAGCCCGGACGTCAGAGGCAAATTCGTAAGTCAGATCACCAGTAATTGCGTGGACAAGCATTCCCCAATCCCTCCCGGTGGCTTACACATCACTCTTGCATATCAGTGCTCTACACAGCGGAATCCCGCGTACACATATTGGTAATGGGCCTGGAACCAGTTGCGGAACGAGGGACGAAGCATGCATGCTGCCGTACGCGCCGAGCCCCCTTTCATGACGAAATGCTTGCCGTCGAAAAAATCAGCGGAGTAGCCCCGGTAGAACGGGAATGGCCGAAAACCGGGAAACGCTGCAAACACGGTAGACGTCCATTCCCATCCATTTCCTGACATGTCGTCGACGCCGAAGGCACTCCGACCCTTGGGAAATTCGTTCACCGGAGTGGGATCCCAGCGGCGAAAGTCGAAATTGCCAGGCGCCGTGTTGTCAAGCGCCGTATTGCCCCACCCCGTTTTATTGGAATGGACGTTGGGTGTTTCATTTCCTCCCGAGAAAATCCTCTCGCTTTCGCCGGAGGTGCCGTATGCGGCTCGATGCCACTCCGCTTCAGTAGGCAGCGACTTCCCAGCCCACCGCGCGTATGCGCTTGCTTCCGCGTGACTCACGTAAACCGGCCAGTCGAGCGGAAGTGGCACTTCGTCAAACAACGTGCGGTAGAGCCAGCCATTGCCCGCTTTTTTCCAGAACACCGGATGAGATATCCCTTGGGCGGTTTTCCAATCCCAATCTTCGTCACTCCAAGAGCCACGAGTCTGATAACCGCCGGCGGCCACAAAGTCCAAGTACAGCCGGTTGGTCACTTTGTACTGATCGATGGCAAATGCGGGGACGTCCACCGCGTGGGCTTCATACTCATTGTCCCAACCAAAGGTTTCCGAGCTACGGGGAAGGCCGAGAGTTGCCACACCCGCGGGGATCGCAACCATCCGATGTACCACAGTCCGCTGTACCAGAGGACGAGTGTCAAGATGACGAATGCCGAGATTCTCCGAACGTTCTGCCCGCACCTTCTTATCGAGTGCCAACTGATGCAACATGTAGGCCAGGGTCTCGACATGCATCAGTCGATGCTCAATTGCCACGTTGAGTAGCGTGTCCAGCGGAAAGCCGTCGCGGGACTGCGACTGTCGTTCACCCCCTGCGCCTACCAGTTTCTCGTCCAGAGCAGTTCGGATCCCGCTCACATAGTCGCGCACCACATCTAAACATGGCCAATCGGACGGCTGATCGCTGGGGAGTCCGCTGCCGACTGGATCGATGCCGAAGGCAAACAACCCGTCAAATTCAGGATGAAAACTCTTCAGGCCGAGGATGTTTTCTTGGAGCAGATTCCAGTCGAAGGCCTCGAGGTGTCCGACGTAGAAGATGACGCGATGACGTTCCGGGATCGGCCGCACATAAAAAGAATCGCCGCGCAGCAGACTAAAGACTTCGTCGCTTCGCCGACGCGCGTCGCCGAGCCGCTCCATCAGTTCGTAACGGACGAGCTCATAACGTACTGCGGCGCCATTTCGGGTGGCAAGCACATGGGCCTCCTGGTTGGCCGTAGCGACTGGAAAGACTAGCCGTGATGGGCGCAGCTGTCGTGATTGCTCAGTTCTGCCGCAATAAGCAACTCGAGCACTGGTCGCCTTGAGCGGTTTAGTCTAACCCGAGCATCCCAACACCCGGGTGACAGAAGATCGGCACCCAGTGGGCAATTGCGCGGCCAGTGTTGTCGAAGCACCGTCCACACGCCCAATTCCCAAACTGCCTTAGATGACGAACTGTCCAAATTGGTCGCAACGAGGCACGATCTGTTTTGGCCGGTGTTTCTGGGAGCTTCAGAGTCGGCTCGCCCTGTCTATGGGATGCCAAGGTTGACTCCGGGACGAGAAACGGGCAGGGCTTAGAACGGAGCCGACGATCAAACTTGAACTGATAACCTGCGGATTACGAATTATCGACCGGTCGCGCCGCTGCAACGGCTAACTCTATTGCAGCAAAAGACTTTAACCAGATTCCGCCCGCGCGGAGGCGAGTTCTCGCGATGTTGATAACGTTGGCTTTAGGTGAAAGCGGTTGAGCCTTTGGTCACAAATACATCACAAAACTCCGAGAATGCCATTGGCCACGAAAGCCAGGAATCCGCAATTGAAAAGATCCCTATCCGCAAAGCACCAACCCTCCGGCTAACAGGGAGAATACGGCGCCAGATCCGAACAACTCCACCCAACTAAGTCCAACCAAACACTTGAAAAATCCTGCGGCCGCTTTGCCTCGTTTGAGCTGCTGTTGGCGGCAGTTCACGGAGATCACCCGCTCCCTTGCACAGTGGCTCCGACTATGGAACCGTCAGGACAGTTGGTTTGAGCGCAAAAGCTGTACAAGGTAGTCAGCACACCCTGAGGAGTGATTTTGAAGACAGTGCCCTTTTCCGTAGGCTCCGCCCGAGGTCGTCGTTCCGTACAAGTTGCCGTCAATGCCTTGTACCAGCTTGCCAAGGGGGCCGTAGCCGTCATCACATCCCTCGACCGAGCAAAAACTGTAGAGTGTGTTCAGCATACCCTGTGGGGTGATGCTGAAAACCGTGCCGCTTTTCGCGGGGGCGTTCTGTACACTCCTGCCACGCCTGCCGAAGTTGTCCCGTATAGAATCCCGCCGCTCGTCCGCGCTACCCCGTCGTAGGGCTTGTTACCCGCGCAATCGTTTTCGGTACACGTGTTGTGGAGGGAAGTGACCTGGCCCGTTGCGCTCATTTTGTAAGCGACGGAGACATACAAGGTCGTACCGTAGAAGTTGCCGTCAATTCCCTGAGCCAAAGTCCCAGTGGGGTATCGTCCGTTGTTTTCGCCGAAATTGGGATATTACAACAGGTATTCGGGCGGACCCGTTTACGGTGTCCCTTTTGGATTGAATCTGGATCCGCGAAAGTGACGTGAAGAAGCCGTCGCCGGCAGCTGGATCAAAGACTTGATGCGCGCCGTTCTTTGATTTCCTCGAGATGCAGTCGCAGCCGTCGTAAGACACTCTCCCGGTCTGCATTGCTCAGGTTCTGCCGGAGCTCTTGCAGGGCGAAGTGGATGACGTCGTGGTGATGGATTTCTTCCGGGGCAACATCGCTGCTCAATTCCAGCCAAATGCCGTGCAGGAGATCGATCTCCTTGGGCGTAAGCCGCGGCACGTGTGGACCGACGTAAAAGACATGCTCCTGGCCGCCCGGGAAATAGATCTCGAGGGTCAGTCGTGGCTTGGGATCCGGCAGACGCTCCCACGCCAGGCCGGCGATTCGCGCCTCCTCAATCACCGGTCGATTGGGAGACGGGCCCAGCACAACCGCCGAAGACTGCAAGCTCTGGGCAGCGCGCAGGATGCCGTCCCACTTTTCGTTGGCGGCAGCGACCGCCAGATGGATCGTCTTTCCTTTCTTCTCGGCCAAGGCAAGCGCCCGGGTAAAGAGAGCTTGTTCCTCCACGCTGAAAAGCTGCTCCGGTGCTAGTTCGCCCTCCCCCGATTCCGCGCGTACAAGAAATCTCATGTGGAGCACTACCAGATCCTGTTTGCGCGGATCGACGCGGTCGAGCACCGCCCCCAGGTTATAGAGCGTGTTGGAGTTACGGACCATCACCAGGATATTCCCAGGGCGCACTCCGAGCCCTTTCGGGGTGAGGTCGTCGCCCGGCTCCAGATTGAACTGGTCAAGTTGGGTATGAGCCCCAGGGCTGCGCCTGGTCATCTTTTCGGAGACCTCGAAAACGACGAAAAAAATGATAGTGAAGGCCACCCCGGAAAGGGTCGCGACCTGCTTGGTGAAGAGATTGACGATGCACAACGCGACCAGCGTAACTGTAATCAGGCCCAAGCCGACCGGGATCTCGACACCCCCAACCTTCAGGTTGAGGGGCACGCGAAATTCCCTCTTCCCGGGCTGCTTGTAGCGCAACACCAGCACGGCCAAGCCCTTCATGGCGAAGCTCCACATGACGCCAAAGGCATACGCTTCACCGAGCAGGAAGATATTGCCTCGGCTCAGGAGAATGGTGAGGAGCTGAAGGCCCACGACCAGATTCAAGATGCGATAAGAGGTCCCGAAGCGGCGGTGGGGGCGGCGAAACCAGTAGGGGAGAATGCCATCCTCGGAGACGCGGTTGAGGACGCCGTTTGAGCCCACGATCGCCGTGTTGACGGCTCCGGCCAGCATCAAGACCCCGACCACGACGACGAAAGCGCGGAACGCCAGCCGCACCGACAAGGGGCCAACCAGGTACATGGCCAGCCCGCCGATTGGGTTGTCGAAGAAATTCTTACGCACCGCGTCGGGGATGATCATGACTGCGAAAAATGCGACTCCGGCGGTGAAAATTAAACTGTAGACAAAGATGACGAAGCCGGCTTTTTCCAGGTTGCGCAGCTTGGGATGCTCAATCTCGCGATACACCTGAGCCATCGTCTCCTCGCCGCTCATGGCCAGCACCGAGTGGCCGAGACCGACCAAAACGCCGATCAGTCCGACGCTGTAGGGCAGCGAGGTGTGGCGCAACCAGCCCAGGGCATCATCGGAGTAGACAAGATTCGACAGCCGCGGCAACGGAGGAAGATGAGCCCCCCGCGCCCAGAGCGTGTAGCCGCACCAGACCAGCATCAGGACCACCATCACGGTCGTGACATACATGATGCGCAGGGCTTTTTCGCTCGATTCGGGTATGCCCTTGACGTTCTCCCACCAAAAATAGATCGTGACCACGGCGGCAAAGACGGCCGCGGTGAAGTTCACGGGAAGAGCGAAAGGGAGGTGGAAATAGTGCAGGAGTTCGTTTAGTAAACCCACGAGGTACAGGCCCGCCGACACGCCGCTGATGGGCCCGGTCAGGATGTAGTCGAACATGAGCGCCGAAACCGAGAACTTGGCCAGGGTTCCGCCCATGGCCTCGTTCACCACGCGATACACACCGCCGCGCACGAACATGCTGCAGCTCTCGATGTAAACCGAACGGACCGCGTAGGAGAGCAACATGATGGCGAGGATGAACCAGGGAGCGGCTTTGCCAACAAAGTGCTCGGCGATGGCGCCCGCGTAGAAGGCGGAGGAGCCCATGTCATTGAGCACGATCGCAGCCGCCCGCCAGAACGAGATAAACGCCAGCATGGCGGTTGTGGCCACCAGCACCCGTTGAGTGTGGTCCCCGGTCGGCGTTGGCAGAGATTGCTTAGTAGTAGTGTTTTCCATTCCCCTCTTTAGCCAAGTATCGAACCAGTCGTATCCAGCCACCGAGCGCGGGATCGTGTCTGCTTTCCAGCTGGAGAGGTTGCGACCCGATCCCCTCAACGATTTGCCCGCGAACCCGCACGGCCGCAGGCACCAACGCCGCGAGGAAGTCACGAATAGATGGTATTCGATATGGGAAAAGCAGACCAGTGCCGAAATGGCCGAGTAGTGGTGCAGTTTGAAATCCACAGGGCTGGCAATCGGGTCCGCCCTGTGGGAAACTGTTCCGCATGACAACGCTTAGAGTTCGCGAACCCAAGCAGAATGATCCTGTGATGGTTCGAGGCCGTCACGACAGGTTCGTTGTGCTAAGAGTGAATCCCAAGAGCAAGACGGCCGATTTGCGATCTGTTTCCGCTCAATCCGAATACGCGGTGGATCATGTGCCATGGGCAGTCATCTCCTACCTTGCCGAAAACCAAGATGCTGCCCGGATGAGTGAGCGAGAAGCCTCATTGGGAAGCCGTCACTAAACAATCGTTCGTCTGAGAATATCTAGAATAGCTCAATGGTAGCTGCGCGCCGCTTGAAGAACTCGCAAAACGGCCCGGGAGTGCTCCAACCGCCTCACCGGAATCTGTATCCGGGTTTGAGTTCGCAGCGATAGGTTCTGGATTGGTCCCGGTTGACGTCGCTGTGACAATTTGCCCATCGTAAGAAGAGATCTGGTCCGAGAGGGAAAACAATGGCTTCGCTATCGATTTCCAGTTCGATGCTCGGGCCCTCCGCCTCCGCCGGCAGGCTGAAGTTCAAGGCGTGTCCGAAAATTACTGGATAGGATTCACGCACCACATCGCTAGTCATGCGATGGAAGGCTTCAGCTTCCAGCAAAAAAGTGGTTGTGTCCGACCAGTTACGAACCGACACGTTGAAGTAGCGGTGGTCCTGCGAAAACTCCGCGAGTTCGATCCTTGTGAAGGGGCACGGTCCTGCAATGCAAGAAACTCTTGGGTCGCGGAATTCATTCCCCTCTCCGGCGTCCAGAGACAGAGAACCAATCGCTGCTTTCCACTTGCCGCCACCCGGCGAGCACGGAGGCTGGTCACAAAGTTTATTCCCTACGTTGGCGACCTGGAACGTCTTCACTGCATTTCCTATATTCGCCTCGGTTGTCGTCTTTACTGAGTACCTTATGCGAACATTGGAGACCACGTACCCGGATTCAGCGTTTGTATCCTGGTGGACTGGAACCATGCGGGCGATATAGAGTTTGTCGCCTATAAAGTCATCCAGATCAAGCGGCTGATAACCGCTGCGCCGGAAATGGAGAAGCACTGGCTGACGTCGCCGGAGTCCTTTGGGTAGTGTGAAACGGAAAAAGCCTGACGGATTAGACTTGGAATTGACGCTGCCCAACCTGTTGGTCGCGGTGATTTGGACGTCCGCAAGTGGTAGTTGCTTATTTGGGTCGAGGTCCTCTTGTAAAACGGCGCCCCTCAATACGACCGGTCGCCGAGAATACCAAAGGGCGAGGGTCAAGATCGCTCCCAAAATCCCGAAAACTAGAATGGTCCAGATTGCGGTCGTCCTTCGGCTACTCATTGCACCATTTAGGTTAACATTACGGGACGCACTTTCCAGGTTGCGGGTTTGCTGGGTATCGTGTATCGCTCGCTGGCAGGTTGCTCCAACCGAACCTCGCAATCTCAACTCGATGTCGATGCATCTAAACTTAAACTGATGCGTCAAGAAGAAACGAACAGCATTGTTACTAACCGCCTTTCACGACGGGACCTCCTGTTGCAAATGGCGGGCATGGGCATATGTGGGATGTCCGACCAATGGAGGGTGTTTTCGCTCCTGGCAGCGGAGGAATCTCACCCCGCTCTACAGCCTTCCCCGGCACCAACATCGCTTTCGTCCGGTGATGACCAGTTTCTAGACGAACTGGAGAAGCGAAATTTCCGATTCTTTTGGGAACAGGCGAGCCCACAAACCGGGTTGGTAAGGGATCGGTGCAGCGTGCGAGGAGATTCCAACACCGCGGTCGCCAGTATTGCGGCCACGGGCTTTGGGCTTACTGCTCTTTGTATCGCACAAAAACGTGGGTTTATTTCGTTTTCCGATGCGCGGGAGCGGGTTTTTGTCACTCTGCGATTCCTATGGAAGACAATGCCGACTCATCGGGGATTCTTCTACCACTTCGCTGATATCAACACCGGAGAGAGAGTATGGGATTCTGAGGTTTCGTCCGTCGACACGTCCATCCTCCTGTGCGGAATTCTGGCTTGCCGACAATGCTTCGAGGAACAATCTGAAATCACCCTTCTGGCTTATGAGATCTTTAACCGAGTCGATTGGAGTTGGCTCTCAGAGGACACTTCGTTGTTGCCGCATGGGTGGACTCCCGAATTCGGTTTTCTCCCATATCGATGGGATTACTACAGCGAGATGATGATGATCTACCTCCTGGGATTGGGATCGTTTACTCATCCGTTGCCCGTGGCAGCCTGGAACGCCTGGAAGCGCACCAACTTTGAATACGACGGCATTCGTTATATCGGTTCATTCACTCCTTTGTTTGTTCATCAATACTCCCAGGCTTGGTTCGATTTCCGGGGCAAACGCGACACATATGCCGATTACTTCCAGAACTCGATAGCGGCGACCAATGCCCACCGCCTTTTCTGTTTAGAGTTAGCCAAGCAGTTCCCCGATTACAGCGACGATCTATGGGGTATTTCCGCTTCCGATTCGGAGAAGGGCTACGTGATTTGGGGAGGCCCGCCGATGATGGGGCCGATTGATGGAACCGTCGTCCCGAGCGCTTCGGCAGGGTCCCTGCCCTTTCTGCCGCAACCCGTGATGCGTGTGCTTAATAACATCAAGGATCATTATGGACGAGCATGGAGCCCGTACGGATTTGTAAATGCGTTCAATCCTCTCAACAATTGGTATGACAACGACGTAATTGGGATAGACACGGGAATTACCATGCTCATGGCAGAAAATGCCCGGACCGGTTTCGTTTGGGACACCTTCATGAAAAACCCCGAGGCGAAGCGAGGCATGGAGCGCGCTGGCTTCAAGAAGTACGAGCCGTCAGATACGAAGTAATTCTATTGCTGTGGTTTGGGTTAACACCAAACGGTCTGGAGTGGAAGGGCTGGCATGCTTATCGCCGGGGCCTAGCCACAAACCTGCACGAACTTGGAGTCCCGGACAAGGTGATTCAGGCGATTCTGCGCCACGAAGATGTCAGCACGACGCTGAGGAGCTACATCAAGACGGTACCGAAAGTGGTGACTGACGCGATGAAGCGACTGGAAGTAAAAATTGCTTGTGCATGAGATGTGCAGCAGGTTTCGGTCAACTGATCCCTAAGCTTCTGAAAAGATGGAGCCGACGAGCGGACTTGAACCGCTGACCTGCCGATTACGAATCGGCTGCTCTACCAACTGAGCTACGTCGGCCTTCTTCGATTCTAAAACTCGTCTGCGATTCCTGCAAACAGACCAGCGCTCGAACGTAACAAACCGCCTGCTTGGAAGCGTCCCATTTTGTGGCTGGTCTCGTCGACGAGTGGGTAACAGTTGTTTGGGTCAGCACAACCGCGCAAGCGTTCCGCGCAGGCAACTGTGCCCGTGCTACGCGGCCTGCGCCAACTCTTTGTACTGGTCATCGGATTGCGCGGGCAGCAGAACCCAGAGCGTATAGACGCCGAGCGCAGTCCCGAGCGGGACGTTCAACAGCGCTACAAAGCCCATGACCAGGGCGAACGTTCGTGCCCACTGCTCCCGCCGCAGCAAGCCCCAGCCGGTGAAGAAGCCGGACGCCGCTTTCGCAAGGATCAACCATCCCATGATGCTGAGAAGAGGCCGCAGCCAGACGCTGGCCCCGGGCGGTGGGCCATTGGGAATATGGATCACGTCGCCGAAGATCACTTGCGCGACAATGATCACCGCTACTCCTGCGACCACGTGCAACGCCGAGTATGCCATCCAGAGAATCCCAACCAGCCGGACATGATCGCGGACCCGGCTACGCCGAAGCTCGATGAGTCCAAGCACGGTCTTGCCGCAGCGCCCGCAGCGGGGAGCTCCGGCTTGCAACTGCCCACCACATTGATCGCAAAACATTGCGTCTCCTTCTTCGGAACTCACAATTGTGTGCAGGGTGTTGTACGGATGCAGGCACTCAACAGTTCCCATGCAAGTTCTCAGTCGGCGAACGAAGGGTCCGCCGTTCGCCGAGAACCTCCTTCCAAAACGAAAAGGCCACCCGGCAACTTGGGCGGCCTTTTCTTTCAAGGGAGAATAGTTCCAACGGAGGTTTAAGCCATCGGAACTTTCTGCCGGAATCTTATGAGTCTTAAAAGCACAGTGTCAAGTAAAATTTATGACTTAAATAGTCTTATTTTCAACAACTTACACAATACGTCCACAAGTCAGCAAACGGGGCCAAAACGAGGCAAAATTCTATCTTTTCGACGCTAACGGCATTCGATTGAGTCACTTATCGCTCCCGAGGCACCCGCCGGGCGTCCTCTTCCAGGTGCAGTGAGATGATTTCCATGGCCTCCCGGCGATCGAACACAGAGTCGGGAAAAAACCGTTTCACGATGACCCGCAAGCCACCAAACGCGATCCCGGCAATCAGCGCCAGGCCGACCACAACTCCGCAAAGAACAATCGCGTTGAACAGAAAGTTTGCGAGATTGTCTTTCTTGCTAACGTAGGTGTTTTCGTTCCACGTGACATCGGCGTCGTAGCTGATGGATGACATCAGCGATCTCGCTTCGCTTCTTGAAAGCGGGCCCGCCGCGATTACGATGATCGGGCCGGTGCGCGTATCAAAGAAGGGCCCCACGTCCACCATGGACGCAACCCCCGGCTGCGGCTGCGCGATCTGGTGCGAAGCGTCAATCTGTCGCAGTCGTTCCGCGGCAATCTGCGGATTGGGATATTCGATAAGCATCAGAGTGGCATCGCCGGCAGTTACTGCATACTTGCTAATGACGACTTCCGCATCCGACTTGAAATCCACCATCGACATCGGTAGCGGCGATCCGATCCGATCAAGTGCAACCGGACCCATAATGTACTTCGTCGTGTTCTTCTCGAGATTTCTCTCGGGATTCCCCGGGGGATTCCCTAGAGACGACCGCTTCGGAAGATAGTTGGGCAGCGCAGGCGGGTTGTTCTTGTTGCCCTCCGCTTGCGGCAGCAGCCCGGCCAGTTCCCTCAGTTGCGCCGCCGACATCACGCTCATTCTGTCGAACACCGCATCCACCAGGACGTTCCCCTGATAGAACAACACGCGGTTATTCAGAAAGGCCGCCTGCCCACCAATGGTTTCCTCCCCCATTTCTTCAGAATAGTAGTACGTGAAAGCGCCGTAGGCGCCGCTGGCGTCTTCAAACACAGCGGCTTTGATCGTAAGATTGCGGCCATCGTCGCGAGTGTAGGCCGCCTTTTCCAAACGCTCGAAGCCGTATTCCTTCAGCACCGGCGCATTTGTGGCATCGGCGACGGCGGGATCCGAACTCTTTGCGACGGCGCCTTTCACCTGCCAGCCGGCAAACTCGCTGGGCAGGACCGGGACTGCCGAGCCGGAGGTCGGCGTCGGGGACACTGCGACCGGCACCGGTGGCTCAGAGGCAAAGGCCGCGGCGCAAAAAAGTCCGCAAAAAAGAAAAAAAACTAAAACAACGAAAAGGGATCGCAAGAATTTCATTCGAAAGAGGCACACTGGTCCTACCCGATTAGACTACCGGCAGCGCAGGAAAGTTTCCACCGGGGCGGCGTGGAACATGGCTCGGTCCCGCCCGGGAAAAAAGAAGGGGCGTCTTAAAGAATTACTTTTTTATGAGACTGGTATGACTGGCCACGCACTGCCACTTGCCATCCTGAAAAATCCAGGTATCGGTAAAGCGCCCGAAATGCTCATACGGCTTGGCGCCGTAAGTGCCTTTCGTATGATAAGTACCCGTTACTACCGCCGTGGTGGAGTACATCTCCACTTTCACATCCTGAATACTCATGATGCTGGGCTGAAACTTCGGGTCCGCGAAATCCGCCAGGAATTTTCCTCGATCGCTGACTTCTCCATCCCATTCGGTGTTGGTGAACTTGTCGCCGATCATGCTTGCGATGGCAGCGGAATCACGAACAACCTGGGCTTGGTTCCACATGCGCTCGAGCGCCACCAGTTTGCCAGCGTCCGCGGACGAGACTTCTTGGGAGGATTGCGCGAACGCGCACAGTGTAACCAGAAAATAGCAGACCGCCGCCCGCTTGATGTTCCTTCCGCTCCGCATCCCCACGTTGTTGAGCATAGACTGCGCCACGATAGCGCGCGGGGACTCGTTTCTGCCATCGAAAACACCGTCGAAGCATTACCAATGTCACGGAGCCGGATGTGTTGGCACGGGATTCGTATGCTGGTATCGCTTTACCGATACCGCAGTACGATTCGTATCAGGGTATCGCTTTAGCGACACCGTAAGCCCCTTCGAACTCCGAGGCCCCTTTAGTTAGGGGCTGCCCATCCCCGCTGGGTCATTGCCCTTCGGGTTTGTCGATCTTGCTCGCCACTTTCACGCCGCTCAAGCCGTTGACGTACTTGGAGACACCCCGATAGAGCGATTCGGCTATGCGCTGTCGGTGCTCCGAGGTTTCCAGCTTGCGTTCGTCGGTGGGATTCGACACGAACGAAATCTCGGCCAGGATCGATGGCATATTCGCTCCGATCAGAACAATGAACGGCGCCTTCTTGATGCCGCGATTGCGGATGCCGGCGTTGTTCAGCGCCAGCCCTCCGTAGAGCGATTCCTGCACATCGCCGGCAAACTCGCGTGATTCATCGATCTTGTCTTTCAGCGCAATTTTCTTCACCAGATCCTGCAGCTCGTGGATCGATTTCTCCGATACCGCGTTTTCGCGCGCGGCAACTTCCAGCGCTTCCGGCGATGAGGTGAAATTCAGATAGTAGGTTTCGACCCCGCGCGCATCGGCATCGTGGCTGGAGTTGGCGTGGATCGAGATGAACAAGTCCGCCCGCTCCCGGTTTGCAATCGCGGTGCGGGTTTCGAGTGGAATGAAGGTGTCGTCCTGGCGCGTGTAGATCACTTCGGCCCCGAGCCGGGATTCAAGCAAACGGCCAAGACGCTTCGCTACGTCGAGCACCACGTCCTTCTCGAGCAGGCCGTTGGGGCCAATGGTGCCGGTGTCATGGCCGCCGTGGCCGGCGTCAATGACAATCTTGCCAATCTTGAGGCCAAGGGCTCGCGTCAGCGACCGGCCGCCGGAGGCAGTAGGACGCGCTTCGCGGGCCGCTTCACGGGACTCAGTTTGAAGATCCGCAGTGTCAAGAGCGGATGCAGCTGTGGCAGTGGCTGTGGACGATCGCGCCTTTTTTCTGCGCGGCGTAGAAGAAGATAAGGATGATGATGATAATGATGACGACGAACGCGAATCCGATTTCCCCGGCTTCGCTTCGTCCGCGCCCGAAACATCGGTGGCCTCGCCCGTCGTTTCGGGGCGAATCTTTTCGTGCTCCAGCTTGGAAACCGTCGTCGGGACGCTGTCGTCCGCCTCGACGATCGTCTTTGGGATCCTGCGGTCCGATCCCTTGACCGCAACCGTCGTCTTAATCACCCCAATGCCGTTCGCTGGCCTAGCAGAGCCGGGTTTCGAATCCGCGCTGGCATCCTCGGCGGGCAAATCGGTTTCGACGGGCCCCGGTTTCCGAGAAGCAACCGAACCTTTGCCGGAATCTTGATGCCCTCTCCGTCCATCAGATTTCGAGGCCCCGCTCAAAGACGTTGCCGGCTCGCTGGAATCGTCGTCGGATTCCTGCGAAGCCGCCGTAGCCGCGTCCGTCTTGGCAATCAGCGTCGTACGGTCCTGCTTTCCATGGATATCCTTCCCGTGGACATCAATGATGAGCCGGTACGGGTCCGGCAGCAGGAAAGCGTCATAGCTTGCGAGGTGGTCCACTTCCAGCACAATCCGCGTACGTCCCGGCTGAAATTCGGCGACGCGAATTTTCTTCAGGAAGCCATCGTCGACGTCGAAGGTCTTCCCAACCAGGGTTGAAGCCAGCTTGGTATCGTGCAGGTCGAAAAAAATACGGTCGGGATGCGAGATGCGCTGCGAGGCGAACGTTACTTCCTGCTCGACGTCAATGGCGACGCGAGTGTAGTCGGGCGTGGACCAATGGCGAACCCCGGTAACGCGCGGCAACGCGCTGCGACGGGCGCTGGCGTCATTGGCGGGTGCGGCAGAGTGGTCGGAATTAGTGTTGGGGCTGGCACTTGCATTACCGGCAGTGACGCCAGATGGCGATGATGAAGATGAAGACGAAGACGACCGCGGCTGGCGCGCCGCCCGCTGCGCCGAGTGCTCCATCGCGTCGGCGTCGGCATCAATTTCCTTCACAGCCGTGCGGGCGTCGTCGGCCAGACGGTTGCGCGGATAGCGATGAAGGAAGTTTTCGAAGGTCGTGCGCGCCTCTTCGGGATTGTTGAGATCATCCTTGTAGATCTCGCCGATCGTGAACAGGGCGTCGAAGCGGTACTTGCTGCCGGGATATTCCTTGCGCAGGAAGCGGTATTGTTCGACGGCGTCGCGCAGGATTTTGTTGTCGTCAAAGCGCCGGCCCATCTCGACCATAAGTTCGGCGGTCGCCACCACGCTTGGATCTGCTTTCGACGAGGCCGGAGAGCCGAAGTAAACGCGGCGGTAGGAGTCGATTACACGCTGGTATTCGTGGCGAGTGCGCTCTCCCGCCGGACGGCCATTGAGGGCCTCCCGCATGCGCTCCGCCTTGGCGAATTGCTGACGGGCCCAGGAGTCGTTGTTGTAGTGGACACGCGCCGATGCGGAAACCAGCGGCAGCAGGACGAGCAACAGCGCTGCGCCGAGGCGAAGGGCGCGGCCGCCTCGAATTAGGGTCGTAGAAGCCTGGGTCTTCACTAAACTTCCTGCAACAAATCAAGCTGTTCTAAATCTGGCCTGTCATCCTGACTTGCTCCTCAGGCCGGGATGCCCGAGGTCTTTCGCTTCTATCAAGGTAACAACCCAATCCACGTTGTAAAGTTGCTGGACGCCACCCGTGCCCTGTTTTGATTATCTTACGACGCTCCCCGCTACCACACGAGAAGCCGTCTATTCCGTGTTGCTGATGTAGAGCACGCCCCGAGCATCCCGTTGCACGTGGACCGGTTCGTGCGCCGGGTTGCCGAACATCGTTTCGCCACCGCCGTTGTACAAGTTCGTGATCCGGCGGACGTAGTTCTGCGTTTCCCTGAAACGCGGAACGCCGGCACTGCGTGACACGGCTCCCATACCAGCGTTATAGGCCGCCAGACTCAGCTGAACATTGCCGCCGTAGTTGTCTAATAGTGTCCTTAGATGCCGAACCCCGGCATCGACGTTTTGTGCCGGATCAAAAGGATTGGAAACTTTGAGCGAACGCGCCGTCGAGGGCATCAGCTGCATCAGCCCCATGGCGCCTTTGCGCGAAACCGCATTGGGATTGAAATCCGACTCCACCTTGACCACCGAGCGCACCAGACTCGGATCCACATTGTGACGCGTGGCCGCCTGTTCGATGGCAGCGTCGATCTCTTCCTGGGTAAACGCGCGGTTGAGAATCTGGTGGGTCTGCGCTTTGCCGTCGAGGTAGGTGTTGACTTCCGAAGCCGCCGAACGCGCGGCCCGCATCACAGCTCCGCTGGTCGGCACCGGCTTGAAGCGGTGTTCGGTCGAACTCCAGTAAACCAGTGGAGATCGTGCCGGCGTCGAAGCCTCCGCTTTCGCAGAGGTGGAAGGCGCATCCCGGTTAACCTTATCCTCGTTAACATAGATCCTGCGGCCGGATTCGTCGGTAGTCGGAGTAATCGCCCCCGCGCGCACCACCGGCTCGGAAATCGACTGGGCGCGCGCCGGCATCGCCGAAAAAAGCACGGAAAAAGAAAGAAAGGAGGTCACGGTTAAGCTGGCCATCAGCGCGATTTGCAGGCGTCTATGCATACGGGTTCAGGTCGACCAAATCAGTCGATCAAATAAAGATCGGCCAAAAGGCACACTTACTTTGGGGCCCGCCTACCCGAGAACGTGCTAGAGAGAATCCAGAACCAGAGTAACGTCAGTATAGGGCGCGTCGTGGAGAGTAGCAATCTCTCCAAAGGGCGTAGAACCTCTGGAGTAATCTGCCTAAGTTACTGAAAGGATGTTACTTTATGGCAATATCAGCGTGGCCTTCGACCTGTTTTCCCCCTGTATCCACCTGTAGATTAAGGCTCTCCCCAGCCAAACTCGATCGCCACCATCTACAATTAACCCTCGCAATCCATGAACGCCGAAAAGCTGAAAAAACTGTTCACCCTGGTTCGCAGCGGTAAACTCTCCCCCGACGCCGCAGTCGAGCGCCTCCGTCACCTGCCCTTTGAGGATCTAGGTTTCGCCAAGCTCGACCACCATCGCGCCCTGCGCCAGGGCATGCCCGAGGTGATTTTCGCCCAGGGCAAGACGCCGCGCCAGATCGCAGAAATATTCGCCCGCCTGGCAGCCCACGGCGGCAACGTGCTGGCGACGCGAGCCACCGAAGAACAGTACGCCGCGGTCGCCGAAGACATGCCGCGCGCAGAGTATCGTCCCCTGGCACGCGCCATCGTGCTCAAGCACGATCGCGAGAAGCGCGGCAAGGGCGTAATCGTGGTCGTGTCGGCGGGAACCAGCGACATTCCAGTCGCCGAAGAGGCAGTCGTCACCGCCGAACTGATGGGCAACGAAGTTCAGCACATCTACGATGTCGGAGTCGCCGGCATCCACCGCCTGCTGGCCCATCGCGGAGCGCTCTCCAAAGCGCGTGTGATCATAGTCTGCGCCGGCATGGAAGGCGCTCTGCCCAGCGTAGTCGGCGGCCTAGTAGGAGTCCCGGTGATTGCCGTTCCCACCAGCGTAGGTTACGGCGCAGCCTTCGAGGGTCTGGCCGCCTTGCTCGGAATGATGAACTCCTGCGCCTCAAACGTCAGCGTGGTAAACATCGATAACGGATTCGGAGCAGGCTACGTGGCCTCGCTCATCAACCGCCGCTGATTCCGTTCGCACCGCCGCCGCATCGAGCCAACCGAGCGGTCACCGGTCCGACCGCCTTCTGCTGCTACAATTTCCAGTTCGCCATCCTTCGCGGACGCCGCAAGCCGCGTCTCTACTATGAGGTGTTTCCATGCCGGAAACTTTGCAGCTTTCGAATCCCGCGCCACTCACCACCCTTACGGAAGACGAGATTCTGTTCCGCAATAACGTCCGCCAGTTTGCCGAGGACAAAATTCGTCGCCTGGCCAAAGAGATGGACGAAAAAGCGGTCTTCGATCACCGCCTGATCGACCAGTTCTTTCAGTTGGGGCTGATGGGAATCGAGATTCCCGAGCAGTACGGCGGTGCCGGCGGCAAGTTTTTTGAGGCAATCTTGGCGGTAGAAGAATTCTCGCGAGCCGATGCTTCAGCCGGCGTGATCGTGGACGTGCAGAACACGCTGGTGGCGAATGCCATTCTACGGTGGGCCAGCGAAGACCAGAAGAAGCGTTATCTGCCAAAGCTCGCCGCGGACACGGTGGGCGCCTATGCGTTGAGCGAGGCGGGATCGGGATCGGACGCGTTCGCGTTGCAGACGAAGGCTGAGCTCAAAGGGAGTGATTTCGTCCTCAACGGACGGAAGCTCTGGATCACGAATGGCAAAGAGGCTGGACTGTTCATTCTGTTTGCTACTGTTGACGCGTCCAAGGGCTACAAGGGAATCACGGCGTTTCTGATCGAGAAGAGCTTCCCAGGTTTCACGGTTGGCAAGAAAGAAGACAAGCTGGGGATTCGGGCTTCGTCAACCTGCGAACTGATTCTGGAAGATTGCCGCGTGCCCAAAGATAACGTGCTCGGCGAGGTCGGCAAGGGATACAAGATCGCAATCGAGACGCTGAACGAAGGCCGCATTGGAATTGGCGCGCAGATGTTGGGCGTGGCGCGCGGCGCGTGGGAATATGCCACAAAATACGCGCAAGAACGGACAGCATTCGGCAAGCCGATTGCAGAATTTCAGGGCATCCAGTTCCAGATCGCGCAGATGGCAACCGAAATCGAAGCGGCGCGGCTGATGGTTTATAACGCAGCTCGCATGAAAGACGTCGGCGCGAATTTTGTGAAAGAAGCCGCCATGACCAAGCTGTTCACCTCGCAGGTCGCGGAACGGGTGACCTCGCTGGCCATCGAAGTCTACGGTGGATATGGTTTTACGAAAGATTATCCCGTCGAAAAATATTGGCGTGATGCGAAGATCGGAAAAATCTACGAAGGCACGTCGAACATGCAGCTCGCGACGATTGCGAAGCTGGTGATGGGGAAATAAGGTCAGAGGTTAGAGGTCAGATTGCAGAGGTGAAACACCGGCGGTCATTAGACTTTAAGATTTTACTTCTGCAATCTGACCTCTGACCTCTGCAATTGTCGCTGACGTGAAGATTTATGGTGGCATTTTTCCCAGATGCGCTCGCCACGACGACTGCTGAACTGGCGAAGGCCGGCGCAGAGCCGATCTCTCGCGAGACAGCTTGTCGGCTGCTCGGTGTGGACGACGAGATGCTGCCTTCCCTGCTTTCGGCGGCACAGCTCGGCCGTGCGCGATTCAAGCCGGGCGTCATCACCCATTCGCGCAAAGTGTTCCTTCCGCTGACGAATCTTTGCCGCGACTACTGTGGCTATTGCACATTTCGGCGCGATCCCGGCGAGCTCGGCGCGCACACCATGACGCCGGACGAGGTGATGGAAGTAGTGCGCGCGGGCGAACGCATGGGATGTACCGAGGCGTTATTCAGCCTGGGAGACAAACCGGAGCTGCTTTTCCCCGAGATGCGCGATACGCTGCGCCGTTTGGGGTACAAATCCACGCTCCATTATCTGGAAGCCATGTGCGAGAAGGTGCTTCGCGAATCAAGCTTGTTGCCGCATCCGAATCCAGGATTGATGAGCGCGGAGTGGCTGGAACGGCTGGCGCGCGTGGCGCCCAGCATGGGTCTCATGCTGGAGACCACCAGCACGCGACTACTCGGAAAAAATGCCGCGCACGACAATGCTCCCGATAAAGAACCGGCGAAGCGCCTGCGTGTAATTGAGGATGCGGGACGGCGAAAGATTCCTTTTACCACCGGAATTCTGATTGGCATTGGCGAGACACTGGAAGAGCGCGTGGATGCCCTGGTCGCGATCCGCGACTTGCATGCGAGGTATGGGCACATTCAGGAAGTGATCGTACAAAATTTCCGAACCAAGAGTGGGACGCCGATGGCATACTGGCCGGAACCTGACCGCGGAGAAATGCTGCGCACTGTGGCCGTGGCGCGTCTCCTGATGCCGAAAATGAATATTCAAGCACCGCCGAATCTTTCTGATCTCCACTATGCGGATCTGCTCGATGGCGGCATTAACGACTGGGGCGGAGTTTCCCCGCTGACGCCGGATTTCATCAATCCAGAAAAGCCTTGGCCGCATCTGGAAGAGTTGCGGCAGCGGACCGAGGAAAAAGGATTTGAGTTGCGCCAGCGGCTGCCGGTTTATCCTGAATTCGCGCAACAAGCAGCAAACCACGGCAAATTACTGGCCGAGCGCCTAAGCTCCGCCGCTGATGCTGAGGGCTACGCTCAAAATCAAACGAAGAGGGCGGCATGATCACTGTACTGACCGGCGGCACCGGTGGCGCCAAGTTTATCGATGGACTGCGGCAGATCGTTCGTCCGGATGAACTGACAATCATCGTGAATACCGGGGACGACCTGCTGTGGTGGGGGTTGTACGCTTCGCCGGATCTGGATTCCATCACTTACATGCTGGCCGGGAAACTGAGCCAGGAACGCGGCTGGGGCGTGAAGGGTGATACTTTTTTCTGCCTGAATGCCATGGGGCAGTTGGGACAACCAATATGGTTTCACGCCGGCGATCGCGACTTGGCCACGCACATTTTTCGTTCGAAGCTGCTGGCCGATGGCAAAACGCTCAGTGAAGCCACCGCCGAGATTGCGACCCGGCTTGGCATCAGGACGCGGATTCTGCCGATGAGCAACTCGCGCGTGGAGACGCGAGTTCTGACTCCAGCGGGAGACTTGAGCTTCGAAGAATATTTCGTCGAGCGCTGGTACCAGGATCCGGTGGAATCGGTTCGGTTTGCCGGAGCTTCCGACGCGGAGCCAGGTCCGGGAGTGATCGAGGCCATCCGTTCGGCAGACCTTGTGCTACTCGCGCCGAGTAATCCGGTGACCAGCATTGCTCCAATTCTCGCCGTGCCTGGAATTCGCGAAGCGCTGCGCGAAAGTCGCTCCCGCATTGTGGCCGTGAGCCCGATTGTGGGCGGAGCTCCTGTTTCAGGGCCCGCGGGAATCCTCATGGCAGCGCAGGGCCTCCCGGTTTCGATTGCGGGCGTTGCCGACTATTATCACGACTTCCTTGACCTGCTGGTGGTCGATTCCGAAGACGCAGCCGCTGCGGAAGAGTTGCGCAAGACCGGGATGCGTGTGCATTGCGCCCCGACCATCATGCGCAAGAATGAAGATAGAGTCGCGCTGGCAAAGAGCGTGCTGGGCGCGGCCAAGCAACCGCCGTCGCCCCAGGGTGCAGTGGAGCACGCATGATTCTGGTTCCCGTAAAGAACCTCGCCGACGCCAAGCAGAGGCTGTCTTCTGTGCTGAGCCCGGAAGAACGTTTCGCGCTGGCGCAAGCGATGTGCGAGGACGTGCTGCAAGCGCTGGCGCACTGGCAGAGCCGGCCTCAAGTTGCGGTGGTGACGAGCGATTCGTTTGCGCGCGACTTGGCGTTGCGTTTCAATTTCGAGGTCGTCGCCGACGAGAACTCCGGGGAGACCAGCGCTATCGAAATGGCAACGGCGCTGAGCCGAGAGCGCGGGGCTGACAGCACCCTCGTGGTTCCGGCTGACATTCCTTTGATCGACGGTGTGGAACTGCAGAAGATCGTGGAGAGCGCTCCACACTCTCAAGGTGGCGCCGTGCTCGTGCCCGACGCGGCCGGACGCGGCACCAATGCAGCCTGGCGATCTCCGGGTGATCTGTTTCCGCTGTGCTTCGGGAACGACAGTTTCTTGCCCCACTTGGCTGCGGCGAAGGCAACCGGCCGCCCTTGTGTTGTGCTCGAACTGCCGGGGATTGCGCGGGATGTGGATCGTCCCGAAGATCTCCGCGAACTCGCCGCTGCCAGCGGAGAACGGCGAACGCAGAGGCTGGTGCGAAGCTGGAACCTCGGCAGCCGGAGTCTGGCCTGGCATGCCCAGGTTTAGCAGGCCCTGCGTCGCCGCGCACGCGGGTAAGCGCGCGGATGGCGAAGTTCGCATTTTGCCGGTCGCTGTCAGTGGAGAAATTCGCGCCGGAGAATCGCTGTGCGCGCGATTGCTGGCGTCGATGCGAAGCTTGAGGCTGCGCCTGCAGGATGGCGACATCCTGGTGGTGAAACACAAAGTTGTTTCGAAGGCGGAGGGCGCGGTGGTGGCGCTGGATGAGATACGGCCTTCAGCGGCCTCACAGCTTTGGGCCCGACGCTACGGGGTCGACGCACACGTCACGGAATTGGCGATGCGCGAGAGTCGTCGAATCGTGCGGCGAAAGCGGGGCGTGCTGATCACCGAGACCAGACACGGGTTCGTTTGCGCGAACAGCGGCGTGGATGTATCGAACGTGGATGGTGGGCGGCACGCGGTGTTGCTGCCGGCGGATCCGGATCTTTCCGCAGCAAAACTGCGGCGGCAGTTGAAGAAGCAGCTGGGGATCGAGGTCGCGGTCATCGTCAGCGATAGTTTCGGGCGTCCGTGGCGGGAAGGCTTGACGGAAGTGGCGGTTGGCGTTGCGGGGATGCGGCCTCTGGTCGACTACCGCGGACAGCGCGATGCGCACGGCTACTCGCTGCATGCTACGGTGGACGCGGTGGCCGACGAACTCGCTTGCGCTGCGGGGTTGGTCTGCGGGAAGCTGGCTGGCACTCCCGCGTGCATCATTCGCGGCTATTCCTATTTACGCGAAGATCGGCGAGGAAGCCGCGGGGCACGGGAATTGATCCGGCGCGCGAAAAACGATCTTTTTCGATAGTAACCCAAGGTGCAAGGCCGACTCGGATGAGGGCATCGCTTATGCGCCTTTAGACGCCGGACTTAAGTTGAGTTTTATCCCAGGCTGACAGGAGAACGTTATGGTATGGCAAGCCTCAAAACTCGAGGACTTCCCCGCACTGACGTGGGACGAAATCGCGCCGCAAGCGTCTGGAACAATTCGCCGCGCTCTGGAACGGGTGCTCGAAAAGCAAGACGGAGCTTGCCTGACGGACGAGGAGCGCTATGCCCTGGCGAAGTGCGACGGGGCAAACGGTAACGATGCTGATTTACTCGCACTGCTGGTGACCGCGGACACTCTTCGGCGCGAGCTCGTCGGCAACATCGTCAGCTACGTAGTGAACCGCAATATCAATTTCACGAACATCTGTTTCGTGGGCTGCAAATTCTGCGCGTTCAGCCGCGGGCCGCGCGAGGCGGATTCCTATTTTCATTCGCTCGAAGACATGGGGCGCAAAAGTAAAGAGGCGTGGGAACTGGGCGCCACCGAAGTCTGCATTCAAGGCGGGCTGCCGCACGGTCTGCCACCGTTTTATTACCGGGACATTCTGCGCGCGGTGAAAAATTCCGTGCCCGCCATGCACATCCACGCATTTTCCCCCATGGAAATTGTGTACGGCGTGGAGCTCACCTGCATGACCCTGCGCGACTACCTTATGATGCTGCGTGACAACGGACTGGACACGCTGCCGGGCACGGCGGCTGAGATTTTAGATGACGAAGTGCGTCACGTATTGTCGCGCAACAAACTAACGACAGCGCAATGGCAAGAGGTGATCCGCACCGCACACGCGTGTGGAATCACGAGCACTTCGACCTTGATGTATGGGCACATGGAAACTCCTGACCATTGGGTGCGACAGTTATCTCTGCTCCGGCAGATTCAGGCTGAAACCGGCGGCTTCACCGAGTTCGTGCCGCTGGGCTTTGTCCACCAGAATACGCTTTTGTTCCAGCAGGGGCTTGCACGGTCGGGACCGACGCTCGCCGAACATCTCAAGATTCATGCGCTCGCCAGGATCCTGCTCGCCGGTTCGATTCATAACGTCCAGGTGTCGTGGGTGAAGCTGAACCGTAAACTCTCGCAGCTCTGCCTGCACGCCGGCGCCAACGATTACGGCGGAACGCTGATGGAAGAGAACATCTCGCGTGAAGCTGGAGCCACCGCGGGACAGTACACCAGCCCCGAAGATTTTCAGGCGTTGATTCGGGAGATCGGGCGCATTCCCGCCGAACGCAACACAAAATATTCACGGATGAAAATCAAACTGCCGGTCGAATCAGTTCCTTCCGAAGTTTGCTGCGACCACGCGTTGGTGGCGGAGTTCGCATGAACGTCCTCATGAGCCGCACCATCGCGGTCATCGGCGGCACCGGCCCGGCTGGCACAGGTCTCGCGCTGCGCTGGGCGCGCGCGGGAGAGACCGTCATCATCGGCTCGCGCTATGTTGCCCGTGCTCAGGAAGCCGCCGAGTTGATCCGTAAGCGCGTCGGCGCGGACGCTCAAGTTTCCGGGATGGAAAACTCGGCAGCGTGCGCCGCCAGCGATCTGCTGGTGCTCACCGTGCCATTCGAAGGGCAGGCCGCTTTGCTCAAGCAGTTGAAGACTGCGATCCGTCCGGGAACCGTTCTGATTGATGCCACCGTTCCACTGGCTGCGAGCATCGGCGGGCGCGCCAGCCGCACCATCGGCGTGTGGCAAGGCTCGGCTGCGCAACAGACGGCTGAGCTGGTTCCCAAGGGCGTTTCCATTGCGGCGGCATTCCAGAACGTGTCAGCAGAACAGCTCAACGGCGATGAAGACATCGATTGCGACGTGGTCGTGTGCAGTGACGATCCCAATGCCACGCAGGTCGCAATGGAACTCGCGGCGAAAATCACGGGGGTGCGCGCGATTGACGGAGGCAAGCTGGAGAATGCTCGCATCGTCGAGCAGATCACAGCGCTGCTGATCGGTCTCAACATCCGGCACAAAGGCCATGGTGGGATACGAATCACCGGACTGCCCGACGGTACGTATAAGATAGGGTCGGTTACACGGTAGTACAACACGCTCATTGCAACTTGAGAGTTTCGGTAGCCACCGGCAGCGGCCGAGCTTCGCTCGGCTTGGACGGGCGAGGGCGCCCGTCACCACACGAGCAAACATGACCGCTCCTCCCAGCCACCCATCGAGCCTCGCGGTACCAGCCATTGAATTCGATCATGCTTCCTTCCGCCTGAATGGACGCGCGCTGCTGCAGGATCTCGTGCTCTCCGTGAAGCAGGGTGAAACCCTGGTGCTGTTGGGGCGCAGCGGCTCGGGGAAAACAACAACTCTGAAGCTGATCAACCGGCTCCTGCTGCCTACTTCAGGTGAGGTGCGAGTCAACGGCCAACCGACGGCCGAATGGGATCCGATCCGGCTGCGGCGAAGCATCGGGTACGTCATTCAGGACGGCGGCCTGTTCCCGCACTTCACCGTCGAGCGCAACATTGCGCTGGTGCCGCGGATTGAAAACTGGCCGCGGGTGCGCGTGGAAGCGCGGGTACGCGAGTTGCTGGCCACGGTCGGGCTGAATGCAGATCTGGCGTCGCGGTATCCACGCCAACTCTCCGGAGGTCAGCGGCAGCGCGTGGGGGTAGCGCGGGCTCTCGCGGCCGATCCCCCGATTCTGATTCTTGACGAGGCGTTCGGAGCGCTTGATCCCATCACGCGATCGGAAATGCAGAAAGAGTTTCGCAGCCTGCAGCAGCGGATGCGGAAAGCCGTGATCTTTGTTACCCACGATCTCCGGGAGGCTTTGCTGCTCGGCGATCGCATCGCGTTGATGGAAGAAGGTCGCCTCATCGTGGACCTTCCAGTCGCGAAGTTTTCGCGTTCCGAAGATCCGCTTGTGCGAGCATACGTGGAAGCGTTCTCCGCGTTGCCCTGATAGTTGACGGCATAATTTGCAACAGCAATTAGCAATGAACGATGTGATCACGAGGTGATCGGCATGAATTTCCTGCAGTTCATGATGGCGAATCGCCAGCAGGTGCTCGATCTCACACTCGAGCACATCACGCTCGCAGGCGTGGCCACACTTTTCGCGGCGCTCGTCGGGATTCCGCTCGGCATCCTGATCACGCGCGTTCCGCAACTCAGCAAGCCTGTGCTTGGCTGCGCGAACATCATCCAGACTATCCCCAGCCTTGCCTTGTTTGGCTTTCTTCTTCCAGCGCCGTGGATTGGAGAGCGCGCAGGCCGGCTTGCCATCCTGGCACTGGCGCTCTATGCGCTGTTGCCGCTGATTCGCAATACTTATGCGGGCATCCGCAGCGTCGATCCCGCGGTGGTCGAGGCCGGACGCGCGATGGGATTGACCGATCGTCAATTGCTCATCCAGGTGGAGTTGCCGCTGGCCTCAGGCGTGATTGTGGCCGGGCTGCGAATCGCGACCGTGGTCTCCATCGGGCTGGCCACGATTGCGGCCGCGATCGGCGCGGGCGGACTGGGAGAATTTATTTTCCGTGGGCTGGCCATGGTAAACAACCAGGTGATTTTAGCGGGAGCGGTTCCCGCGGCGCTGCTGGCACTCTTCGCCGACTTTGTGCTCGGACGCGTGGAGCGACGGCTAGGATCGCTGCGTTTGAAATCTGGCGCGTGAAGCCGTAGGCGACAGAGAACGGTGGCGTACCCCGATCCGATTATGTTTAAATTCGCGGGTTATCTTTCGCGAGTTATCTAGCGAGTAAGGCAGGAAGATCACTTCAAGACGAGGAGCTTCATGCGTAAAAGACGGTTCGCGTTCCTATTCTGCTTTCTGCTGCTGGCCATTTCCGGCTCTGCCGCCAAACGCGCCGTCACCCTCGAAGACCTTTACCGACTTCGCGGAATCGAAAACTTGCATTTGTCTCCCGACGGCAAGACTGTTCTGTTCACGCTGCACACGAGCGACTTGGCGAAGGCTAAGCGCACAGGCCACGTCTGGCTGATGGATGCCGACGGCAAGAACGCGCGCCAGTTTACATTTGGCGAAAAGGGTGAATCGGCGCCAATCTTCTCGCCCGACGGCAGATGGATCGCCTTCATTAGTTCGCGGGATGGCGACGACAGTCTCTATGTTATGTCCACCAGCGGGGGCGAGGCCCGGCGACTCACCAGCATCTCTACGGGAGTTTCCGATCCGCTCTGGTCTCAGGACGGAAAATGGATTGCGTTTTCGAGTGACGTCTATCCCGAATGCGGCGCCGACGATGCTTGCAACAAAAAGATCAGTGAGCGCTGGACGAAGGGCCCGCTGCATGCCCATATGGCCGATGCGCTGCTCTACCGCCACTGGACGCAATGGAGGGACGGAAAGCGCACCCACATCCTGCTGGCCGACGTTGCCAGCGGCACTCTACACGACCTGACACCAGGTGACTTCGATTCGCCTCCCTTCCAGCTCGGCGGACCCAGGCAGTATGACTTCTCTCCGGATAGCTCAGAGCTTGCCTTCGTCTCTAATCATGATCGCAACCTTGCTTCCTCCACCAACAGTGACGTGTGGATCGTCCCACTCTCGGGAAATCAGCCGGCGCGCGACATCACCGCTTCGAATCCTGCCTTCGATGGCCATCCGAAATACTCGCCCGACGGAAAATACATCGCCTATCAAATGCAGAAGCAACCCGGCTATGAGTCCGACCTCTTTCGACTGGCCATCTACGATCGTTCCGGTGGCACGTCACGCGTGCTCACCGAGTCCTTTCGCAACTGGGTAGACGCCTTTCAATGGGCCTCAGACTCGAAATCCCTCTACTTCACCGCTCCGTTCGAGGGCGACAATCCTATCTTCCGCGTGACCCTCGACTCCAGCTCCATTGAACAAGTATTAGTGGACCGGACTATCGGCGATTTCGAAGTTTCCCCGGACGACCACCGCATCATCTACACCCGGAGCACGGTTGGCGAACCAGGCGAAATTTTTGCCGTGAACTTGGCCGACGGTAAATCCTCGACCTCGCAGCGCCTCTCTCAATTCAACGACGAAATCGTCAATGAGGTGGACTTCCGTCCGGCCGCGCGCATGTGGGTGAAGGGAGCCGACGGCGCGAAGATCGACGTTTTCATCGTCACGCCCCACAACTTCGATCCGTCGAAGAAATATCCGCTCATCCTCAATGTGCATGGCGGGCCACAGTTCCAGTGGCAGGATTCTTTTCGCGGCGACTGGCAGCTTTATCCCGGCGCTGGTTACGTCGTCGCATTTGCCAATCCTCATGGATCCACCGGCTACGGCCAGGATTTCACGGCCGAAATCTCCGGAGACCACGGGGGGAAGGTTTTTGAGGACCTTATGAAGGTCACCGACGAACTGGTCAAGCTTCCTTATGTCGATCCGGATCGCACCGGCGCCATGGGCTGGTCTTACGGCGGCTACATGATGGATTGGTTCGAAGGCCACACTACTCGCTTCAAAGCCATTGCCTCAATGATGGGTGTCTTCGATCTCCGCTCCATGTACGGCGCGACCGAAGAACTATGGTTCCCCAAGTGGGACTACAAAGGTCAGCCGTGGAATTCCGACCAATACGAAAAGTTCTCTCCGTCTTACTACGTGAAGAATTTCAAGACGCCCTGCCTCGTCATTACCGGCGAGCGCGACTATCGCGTGCCCTACAGCCAGTCGCTGCAGATGTTCACCTCGCTGCAGGAAATGAATGTCCCTTCTCGGCTGATCGTCTATTCGGACGCCGGCCACTGGCCCAGCTGGTATGAAATGGCTGTTTACTACACCGCGCACCTCGAGTGGTTCCATCACTATCTGGGAGGAGACGCTCCGCCCTGGACGACGGAACAATTCCTGCGCAACGCGGTCTTCGACAAGGAGACGGGGCAACGGATCAAGTGATGCGTGGCCCCCAAATATTTCTGCCGACCCCGGGGCATCATTGACGATTGATCCTATCCGCGTCCGGCGAGAACTAGTGGTCGCCACCGTTCTCGCCTTGCTACTTTTTTTCTCGATCACGAGTTGTGAACGGCATGCGGACCGGATTGTCGTAGGATCCAAGAATTTCACCGAGCAGCTCATTCTGGGAGAACTGTTCGCTCAAATCATCGAGGCCCGGACTCATCTGCCCGTGGAGCGCCGCTTCTATCTCGCCGGCACGTTCATCTGCCAGCAGGCGATCCTCGCCGGGCGAATCGACATCTATCCGGAATATACGGGTACAGCGCTGACGGCGGTTCTCAAAGAACAGAGGAACGACGAACAGGCGCGCGCCGACAAGCGGGAAGTTTATCGACGCGTGAAGCAGGGCTACGAAAGCAAGTTCGGCCTCCGCGTGGGACCACCTCTCGGATTTGACGACACTTTCGCCATGGTGATCCGCGGTGAGGACGCGCGCCGCTTGCACCTGAAGACGCTCTCCGAGGCGTCTGCGTTTACGCCGCAATGGCGCGCCGGTTTCGGATATGAGTTCATGGAGCGTCCGGATGGATACCAGGGCCTGGTTGCGAGCTACGGCCTGCGCTTCTCCGAGGCGCCGCGCATCATGGATCTGGGATTGATTACCCGGGCGCTCAAAGACCGGCAAGTGGATCTGATTGCCGGAAACAATACCGATGGATTGATTCCGGCCCTCGACTTCGTTGTGCTGGAGGATGACCATCATTATTTTCCGCCGTATGAAGCGGTGGCGATCATGCGCGGAGAAATGCTTAAGAACCATCCTGAGGTGGGAGCGGCGCTGGGCGCACTGGCGGGAGCGATCTCCGACGAAGACATGCGGCGATTGAATTATGCCGTAGATGGAGAACATCGCGACGCGGCTGCGGTGGTGAAAGAGTTTCTGCGGCAGCGCGGGCTGAACAACTAGGCCGCGAAGGACCCGCCCAAGCGAAGCTTGGACGGGCACCCGGCCCTCAGGGGCTGAAGCCCGCATTCTTATCAGTTCTGGGTGGCACGGCTGAAGCCGCGCCCTTCCGTTTTTGGAGGGTTGGGTCTTTTCGCAGCGGTGAACCGCTGCGCCACCCAAAGGCGAGGTCAACATTTTAGGTGGACGGGCGGGACGCCCGTCTCTCCATTGGACCTACTCTTCCACGGGCTGCGCGTTCAGTTCCTGTTCGGGTTCGCCGGCGGCCAATCCTTGGGCGATGATTAGGTGGCGGGCTTCTATACGGAGTTCGGGCAGGGCGCGTCCGAAGCAGATCGCACCAACGAGGCAAGCCACTCCTCCCATGGCGACGGTGATGGGCGCGCCGATGCGGTGCGCCAAGGCTCCTCCAAAGAAAGCTCCGAAGGGAGCCATGCCCATGAACATCATCGAATAAACGGACATGACGCGGCCGCGCAGTTGGTCGGGGACCATGGTCTGGACCAGCGTGTTCGAGCAGGCCATTTGCAGCATCATCGAATAACCGGCGGGCATCAGGAGCGCAACTGACAACCAGAAGGAACGCGAAAACGAAAAAAGAAACAGGCTGACGCCGAAGCTTCCACAAGCGAATGCCACCCAGCGCCCGAGGCCTTTCACTCCGGTTTTGGCGGCTAACGTCAAGGCGCCGAACAGCGCGCCTACGCCGGTGGCGCCCATCAGGATGCCGAGGCCGCGCGCTCCGCCGTGCAGAATTTTGTCGGCAAAGACCGGCATCAGCACGGTGTAGGGCATGCCGACCAGGCTCACCAGTCCAAGCAGCAACAGCAGTGCGCGAATGACCTTGGTGTGGTTGACCCAGCGAAAACCTTCGATGATGTCTTCGATCGGCGATTGCTTGCTGAGGCGCGGGGCGCAGTGCACGTGCATCAGCAGCAGGCCAACGATTACGGCGATGTAGCTGACGGAATTGGCGGCAAAGCACCAGCCTTCGCCAATTTTCGCCACCAGGATTCCGGCTATGGCTGGGCCGATGACGCGCGCCCCGTTGAACATCGAAGAATTCAGGGCGATGGCGTTCATCAGATCCTCTTTGCCGACCATGTCGACGAGGAAGGACTGGCGGCCGGGAATATCGAACGCGTTCACCACTCCGAGCAGGGCCGCGAGCACGAAGATGTGCCACACGTGGACGAGATGGAACAACGTGAGCGCGGCGAGAATCCCCGCCAGGATCAGGGAAGCGGTCTGGGTGGCGATCACCAGTCGCTGGCGATTGACGCGGTCAGCGGTTATCCCCCCTAAAGGAGCGACGAGGAAGACGGGAAACTGACTGGCAAAGCCAACACTTCCTAGCAAGAGAGCAGAATCCGTCATCCTGTAGACGAGCCACGCCTGGGCCACGGTCTGCATCCACGTGCCGATGAGCGAGATGAGTTGTCCGCTGAAGAAGAGCTGAAAATTGCGGTGGCGCAGGGCACGTAGGGTTGTGGCCCATTTTGGCAGGCGTGCCGTTTTCTCAGCCGCTTCTTCAAGGGTGGCGGAATTTTTCTCGTCGCTCACTGGTCTCCGGTCGCGAGTCGCTGGTCACTCTTCTAGAACTTTTTCACATCTTTGTGATGACGGCAACCGTTGGAACGCCACGGAGCGTAACCGAGGGAATCATTCAGCGAACTGCCGGTGTAATAGGCATTTATTTGCATACAGATTTCCACAGCCTGGCCCCACTTGGAACTTCCCCGCCGGTTCGATGCGCGCTAGAGTTAATGTCTACCGAACCGAGAGGGCCGGGTGCAGGAAGGATTTAATTATGAGCACAGATCCCAACCGTCTGGAACATTGTCTGGAACGGCGGGGGGCGCAGCGCTTCGAAGTGCACCTGCCGTTAGCGGTTCAATTCGAGGGACGGACTGTGCACGGATTTACTCAGGACTTGAGTGGCCGTGGAATGTTTTTTTACGCCGAGACGGCGCTCGCGGAAGGGGCGGTCGTGGAGTTGACTTTCACCATGCCCTCCGAAGTCACTTTGGCGGAAAGCATGCCGGTTCGGTGTCGTGGGCGGGTATTGCGCGCCTTGGCGGCGCAGGCGGGTCATGCCCAGGCTGGTCAGTCCCAAGCCAGTCAAGTCCAGGCCGGTCAGTTTCAGGCCGGCCAGCGAAGCGGAATTGCCGTGCAACTCGATTCCTACGAGTACTTGCCTCCCGACGAGCCCATCACTCACTTCGTGCGAGTTTCCGCCGCAGGTGCCGCCGGGGTAGCTCCGGGCCTGATACCGCGCTGAGGTTGTTCTCTGAAATCTCGTTCTCCGAAATGTCGCCCGTCTTTTCAAGTGCTCGACTTTGCCTTACAATCAAGAAAACCAGCAGCTTGGCGGGACATGCTTCGCCGAATTGAAGACCCGCTGATCGACCTGCCGCTTCGCATGACGTCCCGTTTGATTACGAAGGTCACTTGGCCCCAGCGTTGGAAGTTCGTAGCATGACCATGAACACTGAGAATCGAGTCATGCCCGGGATCGCCGTCGCCCTCCTCACCGAGGACCGCGAAAAATCCGTAGTACTACATAGCCGGGTGGAAAGCACCAATCTGGCCCGCACCGTATTGAGCCATGTCGGATTTCCTCCCGGACCAGGCGATGCCGTGTTGCGTCAACTCCAGGATCAGCACGCCGAAGTCGTACTGGTGGATATCGACCCCAAGAACCTGCAACGCGCTATCCGCACCATCGAACTAATCCACGCCAGCATTCCCGAAGTTACGATTTTTGCGGTGGGCGACATGAGTCAACCCACGAACATTGTTTCCGCCATGCGAGCCGGCGCGCGTGAGTTTCTGGATCATGCTGCCAGCCGCGAAGCTTTGGTCGAAGCCTTCACCCGTTTCTCGGCGACGTTGAGCCGCGCGCAGCGCAGTTCCAGCCGGGCCCGAGTCTTCACTTTTCTGAACGCGAAGGGCGGAGCCGGAGCCACCACCACCGCGGTGAATACAGCGGTCGCCTTGCAGGAGGCTCACGGACGCGTGGTGCTGGTGGATTTCGCTCCTATCGGCCACACTGCCCTGCAATTGAATCTGCGGCCTCAATTTACGCTGATCGATGCTTTGCAGAACCTGCATCGCATGGACGGTTCGCTCCTCGACGGCCTGATGACTCCTTATCGCAATGGCCTTCATGTGCTGGCTGGTGCTCAGCAACCGCACGGCGGAGTCCCGACCTCGTCGGAGCTGGCTCGTCTCTTCGACCTGCTGGTCAATCAGTATCACTTCGTCGTGATCGATGGCTCGGGCCGGATGGATAGCACGATGCAAATGATCTGCGACCTCTCGAATGCAGCGCTCTTGGTTACGCAGGCCGATGTCGTTTCCCTTTGGAGCGCCAGTCGCATTCAGGCATTCCTGCAGGAAGGAGCGGGACGCGATCGCCTGCGCATTGTGCTCAACCGGTACAAGAAGATCCCTGGCTTCACGGACGAAGATGTGGAGAAAGCCACCAACTGTAAGGTGCTCTGGAAGATACCCAACAACTTCCAGGTCGTGGGACCTGCAATTGACAAGGGCAGCCCAGTGGCGTCGCAGGGGAATCACGATATCGGCCGCTCCTATCAAGGATTAGCCGCGGAACTCGCCGGCGCGACCACGTCCTCCGAAGGCGCGCTCTCGCTGCTCTATCAGCACGACAAGGGCGACACGAAGACCCGAGCTGCCGGCAACCTGATCGTCTCGCCGATGCGCGCCGGGCAATAGATCCGCTTTTCATCCCCCCCGCATCTCGCCGCTTTACTTCTGCAATCTGACTTCTGGCCTCTGCAATCTCCAGCCTTTGCTAGAATCAATGCTCGCCAATGACGCCGAGAATCGTTGAAATCCTTTATCAGATGATCGCGTTTCTGTTTGCCATCAGCGTGCACGAGTCCGCCCATGCGTGGACCGCCTCACGCTGTGGCGATCCGACGGCTCGCATGCTGGGACGGGTATCGCTGAATCCGATTCGCCACATCGATCTGTTTGGCACGATCATACTGCCGCTGGTCGCGGCCATTAGCGGCATACCCTTGCTCGGCTGGGCCAAGCCTACGCCGGTGGATCCGCGAAATTTTCGCAATCCTATGCTGGACGATATTCTGACCTCGGTGGCCGGTCCGGTGAGCAACTTCATCGTCGCGACCGGAGCGCTCCTGCTGCTTGGCCTCATCTCGCTTTCATCGGCTTCCGCACATTCTCTGGTCATGGGATTGCCAGGTGGTTTCGACAGCGCTGCTTCCGATTCGGCGTTGACGCCGGTCGTGATGCTGCTTTATGCACTCATGATCATCAACGTCGTTCTGGCGGTTTTTAATCTGATCCCGGTCCCGCCTCTCGATGGCAGCCACGTGCTGCGGCATTTTTTATCGGAACCCGTGCGAATGGTGTACGACCGCATGGGCTTCTTCGCACTGCTGGCGCTGGTGTATCTTGGCGGAGGACTGCTCAGCAGCTTGATCCGCCCGTTTATTCGCTTCTACGTCTCGATGTTGGGAAAATTCTGAATGACAACTCCTTCCACGAAGAAACGCGTGCTGAGCGGAATGCGCCCGACTGGCAAACTTCACCTGGGCAACTACGTTGGTGCGCTTGAAAACTGGGTCCGTATGCAGGAGCAGTACGAATGCTTCTTCGTGATCGTCGATTGGCACGCGCTGACCACCGACTACGCCGACCCATCACACCTGAAAGAAAACCTGGTCGACGTGCTGCTCGATTGGCTGGCGGCGGGGCTTGATCCCGCGAAGTGCGTGATGTTCATCCAGTCCCATGTGCCGGTGCATGCCGAGTTGCACCTCCTGCTTTCGATGATCACTCCTCTGGGCTGGCTCGAGCGTGTCCCTACCTACAAGGAGCAGAAAGAAAATATCAAGGAAAAAGATCTAGGCACATATGGGTTTCTCGGTTACCCGGTTCTGCAATCGGCGGATATTCTGATTTACAAAGCCGACGTGGTCCCCGTCGGCGAAGACCAGGTGGCGCACGTGGAGTTGACTCGCGAAATCGCGCGGCGGTTCAACGGGTTCTACGCCGGTGGCTTCAACGACAAGAAGCGCGAATATATTTTCCCCGAACCCGCGGCCCTGCTCACACCCGCTCCCCGCCTGCCCGGAACCGATGGGCGCAAGATGTCGAAATCGTACGGCAACGCGGTGCTGCTGACCGATCCCGAGGCCGTGGTGCGGCAGAAGCTGAAGACGATGGTCACCGATCCAAGGCGCATCAAGCGCACCGATCCCGGCGACCCGGACGTGTGTCCCGTGGGCGATTTGCACAAAATATTCAGCAGCAAAGAAACGATGGCGAAGGTATACGAAGGCTGCCGCTCGGCTGGAATCGGCTGCATCGAGTGCAAGGGCTGGGCCGCCGACGCTTTGGTAAAGATCCTGAACCCCATGCAGGAACGCCGGAAAAAATACGAAGACCATCCGCGCCTCGCATGGGATATTCTGGAGGCAGGTTCGGCTCGCGCCCGCGATGTCGCTGGCGCTACGATGGACGAGGTTCGTATCGCAATGGGACTTGATTACGGGCCGGTGAAGGGTTCCGCGAAGTGACGGATTTGTCTCAACCCATATCACAACAAACGCCGGGCGTGGCTTCTGGAAACAACGCGGCTTCGGTGGTTTCGGCGGAGAAGCGGCGAGCCGCGTCTCTACCAGAGAGTAAGTCCGACGCCAGCGGTTTTCCGTTTGCCATCGCGCTTGGAGAAATCTATGAAGGTCCGCTTGACCTGCTGCTCGACCTGATTCGCAAGCAGGACATTAATATCTACGACATTCCCATCGCCAGGATCACGGCGCAATACCTCACTTACGTCGAGCGCATACGCGAGCTCGACGTCAACGTCGCCTCCGAGTTCATCTACATGGCGGCGGTGCTGATTCACATCAAGTCGAAGATGTTGTTGCCGCGCGATCCGCTCGCTCCTGCCGACGCGCAAGAAGACCCGCGCAATGAACTCGTCAACCGCCTGCTCGAACACGAAAAGTTCAAATCTGCGGCTCAGATGCTGCTGCAGAAACAGCAGATTGAAGATGCGGTGTTGAGCAATCCAGCGATCCGCGAATTCCTGGACGCCGAGGGCACCGAGCCCGAACTCGCCGCCGATGTCATCGACCTGGTCAAGACTTTTCAGCAGATCCTGGACCGGGCGCGTACTCGGCCGATTCTCGAAGTGGACGAAGATACCGTAACTGTCGGTCAGATGATCCAGTACCTGCATCGTCGTCTCGCGCTCGAAGACCGCCCCATTCGCCTGAAGCAAATGCTCCGCAATGTGCCGTCGCGACCGGGGCTGGTCTGCATGTTTCTTGCGTTACTCGAACTGGTCCGCTTGCAGGCGATCCAGGTGCGGCAGGACCACATCTTCGGCGAAGTGCTGGTGAGAAAACATTCCCACTTCGAAGAAGTGATGACGGAACAAGCTGCGGTGCGCGATGATTGGAAGTGAAAGAGTCGGTGGTCGTTGGTCGCTAGCAAATTGCTGCTGTGAGCTACGATCAATCGCAAACGACGCCCGACCAACCACGATTTATGAGTCTTAGACCCCAACTCGAAGCCATCATTTATGCGGCGGAAACGCCCATTTCGCTCGACCAGATTTTCTTGCTGGTGAAGGAGTCGCTGCTCGCGGAGACTCCGGGCATCGACGCGGCGGAAATCAAGTCGCGCATCCGCGCCGCGCTCGAAGAACTCATCATGGATTACTCCGGCACAAACCACGGAATAGAAATCCGCCAGGTCGCCGGCGGATACCGCATGTCGACCAAGCCCGAGCAGCACGATGTGGTGCGAGCTTTCGCCAAGAGCCTGAAGCCGCCTTTCCGGCTGTCACTTCCGGCGCTGGAGACTCTTGCCGTCGTCGCCTACAGACAGCCAGCCACGGTGCCCGAGATCAGCGAAATCCGCGGCGTGGATTCTGGAGGAGTCATCGCCACCCTGCTCGACCGCAAGCTAGTTACGACTGCGGGCAGAAAAGCGGTAATCGGCCGACCGATTCTCTACCGAACCAGCAAGGAATTTCTGCTGCGCTTCGGGCTTAGCGACCTCAACGAACTGCCCAGCATGGAGGAGTTCGAGAAACTGCTGGCGGAGTCGTGTCAGAGCGACTTGGTTCCAGGCGGAAGCATTTCAGCCGAAGAGTCCGCCAATTCGCTGTCACCCAATGATCCGACCGATGATTCCGCCGAAGGCACTGCGGCCGAACTCGCCACCGAAGAAGAAAAAACCGAAGCGCCAGCCAGCATCAAACCGGAGTAGCCATGCCCGCCGAACGTCTGCAAAAAATTATCGCTGCTGCCGGAATTGCATCCCGCCGCAAATCGGAAGCCCTGATCGTGTCCGGCCGCGTGCTCGTCAATGGCCAGCTGGTCACCGAACTTGGCACCAAGGCCGATCCCGAACAGGACCACATTCGCGTGGATGGCAAACTGCTGCAAGGTCCCGAGCGTTACACCTACGTCGTGCTCAACAAACCCAAAGGATATCTGACCACGGTCAGTGATGAGAAAAGGCGCCCCACCGTGATGGATCTGCTTCAAAATGTGAAAGGGCAGAAGGTGAAAGGGCGCGTTTATCCCGTAGGCCGGCTGGACTGGGCAAGCGAAGGCCTTCTGCTGATGACCAACGACGGCACGCTGGCCAACGCTTTGATGAAAGCGTCTTCTAATGTGCCGAAGACTTATGTTGTGAAAGTCGCGGGCCAGCCTGACGAGGGCAAACTCGACAAGCTTCGCCGCGGAGTTTCCATCGCCGAGAAGGGCGGGCGCCGCGTGCGCACAGCTCCGGCAAAAATTCGCCTGATCCGCGAAGGCGATAACCCGTGGCTCGAAGTAACCATCATAGAAGGCCGCAACCGCCAGGTCCGAAAGATGTTTGAAGAGGTGGGACACCACGTCGAGAAAATCCGGCGCGTGCAATACGGTCCGCTCGCGCTCGACGTGCCGCCGGGAGATTGGCGCAACCTCACTCTGCTGGAAGTCGCAAAACTGAAAACCGCAGCGTCGGGGCCGAAACTTACGCTTCTGCCGAGCGTGCCCACTCCGTCGTATGCAGCGAAGGCGCCAACCAGCAAGGTGCCGCGCGCACCGAAATCGTTGAGCCGATTGCGTTCTCCCAGGCCATCGCGTCGGGAGAAGCCGTCGTTCGCAGCGCACTCATCGTCATCCAGACCGAAACACGCAGCGATGCACTCGTCTAAGCCGTCCACACCGAAGCGCCGCCGCGACTGAGACGAACCCGATAGCCTGCTGGGCGCACAGATGGTTGCCGAGCTGCGCTCGGCTTGGACGGGCGAGGGCGCCTGTCCCCACACCCTCCCCCGTCCCCACACCATCCCTCGCGGCTAACGCCTGGCTTCCGAAACCATCGGCAGCCGGGCGGCACCGTACAAGCCGGCATCGCTGCCGAGCAGCGCGCGCGTGATGATGGTCTTGGGGCCGGGGCCGGCCTCGATGAGCGCGGAGGCGCCCTCTTTGGTGGCGGAAGGATCGTACGGTGCGGTGGCGGCGTAGACCAGGGAGCGCCGCCGCAACTCCTCGAAGATCGAGGGCGAGAAAGCTTCCCACGCGCTCGCGACTCCCCCGCCAATCACGTAGATCGGCAGGTTCAGGGAATTCACCAGGGTCGACAGCAAAATACCCAGACAACGTCCGACGTACCGGAAAATGCGGCGCGCATCTTCATCGCCTTGAATCGCGAGATTGTAAATCGATTTCGCGCTGAACTCCGGATCGGAATGAGCAGCGCGCGCCAGCGCCGAACTACCGTTGCTCGCGATCGCTTCCCGTGCCATCCGGACCACAGCCGTCGCCGAAGCGTACTGTTCCAGGCATCCTACATTGCCGCACCCGCAAGGATGCCCGGCCGGTTCCACCGTTGCATGCCCCCACTCGCCGGCCATGCCGTTCGCGCCCTGCCAGATCTTGCCGCCCAGAACCAATCCACCGCCAACGCCGGTACCCAGGGTCAGCATCGCGACTTCGGGAAAATCCTTGGCCGCACCCAGCCATTTTTCTCCCAACGCCGCAACATTGGCATCGTTCTCGAGGATCACCATGGTCTTCAGGCGCCGCTCAATTTCGGCACGCACCGGATAGTTGGCCCAGCCCGGCAGGTTGGGTGATTCGCGTAACAGTCCAGTCTGCATGTCGATAATGCCGGGGACACCGATTCCGATCCCCAGCAGCGCGGAGGAGTTTCCGTATTTCTCCGACATGCGCTGGATGGCGTCGCACATGTCGTCGATGACGTGATCGCGTCCGAGAGAAACCTTGGTGCCGAGCGTGACTTTCTCGACGAGTGCGCCTTGCACGTCCACGGCCGCGATGCGCAAGTTCGTACCGCCGAGGTCCACTCCAATTGAGATTTTATTCATGAATGACTCAGGGCCAGTTCGAAGGACCATTTAAACACACCCCTTTTTGTACAGCGCGGAGATGCGATCCGTCAATATTAAATCGTTATATTAGGGCTATTTTTGACATTTCGAACAGTAGTGGCTGCTGCGGCCAGCGAGTACAATGCGCCGGATCGGCATCCCGCACACCAGGCAAGGCTCCCCCTCACGGCCATAAACCCGATGCTGGAGCTGGAAGAAGCCTTCTTCTCCATCCGCGCCCACGTAATCGGAAATCGACGATCCACCCAGCGCGATCGCCTCGCCGAGAACTTCCCGCACCGCGGAATGCAGCTTGCCCAGTTGCTCGCGCGTGATGGCTGCCGCCCGCCTGCGGGGACGGATGCCAGCCCGAAATAATGACTCGTCGGCATAGATGTTGCCCACGCCGCGCAGCAGCTTCTGGTTCAGCAGCGCGCTCTTGATCGGAGTCTTGCGTCCGCGAAAAAGCGCGACGAACGCCTCCTCGCTCACCTCCAGCGGCTCCACTCCGCCGGGATCGAAGCCGCCGGCATGAATGCTGAGCTTGCCAAACATCCGCGGATCGATAAACCGCAATTCGTGTCCCGACGCGAGCTTCGCGATCAGGTGAGTGTGCTTGGCGATTTCCGCCGCAGGTTCCGAAACCACCACGCGCCCGGTCATGCCGAGATGGACGATCCATTGCGCCTGTAGAGACGCGGCTTGCCGCGTCTGTCCGCGAACTGCACGGCCGCCCTTCTTCGTTGCTGGCTGTGACGCGCGTGATTCTCCGTCAAGATCGAACACGATGTGCTTGCCCGCGCGGTGAACCCGGACGATCCGTTTGCCTTCAAGAGTGGCAGCGATAACGGCAGCCGGCGACTTGAGTGGTTGCTTCTTGGAGCCGATCCAGACCGATTCGACGGTGTCACCGGCGACATGCTTGTCCAAGCCGCGCGCAATAGTTTCGACTTCTGGGAGTTCTGGCACCCTGTCAGGATACAAGATGCAAGCGGGCGGTGAATTGCCAGCGAAGACGCAGGGGCGTGTCGTGACGGGCCTTTGGCCCGTCAGACGGGGTGAAGCCCCGTCACCACACACTCACCGTTCCGCGGATTTCATGTTTGCCCCTCCACAGGCCGATTCGGTATGCTAGAGCGTACACACCAAGTACCGCCGATCCCCAGTTTCCCAGTCTTATTCAGCAGTAACGGCGCGGCCAGTGTGTGCGACCCCGGGGCGGGCTTCGGTTTGCGGCCGCGCAAAAATTCCAAGTGGAGTTCGAATTGAGTAGAAGCGGAACGAGCAGAGGTAGAACTGCGGTCATTGTTGGCGCCCAATGGGGCGACGAGGGCAAGGGCAAGATCGTCGACGTACTCACCCAGACTTTTTCGGTCGTGGCTCGTTACGCCGGCGGCCACAATGCCGGACACACTGTCATCATCAGTGGGAAGAAATTCATCCTGCAACTTGTGCCCGGCGGCATTCTGCGGCCCGAGTGCATCAGCGTCGTCGGCAATGGTGTGGTGATCGATCCGTTGGCCTTCCTGAAGGAAGTGGCTTCTCTGCGCGCGGCCGGCGTGAAAGTGGATGGCAATCTTTTCGTCTCAAACCGCGCGCAGGTCATTCTTCCCTACCATCGCATGATGGAGCTGGGGTCGGAAAATGCTCCTGGTCGCGTAAAAATCGGAACCACCTCACGTGGCATTGGCCCAGCTTACGAAGACAAAATGGGACGCCGCGGATTGCGCGTCGCCGATCTGCTCGACACCCAATTGCTGCGCACGCACATCGAGAACGCGTGCCGCGAAAAGAACACGATCGCACACGCGCTGTTCAACTCCGAGCCCCTCGATGCCGACAAAATGCTCTGCGAATACGCCGACGCGGCCGAAAAGATTCGACCCTTTGTCCGCGACACCGCGCTCCTGCTGAACCGTGCTCTGACCGAAGGCAAGTCGATCGTCTTCGAGGGCGCGCAGGGTACCATGCTCGACATTGATCATGGCACTTATCCGTTCGTGACGTCTTCAAGCGCCACGTCCGGCGGCGCCGCCACTGGAACCGGAGTTCCGCCGACATCGATTGATACCGTCATCGGCATCACCAAGGCCTATTGCACCCGCGTCGGCAGCGGTCCGTTCCCGACCGAACTTCTCGGCCCCGAAGGCGAAGACCTGCGCAAGCGGGGCAACGAATTCGGCGCCGTTACCGGACGTCCCCGCCGCACCGGCTGGCTCGATTTGCCTCTGCTCCGTTACGCTGGCATGATTAACGGAATCTCGTGGCTGGTGGTTACCAAGCTGGATGTGCTCGACCACCTGACCGAGATTCCAGTGTGTGTGGGATACAAGGTGGACGGCAAGCAGACAGACGAAGTTCCGGCGCAGGCATGCGGTTATGAAAAAATCGAATGCGTCTACCGCAAGATGCGGGGCTGGGCCAGTCCAACCCATGACATTCGGACGGTGGGAGGATTGCCCAAGGCCGCCCGCGACTATCTGGCCTTCGTCGAAAAGGAAACCGCAGCGCGAGTAGCAATGATCTCCACCGGCCCCGATCGTGAGCAGACGATTTTGGTGCCTGAATTTGTAAGCGCGTTGGAACTGAGGAACTGCTAGTGTAGTGCGTCAAGCAGATTGACGTGTATTCAGAGTGCGTCGAGTCCGCTTCACGTTTTCCCGGATGTCGGTGGCGCAGGCGGTCCAGATGAAGGGTTTGGGGTTCTCATGATGGCGGTCGATGTAGGTGCCGATGGCCATGATCAACTCTTCCAGATCGCGAAAGACGCCGCGTCGCAACCGGTTTTGCGCGCGCTCTCGGAAGAAGCGCTCCACCATGTTGAGCCAGGAGGCGCTGGTGGGCGTGAAGTGCGTAGGAAAACGCGGGCGCCGCGCCCGCCAGCGTTGGACGGTGGCGTGTTTATGGGTCGCGTAGTTGTCGCGGATGAGGTGTAAGTCGAGATGCGCGGGCATACTCTGGTCGAGCAGACGCAAAAACTTGAGCCATTCCTGGTGCCGATGCCGCTCCGGACAGAGGCCATCGACTTCGGCGTTGGCCGCATTCGGGGCGGCAAACAAAGTGGCGGTGCCGTTGCGTTTGTAATCATGCGTCCTGGTCGCGCCGCGTCCGCGTTTCAGCGGCAGGCCGGGTTGAGTCCGATCCAGAGCTTGCCTCTGGCTCTTCTCGTCCACGCACAACACCAGCGCGTGTTCGGGCGGATTCAGGTACAGACCGACGATGTCCTCCAGTTTCTCGGCGAAGGCGGGATGGTTGCTGATTTTGAAGGTTTCCACGCGATGCGGTTTCAAACCATGCGCGCACCCGATACGGCGCACGCTCGCTTCGCTGATCCCGGCTGCGGCCGCCATGGTGCGCGTGCTCCAGTGCGGGGCGTTCGGAGGCTGCTGGCGCGTGGTCATGGTCACCACTCGTTGCGTCCGGCGCGCCCCGATCGTGGGCTTGCGTCCCGGGCGGGGCGCATCCTTCAGCAACCCCGTCACGCCCAGCGCGAGGAAGCGCTTGCGCCAGCGCGAGACTTTTTTTCGGGGTCATCGACAAGACCGCGGCGACTTCCTGGTCCTGTTGCCCGGCGGCCGCCAACAGCCCATGCGAGCGCGCTCGACTACTCGTACCGGAAGAGAACGACTCCGGGCTTGGGATTCCAACGCCGTCCGCCGCTCCGGAATCAACCTAACGACTGGGGCTATGCGCATCTTCAGCCGTCTCCTTACATCATACGATGCGTATCAATTGATAACAGTTGTTACTTATGACGCACTACACTAGGAGGAGCGACGGATGGTGGTGTTGGCCGTAACTTGGATGGCAAAAATCGGACGCGAGTCCGAAGTGTCCGTAATTTTCGAGAAACTAACAGCGGAATCGCGCAAGGAACCCGGCTGCGCCATGTACCAGGTGCACAAACACAAGACCGATCCGCGCCGGTTCTTCATTTACGAACAATATAAGGACGACGCTGCCCTCGAGGCACATCGCGCCGCTCCACACTTCCTGCAGCTGGCAAAGAAAGATTTGCCCAGAATCGCCGACCGCACCGAAGGACACTTGTTCGAGCCGCTGGGATGACTTTTAATTAACTCTCATCCTTAATAAATTGTCATCCGTCGCGAAGCGAAGGACCTCGTGCGAATATGCATCCGCGGTCCGCCCGGCTGTCACTTCCACTGCTTATCCGCCATCAGCACACCACCCGAAGCATAACTTTCCTTCGACACTTCCAGAAAGGTCACCACGATCGCCTCACGCCGCGCACCCGCTTCTTCCACCATCGCATCGGTAATGCGTTGCGCAATTTTTCGTTTCTGATCGGCCGTGCGCCCTTGCAGCATAGTAACTTGAACTAGAGGCATAGAGACCTCAGCTTTCAGCCGTCAGCCGTCAGCTCTCAGTAAAGGCGCAGTGCTCGTAGAAGTCACTGACGCCTGATACCTGAGGGCCTACGGTTTACTGCGCCAATTCATAGCCCGCAAAAAAGAAGCTCAACTCAAAACGCGCCGTTTCATCCGCGTCCGAACCGTGAATCGCATTGTGTTCAATGCTGCTGGCCCATCTCTTACGGATCGTGCCCTCCTCGGCGCTAGCCGGATTCGTCGCTCCCATCAACTTGCGCAGATCGGCAATGGCGTTTTCCTTTTCCAGCGCCAGGGCCACGATCGGTCCACTGGACATGAACTTGGTCAGCGAATGGTAAAACGGCCGGCTGGCGTGGACGGCATAAAATTGCTCCGCCTGGTGCTGCGAGATTTCCAGCATCTTCATGGCCAGAATGCGGAAACCATTCTTCTCGAACTGCTCGATAATGTCTCCGACGGCGTTTTTCTTCACCGCGTCGGGCTTGATGATGGTCAGTGTGCGTTGTAGTGTTTTCATAAACTAGGTCGTCAGGTCTCTAAAAACTTAGTAGAGACGCGGCTTGCCGCGTCTTTCCGCCGCGAACGAAGTAGACGGTGCAAGCCAGGCCTCTACACTCGCACTCCCAGCACGGCCGCGAGCGTTTCGCCGATCTCGGCCGGCGATTTCGCGACCTTGAGGCCAGCCCTCTCCATGGCAGCAATCTTCTCGGCTGCGGTGCCCTTGCCGCCGGAAATGATCGCACCGGCATGACCCATGCGGCGTCCGGGAGGCGCGGTCTGTCCAGCGATGAAGCCTACCACCGGCTTCTTCATATGCGTCTTGACGAATTCCGCGGCGGTCTCCTCCGCGTTGCCACCGATTTCGCCGATCATGATAACCGCTTCGGTTTGCGCGTCGCGACTGAAGAGATCGAGCGCGTCGACAAAATTCGTGCCAATAATCGGATCGCCGCCAATGCCGATCGCCGTCGACTGCCCGATCCCGCGCTGCGTAAGCTGATGCACCGCTTCGTAGGTCAGGGTCCCGGACCGTGATACGATGCCGACATTGCCCTCTTTGTGGATCGACGCCGGCATGATGCCGATCTTGCATTTGCCCGGCGAGATGATGCCCGGGCAGTTCGGCCCGATCAGGCGCGAGCGCCGGTTCTGCAGAAACTCCCAGGCGCGAACCATGTCGAGCGTGGGGATGCCCTCGGTGATGCAGACGATCAATTCGATTTCCGCGTCGGCCGCTTCCATGATCGCGTCGGCCGCGAACGGCGGCGGCACAAAAATGACCGTGGCATTCGCGCCCGTCTTGTCCGCCGCTTCCTGAACGGTATTGAATATCGGCCAGCCCTCGTGCGTCGTCCCGCCCTTGCCGGGGGTGACGCCGCCCACAATCTGCGTGCCGTAAGCCGCGCACGCCTTTGTGTGGAAAGTGCCTTCACGGCCGGTCAGACCTTGCACAATCAATCGAGTTCTCTTATCAACCAGGATTGCCATAATTGCTCACTTTCGAAAATTGTCTGCTCATGTGGTGACGGAGCTTTGCTAAGTCCCAGCGGGGCAGAGCCCCGCCACCACACAACCGACTATGCCGCAGACCGCGCCGCCGCTACAACTTTGTCGGCCGCGTCCTTCATGGTCTGAGCCACCACGAAGTTCAGCCCCGACTCCATCAGGATCTTCTTGCCTTCCTCAACATTGGTGCCTTCCAATCGCAGCACCACCGGCAGTTGGAGGTTCGTTTTCCTGGCCGCCTCGACCACTCCCTCGGCCAACGTATCCACGCGCAGAATGCCACCGAAAATATTGACCAGCACGGCCCGCACACTCTTGTCGCTCAGCAGGATTTCAAACGCGTGCGCGACTTGCTCGGCATTGGCACCGCCGCCCACGTCGAGAAAGTTGGCCGGCATGCCGCCCGCGTATTGGATGATGTCCATCGTGGCCATCGCCAGGCCGGCGCCATTCACCATGCAACCCACGCTGCCCTCGAGTTTGATGTAGTTGAGGTTGTATTTCGACGCCTCCACTTCCAGCGGATCTTCCTCGGTGATGTCCCGCAGTTCGCGCAGGTCGGCATGGCGAAAGAGCGCGTTATCGTCAAAAGTCAGCTTGGCGTCGAGCGCGAACAACCGGCCATCCGTGCAACTGATGAATGGATTGATTTCCACGAGCGATGCGTCTGATTCAAGAAATGCGCGATACAGGCTGGTCAGGAACTGCACCGCAGGATTGATCTGCGCTGGCTTCAGTCCCAACGCAAACGCGATCTTGCGCGCCTGGAACGGCTCCAGATCCATGCCCGGATCGATGTACTGCTTCAAAATCGCCTCGGGTCTCTCGGCTGCCACCTGCTCGATATCCATACCGCCCGCAGCCGATGTCATGAAGACGGGCTTGCCCTCGCCGCGATCCACCAGAATGCCGAGATAGAGTTCCTTCTCGATCGGCAACGTCTCTTCGATCAGCAAGCGGTGCACAATGCGCCCTTCCGATCCCGTCTGATGCGTCACCAGTCTCATACCCAGCATCTTGCCGGCGAGTTCGGCCACTTCTTCAACCGACTTGGCGATCTTCACGCCGCCGCCCTTGCCGCGTCCGCCAGCATGGATCTGGGCTTTCACCACAACTCCGGCGGCGCCGGAGCCGAGAATCTCTTTCGCCGCCGCCTCGGCTTCTTCGCGCGTCGTCGCCATTGTGCCGCGCGGCACGGCGACACCATACTTCTTCAGAATTCCTTTTGCCTGATACTCATGAATTTTCATAATGATTCCAAAAAGTCGTCCTTGGTCGCCGGTCTTTAGTCTTTAGTCTTTAGTCTTTCGCGATTACCAGCCGCGGCAACCGCCGTTAAATGGACACTCCCGAGAGGACTCTGCGTGCGGCTTCACACAACGTGCAGCAAACTATTGATTCTATAGAGGCAGAAGGAATGGCGCAAACGATTGGCGCCAACGACGCAGATCACGATCAACGGTGATAAGTGCTACCCTTGGCTGGGAATCCCAGGCTGAGAATCCTTGGCTCCAAATCTAATGATCCTCGACGTCCTCCATCGTATCGCCAACCAGCGCCAGTCGCTCTCCCGCGAAGAGGCGCACGCGGTGATGAGCGAGGTCCTCACCGGCAAATGCTCGGATGCTCAGATTGCGGCGCTGCTAGTGGCGTTGCACATGAAGGGGGAGACGGTCGAAGAGATCGTCGGATTTGCCGAAGCCATCCGCGCCGCCGCCGTTCCCCTCGATCTCCACGCCGACTCCGTTCTGGACGCCAGCGGCACCGGGCGCGACGCGCTCATCGATACCTGCGGCACCGGCGGCGATACCAGCGGCACGTTCAATATTTCGACGGCCACGGCGTTCGTAGTCGCGGGCACCGGCGTGCGCGTTGCCAAGCATGGCAATCGCAGCGTGACCTCGAAGTGCGGCTCCGCCGACGTGATGGAAGCGTTAGGCGTGAACATCCAGTTGCCGGCCGCGCAGATTGCGGCCTGCGTGGACCGGGTGGGGATCGCGTTTCTTTTCGCCCCCGCCATGCATTCGGCGATGAAGCACGTGCAAACGGCCCGCCGCGAGCTGCATTTGCGCACGGTTTTCAACCTGCTCGGTCCGCTGACCAATCCCGCGCGCGCCACCTGCCAGGTAGTTGGCGTCTATTCCGCGGACCTGGTCGAAAAACTGGCAGAAGCGCTCAGCATGTTAGGGTTGCGCCGCGCGCTCGTCGTCCACGGAAGCGATGGCCTGGACGAAATTACGATCACTGGTTCGACGCGCATTGCCGAAGTGCGCGAGGGACGAGTTCACAGCTACGAAGTCACACCCGAGGAATTCGGCCTACAGCGCGCCACGCTTGACGAAATCTCCGGCGGAGACGCTGCTCGCAACGCCACGCTAATCCGCGAGATACTGTCGGGAAAGAAATCCGCCCGCCGCGACGTGGTGCTGCTCAACGCCGCTGCCGCCCTGGTCGCCGCCGGACAAGCCGATCATCTGCGCGATGCAGTGCCGCTGGCCGCTAGGGGCATAGATTCCGGCGCAGCCCTGGCAAAGTTGCAGGCGCTTGTCGCTTTCGCGGCAGACCACGCGCAGCGCTCAACTTGATACCACCAACCGAAATTACTTCTTGCTCACCGCCGCTTTCAATTTCTCAATCTGCTGCAGATGCGCGGCACCGTGACTGCTCATTCTCTCGACCAAGTCCGCCACAGTCATCTCCCGTTGCATTTCCGGGTGAAAGGCCGACTTGGAAAGGTCGGAAGCCTTCAGACTTCGCAGCAAACGCAAGTTGTGATGACGTCCCAACCCGTAGAATGCGAGCAGTTCCGAGGCAGGTGAATCCAGGTAGTTCAGATTGCGGGTCCATGCGTCCTGATCCAGCGCCGCGATGACAGGCTTTGTATCCGCGAGCATCTGTCGTAACCGGTATCCATAGATGATCTCGACATCGGCCAGGTGACCGAGGATTTCGAGCACGCACCATTTCTCAGGGGAAGGCTTATAGCGCAGAACTCGTTCCGACAAACCAGAGACGGCTGCCGCAATCTCTCTCGGGCTCTTCTCAGCACCATCGAGATGTTTTCTTAACTCCGCTTCCGTCATACGCAATACTCATTCGTGATCGATTCACATTACCGATTGCAAATTGCAAAAATCACTTCACTTCCACCCGCTCCATATACTCCGCCACCAGCACATTCCATCCAAGCTCCTTCTTCATGCGGTCGCGAAGTTGCGACGATGCGACGGGCTCGCCATGGACAAGATAGGTCGCGCCCGGTTTATTCTTGAATGTCTGCAACCACTCTAACAATTCGGGCGGATCGGCGTGATCGCTGAACTGTTCGAACGCCGTGACCTGCGCGCGGATGGGCACGAACTGGCCGAAGATCTTCACCTCGGGCGCTCCGTTCTTGATGATGGCGCCGCGCGTACCCGGCGCCTGGAAGCCGATAAAAATAACCAGGTTCTTCGGATCGGGCAGGCGCTGCGCCAGGTGATGCAGGATGCGGCCACCAGTCACCATTCCGCTCGACGAAACAATAATCGACGGATAGTGACCCTCGTTAATTTTCTTCGACTGCTCGGCAGTTTGCGCAAACGTGAAACCGGCCCACTCAATCGGTGAGCCGTATTTCCTGATCAAATCGGCGGCCTGCGGAGTGTACTCCTCCGAGTGCTTCATGAAAATTTCGACCGCCTTGATCGCCATCGGGCTGTCGCAGTACACGGGCAGGCGCGGAATCTGTCCCGTCTCCATTAGTCCTTTCAGAATGAAAAGAAATTTCTGCGTCCGCTCCACCGCAAATGCCGGAACGATCACGCTTCCGCCGCGTTGCGCGGTCTCGCGAATCAGGCGGGCGAGTTCCGGTAGAGGGTCAGTGTCGGGATGCTGCCGGTTGCCGTAGGTAGACTCCATGACCAGGACGTCGGCGGTTTCGTTTTCCTGTGGCCCGGAGTGCACCACTTTGCCCGGCGCAATTTCACTATCGCGCACGCGGCCAATGTCTCCGGTAAAAAGCAGCCGATTGCTGCGGCCGTTTGTCTGCAGCGTGAGTTCCACCATGCAGGAGCCCAAAATGTGCGCGGCACGCACGAAGCGAAACGCCAACTCGGAACTTAGTGGCGTGGTCTCGCCGACCGCGACTGGCCTGAAGCGTTCCAGGCAATCCTCCGCCTCTTTAAACGTGTACAACGGCAACGCCGGATCGTGCTTCGATACTTTCCTTTTGTTGTAGAACGCCGCATCTTCTTCTTGCAGGTGCCCGGAGTCCGGCAACACGACCGAGCACAGATCGATGGTTGGCCGCGTCGCGTAGACCGGCCCGTGAAAGCCTTCCTTCACTAGACGCGGAATCCAGCCACAGTGATCGAGATGCGCATGGGTAAGAACAACCGCATCAATTTCACGGGCCGGGACGGGAGTGTCCTGCCAGTTGCGCTCGCGCCATTCTTTCTGTCCCTGGAAAAGTCCGCAGTCGATCAGAATCTGAAATCCCCGCTTGCCGCTCGAATCAGAGCCAGTGTTGATCAGGTGCTTCGAGCCCGTCACGGTCCCGGCAGCGCCGAGAAATTGAATGTAGGGCAAACGTCCTCCTCCAAAATTGCAGATTGCAGAGGTGAGACTGCAGAAGTAAACCAGCGAAGTTCGATTTTACCTCTGCAATCTAACCTCGGACCTCTGCAATTCCAGGTCACTTCTGCGGCGCATTGATCTGAAACTGGTTGTTCGTCAGGTCGCTTTCCGGAACACTGCCATCGTTGACCACAATCTGGCCGGCTGCGCCGGTCAATTCCACTCTCGTGGTAGCTGTGCTCCCGGCGCGCACCTCAATCCGTTTCGTGATCACACCGCCTTCAAAAAATATCGTGAATGGAACTTCCGCTCCCGCATCACCGAGGTTTTCCAACGTTACGGTAATGAAGCGGACTCCTTTTTCCGTCGTCCACGGATGCACGGACTGCACGCGGAAATCCGGCAGGCCACGATCCCTATAGACCCAGTCGTCGAAGAACCAGCCCAGGTCGCGCTTGGCGGCGGACTCGATCAGATGTTCCACATACTTTGGGTCCTTGTCGTTGTCGTCCTCGGCCCGATATTTGCCGATGGCCTGCTTCAGCGCATCGTCGCCGATCATGTCGCGCAACATCCACCACACATAGGCCGCCTTGCTGCGATAATAAGTTTCGTCAAACGTGGTGATCAGCGGTTGGCCAATGCTCTCCTCGCCGGTGTTCTTCTGCCCGGCATTTTTCTGCAGCGCGGCCGATACTTCTTTTTCCGAATCGAGAAACGCAGCCCGGTGCCTTCCCAGGAGATCGAGCGCCGCCTCACGCCCACCTTGCTCCTGGCGATACATCGCCTCGGCGAAGTGAGCCAAGCCCTCATACACCCATGGTCTCGACGACGGCAAAGCGGAGTGGACCAATTCGTGGACCAGGTTGGTACCCGCGAGTTTCGAGTCCTGCGCGGTCATCGACGCCATCAACAACGTGCCGCCTTCAAACGGAGCAGAATTCGAATCGGCAAAGTCGGCGATGGCAATTGGCGCTTTCGGCGGGCCGAACCATCCGGTTACAAATTTCATAACAGGATCGAAGGCGTTGGAATAGGTCGCCGCTCCTGTCTCGTGGCCCGGCAGAGCGAACAAGATTAGCGGCTGCTTTAGCACCGGTTCATAGTTGGCCATCGCGAATGTCGGTGTGACTGTGCCAAGTCGCGTCCACGAGCATCCCGCTGAGACCAACTCGGCGCGACTGATCTGCTCATACATCGAATCACCGCCGGGTGAGCAGATTAATAAGGGGGGGCTCTCACCACTCCCGCGAGACATTGTGACTCTAGCTTTGAATTCGCTCCCCGCCTCTCGCGCCTTCCACCGATCGGCAACCTCAAACAAACTATTTCCTTCGGAAAAATCTGCCGACTCCGTCGTAATCGGATACCACGCCACATATCCCGCACCGCGCACCGCCGTGAATGATGGACTGATCCGGTCCCAGCTCGAATGTTTTGCGATTTCGTCCGGCACGCCGATCCGAGTGAGCCGCGTCGTATCCAGCGGAATTATGCCCTCGTATCCGATTTCGAGCTCCACGGAGTCTTTCGGCTTGATCTCGGCGGGCAGTGTCACGATGGCTTCCGAAAGAGCGCCCGTATGGTCGATATCCGAAGTGTAGGGTTGCGAAACAAATTGAACGGGCTTGCCGTCCACCCGAATCGACCGCCAGTTTAGAGATGAAGAGATTTGCAAGGCAACGATTCTCTGCGGCTGAGCGGAATCGTTGCGCACTGTGATCTTGCCCCGAGCGCCGAGGCGCTGCTGTGCAGGCTCAAGCGTAATCTGCAAATCATATTTCGCAATGGTGAAGGCTTCGCGATCCAGGGCCCACGCCGCTGAAGCGAAACCACAGACGACACCGAGGACGTAGAGAAACTTCATGATTCCTCATTCCTTGGATGCGCCCAGCCGTCTCTGCCGCACAACTTCATACAAAACCACACCCGCTGCCACCGATACATTCAGCGACGGTACCTTGCCGAGCATCGGAATCGATACCAGGAAATCGCAGTGTTTTCGCACCAGATCGTGCAGTCCCTTGCCTTCGGCGCCGAGCACGATGGCGCAGTGCATCTTATAGTCAACCGCGTCGTAAGTTTGTTCGCCGCGCTCGTCTAATCCTACGATCCACAGATCCTTCTCTTTCAATTCCTCAAGCGCGCGCGATATGTTCGTGACCTTCGCAACCGGAAGATGATCGCTGGCTCCCGCCGAAACTTTCGCCACCGCGGCGGTGACCGCGGCGGACCGGCGTTCGGGAATCACCACGCCATCCGCTCCCGCAGCGTCGGCGGTACGCAGGATTGCTCCCAGATTGTGCGGATCTTCGACTCCATCGAGCACGACGATCAGCGAGCGCTCACCGCGACAGGACGCCACAATGTCATCGAGATCGCTATATTGTTTTGCCGAGGTCGCGGCCACCAGACCCTGGTGCGCAGCGTTTCCGGCAATTTCATCAAGTTCCATCCGCGACAAGACGCGCACCGGAACGCCAATCTTGCGGCACTCGTCAATCACTCGCCGCAGGCGAATATCTTTCCGCTCCTTGGCAACACCGACCCACTCGAAGTTGCGTCCGCGCGCCTTGAGCGCTTCCGTAACCGTATTGATTCCGTAGAGAATGTTCACGCCGATTAGTGTACCGCGTGCGAGCACGGAACTTCTTCACCACAGGGGACACAGAGGACCACAAGGGAAAACTCAAGAAGTTTTCCGTTTTCCTCTGTGGTCCCTGTGGTTAGGAATCTTTTCGCAGACTGCTAGACTCAAATGTCCGGGAGGTACTATTGAACACCGTGTACGTCCTCTCCGCCGCGCGCACGCCCATCGGCAAGTTTGGAGGCTCGCTCGCCTCGCTCTCTGCTCCGGATATGGGTGTGGTCGCCACGAAGGCAGCGCTCGAACGCGCCGGAGTACAGCCGCAGCAGGTTGAAGAGACAATCTTCGGCAACGCCAGGCAGGCTGGAGGCGGTCCAAACCCCGCGCGCCAGATTTCCATCCGCAGCGGCATTCCTCAGGCAGCTCCGGCCTACACGGTGAACAAGGCATGCGCGTCCGGCATCAAGTCCATCGCGCTCGCATTCCAGGAGATTGCAACCGGCAACCTCGACTGCGTGCTGGCCGGCGGAACCGAGTCGATGTCGCGGCTTCCTTATTATCTCGAGGGCGCGCGCTGGGGATATCGTCTCGGCCATCAGGAGCTCGTCGACGGCATGTACCGCGACGGATTCTTCTGCCCCATGGCGAAAATGCTCATGGGCGAGACCGCCGAGATTCTCGCCGAGCAGTACAAGGTTTCGCGCGATGAGCAGGATCAGTTCGCGCTCGTATCGCAGCAGCGCGCCGCCGCTGCACAATCCAGTGGACGCTTCGACGCCGAAATTGCTCCAGTCACAATCGAAGGCAAGAAGGGCACAACCGTCTTCTCACGCGACGAACACTTGGTCCTCGACGCTACGCTGGAGAAGATGGCCAAGCTGGCTCCGGTGTTTTCCAAAACCGGCACCATTACTGCCGCAAATTCTTCCGGCATCACTGACGGCTCAGCGGCGGTAGTCGTGGCGAGCGAAAAATTCGTCCGGCAATACAACCTGAAACCGCTGGCGCGAATTCTCGCGGCAACATCTGCGGGAGTGGATCCGCGCCTCATGGGCATCGGGCCGGTGCCGGCCATCCGAAAGATGGAACAGAAACACGGACTCAATCTCAGCAGCTTCGACCTCGTCGAACTCAATGAAGCCTTCGCAGCGCAGGTGCTGGCCTGCGATCGCGAGTTGCATTTCGATCGCGAAAAACTCAACGTCAACGGTGGCGCCATCGCGCTCGGCCATCCCATCGGCTGCACCGGAACGCGCATCACGGTGACACTGCTCCACGAAATGCTGAAGCGAAAAGCGCGCCGCGGCCTCGCCACGCTTTGCGTCAGCGGCGGCATGGGAATGGCGCTGGCTATCGAAAATGCCATCTAACCGCTCTCAGCCGCAATTCTTTGTGGCCACGCCTGCTGATGCCGAGCTCCTCCTCGATTTCATGCGCGACCAATACGCGTTCGACGGCCATCGCTATGAGCGAGAGAAGGCGCGGGCAGCGCTCCTGGTTCTGCTGAACGACGGTCTGTTGCCGCACCCCGCCTTCGGGATGGCATGGTTGATACTCGAATCCGCGACTCCGGTGGGCTACATCCTGCTCTGCTTTGGCTACAGCCTGGAATACTTGGGACGCGATGCATTCATCGACGAGTTTTATCTCAAGGAGTCACGCCGCGGTCGCGGCTGGGGACGGAAGACGTTTGAGTTCGTTCGCGCGCAAGCCCAGTTGCAGAGTGTTCGTGCGATTCATTTGGAGGTCCTTCGCCGGAACACCGCCGCTCTGGAGTTCTACCGAAATCTGGGCTTCAAGGACCACAATCACTACGTTATGACACTGCGCCTGGCGGATCCTTTGTGATCCAGACGCCGACGAGTTAGAGATTCTGTTGCTTTTTCTGTCACTGGTGACTGGCGGCCCACCCACTCCACTGGCTATACTCACCATTGGGAATATGGCCATCGCCGCCGCACATGCCGGTTCCACCAGTTCGGTTCGGAATCCTATGTCTCTGTCCGCCATCATTGTCGACGACGAACAACTGGCGCGCGACGAGCTCGCCTATCTGCTCAAGAACCTGGACGACGTGAACGTGGTCGCCCAAGGCAAAAACGGCCTCGAAGCGATCAGTCTGATCCGTGAACACAACCCGGACATCGTGTTTCTCGACGTCCAAATGCCGGGTCTGGACGGTTTCGGCGTCATCAAGAAACTGCTCGACCGCAAGGTTCCCCTGCCCAAGATCGTTTTTGCGACTGCCTTCGATCAATACGCGGTCAAGGCGTTCGAGGTAAACGCGGTTGATTACATCCTGAAACCGTTCGATAAAAAGCGCGTGGCCCAGTCCATCGAGCGCGCTCGAGCAAAGGTTGAAGCCGGAGCCGGTGCGGAAGAAAAATTCGAAACGCTGGTGCGGATGTTGGAATCGCAAAAGTCGCAGACGGCGAAGATTCTCATCAAGGCGGCTGGAAGATTATTCCTAGCCGATCCGAAAGATATCTGCTACGCGACCATTGAAGATGGTGTGATCACGGTCGCCACCAGCGGCCACCTGGGCATGGAAGGAGAGTCGAACTGCCGGACGCTGGAAGAACTGTTCGACAATCTCGATCCCAGTTTGTTCTGGCGAGCGCATCGGTCATTCCTGGTCAACATCAATCACATCCGCGAAGTTGTGCCCTGGTTCAAAAGCTCCTACCAGCTGCGAATGGACGACAAGAAACAGACAGAGATTCCGGTAAGCCGCGCACAGACCCGCCGCCTGCGGGAACTGTTCAACCTGTAAGACAGTTGTCAGTTGTCAGTGAAAATCTTACAGACAGTTCTAGGTGAAAGGCGCCGGGGCCGTTACCGGGAACTGAGAACAAAAAAAGGGCGGACATGGAGACGGCTGGTCTGCCCCGGGGAGAGATCTTTTAGACAGCGATCGCTTGCGATGCGATCCGGTTGGGAATCACCAGCGTCCTCAATCCGAATTAGATCTTTCCGTTCCATTTCACTCAACAAACGAGTTACCGCTTCTCGCGACGATCCGATCATTTGAGCTATTTCTTCGTGGGTGAATTCCGTGGGTACACGCAGTTCCCAGTCGCGGGGCTCGCCCGTGACCGAGGCGAGCGAGTTTCTCGGTCGACTGCGGGCCAACAGCAGATCGTGCACATCCCCGAACGAGGTCACGGCCTCCAGACGGCCAACAAGTATTCAATGCTCAAACTTCACATCGAGCGTGGGTTGATTTGAGGTAACTGGAAGAAGGATGCGTTGGCATGCCCAAGAACTTCGAGTAAGATTCCTCAAAATGGCCCGCGGCTGGGAAAGCAAGTCCGTAGAACAGCAACAAGAGGGAATGTCGGAACGGCCGAAAACCGTCCGCGCACGGATCTCGACCGACGAGCAGCAGCGCAACCGGAAACGCGAAGGCCTGCTTCTTTCCCGCGGACGCCTCACTCAACAATTGCAAGCGGCCAGCAACCCTCGCCACCGCCAAATGCTGGAACGGGCGATCGCAGAGCTGGATCGTCAACTATCGTCTTTTGAACAAGTTACTGACTCCGACTCACCAGATTGATGGGCTCGAACCCATACCTCCTATAACCAAAACCGCAGTCCTGTTCGCTGTCACCTGACGTATAATCGAGGGGTTGATGAAAGCCTACGTCTACGTCTCATTGAAGAAGAGCGTTCTGGATCCTCAGGGTAAGACCATTCACGGCGCCCTTACGAAAATCGGCTATAAGAGTCTGCAGGAAGTGCGACAAGGAAAGTATTTCGAAATTACTCTCAACGGCGGCATTTCAAAGGATGACGCGCAAGCCGAAGTAGAGCGGATCGCGCGCGAAGTTCTAACGAATCCGGTCATTGAAGAGTTTCGTTTCTCCCTCGAAGAAGTGTAGAGACGGGGTTTGCAACGTCTCCGGAATCGCATCGGCAACATCGGTTCGTATCAGGGCATCGCTTTGGCGATGCCGAAAGATCCGCGAAGTGCGACGCCCCTTTAAGGGCTGCCTGAACCATCACCGGTCCCCCCACCGAACCATTCGTCAAGGAGTCAATTAACCAATGTGCGGAATCGTGGGATATGTGGGCAAGAAGCAGGTCGTCCCCGTCATCATTGAGGGACTTAGAAAGCTGGAGTATCGCGGTTACGACTCGGCTGGAATCGCGGTGGCCGGAAACGGCGAGGGCTTGCAGATCCGCCGCGCCGAAGGCAAGTTGCGCAATCTGGAAGAAGTCATCCGCCTCAAGCCGCTCGACGGCACCTACGGCATCGGACACACCCGCTGGGCCACGCATGGCCGCCCCACCGAAGAAAACGCCCATCCCCATCGCGACTGCACCGGCAAGATCGTGGTGGTGCACAACGGCATCGTCGAGAATTATCTCTCGCTCAAGAAGAAACTGATCGCCGAAGGACATAAGTTCACCACTGAAACCGACACGGAAATCATCGCGCACTTGATCGAGAAGCACTGCCTGCAAACGAACGGTCACAAGCCACTTCTGGAAGAAGCGGTGCGCAAAGCGGTCAAGGAACTCACCGGCGTGTTTGCGTTGGTGGTGATCGCGATTGACGACCCGAACAAGATCGTCGCGGCCCGCAATGGACCACCCGCCGTCATCGGCCTCGGCAAGGACGAATACTTCGTCGCCAGCGATGTGCCCGCGCTCCTCGATCACACCCGCGATCTTTTCTTTCTCGCCGATGGCGATCTGGCCGTGATCACGCAGGCGGGCGTGCGGGTTACCGATTTCGACGGCCATCCGCTGGAGCGGAAGGCTCAGCGCATCACCTGGGACCCGATCATGGCGGAGAAAGGCGGCTTCAAGCATTTCATGCTCAAAGAAATTTATGAGCAGCCGCGTACAGTCCGCGACACCACGCTCGGCCGCGTCTCGCAGGATAGCGGCGTCATCTTCCTCAACGAAATGCAGGTCGGCGAAGTCGAGTTCAAAGCGCTAAAGAAAATCAACATCGCCGCCTGCGGCACCAGTTGGCATGCCGGACTGGCGGGCAAGTTCATGATCGAGAACCTAGCCCGGGTCCCGGTTGAGGTCGATTACGCTAGCGAATGGCGCTATCGCGACCCGATCCTGGGGCCGGACATCATGACGCTGCTGATTTCGCAATCTGGTGAAACAGCCGATACCATCGCCGCCCAGCGTGAAGCCAAGGCTAAGGGCTCAAAGACGCTGGCCATCTGCAACGTGGTCGGCTCCATGATTACGCGCGAGGCCGCCGGAACCGTATACACTCATGCGGGCCCGGAAATCGGCGTGGCCTCGACCAAGGCTTTCACCGGACAACTGACTGCTCTTTATTTGTTCGCTCTGTATCTGGCGCAGGTCCGCGGCACCATGACACCTGAACAGGCCAAGGCCGCCGTGCAAGAACTGATGCGCATTCCTGGCAAGCTGGAGCAGATTCTGACGCACGACGAAGCTTGCGATGAGCTGGCGAAAACCTATGTCCGCGCGCAGGACTTCCTTTTCCTCGGACGTGGCGTTCACTATCCCATCGCCCTCGAAGGGGCGCTCAAGCTCAAGGAAATTTCCTACATTCACGCTGAAGGTTATCCGGCTGGTGAGATGAAGCACGGCCCGAATGCGCTGATTGACGAAAATCTTCCCGTGGTCATCATCGCTACTCGCGATGAGAACAGCCCGCAGTCGATGGTGCGCTATGAAAAAACCATGTCGAACCTGAAAGAAGTGAAAGCTCGTTCCGGCATAGTCATCGCGCTCGCCACCGAAGGCGACAAAGAGATCGCCGAGGAAGCAGATCACGTTCTCTTTGTACCGCCGGCGCCGGATGAGTTGTCGGCGATTCTCGAGATAGTCCCCCTGCAACTGCTGGCCTATCACATCGCTGTCCGCCGTGGCTGCGACGTCGATCAGCCAAGAAATCTAGCGAAGTCGGTGACGGTGGAATAGGCGTCTTCTGCACATAGCCAACGTCTCCGGCCTGAAAGTCCATGGTGCGCGCGCGGCCTCCGGTTGCAAACACGGTCATTCTTCCCGCACCGCTCATGTAGTACTGCCACTCGTCGGCATTAGGATGCCAGTGCAGTTCGCGGATCCCTCCCGGGTGGACGGTAACGATTGCCGCCGCTATCGTCGCGGACACTTTAAACTTGTTTGAATCAACGATTTGGGCAAACGGCCCGCGGAATCCATCTGGGGCTTCTGCTCATAAACGCGATCTCCGTCATCCTGCTCTACGTGGTCGCGGCGCGCCTGTTCGGCGCGGTGGCTGGAACCTTGGCGGGCGCGAGTTATGCCTTGCTCTCCACCCAGCAGTACGTCTACGGGTTTGCGGCACACGGCACTCACTTCGTCGTACTGATCGCGCTTGCCGGACTCGTCCTGCTTGAGCGCGCCGAAGAAACCAGAAGCACTGCCTCTTTCTTCTGGAGCGGCCTGGCCTTTGGCGTTGCCTTCCTGATGAAGCAGCCTGGAATTTTTCTGGGTGTATTTGCGTTTTTCTACCTGGCCGTTCAATGTTGGCCGAAGAACAAACGCGAATGGACTGCGTGGGCAAACAACATCGGTGCCTTTCTGCTCGGGGGAGCATTGACCTTCGCATTGGCGTGCGCGCTACTCTACCGCGTTGGTGTCTTCCACAATTTCTGGTTCTGGACTTTTTCCTACGCCAGCCAGTACGCCACTATTGTGTCCTTGCCCGTGGGTTGGTGAAATCTTACTTCGCACTTCTATTTCATACTGCGCTTCAGCCCATGGCTCTGGACCCTCGCTCTCCTCGGCGTTTGCACGGTGTTTTGGAATCCCATCGCCCAACGTCGTGCCGTATTCGTCTTTGGGCTGCTGCTGTTTTCTTGCGCCGCAGTGTGTCCCGGCCTCTATTTTAGAGAACACTATTTCATTCTCATGATGCCTGCTGTTGCCCTCTTGATCGCGCTTGCCGTCACCTCCGCCACCCGCTTGCTCACTGCGAGATTCAGGTCTAGCTGGCTGCACGTCCTTCCCGTGATCGTCTTTGCCGTCGCGTGGATGCTTCCGATTTACCGCAACGCAGAGTTCTACTTCAAACTGACCCCGCTCCAGGCGTGCCGCTTGTGCTATACGGTGAATCCATTTCCGGAAGCGGCGCCCGTCGCCGAGTATCTGCGCCAACACACCACGCCGTCCGACACCGTCATGGTGTTTGGCTCGGAGCCGGAGATCTACTTTGACGCTCATCGCCATTCCTCCAGCGGCTATATCTACATGTACCCCCTGATGGAGGACCAGGCTTACTGGTCCGCGATGCAAAAACAGATGATGCAGGAAGTCGAGGCCAACCGGCCGGCGTACGTAGTTTTCGTCAACAGCTCGCCTTCCTGGCTCTCCCGCCATGGGTCTCCGCAAGTTGTTGCTCTCCGCACCTGGATGAACCAGTACATTGCCACCAACCTCGAAGAAGTCGGAGCGGTCCAACTGGCGGATCCGGAATCGCAGTTCTTCTGGGGCGACGAAGCCCGTGGGCATCATCAGCCGGGCCGCGAACTCATCATTTACAAAAGAAAGGACTGAGGCTTAACAGCAACGCGTCTCACACTTGCCCGCCAAAGTGTCCGGCGACGGTTTGTCATCATCTAACTGAGTAATGGCACAGTTCAAAACCTTTGATGCGCGGCTGCTTCGCTCCGTTCCGCTCTCCGAGTTCACCAGGCATATCGAACTCGAAGTAACGGGAGTCTCTCATTTCGGCTTTGTCCCCGGACAATGGCTCTCGGTGAAGGCCAACACTCCCGATGGCGAGGAGATGACGCGCCCCTACTCAATCGCGTCGCCGCCGTCCGCGAACGGGCACCTCGCCCTTTGCTTGAATCGCGTGGACGATGGATTCATGTCGAACTATCTCTGCAGTCTCGACGAAGGCGCGCACATCACGTTCCAGGGGCCCTTCGGCGATTTCATCTTGCGCCCGCCGCTCGGTGACACCGCGTTCATTGCGACGGGAACAGGGATTGCGCCGTTCCGCTCCATGCTGCACTGGCTGCTGGCGGAGCGCGACCGTCATCAGGGACGCCAGTTCTGGCTGCTGTTCGGCGCGCGCCGCGAGCAGGACATTTACTATCGCGAGGAGTTTGAGCGTCTCACTGCTGACCACACCAACTTCCATTTTCTGCCCTCGTTGAGTCGCGGTGAAGCAGGATGGAAAGGGCTGCGCGGACACGTGCAGGAACATCTGGCCGAAATCGTCGGGACCCGCACCGACATGCACGCCTACATCTGCGGCCTCGACAAGATGGTCAAGGCGAACCGGGAGTTGCTGAAGCGTTTGGGCTGGGATCGAACCTCGATTCGCTACGAAAAATACGACTGAACTCGTAAAATGGTGGCCGGTTTTTGGGTGGCGCAGCGCCGGGGGGCCCCACGCCTGGTTTGGCGTGATGGGGTGGAGGACTTCAGCGCTGCGGTTAACGCGCTATTTTTGATGCGCCTTTAGGCGCTGAGGGAGAGCCATCGTGTACATCGCGGATGACAAGCGTTACGGCTCCATGCAATATCGCCGCTCGGGACGCAGCGGCATCAAACTTCCCGCCGTTTCGCTCGGGCTGTGGCACAACTTTGGCGGCGTGGATAATTTCGAAAACTCTCGCGCCATGCTGCGTCGTGCCTTCGATCTCGGCATCACGCATTTCGATCTCGCCAATAATTACGGCCCTCCGTACGGATCGGCGGAAGAGACTTTTGGCCAGATCATGAAGAAAGATTTCCTTCCCTACCGCGACGAGCTGATCATCTCGACCAAGGCGGGTTGGGATATGTGGCCCGGGCCCTACGGGAATCTGGGCTCGCGCAAATACATGCTGGCCAGCCTCGATCAGAGCCTGAAACGCATGGGGCTCGCGTACGTCGACATCTTCTACCATCACCGGCCCGATCCCGACACGCCGATGGAAGAATCGCTCGGGGCGCTCGACGCCGCGGTACGCTCGGGCCGCGCGCTCTACGCTGGCATTTCAGCCTACAACGCCAAGCAAACATCCGAGGCGATAAAGATTTTGCGCGATCTCGGGACGCCCTGCCTGATTCATCAGCCGAAGTATTCGATGTTCGTGCGCGATCCCGAACAGGGATTGTTCGACGTGCTGGAAAAAGAAGGCGTGGGATCGATCGTCTTCAGCCCCTTGGCGCAGGGATTGCTGTCGGATCGCTATCTGCATGGAATTCCCAGCGACTCGCGCGCCGCGCGCGATTTCTTCCTGAAGAAGAAGGACATCGGAGAAGACACTCTCGCCAGAGTTCGTGCGCTGAATGAAATCGCCAAGCATCGCGGACAGACGCTGGCGGAACTGGCAGTGGCGTGGGTGCTGCGCGATCCGCGCGTCACCAGCGCGCTCGTCGGTACAAGTAAAGTGTCGCAGGTGGACGACAACGTGGCCGCGCTGAAAAATCTTAAATTCTCGGCCAAAGAGTTGCGCAAGATTGACGGCGCTCTCGCCGGTAAGGAGGCAGCGTGAAGCTCCAAAGCGCGCTACAGGCGGTCCTTCCAGTAGCCCGGACGCCGGTAGCCATGGGCGATTGCCAGAACAGGGCTGTGGGGTGGGAGAATCGAGTACACCACGATAAACGGGAACTGGTGGACCGTGTATCTTCTGCACCCGGCGAGATCGGTCGGCCAACGATCAGGAGCATCTCTGATTTATTTATCGCTCGATCAAATGCGCTTTCGAAGCCAATCGCCGCAGCCGGGCTTCTTTCTGAGTACCAGGCTAAGGCCCCTAGATACTCCTTTCCGCTTCAGGATGGAATTCTAGGCGCTTACCGGACATGGCTTAACTGTTGCCAAGGAATGTACGGCCCTTCTGCCGGAATCGTCCGATGAAATCGTCTTCACCTTCCCAGACCGAACCTCTTCGAGGCGGCGAGCGATTTCCGACGGCAGCGTCCAGACTCTCGATCAAACTCCCGGCAGATCGCCTCTTCCCTTGTCGGGCAGGGTAAGGGCCTTCTTGAGCAATTCCTGAGCTTCCTGCATCATGGCCTAGATATTATAGGTGCTTGGTCGAAAGCCATCTAACGTCTCCACCTGCTCGAATTCCGTTAGAATCGGCGGACCAGCCTATCCTTGTGGTGGCCGTTTCCGATGAAAGGACCTAAGCAAAATAAGGATCTCGTTCGCTGCTCGTGGCCCAGCAACGACCTCTCAATCCTCTATCACGACCACGAATGGGGCGTCCCGCAGCACGACGACCGCGTGCTGTTCGAGTTCCTGATATTGGAGGGTGCGCAAGCCGGCCTCAGCTGGGACACCATTCTGCAGAAGCGCGAAAACTATCGCGCCGCCTTTGACGGCTTCGACCCGAAGAAAATCGCCCGCTACGACCGGCGAAAGACGCAGCGCTTGCTGCGCGATGCAGGGATCGTCCGCAACCGGTTGAAGATGGCTTCCGCGATACAGAATGCCAAGGCATTCCTGGCGGTGCAAAAGGAGTTCGGCTCGTTCGATCGCTACATCTGGCAGTTTGTCGGAGGAAAACCGAGAGTGAACGGCTGGCGTCTGAGTGAGAGAATTCCGGCGCGAACTTCTGAATCAGATGCGATGAGTAAGGATTTGAAGAAACGCGGCTTCAACTTCGTGGGTTCCACGATCTGCTACGCCTTCATGCAGGCCACCGGGATGGTAAACGACCACGCGGTCGAGTGTTTCCGCTACCCTGGGTAACGCCTTCGCGCCCACGTGTCAAGTCATTTAAAGATGTAACCCTAGTTTCTGATCAATCAACTTCCCCAGTTGAAACGGGTGCAAACTCTGACGCAGCTTTTTGAGTTCCGCCACCCGCTCCGGCTGGGCCTGCGCCCCATCCCGCACCCGCTCCAAGGGCGTCTGCGCTGCGTCATACACGCGCCCCACCTTCGCTCCCACGCGAACTTTTTTCACCCGCTTCACCGCGGGCAGATACCGGTTCCTCCACAAACGCAGCTCGTGACGACAGAGATCGTTGCTGGCCTCCACCGCCGCGGCCGACTCCTAGCGTTCCCACCCCAGCCGCTTGCGCACGTGCGTCCAGTTCTTCTGCTCTACCTGTGCATGGTCATCCCTCTGGTAGGGCCGTCCGGCCAGCTCCCTGCCGCGTTTCTCACTCACACACTTCAACCTCGCTTGGCTCTACCACTCGATACCACTCGATACGGCCCATTGCGAAAACCGCTAAGCTCCGGCATAATAATGGTTTGTCTTTACTTCGTTGGTTTTAACCCGCCGGACTCTTCCGGAAAAAGGATACTGAAGTCTGTGTTAATGATCCGACTGGCGCGCTTTGGCGCGCGCAAACAACCGTATTACCGAGTGGTGGTGATTGAGAAAGAGCACGCTCGCAATGGCCGCCCCGTGGAAGTCGTGGGCACGTACAATCCACGCACCAATCCGGCCACTTTCGACCTGAAACGGGAGCGTATCGAGCACTGGGTTTCAAAAGGCGCCCAGCTTTCGGACCGGGTCAGGAGACTGCTTGCTCTTCCCGGGCCGGCTGCGACCGCTTCGGTCGCCTAGCCGCGGCTAATTCTCACACTCGCCAATTCAGGAGCGCTAAATGATTGAGCCGGCCGTCAGCCCGCGCGTCATGATTGAGTACATCGCCAAGGCGATCGTCGAGGCCAAAAGCGAGGTTTTTGTTGAAGAGTACGACGACGGAGACGAAACCGTCATCGAACTCGAGGTGGCCGAGGCTGAGCTGGGCAAGATAATTGGCCGCTCCGGCCGCGTCGCCCGCGCCTTGCGCAACGTGCTGAGCGCGGCGGGCTCGAAGCTGGGCAAGCGCTACGCGCTAGAGATCATCGAGTAACAAGCGCCAAATGGCGGCACCCGACGCAAGCGGCGAGTGGATCACTCTGGCGGTCGTCATCAAGACCCAGGGACGCCGCGGAGAAGTAGCGGTCGAATTGCACACCGGCGTCCCGGGCCGCTTCCAGCACAACATGCGGCTGTGGGCGCTCGCGAAAGATAAAGACGGGCAGCGCCGCGAACTAACCGTCGAGGATCTCTGGCCGCATAAGGGTTTTCTGGTGCTGAAGTTTCAGGGCATCGAGACGCTTTCCGATGCCGAGCCGCTGGTCGACGCCGAACTTCAGCTTCCGCGCAGCGAACGCGCCGAATTGGAGCCGGGGTGGACGTACCTGAGCGACCTGATCGGTTGCACAGTGTTCGATGGCCAGCGCGAGATCGGCGAGATTGAAGACGTGCAGTTCGGGGCCGGAGAAGCGCCGCTGCTGGTGGTAGGGGGGAAAGAGCAGAAATCGAAGCTGGCCTATGAGATCCCCTTCGCCGAGGCGTACTTGGTCAAGCTGGATCTGGAGCGGCGGCAAGTCCGGATGAAGTTGCCGGAAGGCTTGCTGGAAGTGAACGCGCCGCTGGCAAAAGAACAGCAGGACAAGAGTCGTTAGTCGATGGTCGCTAGTCGTTTGCAAAGCGGGGTTGGTTGATCCTTGACTGGTTTACTCGGCGACCTCTGCGTCTCGGTGGTGAAAAGGGGTTTAGTCCGCGAATGAAGATCGACATTCTCACGATCTTTCCCGACTTCTTTCGCGGACCACTGGATTACGGAATCGTCCGCCGGGCGCGGGAAACGGGCCTGGTAGGAATCAGCATCCACGATCTGCGGGCGTTTACGAAAGACAAGCACCGCAGCGTCGATGACCGCCCGTTTGGCGGCGGCGAGGGCATGGTCCTGAAGCCGGAACCGATCTTTGAATGTTTGGAGTCGTTGGGCGAGGTGGCGCCGCGTGAGTTGCGTTTAAGCGTGGCCGCGAAGCAGTCGGTAATTCTGCTTTCCGCGCAGGGACGCAGGCTCGATCAAGCGATGGCAGCTGATCTTGCCGCGCTCGATCGGATCGTCCTCATCTGCGGACGCTACGAAGGTGTGGACGAACGCATCAGCGAGCACCTGGCGGATCGCGAAGTTTCGATTGGCGACTATGTGATGAGCGGCGGCGAACTGGGCGCAGCGGTGATTTTGGACACGGTGACGCGGCTGATGCCGGGCGCGGTGGGCAGCCAGAATTCGACGCGGCAGGAGTCGTTCACAGAAGCACCGACCGAGTCGTTTGCTGCGTCGTTTACAGTGGGAGCGGAGCTGGCCCGCGACGGCCCGAGTTCGACCTGCGTTTCCGGCGGATTGCTCGACTATCCGCATTACACGCGGCCCGCGGATTTTCGCGGCATGACGGTGCCGGAAGTACTGATGAACGGCAACCATGACCAGATTCGCAGCTGGCGTCGCAAAACGGCTTTGCAAAAAACGTTGCGTAATCGTCCCGATCTATTGGAGCGGGTTGCGCTGAGTGCGGAAGACAAGGAATTGCTGGCCCAGATCACGCGGGACCAGGGCACGTTGACGGAGAAGGGGCAAGCCCCATCTCTTCAAAAGATTAATGGAAAGAATTAGGAAGGACACGTCATGCGCAATCCGATTATTGAAAAACTGTTGGCGAAATCGCGCCGCACCGACATTCCCAAGTTTGGTCCCGGCGATACGATCAAGGTGCTGGTCAAGATCAGAGAAGGCGAGAAAGAGCGCCTGCAGGCGTTTGAAGGCGTCGTCATTGCCCGGAAGCGAGGCGCCCAACCCAGCTTTACCGTCCGCAAGATCAGCTTCGGTCAGGGCGTGGAGCGTATTTTCCCCATCGACTCCAAGGTCATCGACAAGATTGATGTCGTACGCTCCGCTAGAGTCCGCCGCGCCAAGCTTTACTACCTGCGCGGACTCAAGGGCAAAGCCGCGCGGTTGAAAGAAGTCGAGCAGCAACAATAATCGGCGGTTATTTTCGAGCCGCAGGTTTTCGTGTGGTGACGGGGCCTCGCCCCGTCCAAGCGGGGTGAAGCCCCGCTTCCACACACTCACTTGCGTCGCCCCTCGTCTTCGGCGAAGATGCTGTACAGCTTCCGTGTCCAAGTCCGCGTCCACATCGAAAACTTCGAACCATGGTGGGCTCTCTGCCTCCGCCGCCAAATTGCAACTGCTGAAAAAGCTGCGCTGCACTCTTAACTTTGAAAAGCGAGCTTGGGCCGCGGGCGCGCATTACGTTGCCGGGGTCGACGAAGTCGGTCGCGGATCGCTGTTCGGCCCGGTCGTAGCTGCCGCTGTGATTCTCGACCCCACGCACCGCATTCGCGGTCTGCGCGATTCCAAACTCATCCCCGCCGAGCGCCGCGAAGGGCTCGCGCTCCTGATCCGCCGGTATGCCATCGCCTGGGCCGTTGCCGCTGTCGATTCCGCCCGCATCGATCAAATCAATATCTACCAGGCTTCGCGCCTCGCCATGCTGCATGCGGTTCAGCACTTGGCGCCGGCGGCAGGCTATCTTCTAGTCGATGCGGTGAGACTCGATTGCGAGCTTCCCCAACAACCGATCATTCACGGCGACACGCTCTCCGCCTCGATCGCAGCCGCTTCCATCATCGCGAAAGTCGAGCGCGATCGCATGATCTCCGCCTGGGACCCGGTCTTTCCCATGTACGGTCTGGCCTCGAACAAGGGATACTGCACGCCGCACCACCTCGCGGCCCTGCGCGAGTTTGGCCCTTCGCCGCTCCATCGCCAGTCATTTTCGCCGGTATGGAGCGCACCGATTCCGCAGGAGGTTTTGGGATTTATGCTGGACGAGGCCGCTCCCGAAGTCGCGTAGGGACAACCGCCTTCGGCTGTCCGCGGGGCGAAGCCCCGCCGCTCATCAGAACGCGGCCGGACTATCCGAAGACGAAGCGAGCTGAGTTCGCGGGGCAGGCGAAGGTGGCTTACGCGTTTTTACTTCGCCCGATAAATCTCCGTCAGCAAATCCGGTTTCGACTCGTCCCGCACCAGGTGTGGATACTTCTCGCCACCGTGATAATCCAGCTTTACGACCCGGAAATAATCCGTGTTTTCGATGATCAGCTCAATCGGTGACGGACTGGACTTGGCCGCCCGAATGGCATCGCGCCAGACGTCGGCCGAAAACCTGCGGCCGTTCACCGCGACAATCCTCATCCCCGGCCCGATTCCCGCCTTGGCGGCAATCATGCCCTCGACCGTATCCCGAACCACGCCATCGCTCCCGACCAACAGTCCTACCGTGTAGTGCGCGCTGATGTTTTTTTCATCGCGATCCTGGGCACGATCCAGTTCCGAAGGATACTCGTCGTACACCAGCTTCCATCCACTGCCTTCGATTCCGAGGAGCGGAGCGCCAGGGCCGTGGTTGGACAATCGTTCCATCCAGAATCCGCGCCAATCGTGGGGAGCGACTTGATTCAATGCGCTCACAACCTCGTCAAAAGTGTAGGTCTTCACCATGGGCGGACCACTCGGAGCGCCATGAAACAGTTTGCAGAAATCGTCCAGGGACTTCGCGCCCCCGCTTTGCTGACGGATAATCACATCCACCCACAGCCAGTTAAGAACATCTTCATCGTAATAATCGAGCGGCCGGCGATAGTCTTCCCAAGCCTTGGGAGCGTTTTGCATGTCGGGAACGCCGTCGGCAGTATCCTGCAAATTGCGCCAGGCCCGGCCCGAACGATGATCGAGATCCGCCGCCGTCTGCGCCAGCGCGTCACGCGCCAAACCGAGCGTGCGCTCGCCGCTGCGCGCCGCGAGCATATCTCCGAGGTATGACGTCAGGCCCTCATACACCCACAACAAGTCGGTCCGCATCGGTTGTTCGTAATCGGGCGTCGTCAGATCCGCCGGACGACGGTACTTCCCATTCCACGAATGCACATACTCGTGCGGCAGAAGTCCAGCGGTAACTTTTCGTCCGTCTTCTTCCACCAACGAGCGCTCATCGATCCGGCTATCATCCGATTCATGATGCTCTAATCCGAAATGCGCGACGTGATCGCTCAGGGTCAGCAGAAAGTGGTAATCGGTGTAGTGGTGCGCACCAAACAGAATTCCCGCTTGCTTCACCAGGTCGCGATAATGCTCCCAGACTTCCGCCGGAGCATCAAGCGCCGCGGCGCTGTCGGCGGCGATATCCAGTTCCGCGGGAGGATTTTCGCCCGTCGCCGTTAGCGGCACAACTTTCAAATACTCACCCGTGAGCACCGGACCATCCACCAGCATAGTCAGCGAAACGGGCGCAAACTGGATTTCGTTGTTGTTGCCCGCCTGATTGGAAACATGCAGCGACGTCGCAAATTTCCATCCCGCCGGCAGCCGCAAGCTCGCGCTATACGTGAGCTGATCGGAACCATACCCTGCGGGATAGAGCAAGAGCGTGTTCCAGCTGACGATGTACAACTTTTCCGTCGCGGACATTCCGGCGCTGTATCCAGGCTCATCCGACGGCGGCGAAGCGTAATCGAGATTCGCAACGACTTCGTTCTCTCCCGCCGGGACTTCCACGTGAAAAGTAAAACCATCCAGCAGATCGCGCCGCCATTTCAGAGGCTTTCCGCTCGCCGTAAATTTCAGGCCCGTCAAATCCGTGATCGGACCCGTCGGCCCGTGCTCGCCGGGAATCCATTTCGGATAATAGAGCGTGAGCGTCCCGGGCTTAGCCGGAATGCGCAATTGCGCGTGGAATAGCTTGCGCGACGCGTCCGACCCGTCCACAGAGAGCGTAACCGTCGGACCATTTGCCCCAAAAACTGGAAACGATGACAACAGAACAATTGCAGGACAAACAAACTCCCTCGCCCAAGAACGTAAGCCCATTCCCCCTCCAGATTGTCGATTCGTCCCACCGCGACGCAAATAGGACAGTACATTTCAATATAACAGTCTGCGGGGCGGGGCCGGCCGACGACGCTACCGCCACAGGCTCTCGGAGCCTGCTTCGCTCCTGCTGTCGTCCTGCTATCATCTCCCACGTGCCTGCACGCGGAAAATTTATTACCTTCGAAGGTCTCGATGGAAGCGGCAAGAGCACCCAGGTCGAGAAGCTGGCGCGTTCCCTGCGCGCCCGCGGCCTCTCCGTTACCATCACCCGCGAACCAGGCGGCACCGCTGCGGGCGAGAAGATTCGCGAAGCGCTGCTGCACTCCGCTACCTCGGGACTTTCACCGTTCACGGAATTGGCGCTCATGTTCGCTTCCCGCGCCCAACACATTCACGAGGTCATTCTGCCCGCGCTTGCCGAAGGACGCATCGTGCTCTGTGACCGCTTCACCGATTCGACCGAGGCATACCAGGGTGGAGGGCGCAAGCTAGGCTCGAAGCTGGTGCTCTATATGCACGAAATCCTCTGCGGCAATTTGCAACCCGACCTGACGGTCTTACTAGACAATGAGGTGGCATTCAGCGTAGAACGGGCAAGACGTCGCAATCGAAAGCGTAAGGACGGACGGTCGGAAAAAGAATTGGAAAGAGACGAGAACCGCTTTGAGCAGGAAAATCGAGCTTTTTTCGGACGCGTCCGCCACGCCTACCTGGCCATCGCGGCCCGCGAGCCGCAGCGAGTACACGTAATAAACGCCCGCGGCACGCCCAGCGAAACGCATGCGATCATCATGGAGTTGGTGCGAAAGAAACTGAAGATCTGAGCCACTGCGGAGCACCTTCGAGATCAATCCGATCCCAGTAAAGTGAGGACGACTTGCGCGCCGACGATCTTGCTGTACTGCTCGACTGCTGTGAGGGCAGGGGGAAGTTTTCCGAGATTGATGCTTACATGGGCATTGAAGGACCTAACCGCACCATGCTTTTACCGGACTACGTCCTCAGCCTGAACGGCGAGAGTCAGCAAGGGTTGTTGGATGGATTAGTCAAAGGGGCCCTCGGACAAATCCCTGAGTTGGAGCGATACATCGGTTTGCTTGTGCGTCCGCTGATGATGTTGGCGATCTCCGGGCACTCTGACTCAGTCAGGTTCGCGCACGCCTCACTCGAGGAGGAGTACGTCGGCGATCAAAATGTACAAACGTGGCTTCGAGCAGTGGACAACGAAGCTCTTCCCAATGGAGCAGAGTTCAAGAAAACTTGGCACTATGCTCTAGTGTTGGGAAGAATTCTGCACGCAGTTGATTCCGCGGCCGCATGTAGCACCATAGTTTTCCTGAGAGAACATGCCGTTTCGCAAAGCTTGCGTGCGCAGTGACGCCGTTGTGCCGGTAAGACGAAGAAATGAAAGTGCGGGAATCAAAGACAACTTCTATGCCCCTTTCTGATTTTGCCGGCAACTCGGAAACCATCCATCGCCTGCGCGAGATGCTGGCGCGCAACCGCTTTCCGCACGCCGTCATTCTTTCCGGCGCGCACGGATCGGGCAAGTACACGCTCGCTCTCATGCTCGCCCGTGCGATGAACTGCCTGGAGCCGCCGTCGATTGCAGGCGACACCTTGCCCGATTTCTGCGGACGCTGCTCCAACTGCACGCGCATCGCGCAGTCCGAAGACTTCGACGCCCGCTTCGCCGAAGCGGTCGAAGCTCGCGAAAACCTCCGCGACACGGACAAGAAAGAAACCCGCCTCTTCGTCCAGACCCACCCGGACGTGCTCATCATCCCGCCCGATCCACCGCAAATGATGATCAAGGTCGACCAGGTTCGCCACGTCATCGACACCATCTACTATCGCCCCGCCGAAGCCCGCGAGCGCGTCTACATCTTCACCAGTTCGGCCTTCATGAAAGAGGCTGCCAACTCGCTGCTCAAGGTTCTGGAAGAGCCGCCAGAGTTCGCCACCATTTTTCTGCTCACCGAAAACGCGGGAGAATTGCTGCCCACGATTCGTTCCCGCTCCATGACCTTCAACCTGGGGGCGCTTCCTTTCACGGAGATTGAGAGCCGCCTCGCCCAGGTTCGTCCCGATTGGAATCCCCGGCAGCACGCCTTGGTCGCCCGCCTCAGCGAAGGCGCCGTCGGACGCGCTTTATCCTTCGATCTCGAAAGCTACGTTGCCGCTCGCAACCACGCGCTTATCTTGCTGAAATCCGCCGTCGGTGCGAACAATAGCGACCACTCTGAATTGTTCAAAGTCACCGAGACCTACCGGCCCGGCGCCGAAGGCCGCGCGAAAATCGACAACCTGCTCCGCACTCTCTATTCGTTGCTCGAAGACTTGATGTTCCTGCAATCTGGCGCGGGGCAATTGGTCCGCAACACCGACATTCTGGGCGAACTCAAGAAATTGTCCGACGCCGCCGACTTCGCCTGGGTACAGCGCGCCGCGGAGGGTCTTGGCGAAGTGGAGCGTGGCTTGCGCCGCAACCTGCTGCGCTCACTCTCGCTCGATGCCTTCGCGACCGCGCTCGAACGCGTTTCGTGAGCAAGCATGATCCGGAAGACGTCGGTTTTCGTACCAGGGCGTCGCTTTAACGATGCCGAAAGCGATTCGAAAGATAATTCGAAAGATAGATGCCCCTTTAGGGGCTGGGCATCTCTATCGTCACCAAGCGGCTCATGCTAACTCCACAGAGGGCACTGCACAAAACTGCACAAAATATTGTCATCCCCTGCCCGCTGTGATACCGTTACCCTCAGTTCACACCTCAGGACCCACAATTACACGCTCGAGTGTTGTGGTATATTCTGCCCGCCCAGCGCGCAGGTGGTGCAATTTGAAAGATGCTCTCGACTCCATACCAGCCGAACCATCCGCCGATCAGGAAAGCTTCGCGAATCGGAAACTGATCCGGCCCACCCTCAGTCGTGCCGATCACCTGCACAATAACCACGGCGCCAACCACGCGCCCGTCGAACGTAGAGACAGGGACCGAGATAAAGATCGGGATCGTTCCTCTGCTCCGCCCAAGAAGGTCGCGCCCTCCGAGCAGACGAATGCCGAGAATTTTTATTATCAGAAACAGATGCAGTCCAAGACTCCCATGGTCATCGTTTTGCGCGACGGCGAGGAAGTCCACGGCTATATCGAGTGGTACGACAAACATTGCATCAAACTGAACCGCAACGGAGCCGCCAACCTGATGATCTACAAACCCGCCATCAAGTACATGTTCAAGGAAGGCGAGAACGCGCGGAAGTAGGTTGTCAGTTGTCAGCTATCAACTTTCGAAGCGGAAACCCGGAACTCACCTTACACGGCCATCTACTTCAGGTAGCGATCAAACCACCCCAGCATCCGTTCCAGAATGTCAACCTGGTGTTTCTCTTGAAGTGGCAGATGGCCTTCCCCGGGTAGACAATCAATTCGCTCTCTACGCCATAATGTTTGAGAGCGCGATCCAACCGCGACCGGCTGACGGGATTACTGCGATCGTCCTCACCGTGCACGATGAGCGTAGGTGTTTTTGCATTACGAATGTAGGTGGCGGGTGAGTTGCGCGCAAAGACCCCCGGGTGCTGCTAGGGCGTGCCGAAGTACCATTCATCTCCGCGGAAGAATCTTCGGTTCCGAATTCGGCAGCTAGATCGAAAACGCGGCCGCCGGTGACTGCGGCCCTGAAGCGATCAGTTTGCATAATTGCCCACTGCGTCATCTCGCCTCCATAAGACCAACCTCCAATACCCAGACGGTTGGGGTCGGTCTCCCCACGAGCGACTACCGTATCCAGGGCCGCCATCAGGTCCTTGAAGTCCCCGCCACCCCAGTCGGCGCGATTTGCTTTGAGGAAGCTCTCACCATAACCGGCCGAACCGCGAGGGTTAACCATTAGGTCTTGATAACCCTGGCGGCCAGAAGCTGAGGAGTTAAACCAGAAATAGTCAGCTGAAAAGTTGCTCGCAGGCCCGCCGTGCACGAGCAGAACGAGAGGCAGTTTGCCGTGAGTAGCCCCGGGACCCGGCTTCATCAGTGCGGCCTCAAATCTCCGTTCCATCAAAGCTCTTGAAACGGAAGACTTCAGCATCAGCAAGCTGAACTCCCTCCCAACCCTGCTGCAAATGACTCACTTGCGCGATCGTACCGTCAATTCGCCGGATGAGGAGTTCCGGAAGCCGATTGAAGCCAACAACACCAGCGAAAATCGGCGTGCCGTCGGAGACGACGTCGAAGGCTCGAACAGAATCAGGTAGGTCGACGGGGACAGTGAGTCCATTGGAGTCGATACGCAGAATCCGATTGCGAAAGCCGTCGGCGACAAGAATCATGATCGTGGAGTCATTTTGCCAACGGGCATTGAGGACGGCACGATCGATGGCGGAAGTTACATCGCGGGCTGGCCCGCTGCTGGCAGCTTGCAGGAAGAGATCGTGAGGTATCGGTCCCGCGGTGCGAGTCGCGATAAAGGAGTATTGCTTGCGGCCAGGCGAAACCACCAGCCCCTCGAATGCAGGCGAAACCACCAGCCCCTCGAATGGCGGATTCGGCCTATCAAGAGTGGGAGTAGCCTCCGTGACCGAGATGCTGTATCAGGTCCCCATTGGGGCGACCACTCTGACTTCGGCGAGAAGGGGAACTGGCGCAGTTCTCCTTGGCCGACATGAAGCAACCAGAGGTGGTATTCCATCTTGGGTCCGTTTACTCCGATACGACGCGGACCAGACGCGAACCGTCGGTGAAAAACGAGGATCGGAAGGCCGCCGAAACTTGACCGCGCGCTTGGGGGCTGAGCAGAATTGATGCCCGACTGTGAACATTCGCTGGCTGAGCAAGAGATGCAATCGATAGAACCGCAATTATGGCCGGGCACCGCAAGTGCATGGCTGACCTCGGTAGACGGCTGGGCTACAGCTTCGGTAGCACAATCCCCTTCTGCGACTGATACTTCCCCTTGCGATCCTTGTAGCTGGTTTCGCAAACTTCGTCCGACTGGAAGAAGAGAATCTGGCAAAGCCCTTCGTTGGCATAGATCTTCGCAGGTAGCGGCGTGGTGTTCGAGATCTCAAGCGTAACGAAGCCCTCCCACTCCGGCTCGAACGGCGTGACGTTCACAATGATGCCGCAGCGCGCGTAGGTCGACTTGCCCACACAGATGGTCAGCACATCGCGCGGAATCTTGAAGTACTCCACCGACCGCGCCAACGCAAACGAATTCGGAGGCACGATGGCGACATCGGCATTCACGGTGACGAACGAGCGCTCATCGAAATGCTTCGGGTCGACAATCGTGCTGTTGACGTTCGTAAAAATCTTGAACTCGTCGGCCACGCGCAAGTCGTATCCGTAACTCGACACGCCGTAGGAAATCACTCCCGCGCTCACCTGCTTTTCCGAGTATGGATTAATCATGTCGTGCTCCTGCGCCATGCGCCGGATCCAGCGGTCACTCTTGATCATGAATCTCCTTGGGATTTGTGTTTGGTAATTTGCTTTGGCTGGTGCTGCCATATTACGAGATTGGTCCCCCGGTTGACAATCTCGCTTATCCCCCTTAGCATCAATAACTTGAGGCACAACAATCCTCGGAAGACGGGGGCAACCCTTGATTAAGCTCGACATCATCAACGAAGTGGTCAACCGCACCGGAATCACCAAGACCAAGGCGGAGCTTGCGGTCGAAACCGTCTTCGAGAGCATGAAGAAGGCGCTCTCCACCGGCGATCGCATTGAACTGCGCGGTTTCGGAGTGTTCAACGTGCGTCCGCGCAAGACCGGCATTGGACGCAACCCGCGCACCGGCGCCGAAGTTTCCATTCCGCCCGGCAAAGCCGTCCGCTTCAAACCCGGCAAGGAACTGCAATCGATTGACTAGCGGCGCGAAAATTGCAGAGGGCAGAGGTCAGATTGCAGAGGCAACTCCTGCAATGGTTCTTCACCTCTGCAATCTAACCTCTAACCTCTGACCTCTCAGGTTCCTATGTCCGAACCCACATCCCCTTTTTCGGCCACCCTCGACTGGGAGCAGCAGCCCCAGCCCCAAGTCTGGGTCATCCCACGGCCGCGTCAGCGCTGGTGGCTCTATGTAATGTTCCTCCTTCTGACCCTGTTCAGCACCATGGTCGTCGGTGCCCGCATGCAGTTCTACTTCCAGCGCCACCAGCCGGTATTTTCGCTGAATGACGACTCGCTCTCTCTGTTCCCCATCGGCTGGATCGCGCAACATCCGGCAAACCTGCTGTTGGGTCTCCCCTTCTCGCTCACGCTGATGTTCATCCTCTTCGCTCACGAGATGGGACACTACCTCTACGCCCGTCACTATCGGGTATATGCGACGCCACCATTTTTCGTGCCCTTCCCCAGCCTGATTGGCACGCTCGGCGCCTTCATCCGCATCAAGAGCCCCATCCCCTCACGCGCGGCCCTGTTCGATATAGGAATCGCCGGGCCGATCGCAGGATTCATTCCGGCGTGCGTGGCTCTGGTATACGGCCTCTCGCTCTCGTATCCGATTGCCGGGTCGGCCGCGTCAGACATTCAACTGGGATTTCCGTTGGCCTTCCATCTCGCCGCACGCGTGTCGCATATCGCCCAGCTCTCCGCGCTTTCGCTCCATCCGATCGCTGCAGCCGCATGGGTAGGAATGTTCGCCACCGCGCTCAACCTGTTGCCGGGCGGCCAGCTCGATGGCGGCCACATCGTATTTTCCATTTCTCCCCGCTTGCATCGTTGGATCTCGCTGATCACCGTGGTCGTGATGGTTCCTCTCGGAAAATATCTTTGGACGGGCTGGTTCCTCTGGGCGGTACTACTGACTCTGACAGGCAGACATCCGCGCGTCCCGCGTTATCCCGAAGTAACCGGCCGACGCCGCGCTCTGGCACTTTGCGCGGCGTTGATGCTGGCGCTGACCTTCACCCCCGCGCCCTTGATGCACAGCTCCGGCAGAGAAGTCTGGCCACAAATCCGCGACGGAAGCCGAGACACGCTACACGACCTCCGCGACGGCATTCGCCACCTGCCGCATCGCAAATGATGCCATGAGCGAGCGACTAAAGGCGGATTCTTGGTGGACCGCTTTCGGCACGGCTGAAGCCGTGCCCTGATACGAATCTTCCTTGCGTCCCGACAAGAGCTAAGTGCTGCCCTGCTCACATCAGCCACACCGCATCCACATCCACAATCACCTGCGTGCGCGGAATCTTTCGCGCTACAGCTTCCGCCAGCATCGCCCGCAAAAGCGCATTCATCTTCTCGCGGCTGGGAGACTTCAGAATGAAGTGATAGCGGTAGTCACGCTTCAATCGCGTGATCGGAGCCGCCGCGGGTCCAAGCACGCGAATACCTTCATGCCGTGTCTTCTCAAACCAGTGCCCAAGTTCGCCTGACCACGTCAGCGCGTGATCCAACTTCTCGGAGCGGATCACTACATTCGCAATCGCGCTGTATGGCGGATAGTGCATCCAGGCGCGGAATTGCAGCTCTTTTTCGTAGAACCCGGCAAAGTCATGCCGCGCCGCAAACTGCACCGCATAGTGATCCTGAAAATAGGTCTGCAGCACCACTTTTCCCGGAGACTGTCCACGCCCCGCGCGCCCCGCCACTTGCGTCAACAGCTGAAACGTCCTCTCCGCCGCGCGGAAATCCGGCAACCCCAGCGCCATGTCCGCTCCAATCACGCCGACCAGCGTCACCCCGTGGATGTCGTGCCCCTTCGCGATCATCTGCGTGCCGACCAGCATGTCGAGCGCGCCTTCATTCAACGCGTTCAGCGCACGCTCGAAATCTTCGCGTCCGCGCACCGTATCGCGATCGAGCCGTCCGATTCTAGCTTGAGGAAACATGCCGTGCAGCAACTCTTCCAGCTTCTCCGATCCCGTCCCGACAAAGTACACATACTCGCTGCCGCAATGGGCGCACTTGTCCGGGATACGCTCGACGTGCCCGCAATAATGGCATTCCATCTTGCGCTCGCGCTTGTGGTGGGTCATCGAGACCGCGCAGTTCTTGCACTGCAAAGTCTTGCCGCAAGTGCGGCACAACACTACCGGAGAATATCCGCGCCGGTTAAGTAGAACCATGACCTGTTCTTTTTTCTCCAGCCGTTCGCGAATTTCCTCTGCCAGCTTGCGCGAGATCACCTGCTCCTGCCCCGTCTCCTGAAACTCCTGACGCATTTCGACAATCTCGACCTCGGGCAGCGGACGCATCTCCACCCGGTCAGGCAACTCCACCAGCGCATATTTATTTTTCTTAGCGTTGTAGTAAGACTCGAGCGATGGCGTAGCCGAGCCTAAAACAACGACCCCTTCCGCCATTTTTGCCCGCATCACCGCCACGTCGCGCGCGTGATAGCGCGGCGTCTCTTCCTGCTTGTAAGACGAATCCTGCTCCTCGTCGACAATGATGAGCGCCGGGTCTGCGACCGGCGCGAAGACCGCCGACCTTGTTCCCGCCACCACTCGCGCATCGCCACGCCGTATCCGATGCCACTGCTCCGCCCGCTCCGCATCTGACAGCCCGGAATGTAAAATAGCAACCTCATCGCCGAACACCTGGTGCAGATCCGCCGCCACCGCCGGAGTCAGTCCAATTTCAGGTACCAGCAAGATCGACGACCGTCCCTGCTCCAGCACCTCGCGCATGCAGGCGAGATACACCGCCGTCTTTCCCGACCCCGTGATGCCGTGCAGCAGCAACCCGGCGAATTTGCGCGACCCCACTCGCTCGCCAATCTTCGCGAGCGCGTCTTTCTGCGCCGCACCGAATTCGAACTCAAACGGGGACTGTCGAGGCTTAAGCTTGGAAGCCGTAAAATCCTGCGGCTCATCGACAAGTTCAATCAGCCCGCGCCGCACCAGAGTGACAAGCGTGGTACGAGGCACATCCGTTCCGCGCAAGGCCTCGACCGGCACCCTGCCGCCCGCCGCCGCAAGTGTTTCCATCAGCATAAGCTGGTTCTGATTGAGCTTCTTTGCCGTGCTCGTGTGGGAACGGGCGCCTCGCCCGTCCAGCGGGGGTAACGCCTCCATCCGTAGAGACGGGGCTTGCCCCGTCTCCGGAGGCGAAGCCTCCGCCCGTTCCTCGGCCGCCAGCAGTACCGCGACCTTCACCACGTGCGCCGCATCCCGCGCCGCCGATACATCCTCCCGCACAATCCATTTCTTCCGTACCATCCCCGCGAGCAGCGTCTTTTCCACCCTCGTCGCCCCGCGTAATCTTTCTTCGCGCACGCTCTCCAGCTCCGCCAGATAATCAAGCACGCGAAACTCAACCAGTTGCTCGTCCGGAGTCCGCCTCGACCTCGCCGGAGACCCCGACATCCCCGCCAGATGCAGCGCCATCCGCCCCTGATCGGTGATGCGGTATGCGACCGAGCGTTTAAACTCGGCGGAAAGTGGCAGCATGGTACGAAACACTTCGCCCACAGGCGCGAGATAGTAATCGGCAATCCACTTCCCAAGTTTCAGCAGTTGTTCATCGAGAACCGGCGAGAGGTCGAGCGCTTCGATAACTTTCTTGGTCTTTATCTGCGAAGCGTTAACTTGCGGCGGACGGTCATGCAACTCAACCACAATCCCCGACAGCCGTTGCTGCCGGAACGGCACCAGTACCCGCCCGCCAACCACCGGCTCCATGCCGGGTGGAATGGCGTAGGTAAACACCATGTCAAGCGGAACGGCAAGAGCGACGTCGCAGAAGACGGGCATTTGGAGAAGAAAGACCTACAACTTGTCATCCTGAGCGTAGCAGAACGATCCGCGAAGCGGATCGTCCTGCGGAGTCGAAGGACCCCCGTTCCGCGCTCCACATATTGCTTCCGGCACACCTATGCCACGCTGCGCTTGCAGGAAGGCGTGGACGTGTATTTCCTTGCCGAGCAGATGGGAACGTCCGTCCACATGATTGAAAGCCACTACGGGCATGTGAACACCATCAAGCACGCCGACCGCGTGTTGCAGGGCATGGCAGGATGGGAGTTGCCGCACTCGGAAGCTGACGATACCAGGGCCAAAGCGTCGAAAGCGGCGGAGACTCACGACAAAAGCAAGAGAGGTCAGCGCCACAGGTCGCGCTGACCCTGAATCTCCCGAAGCCGTCTTTGGCCGGAGCCGCTGGCGGAGACTGGCGCAGGGAGATGTGATTCCATTGTCCGGCCCGGACATTTCCTGCCGAGATGATTCCGATTTGCCGCAGCCCCGCCGGGACGTTCTAGCGGCAAATCTCCGCGCACGAGCCGCCGCTGGCGGCTGTTCTTCGTGCGCTTTGTAATCCTTCCTCTCATGCCTCAAGGCTTTCTATTTCTATACTCCACTTTTGATCCCCCTCTACAACTTCCTAGCTCGCTCGATCATTTGATGGGCGAGCGCGGGGTCAGCAAAAGCGAGGCTCAACTCAAACACTAGCCCCGGTATGATGCCCAGCAGGTATGTGCCAAGGCGCTTCGGGATGACATTCGATGCGTCAATCTTAATCATTGTGCTTTCCTTGGATTTGGAACAGTCCAAGGATACGCGATGCCGCCCGGTTCTCAAGATGCAGATATTTTTGTGTGGTCGTGACGCTTTCATGACCGAGCACATCCATCACCAATTTGAGATTGCCCGTCCGGTCTGGTCCGCAGCGAAGCCTCGCCTTGCGGAATACAGCACCGGGGTCATTCAGGAAATAGCATACTGTTCCGCTCGCGGAGGAATAACGACTTCACAGGCAAATTCCCGTCAATAGCCAAGGCTTTCCGCAGCCTGCCCGATGTGGCACGATTGTGTTTACTTCCCGACCGCCTCGTCGACTGTACGCTGCAGGATGTACTCCTGGTCGGCGAAGCACTTGGCGACGATCTTTAGGAAGTCCGCCGCGAGATCCAGGGCCTGCTCGAAGGTCCGGTCCTTGCGCCCCACGAGCGGCCGGAAACGCATAATCAACTCGTTCGACCAGCTCGCCGGGTCATCGACGGCGGGGAACCCGTAGATGTTGCGCCTTGACCCGGCGATGGTGGCGCGTTTCAGGTACGGCTTGATGAAGGACTCGACGAGGTTCCACCTCAACGCCTCGGCCTGGCTGAGCAGCTCCCTCTTCCGGTCAGCGTCATTCTCGACGCTCGCGAGCTCTGCCGCGGTCGCCAGCTTAAGCGCCGTGGATTGCACGTAGAGCGCAGTCCGCTTCATGTCCTCATACACGCCGTTGAGGCCCGCCTTGATGAAACCGACGGCGGCCCCGGCAGCCTTGTCGCCCAGCCACTTGACCGTGTAGAAGGTAATGACAAGCGACGCGCTCAGCGGCCCCGCGATCTCGCCCAACGCTGCTTTGGCCACGCCTCCGCCGATGCCGATGCCGCTGACCCCAAGTTCGAGCGCCGCGCTCGCCTTCTCCTCGCCGGTCGCGTTCTTGTCGAGCAGCACCAGTGCGCCGTGGATCGCGCCGACGATGTTGAGCACCAGCACGACGTTCTCGACGTTGGGGATGCCCTTGGCGAACACCTCGGCGGCGAGCTTGGTGTTGCCGGTGACCTTCGCGACGGCGTAGGTCGCTGCGCCGGTGATGGCGACCGCGCCGCCGACGAACTGTTCCAGCAGCTTGACCACATCCGTCACCCGCGCCAGCTCGCCGGCCCAGCTCATTCGCTTGGCGAAGAGCTTTTTGCGCTCTTCCGGGTCGCTCACCGCCAGGATCGCCGCCACCCCGTCGAGCGCGCCGTGGAGGAACACCAGCGACGCCGGCAGGTCCATGCGCATGACCGGCTTGAGGACGGACGAGCTCTCCATCTCCCCAGCCTTCAGCGCCTGCTCGCGGACCTTCTCGAACAGCTCCACCAGCTCGGCCCTACCCTTGGTCTTCTCTACGTGCTCGTGTAGGAACAGGTTGACCACTTGGTTGGCGCGGGCGACTGTTTCCACCGCCTCCGGAAGCATCGCCTTGAGCTTCTCCTCATCGGTCGCCTGGTCGAGGTCGGTCCTGGCCGACTTGGGTACGACCTTTGCGCCCGCCTCTATGGTGTCGCTCACGTCCTCCTCGAGCGCGCGGTGGCGGAACTCGTCAATCTTCTTGAAGATGTTGTCTTGGAGGAACGACCCGGTGCTTTCGGGTTCGCCGTCCTTGAGCAACTCGTTGATGAACGGCATGGTATCCGCTACGGCGCCGTCGATGTGCGTGCTCAGCATCGCGCCGCGGATGGTGAGGGTCGGCTTTCCTGGCCTGTTGTGAACCGACGCGCCATGGGTGATGAAGTACCACTCCTCAAGCAGGGGCCGGTACTCTGGCGGCACCTCGGGGTGCTGCGTCGGGTACTGTGTCTCGTGGACGAGCCCATTCTTCTCCTCGACCGAGATGTTGATGATGTCCGCGATGGCGTTGAGCACCGCCAGGGAGGTCTCCCACGAAGGGCCCTGCCGCTGCGGCGCGGCATCCGTCTTGTTCGCCGCCCTCGGCGAAGACTCCCTGTGCTCTGCGCCGTGCTTCGGTTGGCGTGCGATCACTCCATCCCCGCCGCCGGCGACCGGGAGCACGGAGCGTCCAGCCTGCTGTAGCAACCGCAGCACGGCTTGATTTCCAATCGTGCGCTGCAGGTGAAGGATCGAACGTACCCCTCGGGTTTGTGCGGCGCTCGCCCCATTCTGTGCTTCAGAGCTGGCAGGCTTGGTCTGCTGGGTTGATTTCTGTTCCTGGACGAACGTACGCATAGTCTAGTGCCCCTTCTAGTTTCTGTCGCCTAGTCAAAAATGGAACGACCACTCTCGCCTTGAAGCGTGAGTTACGCTAGGTCCGAGAAGTCCAATCGCAGAGTCATAAAGGAGAAGTCGGTATGAGCTAGAATACACGAGCACAATCGGGCTCTGCGCAGGAATCTGGGAAAGGTGCGGATTTGCCGAGGATTTCGGATGAGGGGTGGAAGGTTCTACACTCGGCGAGGTAGTGTTGCAAGTTTTCAAATGGAGAGACAAGTTTGTCGCCGAGCGTTTGTCGTGCGTTCTTAAGCTGCCAAATCGAAAAGACTGTCGATGAACTGAATCTGCCGAAGAAGATCATCTCCTGCCACCCATCGAACTTGCCCCTTCCGGATCATGTGGACTGCTTCGTAGCCTTGAATCGTTCGCCGAGCCGCCCGGAATTCTCGGAAGCCCTGCTTGGCGTTAACTCGACGTTTGATGGCTCGATGATCCTGTTCGAGAATGTTGTTCAAGTACTGCACGGGTCGGTGTCGACAGCGCTTGCGCAGCGTCCCTTCCTTCTTACTGTCGGGGATCGCGGAGCTGTAAATGGGCGCCAGGTCAGTATTGATCACTCGAGGTTGAGGATGGGATCGATCGCCGAGCGCCCTGCGAAACAGGCGCTTGGCAGCGTCGGCGTCACGGAACGCTGACAGCAAGAAATCGATGGTGGCACCCTTGGAATCGATGGTCCGATACAAGTAGCACCAGCGACCCTTCATGCGAACGTAGGTTTCGTCCACTCGCCACGACTTGTTGGTCGGCTTGAGATGCCTTCGCAGTCTCTGCTCCAACTCTGGGCCGTAAGACTGCACCCAGCTCCAGACGGTTGTGTGATCGACATTGAGACCGCGCTCTTCCAGCAGTTCCTCAACATCGCGTAGCGACAGAGAATAGCGAAGATACCACCGTACCGCACAAACAATGAGGCCGGGTTCGGTCTGTCGCCATTTGAAGATCGCGGGTCGGGTTACCATTTCGCGATTCTTTCACGTCACCAGACAGCAACCTTGAAGTTGCAACACATCCACCTCATCACTCGAGTCGTGCCTCATCTGGTGTGAAGTACCCGCCGGAATCCAAATCCCCTCTCCGGCAGTCAGCGCCATCGGGCGACCATCCACTTCCATGACCGCCTTACCTGCAAGAATGTAGAAGAACTGTTGCGCGCGATGGTGGAAGTGGCGAACTTCCGCCGCGCCCGCCGGCATGCGCTCCTGAATTACGCCCAGTTGCGAATTCTTTACCAAGTGCCAGCAATCACAGCCCTTGCCCCAGACGTAATGCTCGGCGGTCGCTTTGCTGATCGCGCTGATGTCGAATGTCATAGTTCACAGCGAAACGGCGGAGCTTCGCTCCGCTGGACGGACGAATGCGTCCGTCCCTAGGTGTTTGCTCTTGGCGCCTTGAGGCCCAACTCTTTCATTACCATCTGCAAATCTTTCCACGCCTCGCCCTTCTGCCGTGGATCGCGCAGCAGAAACGCCGGATGGTAAGTGACCGCCAACTTGCATCCATCCCAGCTAGGATCGTTGTTGCGCACGCCCGTCGGCCGGAAGTCGTAAAAACGCCCGCGCAGCTGCATCATCGAAGCACTCATCGCCAGCAACGTCTTCGCCGCGATCGCTCCGAGCGCGACCACCACCTTCGGCTTGACCACCGCGATCTGCCGCATCAGAAACGGAGAACAGGTCTCGCACTCCTCGCGTTCCGGCGTGCGATTGCCTGGTGGACGGCACTTCACGATGTTCGCGATATACACATGCTCGCGCGAAATCCCCATCGCTTTGATCATGTTGTTGAGCAGTTGCCCGGCGCGCCCCACGAACGGCTCACCCTGCGCGTCTTCATCGGCGCCCGGCCCCTCGCCCACGAACATCAACTCGGCCTTCGGATTCCCCACGCCAAACACGATCTGTTTCCGTCCCTGCTTATGGAGCACGCAGCGCGTGCAGTCGCCCAGGTCTTCGCGGATGATCTTCAGCGCCTTCAACGGATCGCTCACACTCTGCTCGGGCTTCAGCGCGATCGTGTCAAAAATATTCTCGTCGTCGCGAACTGCAACCGGCCTGGCGACCACCGCAGCCTTTCGTGGACTCATTTCTTCTCCTGGCTCAAGTGTGTGCTCCAAAACATTTCCCGTTTGTTCTTCCGCGGCAAGCGCCGCCGCACCTTCCCCCTCGTGTTCAGACGGAGGACGCCGATAAAAATCGTAAATCCCCATTTCGTTGTAGTAGCGAATGCGCGCCGCAAGGGCGCGTCGAAGTTCAGGGTCAAGAGCGTGGGGCATTGCGGATAAGGATAACAACTTTTCACCACAGAGACACAGAGTCACCGAGAAACAAGAAGAAAAAGATTTTGCCCATCTCTGTGTCTCTGTGGTGGATTTTGTCAGCGGACAGTCACGCCACTGCGTTTTCGCAGCTTCACGACCTGGTCAAGCACGCGCTGCGCCACTTCCCATTTCGAGGTTTCGGGAACCTCGACGACTTCGCCCTGCGAGATGATCGTGACCGCGTTACGGTCGGAATCAAAGCCAACGCCTTCGCGCGAAACGTCGTTCACAACAATTGCGTCCAGCGATTTCGACGCCAGTTTCTTGCGCGCGTTTTCCAACACGTTCTCCGTCTCGGCGGCAAAACCCACGACCACCTGTGAAGTCTTCCGGCGCGCCACCACCGCTAGAATATCGGCCGTCGGTTCCAGGTCGAGCGTCATCGCGCCCTTGCGCTTGATCTTTTGCTCCGCCGCTGCTCTCGGCCGGAAATCCGCCACCGCCGCCGTCTTGACCACCACCGTGGCTTCCGGCAGCAATCTTAAAACCGCCGCCAGCATCTCTTCCGCGGTTTCGACCGGCGTCACTTCCGCCGCTCCCGGGGCGACAAGAGCGGTCGGTCCGCTCACCAGCAGCACGCGTGCTCCCCGACGCAGCGCCGCTTCGGCAACCGCGTAGCCCATGCGCCCGCTCGAGCGATTCGTCAAATACCGCACCGGATCAATCTTCTCCCGCGTCGGCCCCGCCGTCACCAGCACCGTTTCGCCCGCCAGATCCTGCGCGGCGCCCAGCGCTTCCATTACCGCCGCCACAATCGTTTCGCTCTCCGCCAGTCGCCCCGCGCCGGTCATCCCGCAGGCCAGATAACCCTGGCCGGGCTCCACGACGCGCACGCCGCGTTGCCGCAGAATCTCCAGATTCGCCTGCGTGGCCGCGTGATTCCACATGTTGACGTTCATCGCCGGAGCGACGACAACAGGAGCCGTGGTCGCGAGATAAAGAGTGCTCAGAAAGTCGTTAGCAATTCCCTGCGCAAAGCGCGCCAGCACATCGGCCGTTGCCGGAGCCACGACGAGCGCATCTATCGCCTGCGCAATGGCGATATGCTCGATCGCTGATTCGACGTTGGCTGGTTCGGCTTCGGAACCAGATGCGGAGGCGAACATATCGGTAATAACCTTTTCTCCGGAGAGCGCTGCGAAAGTAAGGGGGCGAACAAATTCCTGCGCGGCGCGGGTCATCACGACTTGCACAGCGATGCCGCGGTCTTGCAGCAGGCGCAGGATTTCCGCTGCCTTATAAGCCGCAATCCCACCGGACACGCACAGCGCAATTTTCATAGCAGGAAGACGGCGGCCATGGCTGCGAGATCCAGCCCCGCCTGCAGAATTGATGCTGCTACCGGGCGCGAGATTCAAACCGTGCCGCCCGCAGCGGAGACGGGGCAAGCCCCGTCTCTACACGAAATATCTCTACGCGTCTTCCGGAAACACCTTGTTGAGAATCTCGCTAGCCGCCACTACTGGCAACTTCGGGACCTCCGGAATCAGCCATTTCACCTTGCCGGCCTTGATTTCATCCTGTGCGATGCGGCAGGGTTTGCGCGATCCGGTATCGATCACCGGCGGGGCGCCGCCTTGCAGTTGCCGTGCCCGCCGCGCCGCAACCAGAATGTAGCGGTAATTACTATCGAACCCTTCAATCAGCTTCATACTCTCTCCCCCGAAACTTCAAGTGCCCTTTACCGCCTGCGGGTTAAACGAAGCCAGAATCGGCTGCACCCGCTCCCGCGCCTCTTCCAACCGGCAAGCTTGTGCGGCCGCCACTCGCCGCGCTTCTTCCCCGGAAGGTCGCGCCCCGCTGCGCAGCAACCTCTCGGCCAACACTATATCCCGCAATTGGTCCGCGGATTGCTCAACCACCCTATTCACTAATATATAGTCGTATTTCGAGTAATTCTCAATCTCTCGTCGGGCCGTGTCCAACCGGCGACGGATAACCTCCTCCGGATCCTCTCCCCGGCTCCGCAATCGCCGTTCAAGAGTTTCCCGGTCCGGCGGAAGAATAAAGATGCTCACCGCGTCTGGGATCTTCTCCTTGACTTGACTCGCGCCCTGTACATCGATGTCGAGCAGCAGGTCATGACTCCGCGCCTCCGCCTCGCGCAGAAACCGCCACGCTGTGCCGTAATACTCGCCGCGCACTCTCTCGTCTCCAAAGACTTCAGCGTGCTCCAGAAACTCGTCGGCCGCGATCATGGCTTCAAAGTGTCCACGGGAGACGAAGAAATACTCCTTGCCGTTCTGTTCGCTTCCGCGCGGTGGGCGCGTGGTGTACGAGACCGAAAAGTCCAGGTGCCGAACCATTTTGAACAGTTCGTTCACCAGCGTAGATTTACCCGAACCCGATGGCGCGGAGACTATGTAGACGATGCTCATTCCAGATTCTGTACCTGCTCCCGCGCCTTCTCGATCTCCGACTTCATCAGCAGACCCATCTCGGTAATCTTCAAGGCCTCGCCCGCCAGGCCCGAGGTCTTCGAAAGCAGCGTATTGGCTTCGCGATTCATTTCCTGCAACAGGAAGTCCAGCTTCTTGCCCACTTCACCTTCCTGGTCGAGCAAGGCGAGAAAATGTTTCGCGTGCGCATTCAGCCGGACCAGTTCTTCCTGGATGTCGCTTCGATCCACCAGCACCGCCACTTCCTGCAGGATCCGTTCTTTGTCCACCTGTGCACCAAGCAATTCCGCCATGCGCGACTGCAGACGTTCCGAGTAGCAGCGCAGAATCGTGCTGCGATACGCTTCCACACCCGACGCAGCTTTTTCCAGACCCGTCATGCGGGCGCGCAACTCCTTGCTGATGCTCCGGCCTTCTTCTTCGCGCATCTCGTTCAGCCGGGAAAGCGCTTCTTCCACTCGCGCCATCACCGCGTTCTCTACTTCGTCACCCGACTTCTCGGGGCCCGCATCCATCGCACCCGGCATCCTCAAAACCACGTTCAGATCGGGTTCACCTTCAACCCCGAATTCATCGGCGGCCGCGCGGAACGCCTCCACGTAGCCGGCAATCAGTTGCCGGTTCAACGCAACTCCATTCGGGCCCGTGCGATCCAGGTTCAGGATCACTTCCACATGGCCGCGTGCCATTTTCTCTTTCAGCATCCGGCGCAGCTTCATCTCCAGCACGTCGGTATCGGACGGCAGCCGGAAGTGCAGATCCAGAAAACGATGATTCACCGCTTTCAGCGATAGCGCAAACGCCAACTGGGCATTGACCTGCCCTTTGACCTGCGCGAATCCCGTCATGGAGCGAAGTGGCATAAGGTCATCTCGAATCACGTACGGACAGCCGCCCTCGGCTGTCCCTACGTTGACACTGCCCGGGGTGCATCCGCTTCCGCAAACTGCAATTCGTAAAGCCGCCGGTACGTACCCAATTTTTGCATTAGCTCTTCATGCGCACCGATGTCGGTGATCGTGCCGTTCTCGAGCACCACGATGCGATCCGCACGGCGCACGGTCGAGAGTCGATGCGCAATCACAAACACAGTACGCCCACTCATCAGATTTTGCAGCGCTGCCTGCACCAGAGCCTCGGACTCGCTGTCCAGCGCCGACGTCGCCTCATCCAGAATCAGAATCGGCGCGTTTTTCAGGATGGCCCGCGCAATCGCGATGCGCTGCCGCTCGCCGCCCGAAAGCCGCACCCCGCGCTCGCCGATCATCGTGTTGTAGCCTTCCGGAAGCCCGCGAATGAATTCATACGCATGCGCCGCCCGCGCCGCTTCTTCCACCCGCTTCTGCGACACATGGGGCTGGCCGTAGGCGATATTGTTCCTCACCGTGTCGTTAAACAACACCGTCTCCTGCGTGACAATCCCGATCTGCGATCGCAGCGACTCCAGCGTCACATCGCGCACATCGTTGTCGTCAATCAGAATGCGCCCTCCGCTGACGTCGAAGAAGCGCGGAATCAGGTGCACCAGCGTGCTCTTGCCAGCGCCGCTCGATCCCACTACCGCCAGCACCTCGCCCGCCTTCACTTCCAGATCGATGCCATGCAGCACCAGCGGGGAATCCTCGGTGTTTCCACTCGAATAGGAAAAAGACACGTCGTCAAATCGGACCGCCCGCGCAAACTTCCCCATCCGCTTTGCCGTCGAACGTTCGCGAACCTCGTCTTCCATATCCATGAAACGGAAAATTTCCGACGAGGCGCCCACCGCCTGCTGAAAATTATTGTTGAACTGCGCGAATTTGCGCACCGGCTCGTAGAGCTTGAAAACCGCCACAATGAAAGCCAGAAATGTTGCCGCCGTGAAAACGTGGTGGTTAATCTGGTCCCTGCCCATCAGTATTAATAGCGCAATGGCGATCGAACCCAGAATATCCATCAGCGGAGAGCTGATGGCAAACGCCGCGACCAGCCGGAGGTTCGCCCGGAACAGCCGTCGCGCGGCGGCGCGGAAGCGCCCAACCTCCCAGTTCTCCATACCAAAAGCCTTGACGATGCGGTTGCCCGTAATCGTTTCGTGCAGAATGTTCTGGATCTCGGCCAGTTTATCCTGCCCGCCCCGCGTGGTGCTGCGTACTTGCCGGCCGATTTTTCTCGACGAGTACAGAATCACGGGAAGGAAAAGCAGCAACACCCACGCCAGCTTCCCGCCCAGCAGAACCACCACCGCTACGGTGAACAGAAAGGTGAAAAATTGTTGCAGGAATTCTGCCAGCACACTCGACATCGCGTACTGCACTTTTTCGATATCGTTGACGATCGTCGAGAGCAATGTGCCCGTGGTGTGCTTCGTAAAAAATGCCGCCGAACTCCGCAGAATGGCGTTATACAAATCGTCCCGCAGGTCCGTGATCATGCCAAAGCCGGCGTAGTTTACGAGAAAAGTTCCAATGTAATCGAAGATCCCTTTCAACACCGTGGCTGCCACCAGCGCGAAGGCAACCATCGTCCATGGATTGTGAAAGTGGGATGGAACCAGCTGCTGAAGGTTCAGAAAGCGCTCGCTGCCCGGCAGCTTGAACAGCGGGAGGGCCTTTTCCTGCGAGCCCGGATTCAATACGCTATCGAAAATCGGACCGATCAGCAGAACCCGGCCCGCATCCAGCAGCCCCACCATCGCCATCAGCAACACCGAAGCAAGAAACTGCCACCAGTACGGCAAAACATAGCGCAACAAGCGTGCGATAGGACGAGGTGGACGGGGCTTGGCCGGTGTTCCCTCACTCCTCGCGGCCGCCACTGTGGGGGTTGCCATGCGTGTAAGGCTCAATTCTACATGCGATTCCCCGTAGAGAGCGGCAAGCCCCGTCTCTACGGGCGGAAGATTGTCAGTCCGGCACCTACTTCGGACTGTCCCGATGCACAACCTTCACTTTGTATCCCGCTTTCCGCAGTCGCTTGCCTACATCCTCTGCGATCATCACCGAGCGGTGCTGTCCGCCCGTACACCCGAAGCTGATGGTCAGGTAGCTCTTTCCCTCGTGAATGTAGTGCGGCAGCAGATAGACCAGAAGTTCTGAGATACGATTAATGAACTCCCGCGTCTGCGGAAACGACCGGATGTATTTCGCCACCCGACGATCGCGTCCGGTCAGCGCGCGAAACTCCGGCACAAAATGCGGATTGGGCAGAAAGCGTACATCAAACACCAGGTCGGCATCCTCCGGCACGCCGTGTTTGTATCCAAAACTCACACACGACACCAGAATCGTCTGCTGGCTCCCGGAGTGCTGCCTGAATCGGTCGGTAAGGTGCGCCCGCAATTCATGAACATTGAACTTGGAGGTATCAATGACCAGGTCGGCAATCTTGCGGATCGCCCGCAGATGCCGGCGTTCCGCCCCGAGCGACGCCCGCACCGTGGTGCCCGCCCCCAGCGGATGCGGCCGCCGCGTCTCGCTGTAACGCCGCAACAACGCGGCATCGCTCGCTTCCAGATAAATCACCCGCGTCGGTATCGTCCGCTTCACCGACTTCAGGATCGCCGGCAGCTTTTCCAGTTGCGAACCCTCGCGCACATCCACCACCAGCGCGGTGCGCGGAATCTCTCCCGATTGCAAGGCCAACTCGGCAAAGCGGGGAATCAGCTCCACCGGCAGATTGTCCACGCAGTAATAGCCAAGATCCTCGAAGGCCTTCAGCGCCGAAGCCTTCCCCGACCCGCTCATGCCGGTAATGATGACCAGCTCCGCCGCAGTGTGCGGCTCGCCCTTGCGCCCGCGAGCTTTTCCCACTGCGGGCTTTCCCGCCGCGTGCGTAAGCTTCTTGAGTTTGCTGCGCAGTGGCATCCCAGAAATCTTAGCAGAAGGAGCGAAGCGGAGAAGATCGCCCCTGAGCAATCGCGCAAGGCGACTTGGGACAGCTTTGGTGGGGAGTAACCCCAACCGGCAAGCAGACATCCGGCTGCCGCGTCAGAAGTGAAATTGGGTGGAGTGTTGCCGCTGCGAAACCAGCCACGCCTCCGCCTCAGCGGTGGCTCGGAAAACGCGGATCGCACGAAAATAACCCTGCACCATGACTTCAAACATTCTCAGCATGCCGAAAAGCGCGTCTCTGACTGCCACTATGGCGCAAGTATCGAACCGAACGTTCTGAATCGTCTTCAGTTCAAGGGCGACAGCCCGAAGCTCGCGCGCGCTCGGTAAGGAATCAATCCGGCTCAGGTCCAATAGGACGTCAAGGGGTTCAGTACACTCGGGATCGCGCTCCAATTCCCGAAAATGAGCGACCACTTCTTCAAACGTCACCATCCCAATGCACTGGGTCCGAATGACTCTCTCCTTCTTGTCGATTGTGCACGTCACAGGCATGCCACAGCTCCTCTTTCAGGAGGTCACAACCTTGGAAACCACGCTGGGTTCGTCCCCGGGATCAGCTCTCGGTCAAAATATCACAAAGAAAAGAAATGGTGGGCGCAGTAGGATTTGAACCTACGACTTCCACCGTGTGAGTGTCAGTGTACTAGCTTTTTCAATGACTTAACAGACCGCGGGGACTGCCGAAGTTCGCGGAAGTTGCGCTCCATGCACCGGTACCAGGCGTCGCCGTCGGAGGCATGCAGTAGATCACGTAGACCGTCAGATACCGGCCAATCCAGCTTCCTAGTTCACTAGCCGGAAGTCTACAGCCACAGTGGTCTCAACTGTCGCCGGTTGACCATCCACAAAATAGGGTTCATAGCGCCACCACCGCACTGCATCCATGGCTGCTTGCGACAGTGCCTCGGGCCCGCTGCCAAACTTCACTTGTGTCACCGCGCCTTCCACACTCACGACGATATCCAGCACCACTGTGCCTTGCACTCCCGACTGTCGTGCAAGCTCCGGATATGCGGGCATGACCTGGTGGATGATCCGTCGCCCCATTGCGTCGGCTGGCACTTTCAACTGTGGTTGCACCGCCACGGTTTCTTTTGCCGGAAGCTGCGCTTCCAACTCCGCCCATCCTTGCTGCCAATGCCACCATCCCAGTACAGCCGCGATCACCGTTATGGAAACGGCGAACGCAACGATGCGCCGGATGCCGAGCTTGCGTGTTGTGTTTTCAGAGTTTCCGGAGTCCGGGGGCAACTTGGGTTTGGCTACCGCCTCTTCCAAGGTGGCGCCCGCCTGTGCAGCCAATAAAAGTTCGCCTTCGCGTCGCGTCCAGTAACGGACTATCGATTGCTGTTCGACGGGCAAACGGAGAAACTGGAGGCCAAAGCACCGTTCACGCTGGTAGCGCACCACCGCCGTCGCCCGCACCGGCGAGCTCATGTGCGGAACAAGAAACTCGACGCGGACGGACTCGCCGACGAGGAGTTGTGACGCTGGGACAACTCCCATTCCGCCCTCACCTATCTCGAGGGTGCGTCCGGTGATATTGTTGGGGACGCCCGAGCGCAATACCGTGAGAGCCAAAGGTACCGTTAGCTTGTAGCGAGGGACACTCCGCGTGGACGCACTTCCTTGCGATAAGGCCGGCATCATTCCTGTAGTCATCGTCCAGCTTCCCCGTGCCGTAAAACATAACCCGTCGTCCCCGGGGCGGAAACGGACCGACGCTTCGAAATGAAGCCGCTCTTCCTCATAACCAGCGAAATCGTATAGCTACGTGTCCCCGCAGCACTGTTGATCCACCGGTTTCATATCGTTACCTTCAACAACGAGCGGGAGCCTTTTCCAGTTCGATCCGCAGACCGCAGAATGCAAGTCCAAAACAAAAACCCGAGCGATTGCATACGATACCAGCAACACGGATCGTCCTGCCCGGTGCTCGGAACTCGACTTCCATCAGCTCGCCGGGCTGCAGGTTGACCCCAGCGTAGAGCTCCATGCCCGCGCGGCTTATCTTAGAGACCAATCCGGGCACAAAAATGTTTGTGGTGCCGGGGACCGGGATGAAGACAGGTGTGTGCATAAGATATCGGAGGTATCGGCGAGAGTTGGTCGAGTCCATTTCGAGTTACTGACATCAAAATACAATCTACTTGAGCAAGCCGAAGTTCAGCAGGTATGCCGCAATGGCCAAACCGATCGTGAGCAGACCAATCACTCCAGCGAGTTTGAACCGCCAAAAGGCCAGCTCGTTGTGCTGCACCGACGCAGCGCGCAGTTTCTCAATCCAAGCCCGCTCGGATTTGTTCTGACTTGACCGCTGCCAGACGAGCGCTCCGAGGCGACGGTGATCGTCGGCCGCCAGCGAAACGAAACGGAAGGGCTGCAAGCCATTGTCGACGGGGGGCAGCATCTCTGCTCCTCCGAGCACGGAGCCGGCTTCGGTCAGGAACATCAACCTGACCCGCGATCCTTGGGCGACGGACTTAGAGAGCGAAAGCAGACCGCCGGTGACAGAAATCACCTGAAGGTTCGCCCCGATGCGCTGGCCATTTGGAAACCGAAGCACGATCGGATTATTGCCGTTCAGATGAGCGCGGGGGCAGCGCCACGGCGGGCGAGATTGGGGAGAGCTGCTCATATTTAGGCATCAGTATGTGGCAGAGTGGTTACTAACAGAAGATTACCAATGTGCCGGACCGGTTGGTTACGAGCTTTTGGGCCCGGCGCCCTGGTTAGCGCTCCACACCCCCGGCAGGACCGCGCGACCACCGACGCCCCATTTCTGAAGTGACCGAGAAACCGGCACTAACGCTGCGACCGCGGGCAGATAGAAAGGTACAGAACCTGGTGATCAACTCCAGAAATTCGGCTCATTCGAAGTCGTATCTGGGAGAGACTCGGTGCTGGTCTACAATCCAGGGATAGGTCGGGGGTGAGATTGGGTCATCCCACGGGATCACACCGTCCTTGGTTTTTCAGCTGCATCTGTGCGAAATCCCGTTTTGCACCCCTCCGCTAACGCAATTGCGATGCGTAATGTCCGCAAATCGGTGTCGTCCATGGCAATGAACCGGAACGGCTGTAATCCTGTCGGTACGGCTGGATATGGACTGAGTAGTTCAGCCATGCCGAGTACTGGTCCGGAGTCGGTCCAGAACATCACTTCTACCACCGCTCCTGGACTAAGCGGCTTGAGAACTCGCAGCAAACCTCCCGTTATAGAAACGGTCTGAAGACTAGCTGATGGGCGTTGCCCGTCTTCAAATCGGATCGTTGCTTGAGGCATGCCCGGAAGTCGAACACGGAGGGCACGCCGCTTTGCGTGCGGTGGGGAGGTCATGCCTAGAAGTATTTTACTGAGGGTATGCCTCTAGCGCCAGGTTACGAAGGAACCTGCCCGTATTTTAATGCTCGTCGGAACAGGACGTTCACTATGGCAGCCATTTCGAAGGTTGCACCGGTTCAGCCCGCGCAAGCGTAGGGAAGCGTGGTTTTGTATTTCCTGTACCCTCGAGCGGTGAGTCGAATCACCCCCCGGACCTGTTCTTCCACGAACCCTTCATTTCTCAGCTCCGCAACTGCCCCACGAGTCGAAGAGGAATCGAGGGTTTGCCTGGACAAGGTCACGAATTGATGTGGGTCCACTTCATAGCCGAGGACGAGTGTGACAAGGAGGCCCTCCTGGATGTTTTGCCAACTCATGAAGCGATGTTACGTACATGAGCAGGACCCCGCACTGGCTCTTCGGTGCCAGTCTGTGGTTACCTAGGTTCATTCTGCATCTGTCCTCTCGCCATGCTCGTCATGACTTGGGGGCAGGGCTAACGAGCGATGGCCTCGGAGACGCGCAAGCCGGCTCCGTAGCAGGTGTGGATTACGATCTCGGCTATATTGATCTGGAGGAAAAAACTTTGCAGCCCCTCGAGAACCCTTCGGGCCAAAGGTGTAACCCATGTCTCCGGAACGGACAGAAAAGAAATGGTGGGCGCAGTAGGATTTGAACCTACGACTTCCACCGTGTGAGGATGGCACTCTACCGCTGAGTTATGCGCCCGGCCTTTTGATTCTATCACTTGCAGACCTTCAAAAACGCCGACCGTCCAAAGCATACCAAACTCTTATGGATAACGCTTCGTTTCGCAGCTTATGATCCTTCTTCAGGCCTTTAGAATCAACGGACCGAGGAAGCATCGCTTGTGGGGGGGCTTGTGGTTAAGATGGCGTCGCGATGGCACTTTAACAATAGAACGAACGTTCAATAGTGACCGCGCGGATAGTTCAACAGACGCTCAAAACCCCTGTCAGTGAGCGCTATCGAGATTTGCAGGAAGCCGCTGGGGCGGCGGACGCTACCCCATAGTCCCCCGCGTCCGCCGCCCCAGCGGCTTCCTCCAAATCAGCGTATCGCAAGTGCCACGGCGCCAACATATTCGGCTCTGCCCGCAGGTTCGCGGCCGAGGCACTTGTCGATACGGTCCTAAGATTTTGCAACACTTCCCAGTTCGTTCAATCCGTTCAATTCACCATGGCGAAGAACCAAAAAAAAATCCCCGACCAGAGCTTGAGCGGAGCGTCCCGGCACCTGTGAGCCATCCATCGGCAATGATGTCAAAATCAGGTCGGCCCTACGACGAGAACAACTGCGTTAAATGAGTGATGCGCAGCAATACCAGCACGCCAGGTGTCACGTTGGCGAGTTCAAGAATGCATTGCCCTTGCTTGATTGCGGACGCCTTGAGGCCAACCAGCGCTCCGAGGCCTGCGCTATCCAGATGTTTTACATCACCAAGGTCGACAATGATGCGACCGCCAAGAAGAATGAGGGGCCTCACCAGTTCTTTTATCTCACCCGCGGTTTCACAGACCAGCTCGCCATGACACTTGATTGTCGTCACTGAATTCCCCTTTTCGTCTTTATCTTTCGACTTCTCAAGCTCACAGTGGAACGAACCATCTCGTGCCATAGCTCCGCCGTCTCCTTTAGCCGAGCTATGGGGATTGTAAATTAAGACAACAAGCGCGTGATTCGATACGATGGTTGATGAAAAACAGGCGATTTGACTCACTGAGAATTGCTTGAATTCTGCGCCCCGATAGCCGAGGAACTCCCAATTTGCCGCACTTCGAGACCGCCCGGACTCATCGGGAAACCGCCAGTTCGCAAAGGGCAATCCGGAGCCGCCAGACTTGATTAGTACAACCTATGGCCGTCCCAGATTGCTCGCCATGTTGGAGCAGTCGGCAATCTCTGTTTACACGCGCCAGTATCGTTCTGGGAGGGAGATAGGCGCTTGCGCATAACGCTAGTTTATCTCCGGTCCTGCCGAAACGACCGGACGCTAAGGCACGCGACGGGGGTCGTATCGCTGGTGTCGTGGAGATTTTGCCAACGTCCGCGATGGTGTGCGGTTGAACACCGAGTAATTGGTTGGGTATCCCGCTCCTTTCCGAGGAGAGGAGTTCGAAGTAGTAATCATGATCACTGTAAGGGATCGAAGAGATGCATGGGTCGGACGGAGTTCCTGACCTGAAAAAATGATTGCGAGCGAGCCGTGGTTGGATGGGCACATCTTCAACGAGAGCGAAATGGCGCTCTGGTTCGAGCGTTCGAGCGCACGCCGTAGTTCGCTAAAAATAGCGATTGACAACGCCGGCATTGTCAGAGAGGCGATGTTTCGCCAGTTGAGGATGATCTCGCGCTGCGCCAAGCTTAGACAGGCTTACAATATGATGTGCTGGTTAGGAGCAACGCTGGCGGTAGGAGGGGAACCACTTGAACAGCGACAGTCTAAACAAATTGAATGCTTGGAAGCACGATCTCAAGGCCCACAAAGCTGGAGAAACGCTTAAGGAACCTTATGATGGCGTTCGCCCCTATCTAGAGATGTCGGAAATGGACAAACTTCTTTTTGATATTCTCTCGGACGTGCTAGAGGCACTCACCGAAAAAAGAAGTGACGTCCGACGTGTGCGGCGCAATGTAGGCCGATGAATCGGTACGAGGAGAGAAACCAGGCCGTTTACACACTCACTGACTTTAGTAGGGTCGAGGACTGGCGCCGCGCTCCGTAGATTTGGCCTATCTGTTGCTCCTCGTTTCCTCTGGGAGTGCCTCACTAGCCGAATCGTAAGCCGGTTTCCAGTCCCCGCCTCATCAAACCCAGCCCCCCCACAACCTCTTCTTCGCGCGCAGGCCTTCATTGAGCGCCACCGCTTGCAACTGATTCAGCATCCGTGTGCGTGCCTGCACCATCCGGTGCCGGTGCCACAGCAGTTGCCGTAGATCCCGATTCTCCCAACTCGGTACCCAGATCCGGGGAATGTCTGTATCCACAAAAGCAATTTGCCGAAAGCTCGGTGGTAATCGCATCCTATAATGATCATTGTTCGGCTTCTCTCTCCCGAGCGCTCTTGGTTGGTTGGTAACCACCAAAGTTTACTCGGGTCCAAGAGCCGACATTGTCATGGAATCAATTACACTCAGAATCCCAGCGTCGAGCTTCGTGATTCTGTGATCGATGATCGATTTCGAACAAGATATTGAGATTCGGATTCCTGAGAACCGATTTCGATTTTCCCGACGAGTAAGCGGTAAATAAACAGCAAAAAAGGTGTCCCTCCGAGGTATTTCCACTGCCGCGGCGTGCCCGCACCCAGCACTCCCGCAGGATCAGGCTCAAGTTGAACACCCCCACATGGACCAGTTGCCGCTTCAGAATATTCTCGTGTTCGCGTAGATGGCCAAAGTGGTTAATGTCACTCTGGGCGAGTCAGAATTTCGAAGGCGTTAGCCATGCCGCGACGAGGGCGCGCCTTCACAGAAGATCCCGATAACATTCCAACGCGATCCGAACCAGTTGACCCCGAGTGCGTACTTCGGTTTTTGCAAACAGCTGCTGAATCGTATTCTTGACTACGCTCTCGGAGACGTTTAGGCGCGATGCTATTTCCTTGTTGGCTAAACCCTGAACAAGCAGCCGGAGCACGTCAGATTCACGATTGTTCAAGGGCGTCCTTTCCTGGTGATTGGGCCCAGTCGAGGTCAAATCCTCGGCAGCGTTTCGTTCTTCGGTGACATCAGCGATGATCGCAGCCAGCTTGGGGGTCGCTCCTTCTTTATAGCTGGAGAACCATACATCTGCCAAGAACGACTCTCCGTTGCCGCGATGCCCGCGGCATTGCATTGAGGTCCTGAACTGTGGTCCCTCTTCCCAGCGCAAAGCGTGATGAAGCTCCGGCAGATACGCTGCGATTGGTTGCCCGATCAGATGTCCGTCCCGTGGGGCCATCAGTTCAGTTGCCGCTTGGTTGGCGAGTTCGATGAAGCCGTGCTCGTCGACCGTGACAATTGCCGCCGGACTGGTTTCCACCAGGACACGTAATCGCTCTTGGGACGCCAATCTTAAACGACGGTTGCGCAGCACTTCCGAGATAAATAATCCCGAACCGACAAGCGCCAATGCCTCAAAACTGGTACGGATGGGAGCGTCCGCTGGGTCCAAGTTGCTGAAACGCTCGCTCAAAAGCGCGCAGGCGATGCCCATGAGAACGATTGCCCACCTTGGCAAGAACCCAGCCGCGAGCATGATGGGAAACAAATAGAGAAAACCTAGCGAGACGTAGGGTTTCGTCCACCAGTCAACGACAGCGATCGCCAGAACGATGGCCGTGCTGGTCAGCAGAACGATGGTTCGGTTCCGTGGCTCCCAGATCCATTCCAAGTTCAACATAGACCTCGGTTGATCCGTGATTATCCCATTCCTGGGCGGTGCTCCCAAGCCAATCAAACGATTGCCAGAAAGATTGGAGATTCTGCAATCGAGGGATTTATGCGTCCGGGCGAATTTGTACACGGTTGAGACCATTCGTCAGGACCAATCAAGCGATTGGGCAAGTGAACCCGCTTCCCTAATCGAAATACTCGCCAGCATACCGTTTGAGTGTCTCCCAAGAACCCCAAATTAACGATACACAGGGTTCAGAGCCAAGCCCGAGAGGAACTGAGCAGGGGCGGAGCGCACGTGGGTTCAATGCGGGAGCAGTGAATGATTCGCCGAGTCGTTGATTTTGCTCTCGATAACCGCCTGCTCATCCTGGCCTTCGCGCTGCTGCTCTTCGCGGGTGGAATTGTCGCCTTCCGTGACCTGCCGATTGAGGCTTATCCCGACGTAGCCGACAACTACGTTGAGATCGTCACGCAATGGCCCGGAATTTCGGCGGAACAAATTGAACAGCAGGTCACGATTCCGCTCGAAATCGTCATGAACGGCATCCCGCATGTCGTGCACCTGCGTTCGTTTTCACTCTTCGGACTGTCCGATCTGAAGCTGGTCTTCGACGACGAATCGAACAACGACTGGAACCGGGAGCGGGTTCTGGAGCGGCTCAGCCAAGTCACTCTGCCGCCCAACGTGTCGCCCCAAATGCAAACGGACTGGAGCCCCGTCGGTCAAATCTATTTCTTCACCCTGCACAGCACTAATCCAGCATATGACCCGATGGAACTGAAATCCATCGAAGACTGGGTCATCGAAAAGAATTTCAAATCAGTGCCGAACATTGTCGACGTGGCCAGCTTCGGCGGTCCGACCCGCGAATACCAGGTTCGCCTCGACCCCGACAAACTCGTCTCTTACGGCCTGAGCCTGACCCAGGTTGAGCAGCAACTCACGAACAACAACGTGAATGCGGGCGGCAGCTTCATCCAGGAAGGTTCGCAGCAGATCAACGTGCGCTCCATAGGATTGGTCGGCCGTGCCCAAGACATTGAACAGACAGTCGTCGTGACCAAGAACGGCACGCCGTTGCGGGTGAGCGATATTGCTGTCGTTTCGCAGGGTCCAAAGATTCGACTTGGGCAGTTTGCCAGAGCGATTCACCACGAAGACGGGAGAATCGTCGATAACGACGATGTGGTGTCGGGCATCGTACTGTTGCGCAAGGGGGCGGCGGCAGATGCAGCTCTACAGGGCATCAACAAGAAAGTGAAGGAGCTGAACGATCACATTCTGCCTCCGGGCGTGAAGGTTGTCCCCTTCATTGATCGCAGCGATCTGGTTCACTTCACCACGCACACCGTGCTTCACAACCTCATGGAAGGAATGATCCTGGTCTCGCTCATCCTTCTCTTATTCCTCGGCAATGTCCGAGGCGCGATCATCGTGGCCTTAACGATTCCATTTTCATTGTTGTTTGCCTCCATCTGTCTGGATTTACGTCATATCCCAGCTAATCTTCTATCACTCGGAGCTCTGGATTTTGGCATGGTGGTCGATGGCGCGGTGGTGATGGTCGAAAACATCGTGCGGCATTTAGGTCAAAAGAATGGGATCAAGACACCCAATGAACGAATCAGCGAGGCCGCACACGAAGTCCAGCGCCCCGTGTTCTACGCCATCGCCATCATCATTACCGCGTATTTGCCCATATTTACGCTGCAACGCGTCGAGGGCCGGCTCTTTCATCCCATGGCCTGGACGGTGGCCTTTGCGCTGCTCGGGGCATTGCTGTTCTCGATCCTGATCGCACCCGTGCTGGCGAGTTTCGCCTTCCAGAAGGGAGCTAAGGAATGGCACAACCCGGTCATGCACTTCTTGACTGAGCACTATCGCATGGCGGTTCGGTGGGCCATTCGGCGGCGTGCACTCACGGTCGGAATGGGCGTGGTGGGACTTTTCATCGCGCTTTACCTCGCCTTCAGCGGCGTCATCGGCTCCGAATTTCTACCCCACTTGGATGAAGGTGCGCTTTGGGTAAGGGGAACGCTTGCGCCCAGCGTTGGTCCGGACGAGGGTGTCCGTGTCTCAAATCAAGCGCGGATCATTCTTTGCTCTTTCCCCGAGGTCCCGCAATGCACCAGTCAAACCGGACGACCGGATGACGGCACGGATACAACCAGCTTTTTCAATACCGAGTACTTTGTCGATCTCAAGCCGAAAGAGCAGTGGCGGCCGGTTTTCCACGAAAACAAAGACGAATTGATCGTTGCCATGAATCGCGAACTCAACAAGATCCCGGGCGTAGTTTGGGGTTTTTCCCAGCCCATCGAAGACAACATGGAAGAGGCCGTCAGTGGCGTGAAGGGCGAACTTGCTACCAAAGTCTACGGGAATGACTTGAAAATGTTGGAAGATAAAAGCGACCAGATCGTCAACATCATGCGGGGTGTCAGAGGAATCGAGGATCTAGGAGTCTTTCATGTGCTCGGCCAGCCCAACCTCAACGTAACCGTGGATCGAACCGCAGCGGCTCGTTACCAGATCAACGTCGCGGATGTGCAGGATGCGATTCAGACAGCAGTCGGGGGAAACGCGCTCACCCAAGTCCTCCAGGGCGAGGCGCGATACGACCTCGTGTTGCGCTATCTCCCAAAATACCGCGACACGAAAGAAGCGATCGAGAATATTCGCCTGCTATCGCCTTCCGGGGAACGGGTGTCGCTCGCACAGCTCTGCAAGATTGAAGAAAGGGACGGGGGATCCGAAATTTATCGTGAAGGCAATCAGCGCTATGTTGCCATCAAGTACAGCGTTCGCGGCCGCGACCTCGGCGGCGCCGTAGAAGAGTCCATGAAGAAGGTCAACGACCAGGTCAAACTGCCGTCCGGGTATCACATCGACTGGGAGGGGGAATACGAGAATCAGAAGAGGGCGGATGAGCGGCTGCTCATCGTGCTCCCGATAACGATCCTCCTGATATTCATCATCCTCTACACGATGTTCAAGTCCTTTAAATGGGCGCTGCTGATCCTGGCGAACGTTGCCATGGCACGCATCGGCGGTCTGTTGGCCCTCCTGATTACCGGCACCAATTTCAGTGTCTCCTCCGGCGTGGGCTTTCTGGCGCTGTTCGGCGTGTCTGTGCAGACCGGAGTCATCATGCTGGAGTACATCAATCAGCTTCGAGCCCGACGACATTCGATAGAGGACGCCGCGGTTGAGGGGGCCGTTTTGCGGTTGCGGCCCATCATGATGACCATGCTAGTGGCGACTCTCGGACTGCTGCCCGCTGCTCTTTCGCACGCGATTGGGTCCGATTCACAGCGTCCCTTTGCAATCGTCATCGTGGGAGGCTTGATTGCCGACTTGGTGATGAGCATCTTTCTGTTGCCCACATTATATGTGTGGATTGCAGGTGAACAAGACGTGCTTCCGGCCTCCGAAGAAGGCTTTGACGTGGGCGAGCATGTGGATTGAAGCCGGTGGTGTAATGAACCTGTTAGTCAGTATCGTCGGTATCGCGCTGGGAGTCTTTATCATGGTCGCGCCCCACGGGGCAGCCATAATCTGGGGATCAGAGCGTCTTGAGAAATTGGCTCCTCCCCGCAGATCCTTGTTCCTACAGTGGTACCGGGCGTTCGGGGTCACACTTTGTTTGGCAGCCATGCTTTTCGCGCTTGATACGATCGCGTTTCGTTGAGCTCTTCCCGGTTTACAGGCTGTTCGGAAGTCATTGTTGCAATCAAGCTGGTAGGCCGATGAGCGGCAATCAGTGGGAGAAGCCGAAAATGAAAGCTTTGTATCACGGCGCGTTTGCTCCTGTTGTGGCAATTGCCGGTTTTACCCAGGCTCAATCTGCAAAGAACCAGGTGGCAAGCCATCACTCAGCAGGGGAGAAACTGATCGGAGCGTGGCGTCTGGTCTCGCTGGAAGGGCCCGGGGCAGACGGAAAAATGAGCCGCATCACCGATCTGAAGGGCATGCTGGTCTACACGCGTGATAGCCACATGTCGGTTCAGCTTATGTACCCGAAGTTCGCATCTGGGCTATCGAATGACCACGTAAAGAACGGATATGGGGCTTCTTTGGGTAGCTAGCTAGGACGTGAACGAACAGGCGCATACGGTAACGCATCACGTGGAGGGGTCGATCACGGAGGTACTGGTGGGGAAGTACCTTCCGCGCGTGTACCAGTTCTCTGATGGGCGCCCGATCATCAAATCGACTCGCCCAGCCGAACACTGGTCAGTTACATGGGAACACTCTTGACCACTCTCCAAATGCCGTCACCTTCAACAAGAAGAACCGGTGGCGCTTGGGACTTCCTTTGCGACGAGATGGCTTCAAACGTAACTGTTGTAACCAGGGCGATCGACAACGAGGATCCCACTCATCTTACGGCTATTCCCCTTTTGGGCCATTTGCGATGATCGAAACCTGAACTAAATTCAGCTGCAAGCTGTGCGGAAGTTCTCATCTGGATCATAGCGAATCGAGGCTGCGCCTTGCCGGGGAAATGCAAATCGGTTGGGGATCTCAAAGTTCTTGGGGAGGACGTGTGTTTGTCCTGAAAAGAGACTTTCTTTGCGCTTGGCTTCTGTCGGTGTTTTTCCTTTTCGCGGTGTCGGCAGGGGCGCAGATTACGCCCAGAGATGATGCTCACCCGTCGACGTCTGTGGGTAGCACCAGCTATGGCGCGAGCGGCGAGCTCGACCTGCAAAGCATTCCTCAAGGCCCACAGGGACCGACTCTAACCAACGGGAATGTGCTCAACTACCGCAACGCATTTGATCCGACTCCTTGCTGCGCAGTCAATGATGTGGTCGTTCATGACAATGTCAAGGGCGAGGATTTTATGTCGGGTGTGATCAAGAAGGAAGCCACCAAGGTTGGAGCGGATCCATCCCCGACAGTTAACAACCGGCCACCCGCGATGACGGTGCAAACAGCAGCCCTCTTGGAACTGCATGCCATGCGCCAAAGCGCCGTGGGCCTTTGCATTCAACTTCCTGCAAAATATCGAAAGCACCTGCCCCAATGCGCAGACATATTCAAGCACGAAATTCGGCTGCAGGCACTTGCGAAGCACAGCCAATGACCCGCGGATGCGATTCGCGTACGCACTCCTCATTGTGAGCGAATAGCACGTGGAGAAGTCTGGAGGCTAAAGGGGCCTTGGTGTCACCGAAACACCGGCCCATCCTCGGCGAACAGCCGGCGAAGATGGGTCGGCCCGAAAGGACAAGCGCGAACAAAGCTACCTACGTTACCGCCAAATTCCAACTGTCAGAACGAACCAAGCGCAGCCTTTTTTCAGTAGCTTCGCTTCGACTCGCTGCACGTCCGATTTTGCTCGGACTGAATGAACGAAGTCGAGGGTCGCTCACGATCCAGCCACACCCTTATTTACCAGGACCTTGACTTCCACGCGCCGGTTTTCTGCGCGTCCTTGGGCCGTCTCGTTGGGCGCCGCAGGATCAGCCGTGCCCATCGCTCCTGGGGCTATGACGTGCCGCACCGGTACCTTGCAGTTCTGTACCAAGTAGGCAATAACCGCTTGGGCTCGATCCATACTCAACTGCTCGTTCATGGCGGCATTGCCCGAAGAATCGGCAAAGCCCTTCACCTCAATGATGTAGCCAGTGAGACTCACCGCATCCTGCGCCAGTTTCGAGAGGGCGGCTTTGCTGCTTGCCGATACCACTGACTTCCCGACTGCGAAGTTGACCGTAACGTCGCCCTTGGTTTCATACTCACTGAGCTCGGAGAAACGCTTCGTGGTTGCCGCAATTTCCTGCTGATTGGCATCGATCTGCTGCTGATTGGCTGCAATCTGCACCGTGTTGGCTGCGGTTTGTTGCTGGTTGGCGGCAATCCCTTCTTTGTTGGCTTGGATCCCCTGCTGATTGGCGGCAATGTTGGCCTTGTTGACCGCCTGCTGTTGCTGTGTCGGGTTCAAGCCAGCTTGAATGGTTTCGGCCAATTGCAAATCGGCTGCGTCGAAGTTAATTGTCTGGGCCGTCACCTTGCTCTGCGCGTCGCCGGTGCCCGACACTGAGACTTTGAGGCCAGGCATCAGCACGGTAGCTGACATCTGCTTCTTGCGAAGGCCGAGGCCTTTGGGCTGTTGAACTTTAGTGTCATCGGTGAGAACGACGGTGACGCTTCCCCCATCTGCGGTTTTCAAAGTCAGAGTCTCTCCGGTTCTGGTCGTAATCAACCCCTTAACCTTGACGTTGTCGCCGCCGGACGCCAATCCAACAGACAAGGCGCATAGCAATACGGTGAATGCTACGATCCACCTAAGTTGTTGCTTCATAAAGAATTGTCCTTTCGTCGGGCGTCGCCCTTGAAATTGTGCGAGCCGATTGGTTTGGTGGGTGGTAAACATGTGACCAGAGAATGCTAGGAGGCCTTCTCTGCCGTGCATACTGTCAAAAATGACGCCTAGGCCGAGACGCAGGGGACTGACGATTGCAGGCGCGTTGCTGTTTTTCTTGCCTGCGCCCGCAAAGGTCCGAGCCACCTCCTACTCCTTGCAGACAGGCTATAATCGCAAAAACCATGAAGTTCCCCTCCCTCACTTTTTGGCTGGTCGGTCTTGCTCTGTTCCTGCGCGTCGTTTGGGCCCACAACCAGGGGCAGCAATTGACGCCGGCACCCTCCGCGGCACAACCGAACAGCCGGCCTCAGCCGGCGGCGCAACAACTCGTTATTTCTCAGCCGGAATCTTTTTATCCGGCGAAGACAAGCACCGCTCATGCATCGGCGACGGTGGCTTCGGCTCAAACCGGGCAATCACCCAATCCGGCTGCAAGGAGCCCTGCCTCCAGCGCGCCGGCGGTGCCGGATGAACCCATCTTCACCATGCGCAAGACGGTGAGCGAAGTCCACCTGGTCTTCACCGTCACCGACAAGCACGGACGCTACATCAAGGACCTGAAGCAAAACGATTTTATAATTCTGGACGACAGCAAGCCACCGGAAGAGATCCTCAGCTTCAGCAACGAGACGGATCTACCCCTGCAAGTGGTCCTGTTGATCGACACCAGCGGATCTGTGAGCAGTCGCTTCAAGTTCGAGCAGGAAGCGGCCATCGATTTTTTGAAAGAGACGATCCGGCCAAAGTACGATCAGGCTCTCGTCATCGGCTTTGACCTGACTCCCGAGGTCACGGAGGACTTCAGCAACGATACCCAGAAGCTCTCGGTCGGCATTCGCGCGCTACGACCGGGCAGCCTCACCGCAATGTACGATGCTCTCTACTATGCTTGCCAGGACAAGCTGCTGAAGCAACCACACGCTGGTCCCGTCCGGCGCGCCATCATCCTGTTGAGCGATGGCAATGACAACGCAAGCTCGGTGACCCGCGAAAAAGCCATCGAGATGGCGCAACAGGCCGAGGTCTCGGTGTATACCATCAGCACCAACCCGACCGGCTCCGGAGGACACGGTAACAAGACATTGGGACGCATTGCCGAAGCAACTGGAGGAAGATCTTACGTGCCCTCCCAGATCACCGAAGTAGCCAACGCGTTCGCTGCCATTCAGGAAGAGCTGCGCAGCCAGTACGAGGTGTCTTACAAGCCGGCGGCGTTCACGCAGGATGGGCATTACCGCACCATCAAAGTTGATGCGCGCAACCAGAAAGCCCTGCGCATCCGCAGCCGTAAAGGGTACCGAAGCCCTGCGGAATTCGGCGCATCCAACCAGTGAGCTGGTTTGCTCCGCAAGATGCTCGCGTCAAATCGACCATCTCCCGAGTCGCTCGCATCTCCACTAAATTCTCAACTGTTGAAGACAGGGGCGAAGACACCAACTGGGAATTGGTGGCGGATTCGTCGTTTTCGAGCGATTTGCTGACCGTACCCGTGCCGGTAGGGGAACCCTTTGACGGCACAATCCTTTCGGAAAAGTCATGGCCCACGTTTTGCACTTCCACGAACTCAAAAGCGTTCGCCGCAATCACTCCCGTAGCCAATTCTTCGGTCACTCTCGCTGGTAACGGTGAAGGCCAAAGCTTGGTTGTCGCCCCCGCTTCGATCATTTGAAGGGATCCCTAGATGCAACGACTAATACTAAAGAACCATCACGAGCAAAATTTATCATCTCCCTTTCGGAGCGTGTAGTCTCGAAAGCTAGAAGATCGGCCTTCACCATGAACCGTGCCGAGCATAGACCGCCCGGCGCATCGAGGGGCGCTCCTGCGTACGACCTCTGAAGAGCCTGCTCGGTTTGTGCCAGATGCCCCGCCTGCGAGTGTGGGAACGAATCAGGGAACGGAACCAGTACCTGGCTGCTCGTTCGGTGCCTTTAGGCTCCCTGTGTACCGGCTAACGCCCTGATTCTACGAGTGTTGATAGAGTGTGAGGATGGCACTCTAACGCTGAGTTATGCGCCCACTTTTTGCGGTTTTGCGATTGTAACAAATCCTGTCGGCCCTTTCGGCATCCGACCAGCCTCTTGACCGCCTTCGCCACTCCCGATAGCCTCTTTCTATCGTCCTTCCATGCCCGCTTCCGACATTCCCGATGCTCAACCTGCAACTGATTCAGGGGAAAGTACTTCCACGCGCTTTCCCGCCTCGGGAGACGCGCAACTTTGTCCCCCGAACGGGGTTTCTACCAGTGTGAGCAGCGTGGCCATTGATGGCGGAGTGCTCGATCGCGGACTGCTGAACTTTTCCGGACCGCGCCGGTCCGATCCCGTTTCCATGGCAAATTCTGTCAGTTCGAGCGAGGTCATTTCCGACGTCGACGTGATGCTGCGGGTGAAGACCGGGGACGAGTCCGCCTTCGCTTACCTGGTGCAGAAATATCGCCGGCCGATGGTCGGTTTTATGTACCGCTTGTGCCACAATCCTTCGACCGCGGAAGAACTGGCGCAGGAGGTGTTTTTGCGCGTGTACCGCTCGCGCACCAGTTACGAGCCGAGCGCCAAGTTTACGACCTGGCTGTATCGCATCGCGACCAACCTGGCCGTGAACCACGCCCGCGATACGCGCCACGAGCGCGCCGAGAATACCGTGCGCCTCGATGAACCGGACCGCGAAACGGGCAGCACGCCCGACTTGGCCGACGAATCGCTCTCCGCCGAAGAGCAGATCTTGAAGCGGGAGCGGCTGGCCGCCATCCGCAGCAAAGTGAAGGCGCTGCCCGAACGCCAGCGCGTGGCTGTCATCATGCACAAGTATCAGCAGATGGATTATCGCGAGATTGCGGGCGTGCTGAAGCTGAGCGAGTCCGCCACCAAGTCGTTGCTGTTTCGCGCCTACGAAACGTTGCGCGAGCAGTTGAAGGAGTTCGTTTCGGGGAAGTAGAGGGAAGAGTATGAATTGCCGTGAAATTAGCGAATTGTTGCCGGATTTAGCCGCGGGCATGGACACTTCGATGCCCGAGGCCGAGCAACGCGAGGTCAAGAAACACATCGCATCCTGTGAGGCCTGTGCCTCTCATCTCAGCGACTTGCAGAAAACCATGGCGCTGCTCGATGAATGGCAAGCGCCCGAACCGTCACCATATTTCGACACCCGCCTGCAGGCGCGCTTGCGCGAAGAAATGGCGCGCCCACACGCGGTATGGCTGAACTGGCTGCGGCGTCCGGCGTGGGCCATGTCGCTCGCTGCCGTGGTGTTTGCCGGAGCGCTGACCATCGGCGTTAGCAACAAGTCGTATATCTATCAGGCCGCAACCATCCCGACCAATCCCCCATCCCTCGGTCTGCCGGTGCAGCCCGGTACCGCCGTCGGCGATCTGCAAGCATTGGACAGGAACGACGAGCTGTACGCCGATTTCGACGTGCTCGACGATCTGCAGGTGCAGGACGACGTAACCGCGAATCCGTGAGAGTCGCAGGCGATGTAAGGCTAGCGATGTCAGGCTAGCCACGTAATGCGAGTAAGAGGGGACCAAGGCATGTTGGGCCGGGAAAGAATTGCTAGCTGTGTGGCGGCGCTACTGCTGCTGACGCCGTCGTTCGCTCAAGTCCGGTATTCACCAACGCAATCGCCACCGCAACAGCATCCGCAAGGGCAACATGCGGACGGACAGTGGCACCACTTTCAGCCGGAGGGCCATCCCGGCTCCAGCCACCCCAATCAAGTCCATCCTCAGCAGAACCAACCCGGCCACGCCGGAAACTGGCTCAGGCGATATAAGGATCTGCCGCCGGCGCAGCAGCGCCGCGCCCTCGAAAACGATCCGCAGTTCCGCCGGCTTCCTCCGCAACAGCAAGTGCGGTTGCGAAACCGTTTGCAGCATTTTTCCAGCTTGCCGCCGGAGCAGCAGGAACGCGTGCTCAACCGCATGGAGACCTGGGAGCACCTGACGCAAGATCAAAAGCAGCGGGCGCGCCAGCTTTTTCAGCAATTCAGACAGTTGCCGCCCGATCGCCGGCAAGCCGTCAATCGCGCGATCCGGGGCATGCGCGGCCTGACGCCCGAACAGCGTGACCAGCTCATCAATTCCCCGCAGTACAGGGACTCATTCTCGCTGCAGGAGCGCGTCATCCTCAGCGGAGCCGCCCACCTTCCGCTCGCTCCCGGCGACGGCCTCCAAGGCGGACCTCCGGAATAAGAAGCGTTTCAAAAAAATAGAAACTGTGTGGAAGCTGTGTGGTGGCAGCGCTTTGCCACGCTCCGACGGGGCGGAGCCCCGTCACCACACGGGCACGGATGGCCGCACATCGCTGGAAGCCTGTTTGTTGGAAATCAAAGGCCGAGAGGTGACCGTCCCCTACCGCCGAATCAGGGCCATCACCCATCCCGCCAGAAAGACTCCGCCGACAAACAATGCAAAGCAGTAGAGACCGTACTTCACCTGCTCCATCGTCGAGTTGCGCTGCGTGATGCCGAAAACAATGGACGCGAACAGCGCGAACACCACCGCCGCCGAGAAGTGCGACAAGCTGACGGTCACGGTTTCTTCCCCAGCGCAATGTGATGCGCATCCGCCGCCGCGATAAAATTCAGCAGCCCGGCGACGATCAGAAATGTCTTGCCATAATCCGCCGCCGCATTCGCGGCCATCACATTGCCCCAATCCATGATGCGCGCCAGAAAATAGAGCGCGCCCGAGCCCACGTCGCCCACGAAGCCCAGTATGTCGAGGATATCGCCGCCGTTCGGCTGGTAAATCCGCCCCTGCATTCCGAGGCCGATCAGAAACATCGCCGCCACCGACACCATCAGCAGAATGCCGCGCCCATAGCGCTTCAGTAGGATGTGTCCGCCGCCCGGAATCAGCCAGCCGACCAGCGGCGCGACCACCGCCATGGGGGTGAGCGGATATTCCGGCTCAGCCGCCACCGCATTTTTTGATTTGTCTGTCGTTTTATCTATCGTCGGCTTGGCCATTCAGATCGTCACGATCTCTCGTTGGATTTTACCAGTGACCTCGGCGCTTCCCGGCCGCACCAGCACATCCACTTCCAGGCGCACGCCGAACTCGGGCAGGTAAATGCCGGGTTCGATCGAGAACAGGGACTTGGGCAGAATGCGCCGCTCGTCGTGAATTTCCAGGTCATCCATATTCGCGCCGTTCGAATGCACCTCGGTGGCAATCGAGTGGCCGGTGCGGTGGATGAAATAATCTCCGTGTTTCGCCTGCTTGATGTGCGAGCGCACCGCATGATCCACTTCCCACCCGGCGATCGGCTTGCCGGCAGAAACCGCATCCTGCACCGTCTTCACGCCGATGTCGCGCGCCTCGCGCACGATCTTGAAAACCTCGCGCTGCCGGTCCGACGGAGCGTTGCCCACAAATCCCATCCACGTGATGTCGTAGTAAACCGCGCCCGGCGTATTCTTTTTCGCCCAAACGTCCAGCAGAACCAGGTCGCCTTCTCGAATCGGCACTGGCCGGCTTGCGCTCGGCTCATAGTGCGGATAGCCGCTGTTCGCGTTCACGGCCACGATCGGAGGATCGTCGGTCACCATGTTCTCGTGCCGGAACGCCTCCATGAAGAACTGCTGAATTTCATGCTCGTGCGTGCCGCCATTGCGCACACGCCGTCCGATTTCTTTAAAAGCCTCGGCAGTGACCGCGTCAATCACATCCCGCGCCGCGAAGTGCGATTTGATCTGCTCGTCCGTCAGCGTCGCTTCAAACTGCGCGATCAGGTCCGCCGCGCTGACAATGTTCTTGCCCAACCCGCGGATCATGTCCGCTGTTCCCGCATCCACCATGGAGATGGTAAAAACAAAGTTGTTGGCCGAGTATTGCATCGCCACGTCGCGATAAGGACCCAGCATCTGCTTCAAACCCTCAAACAGTTCCTGCCATCCCGCGTACTGCTTCTTCGCGCCAGGCAACGTATCCAGGTGTCCCGACTCGATCGAGTGAACCAGCTTGACGGGTTCGCCTTTAGCGGGGATCAGGTAGTACCAGCGCCGCGTCACCATCAGCCCATCCGGCAACCCGAGGACGCGGTAGGCGATCGGGTCGCGGTGGTGGTGATCATAGAAAAGCCAGGCGTCAATGTTGCGTTCGCGCAAGGCTTGCTGGATGGCGGACAAGTCCATACAAACCGTTATTCTACACGACTCATCCGGAGTCAGAATTTCCCCGTTTTTTTTCAGAGCAGCCTTGATCGTCGCCAGTGGCAGCAGCAAACATAAGGACGCGGCGAACAGCGGCACAGCAACCATAGCCGGCATACCACGCCCCTGCCCTTTCATTCTTTGCGTCGATCACCAGCAGGACGCCGCCAACTTCCTCCGCGGCGACCAGACAGCGTCGGCCCGCAGCGAGCAGTAGCTGTCCACCGAGTCCCTGCCGTTGTGTCTTGCGATCCACGGCCAAGCGCGCTAGGCGGAAGCCCGGCACCTCATGGCGTGCCAATCCGCGCCGCACGGTCTCCGGCGTGCGGGCATATTCAACCGAGGCGGTGCTCAAGCTGTAGAAGCCGAGTATGGTCTCGTTGTCAGCATCGTCAATCCCAAAGAATGTTTTCGCACCGCCCAGCTCGTGGCTCTTGCGGGCGTATCGGCGCAAGAATTCGTTCAGCGTATCTTCGCCGCAATCGAACGCTTCTCGGTCATGTTTCTTGTGGATAGGCTCTTCGTGCCAGGCTGCTAAGGTCATGACCGCTTTGGCAATGCACGAGCGGGATAACGATTTGAGGGTCTTTTAAGCAACCGGATAATCAGAAGTCTTCTAACTGGTCAATTGCGCTTTTGAAGCGCAAAAGGATTCCGCCGGTAGGGACGGGGCTCGCCCCGTCTTGCCTACGCCGCCTCGAGCAGCGCGAGAGACGCGGCAAGCCTCGTCTCTACAGAAAATGTGGTAAAAAGTAATGTAATGCCCTGTCATGTCAATGACCGTCACTGGCAGTCTTAGCCCCCGTAAATCAGGCGAGCCGTGCTAAGAGCACTGTTCATCGCCCTGTCGGAGAGCCGGTGGCTGCGCGCGATAGCCGAACGCTCCCGCTTCGGCCAGCGCACTTCCGCCCGCTTCGTGGCCGGCAAAGAGGTAGCGGACGCGGTTCGCGCGGCCGCCGCCGTGAATCAGTTTGGCGCCGGCGTCTCCATCGACAATCTCGGCGAGAACGTCACCAACACTGAAGAAGCCCGCGCCAGCGCCCAGCTCTACCACAACTTGCTCCACGAGATCGCCGCCAACAAGCTAAACGCGAATATCAGCTTGAAGTTGACCCACATGGGCCTGGACGTGGACGAGCACATGGCCTACGAAATCGTCCGCGGACTGGTCGCCAAGGCGGCCAGCATGTCGCCCAGGAATTTTGTTCGTGTCGATATGGAAGGATCGCCTTACACTCAGCGCACCCTCAATTTCGTTCACGAACTCCACCGCGTTCCCGGGAACGAAGACAGCGTGGGGACGGTGATCCAGTCGTATATGCGGAGCGCCGAAGCCGACGTCGACAGACTGCTCTCCGAGCGCATCCGCATAAGGCTCTGCAAAGGCGCCTACAAAGAGCCCGAGAACATTGCCTTCCAGAAGAAATCCGAGGTTGACGCCAGCTACGTGAAGCTGATGAAGACACTGATGAAGAGCGGCGTCTTCCATGGCCTGGCGACCCATGATGAAGCCATTATTAAAGCGGCCAAGGCTTTTGCCACGCGTGAGAGTATTCCGCGCAACGCTTTTGAGTTCCAAATGCTGCACGGCATTCGTCGCGACTTGCAGCAGAGTCTGGTGAAGGACGGCTGGGGCGTCCGCGTCTACATCCCGTTCGGCACCGAGTGGTACCCGTATCTCATGCGGCGGCTGGCAGAACGACCCGCCAATGTGCTGTTCATCGCGAAGAACCTTCTGCGGAAGTAAGGCTCCGTTGATCAGTCGGTTAGATGTGAGTCAGGCGCGTAAATCGTCTTGAGAAGGGCGCGGTTTCAACGTGCTGCGAAACCCGTTGTTGCACTTGATTTTGGGCGGCGCAGCGGTTTACCGGGGTCGCACTTGCCTTTGGGTGGGCGGGTTTCCGTATCGAATCCTCTGCGTCGCTCCGGGGAAGGACGACGCGGAGGTTTTTTTGTTCTGGGTGAACGGTTTAGCTTAGCAGCTAGACAGAAAATTTCCCAAGACCTTGTCGTCCCGAGCGAAGCCGACGGCGACCGCGCTGAGCGCTACCCCATTTCTCTACCCTTCCCAAACAAACGCGTCAAACACCCTCGTAGATTCAAATCCAATGCGCTTATAGAGCGCAATCGCGCGGTCGTTAGCCTCGGTTACCGTCAGCGAAATGAACCGGAACCCCCGCCCGCGCAGATTCCTGGTTGAGGCGGCCAGCAAAGCTTCGCCGAGCCCAGCCGACCGGTGTTCCCTAAGCACGCAAACTTGGGTGATGTGGCCAACATCGGGGCGCACCAGCGAGCAGAGAATGAGTCCGATTAAAGTACGCGTGCGGCGCTCGTGGACCACGAACGACGCCTGCGGATCAAACGTCCCGCATCCGGGGAAGCGCACGATGTTGTTGAGAAAGCGCATCGAGCCGCTAAGAGTGCGGTACTGATCGTTGATCTCGGAATCGACGTGGCCGCGATACGCAGCGGTGATCAGCGCAGCGGCCGACTGGTATTCCGGCTCCGACCACGGACGAATTTCGAACTGCGCCGGAAGCGGGGGCAGAGTCGTTAGCGAAGCCTGTGGATGTTTGCCAATATCGAAATTCATGAACACGCGCGGATGGCGGCTGAAGCCCTGTTGCAGGAAGGGACGCGACACTTCTCCGGTGTGGTGCGCCAGCAACTGCGCCTCCACGCGATGGATGCCGGGCGACTGCTGCAGAGTCTCGATGACGTGGGTAAGCAAGCGTTCTTCGACCTCGTGACGATCGGGACCGCTTCCGCCGTCGCGAACGAATAGGTCGCCGATCACGCCCTTGCTCTGGTCGTAGACAAAAAAGGAGTAGCCGAAGATGCTGCCGCGCTCGATGGCGGCGTAGCCGGGAAGGATTTTCAAGTCCATGTAGCGCAGGATCATCTCGGCGGAAGTGGCATAGTCCCACGAGAGCACAGTTCCCCACATGGCGATCTCATCTTCCAGCAGCGGCCGAAGGTCGGCGGAAGAGAAATGTCGGAGATCGAGAATTTCCATAAAAAAGAAGGTCTTAGGTCCCGGGTGTCAGGTCTCAGGAGAAGCACTGCTGCTAGATTCCGCTACCGGCGTTGGGTCTGGGGCCTCAGACCTGACACCTGACACCTCTTCTTACTTTCCCACCCAATACAGATCCACCTTCTGCGTCGGTATACCGGTTAAGTATGACACTCGGCGTCCGGTAACGAGCTGTGCGACTTCGGACTGCATACCTCGCGCGGCAACCACCACGTGAGCCTCGGCCGGGATATTTCCTTCCTCGTATTTTTGCGGCGGTCGATTGAGATAAAACTCGAGTCCGTACTGCTGCGCTCGATTGACGTGATAGAGGCCGACGGGGACCGCCTCGTGCGAAAAAGCCTGAATGATTTCGGCAATCGGACGCGCGGATTGGGTGGCATCAATGACCGGCGCCGCAAACCGAATAACGGCGGCTACGCTGACGACCACGGCGAACAGGGTCACGCGGCCCAAGAGGCCGAGTCCGGCGCGGGGCAGCAACGCCGCGACGATGCCGAGCGCTAAGATAGCGCCAACGGCAGCGGCGATGTAGGTCTCCGTACCCCACAGCAAGTGGTGATTCATCGCAACGGACGCGGCGGAGAGCGCAGCGAAGGTCAGCAGTCCGCAGAGAATTCCGTGCGCCATGGCGAATAGAAACGAAAACCTTTTCCTGTCATTCGGGCGCTCATCGCTGCGACGGGCGACCAGATATTCGACTGCCAGCAGCGCTCCAGCAGGGACGGCCGGCAGAATATATCCCGGAAGCTTTGATTGCGATGCGCTGAAAAACAAAACAGGCACGAGCATCCATATCAGAAGAAACAGTGGCCAGGAATCTTCCGGACTGGAGAAAGCATCCTTGCCTTCGGCCCAGATCAGGCGAACGCGTTCGGCGACAGCCACCATGAGCACGAACGTCCAGGGCATCATAGCCAGCAGGAACACGGGCAGGTAAAACCAGAAAGGCTGATGGTGATGATAGATGTCCTGCGAGAAGCGCGCGAGGTTGTGTTCCAGGATGAAGAAGCGGAAAAATTCCGGATTGCGCAGTTGGACCGCCACGTACCAGGGCAACATAACGGCGAGGTAGAGAAGGATGCCCGGAAGGCATAGGGTGCGAACGATGGCTCGCCAGTCGCGCTTTACGGCAACGAAGAGAAAGATGATGACCGCGGACAGGGCGGGCGCGACCGGCCCCTTAGCCAGGGTTCCAAGCGCCAGAAAAAAATAAAAGACGGCGAGATAAGTGTTCCGGCGGCTTTCGTACCAGCCGTACCATGCCAGCAAGGCGATGGCGAAGCAGGCGGCGAGCGGCATGTCAGTCGCAGCGGCGTGGGCAAAGATAACGACGCCGGCGCAACTGGCCGTGATCAGGGCGCCATCAAGTTCACTGCCGGGTCGAAAGCGGCGAAGAAAAAAATAAATGCCTGCGATCAGCAGAGCCGCATCGAGGGCGGCGGGCAGGCGCGCAGCTTGGTCGCTGACGCCGGCCACATGGAACAACAGCATCGCCTCCCAGTAATACAGCACCGGCTTTTCGAGCCAGGGTTTGCCCTGCAGCATAGGAGTAACCCAATCGGAACGCTCGAGCATTTCGCGCGCGACCTGCGCGTATCGTGGTTCGTCGGCGCCCACGAGCCCGAAGGCCCCGAGACCATAGAAAAAGAAGAATCCGCAGAACGCCACCAGCAGCAGCATGTCGGTGCGATTTCGCGGATTCGTTCCTTGATTCATTTTGTCAGCAACTGGTCCGCTCAGATTGCGTGGTCCGACCGCATGCGAACGACGATCGATCGTCGATCAACGACGAAACGATCCAGGTTAATGATCAAACGACTAACGACTAACGACCGGTCGGTGCGTTCGCGTTCGCAACTACAGGTTCCGCCAGCAGGCGGTCGACAATTCGAGACACGGCAACCGCCAGCGGCCCGTCGACCGAACAACCGCTGGCGCATCTGTGACCGCCACCACCGAAACGCTCAGCCACGGTAGAGACGTTCACTGCTCCCTTGCTGCGAAGGCTGATGCGACAACGGCCGTCGGGCAGTTCGCGAAAGAAAATGGCGACTTGCACGTCGGCGATGGAGAGCGCATAGTTGACCAGGCCCTCGCAATCCTCTTCGCGGGCGCCGAAGCGCTGCATCTGTTCCTGCGTGACCCATATCCAGGCCAGCGCGCCCTCGCGATGCAGATTCGCAAGCGCCGCGCCCAGCAGACGCAGTTTGGCCGTGGAATGTCCAAAATAGATATGCCGGGCACAAAGCGCGGGGTCGGCTCCGGCCAGCACCAGGTCGCGCGCGACTGTGAAAGTGTGCTCGTTCGTTCCTTCGAACATGAACGACCCAGTGTCGGTCATAAGCCCGGTGTAAAGGCAGGTGGCAATGTCGCGATCCACTGGAACACACGCCAGCCGGGCTAAGCGAAAGACCAGTTCCGCGGTCGCCATAACCGTGGAATCGATCCAGTTAATCTGCGCAAAATTGCGCCCGCTGGCGTGATGATCAATGTTGATGAGGAAACATTCTCCCATCCCCTTCAGCCCCGTGCGCTTGATGCTGTCGCATTCCAGCAGAATGACGGCGTCGTCCCCAGAGAAGCCCGGGGGGACGGCATCCGCCTGGACGGCGCGATCGGCGAAGGGAAGGTTCTGGTAGATGCGCGGCACGCCATCGTGCATGACGACTTCGGCGTCTTTGCCCATCATGCGCAGGATCTGCCCGCAGGCCAGGGCAGAGCCGATGCCGTCTCCGTCGGGCCGCGCATGCGAAGTCACTACGAAGCGGCGTCGTGCGCGAATTTCCTGCAGAACCCGCTCTAGCATGATGTGCTCTTAACTCTTTTCGCTGTAGAGGACGGGGCTTGCCCCGTCACACTCCGCGGGCCAGCCTCGCCTCGTATTAGGGCATCGCTTTAGCGCTGCCACAGCTTCCCAAGCATCAAACGGCCCTTTAGGGGCTGGGCTCAGCCCGCTTCCGCGCACGCTTCTTAGCCCGCCCAAGCAACTCGTCCACGCGACTCTCCAACTCATCGGCACGATCGATCTGAAAATAAAGTTCCGGAGGCCGCCGCAACCGCAGCCGTTCCGCCAGCTCATGCCGGACGTAATTCTTGGCCGCATTGAGCCCCTCCAGCGTGCGCTCAGCCTCGGCCTCATCGCCCGCTACCGTGACCATGATGCGAGCCGATCGCGTGTCCTGAGCCATAAGCACCGTGCTGACGCTCGCCAGGCCGATGCGAGGGTCTCCCAGTTCGCCTTCCAGGATGGTTTCGATCTCCTCCCGTATCGCCTCGCTCAGTCGTCCGCGATGATATTTCTGCCCACGATGCTCCACAGCTCACCTCGGACTGAGAAAACCTGTAAGAATATCAGAAAAATCAGGTCCCCGAGTTTGACTTTGTTTTGAAGGGGCGCGGCTTCAGCCGCTGCGGGCCAGTCCTCACAGAAACTCGACAAACGAGTCCGTAACCTCGGCGCCGGCGTTGTTGGCAATGCGTGTAGCCGCGCGCTCGACGTTTTCCATCAGCCCCTCAAGATAGTCGCGCGAGTGCGAGACACTAACCACTCCGATGGTCGCCTGATTCCAAAGCATGCTGGGATCAAGCTCGGCAACCGCGACATTAAACGACGACCGTAGCCGGTCCTTGAGGCTGCGCGTGACCTGACGCTTGTCCTTGAGCGAGTGCGCCACTTCGATCCGCAGTTCAAGCGTAAGAAAAGCGATCATAAGCAATTTATAACTGAACCAGCCCCAAAGATCGACTTCAATTCATTGATACAAAACGGTTTAAGAGTAGAGATGGGGCTAGCCCCTCTCCGCCGCGCCACCCGCCCAGACCCAGAAACACGCATCCGACCAAAGTTTCAGCGACTTTGTGCGCATATCGTGCTACACTGTTTTTGCTAAGTTTGACTCACATGCACTTGCAGGTCGGTACCGCCAACCAGCGTCACCCCCTCTTCAGCAGCGAATCTTCTCAGCACATTTCAAGAAACAAGAAAAAGGAACATCAATGGCAGAACAAGGAACAGTGAAGTGGTTTAACGACGCCAAGGGCTACGGCTTCATCAGCCGTCAAAATGGCGAAGACGTTTTCGTGCATTTCTCCGCGATTCAAGCTGGCGGCTTTAAGAGCCTGCAAGAAGGCCAAACCGTGCAGTTCGACGTGACTAAGGGCCCCAAGGGCTGGCAAGCGGAGAACGTTACCGCTGTCTAGGTAGCGACAACGGATCGTCTCACAACGATCTCTAGCTAAAACAAAGTGCCCGAGATTCGCAGGAATCACGGGCATTTTCGCGTGTAGAGCAGGCGCCCTCGCGCTGCCTTTGACTCCGATGTGTCTGCTGTCCGAAGGCTCGAGAAACGCAGCGCGTGTAACGGCTCAATCTTCGTTCAGCAAGAGGTTTAATGCCGATGCCAGACGGCTCATTTCTCGTCGCCGAGTCACTTGATCAGGCGCCGCCGAAAGGACTGAAAGCTGCTTTGCCAGTGCAGCGATGGCCACATCCTGGGAGATGTATAGCCGATCGCGCGGCATAAATACCCTCCAGCCGTTTTGCTCCCGGCGAAGTTTCCATCGGGTCTCCTGAACCGTCGCCTTTCCCCAGCTTCCGTCCGCGAGCGCCACACGCGTGTTCCCACGCACCCCTACCCATCCTTTATCGCCCTTGATGTGGACTGCTGCGACTTGCACGTTGCTGAGCAGCACCGCAGGCATCCGTCCGCGATTTTCCGCGTCCGGCAAAGACACTGGGGCATTGATAAGCGCTGAGACAGCGCCCTCCACACCCCCTTTGGTCGGCTTACCGTGCCCGGTTACGATCTGCATGCTTGGCGGAACGTCATCGCCGGTCCCATAGTTGGAAGTGTTTTGCAGTGACGACACCGACACGACAAGTCTTTCGGACGGTCTTTGGGACGATCTCTCGGCCGAACTATCAGGCGGGCTCTCGGACGCTTGCGTAGGAACAAGGGCAGCGTGCGCGGAAGCAGTTCCGCCGCTGCCCGCAGGGGTGCCACCGAGTCCAGCAAGCTCGGTCGCGGCGCCGACAACGTAACGATAGAATCGCGGACGCCCTCGAGCCTGCCAGTACTCGCTGCTGTAATTATCCGTCCCTACCCCGCTGCCCTTGGAGCTTAAGAATTCGCTGCGCCCGGCGTCCACCACCAGTCCCACATGGCCCGGCCATACAATCAGATCGCCGGGTTGCGCGCTGTGCACCCGACGAAACTGCGGAATGCCGGCGAATATCTCGTGAGATGTCGCATAAGGATAGTCGAGTCCGGTAGCCGTCAGCATCTGGTGCACCAGATGCGAGCAATCCAGCCTGGGACTCGACGCGGAATGCTCCAGCGCGCGATCGACCAGCGCCACGCCTTCCGCGCGAGTGAGCAAGCGCCCGCCGCGTTGCTCAACCGTGTCAACAATGGCCGCCTTCTGCTCACAAGAAGCAGCGTTGCTGGTAAGCAGGCAACCCAGCGCCACCGCAGCTTTCAGAAGACCTGACGCATAGTCCGAGCCGCGTGTGGATTCATCCACCGGCAGTGGTCGCGCTGCACATGGGTCGTCCGTGGATGGGTCCTTGACTGGGTCCTCGGCCGGAATCCCGGCTGAACCCTCGACTGAAGGCCGTCGATCGACACTCGGGTACAACGGTCTTCTCATGACGTGCCCTTCCGCGAACTCAAACCCCATTCTGGGACAGTAGTTTCTCGAAAAGGAGTTACGAAGGGACATGGGCGGCTGGGACGGGTGGCCCACTGCTTGCTGCTCTATCGCAAGGGGTGGGTGTCAGCCCCGCCGCACCTTTCGCGTCCCATCCGCGGCGGGTGGCCTCATCCGGGTCGGCTAAGATATCGAGGTTTTTGAGACGTGAGGTATCGAGGGCAAACGGGACGTTGTCGTGCATTTCGCCGCTATTCAAGCTGGCGGCTTCAAGAGCCTGCAAGAAGTCCGCACCTGATTCTCAACTTCTTTGAAAAGCACCTTACCGTGGGTCTTCGGGTTTCGGGCGCGCAACTGTCTCGGCAATCGGCAATTTCCTGTCTTTTCCGTAATCGTCCAGAATATGCGCGTTTTTTTCGTCGCTGGCAATCTTAGTCGGTTGGTGCAGCGTCACGTTCAACAACTGGCGCTTGGTGAGAACAGGGCCAAGAACGTAGATGGCATCGTCGGTTTGTACCCAATAGAAGGTCTTCGTAATATGCACTCCAACCAGCGCTGCGACCGGAACCACTACTGGCCCGCCGTGGTCGGACGTGATGTCGATGACCTCGGCGTCTTTCCACTGGTAATCTTTGGCTAGTGCTGCCGGGGCCAGTGCTGCTGAGGTGCACAGAATGGCAACTATCAAGGCGGCGCCTCTCATGGTGCCCTCCGGCTTCCGTTCTACGCGAACGGATATAGGACGGAAAGATTCCGAAAGGTCTCGTCTTAAAGGTTGGCAGGGGGCCCGGGCTTCGCGTACATTCCAATTCTGAAGGGTGCCCCGTCCAAGCTTAGCTTGGGCGGGGCCTGTTTGACCTCACACCGAGAAGTGGGCCGCCGGCGGCGGATGTAAGTACAATGTTCCACGTGGGAACATTTTGTACTTGCAGTAATGTATTTACACCAATTCGTTTGACGTGGAGTCTGATCGCCTCGCGATCGTTGCCCCCATTCGCGCACTTGCGAGCGGATGCAAGGTGCTCCGCCTAATTCATCGAGATGATCACGGCAGTAATGATGTCCAGGAATTCGCCGCGAGAGGTATCTCCGTTCTGAGCCGAAGGCACCTAAAGTGTTATCTGTACGATGATGACGTGCCGGTTGCCCTTTGCGTTAAAGAGGGGAAACCCGAACAGGCAAGCGGCCTCCTGCAGGACAAGAAGGACGCTCTTGCCGAGTCGGTAGGTCGGGGCAACGCTGGTGACGACCTGAAATCGGCATCGGGGTCGATTTGCATCAAGGCAAAGCAGCGATTAGCACTGACGGGAGTGGAAATGACGCAAAGTCATTCGCGAGGAACCCGCTCGCCCCTCAGATTACCACCGACATGGCCGTCTATGGAGAGCTCCGCGCAGCTATTTTCGGAGGATGACTATCTGGGCAGACTGATGCACCATGGGACCCGCGTCTTCCAGCGCGATTTGACTGAGGACGGAGAGCTCTCTCATCACAAACCAACTGTTCGTTAGCGCCATTGCAGACCGGCCAACGCACCATACGTGATAATGGATGCCAGCAGGTTACTACCCTAACAGTAATCGGGAAACGAAGAACCGAACGAAGAAAAAATGTGTCTGCCCCAAAATGATTTTGATTTTATTGAGAGCTGAAGACTGAGAATTTCCCTCAGATCGGTGTGCTCCCCTTAAACAGCCAGATCAAATCGATGATCAGAATAATCACCACCATCAGCTCCAGCACGAACGCGCGGCTCTGATGGAATTGGTCGACCATAAAGCGGTAGAGTTCTTCGGCGGTGTGAACTTTCTGGTTTACCAGGTCCTTGTAGTCGGTGACTCCGATCTTCGAAGCTGCAACTTTGTAGAGGCGTGCCGAGAACATGTCACTCAGAAACTTGATAGCGTTGTCGGCACGCTCGGTCAGTTCGTCCACATCGAGCAGGACGGTGTGCAATCGGCTGGCGCGTTTCGCGGTGCGCCAGCGGGCCCAGATGCCGGAACCGTGGTCCATGAAATCGTAGACGCTGGCCAGTTCGCGCGTCAGCAATTCGTCGTAATGGCGGAATTCGAGGAGCTGCGAATTGGCATATTCCAGCAGCTGAATGACAGTTTCTGCGCCCGCCGTGGAGTCATAGAGGAACGCTCCGTTCCAGCTGATCACGGCCAGGTCGTTTGGATAGTACGAGATCTTCGACTGCATGATTTCCTGCTGCTCGCCGTCGGAGAGCGGAACGTTTTCGCCGCGGACGATCTGGGCAATGCGCCCACCCTCGGCCGCAAGCAGTTCGGTCGCGGAAGGATTGCCCGCGAGGTCGCGCACATGGAACACGAAGTAGTCTTCATGCAGCCAGCTGTCGTACAGCTTGACCAAGGCAGGCCGAGCCCGTTCGATCTTCTGTTTGACGATCTTCTGCGCAAAGCTAGTGAAATCGGTATCCCAAACCCAGCGGCTGGCCAGGCGGACGAGCGTTTCCCAATCGCCCGAAAAGGGCAGCTCGAAAACCACGCTCAGCACGCCGTAATCGTAGTACTTGATCTGCACGTCAAGCCGTTCGCCGCTTTCGAGGATCAGCGGCTCGACCGGCTCCACCACCGGTGGACGCTGGAAGCGGACGTATCCCGGAGCAGGATGCTTGAAGCTGGTCTCCTGCCGTCGAGCTCCAAAGATGTCGCGCAAAGAGTCGAGATTGATCTCCTCACAGACGTCGAACTGGATCAGCACCAGCACCGACCCTTGCAGCATCTTGTTCTGGGCAGCAACCGCGATTGTGGACGAAGTGGACGTTGGAGTGAGGAGGTTTGCGGTTACGGTTTCCATAGGGTCCAGCTTTCTGCTATCAGCCTTCTTGGTCTTGCAGTGTGCACAGCGCGATCTGCGGTGCGATGGAGGACCGAAAGCCGCTACGAGGAGGCTGACCGTCTTACTTATTTTATGTCTATTGTCCCAGAAACGGGGCGAGATGAGGAGTTGTAAAGTAAGTCTATATATATCAGCAGATTACAGCTTGGCCGTGTGGTGACGGGCCGTTGGCCCGCCCAAGGTGAGCCAAGCCCAGCAGGCCTTAGCGCTTTCGGGCCAAGGTAAAAAACAGGGCCGCTCCGGCAGTGATGCCAGCCACAGCCAGCCCGGTTCGCTTCATGGATTTCCTGATCGCGTCCCGGTGAGGCCGCACCCAGGCGTCTTCGGGATAGTGTTGCGGTGCCGGGTCGAACATCGGGAAGCCTTCGGGAGTTTCGGTCGCTTCGCGCAAGGCCATCTGCAGAACTTCAGCCAGGTGCAGCGCGTGGCGGTCAGTTTCCTGGGCAATCTGCTCGCGGCAGCTAAAGCCGTCGGCGACGATGAGCCAGTCGGTGGGGGTCCGGCGGACGCCGGGCAGCAGTTCAAGCTCGCCGATCGCTTTTGAGACTTCGTACTTCTCTTTTTCGAAGCCGAAGGCTCCGGCCATGCCGCAGCATCCGGGAGCGGGCTCGGTGAAGTGGATGCCCATGCGGTTAAGTACCGCCTCTTCGGCGGTCATCTTCATGATCGCCTTGTGATGGCAATGGCCGTGGATAAGCGCTTTGCGCGGCAATTTGGGAAGAGGAAAATTCTTTGCGCGCTGCTCGAGAAATTCGCTGAGCAGGAAGACTTGCTTCGACAGGGCTTGTGCGCGCTCATCTTTGGGGAAGAGGTTCGTCAGTTCGTCGCGGAAGACGGACGCGCAACTGGGTTCGAGGACAACGATGGGCGTCGCGGCTTCGATTTCGGGGATAAGCTCGTCCATGATGCGGAGCAGCAGGCTTTTGGCGCGGTCGAGCATGCCGACATCGTAGAGTGGGCGGCCACAGCAGAGATGGGCGCGCGGGACGCTGACGTCGAAGCCCGCGGCTTCGAGGACTTCGGCGGCGGCCTTGGCGGTCGCGGGGAGGAAGTGGTTGTTGAACGTGTCGGCCCAGAGCAGGACGGGGTGACCTTCGCCTCGCTGCGCTTGGCTGGGCGGACGAATGCGTCCGTCCCTACGTGGGTATTGCTTCTCCCACCAGTCTTTGAATGTCTGCGGCGCTAGCGCTGGAATGTGGCGCTGGGCGGGGATTCCGGCAGCCAGCTTGGCCAGGTCGCGCAGGCCGGGAAGTTGGGTCGCTAGATTCGCCAGGCCGGGGGCGTGCGAGGCTGCTCTCAGCCACAGATCGATTTTCGACAGGGCCATCGCATTCAGCGGACGCCGATTGGTTTCGTAGTAGTGCGACAGAAATTCCGCCTTGTAGGTCGCGACATCGACGCCTACGGGGCAATCGCTTTTGCAGCCTTTGCAGGCGAGGCAGAGGTCGAGCGATTCTTTCACGGCTTCGTTCTGCCAGCCGTCTTTGATGAACTCGCGTTTCGTCACCTCCCAGAGCAGGTGGGCGCGTCCGCGGGTGGAGTGCTCTTCCTCGCGCGTGACGCGGTAGCTGGGACACATGACTCCGCCGGAATCGTGGCGGCACTTGCCGACTCCAACGCAACGCAGGGTGGCGGCGGCCAGGCTGCCGTGGTCGTCGGGAAATTTGAAATGAGTCTCCGGCTGCCAGGGATCGTAGCCCGCGCCGAGGCGGAGATTTTCGTCGAGGCGATAGGGCTCGATGAGCTTGCCCGGGTTCATCTTCCAATCGGGATCCCAGAGCAACTTGAATTCGCGGAAGGCTTGCATCAGTTCTGGGCCAAACATTTTAGGCAGCAGTTCGCCGCGGGACTGGCCGTCTCCGTGCTCGCCGGAGATCGATCCGCCGTAGCGGACGACGAGGTCGGCGGCGTCTTCCATGAACTGGCGAAACTTACGGATGCCTTCGGCGGATTCGAGATCATAGTCCATGCGCGTGTGCACACAGGCGTGGCCGAAGTGTCCGTAGAACGAGCCGTCGTAGTGATGGTCTTGCATCAGCCGGCGCAGGTCGCGGAGGTAGGCGCCAAGTTTTTCGGGCGCGACGGCGGAATCTTCGAAGCCTTCCCAACGAATCGGTTCGCCGGGGACGTGCGCCGTCACTCCCAGGCTGGATTCGCGAACCTCCCAGATGCGACGCATCTGGCGTGCGTCGGTGAAGAGGTGCATATTGGGAGGAGCAGCGGAACGATCGAGGACTTCCATCAGGCGCCGCGCGTCAGCTTCGGCATCGGCGGTGGTGTCGGAGCCAAACTCGACCATCAGCCAGCCACCACCTTCGGGCAACATGGCGACGCCGTCGAGGTTCACGCCCTTGTGGCGGCTCGCTTCGACCATGATGTCGTCAAGACCTTCAAGGCCGATGGGACGGTGCTTCATGATCTGCGGGACGTGGTCGGCGCAGATGTAAACGTCGGGCCATCCGATGACGAGCAGGACCCGCGCCGGCGGACTTTCGACGAGCCGGCAAGTGGCTTCGAGAATGGTGACGCAAGTGCCTTCGGAGCCGACCAGCGCGCGCGCCACGTGAAAGCCGGTTTCGGGGAGCAGGTGGTTGAGGTTGTATCCGGAAACGCGTCGCGGAATGTCGGGAAACTGGCGGCGAACCTGCTCGCCGTAGCGGTCGGCGAGCGACTTGAGACCAGCGTAGATTTCAGCGCAGCGGCCACCTTCGCGGATGAAGCGGTCGAAGTCGTCAGCGCTGGTCGCGCCAACGTGCAGGCGCTGGCCGCCATAGGTCACGACCTCAAGTGATTCGATGTTGTCGTCCGTCTTGCCGGCCATGATCGAGTGCACGCCGCAGGAGTTGTTGCCGATCATGCCTCCGAGCGTGCAACGGTCGTGGGTCGCGGGATCGGGCGCGAAGGTAAGGTGGTGTTTCTCGGCGGCTGCGCGCAGAGTGTCGAGGACGACTCCGGGCTGGACGCGTGCGATGTGGCGTTCGGGGTCGATTTCGAGGATGCTCGCCATGTATTTCGAGAAGTCGAGGACGATGGCGGCGTTACAGCATTGCCCGGCAAGGGATGTGCCTGCGCCGCGCGCAAGGAGCGGAGCGCGGTGGTCTCGGCACAGGGCAACGGTGGCGAGAACGTCTTCTTTATCGCGCGGAACTACGACACCGATCGGGACTTGGCGATAATTGGAGCCGTCGGTTGCGTAGAGGGCGCGGCTTCCCTGATCGAAGCGGACTTCTCCGCGAAGATGGCGGCGAAGAGCAGCTTCAAGCGCGGCGGCATCGAGCCGCGCGGAATGCTGCGGGGGTGGGGTGATCTCTTGCGGCATAGAGTACAGAACATCTTGGAGGATACGGCCGCCGGGCGCAAGGGGATTGCAGAGTGTGTGGAGTATCCTCCCCTGTGAGCCTCTGTGTCCCCTGTGGTGAAAAAAACTCTACCACCGGGCACACAGAGGCTCACAGAGAAAACCGCCACTACGCAAGAGAAACGCTTGGATCAGCGACTTGATCGGAGTACCATATCCCTGCCCAAAGTGGCGCAACGCAAATCGCTTCTCCTCGATTTTGGGTGGTGAATGACACGATCGCCGGTGCCTCATGAAAATCACTGACACAATTGGATCGCTGTTGAAGAGCAAGGGCAGCCATCGGGTCCTGTCTGTAACTCCCGATCAGTCTGTCTATGAGGCCATTGAAAAGATGGCGGTGGAGGGCATCGGCGCACTGCTGGTGATCTCGCAGGGCAGGTTGATTGGCATCCTGTCGGAGCGCGACTACGCCCGCAAAGTGATCCTCAAGGGGCACTCTTCGAAGGAGATGTTGGTGCGCGAGATCATGACCAGCCCCGTGGTTTTCGTGACCCTCCAAAACACGGTGGACGAATGCATGTCCATTATGACCAACCACCGTTTTCGCCATCTTCCCGTGGTCGAGGACGACGTGGTTGTGGGTGTGGTGTCGATTGGCGACCTCGTCCGCTGGATCATCTCCGGCCAGGCACAAGCCATCCAGGAGCTGGAAGGGTACATTACCGGCCGTTATCCCGGCTGAGGAGCCATTGCCGGTACTTGCCACTCCAACCCTGCAAAGTTTTATCTGTTTCCGGCTTCGATCCGGAGTACAATTCTTCGCGTTACACCCGTGTGTGGGACGTGGGTGGGGGCTCTGCTTTTTGAGCAACAGGTCAGACTCTGCATTTTCAGGAGACTTGCATGGATGCACCGGCCACTGGGACCAAATCTGGGAATCCACAGCCTGTTCAGCACGAGGATCGCAATACCTGGATTTTCACCGCGTACGCGATTTGTGGGATCGCGTGTTTCGGGGTGATTGCTTACTACGCTTCGCTGTATTTTGCCCACTAGTTATTCAGGGCGGGCGCGGTCATCATCGGACGCCAGAGGGATCGGCAGGACTGCGGCGGCGAAGTGTCCCTTTGCACAGTGTCTTTCTGCGCATTCCCCGACTTCCAGATTTCGGAATGAGCTTATAGTCGCGCAGAATCGCCGTCTAGATTCTGTTCCTGGTCACGCTTCCTGCCGTATCGAAAAGCCAGCGCCACGCCGAAGGTCATGACTCCGAGGGGCGGAGCCACCAAGACTACGACACCTCTAGTAATGGCCTTTTGCCCATCCTTGGACGCCGCCGAAGCCGAGCTGTAGCACATGGCGCAGCCTTGGGAAAACCCAGGGACCGCCCACAGGCACAGAAATCCGACCAGCGCGGCAACTCTACGCCTCACCGCGTGGCCCCTTGCATGTCGCACCGGGCTTGGCCCCGAAGATCTCAATTTGACCCCAACGAGAGAATGCGGAACGCATCCGGAAAAAAGACCATCATCATGGCCAGACAAAACACCAGAGAACACATGGTAAGCCACTTCATGCGCGACACCTCGTATTTCATGTGCATGAAATAGCCGATGATGAGCGTGGCCTTGACGAGCGACAGACCCATCAGGATCACCAGCATGCGCTTGGGTTCCATGTTCTGATAGCCGAGGTAAACTTCGACTGCGGTCAGAACCAGAAGTGTCCCCCACACCCAGAAGAAGGGAGTGACACTGTGGTGGCGCTGCTCTTCGGCCACGCGTTGCTCAATTGCCTGCTGAAAAGCGTCTTCCATAAGTTTATCTTTCCAGTCTTCTATCCCGACTACGGGGATCCCGACTACGGGGATCCCGACTACTAGCCAGTCTTTTAGCCAGACTCCTAAACGATCTTGGTGGACATGATGTAGACCAGGGGGAAGATGAACATCCACACCAGGTCCACAAAGTGCCAATACAGCCCCGCGACCTCAACATCGGCGGCGTCGTAAACCTTCGGCTTCAGCCACAAAATCAGGGAGCACACAAGGGCCGCAATCAGCAACACGTGAGCCCCATAGTGGAAGGGACTGTACGCGGGCGTCCCCAGCCACGCCAGGAGCCAAAGCGCGAAAAGAATCGATATAAACTTACGCCGCAGCGCGATGACACCCAGATAGACCACTCCCAGGGTGACGTGCAGCATGTGCATTCCCGTAAGCCCGAAAAAAGTTGCGGCGAACTGGGGCACGGTCTTGGATACATTGACGAATTCGGACGCAGTCTCCTGGCCCGGGACGGCCGGGAAGATGGGTAGGCGGAGACCGTCGTTGATCAGGTGGCTCCATTCCATGGCGTGGAGAACGATGAAGCCTACTCCGCACGCCATGGTGCCCAACAGCCAGAGGACCCGCGCCTTATCATTTCCGCGCGCCGCCGCATTGACCGCCAGCACCATGGTGAGCGAACTGGTCAAAAGGAACGCGGTCATGATGGTGGCATTGACGATGCTTGTGGAATGGAATGGCGTCGGCCAATTTGCGATGGAGATGCGCCCGTAGCTGTAGGCATACAGCAACGCGCCAAAAGTCAGCGAGTCGGACAGCAGGAACAGCCACATCCCGATTTTTTTCGAATACGTGCCAAACAGCGACGGCTCATAGATCGCCGGGGTATCGATCGCCGCGACGTTCTGCGGCAGGGTAGCTTCCGCCATGCGTTCGGTCTCCTTTTTCTGGCTAGTGCGCGAACTCGAGCAACGCCAGAATGTAAATCCACAACAGAGCCATGAAATGCCAATACCAGGCAGTAACATCGACGATAATCCGGCGCGACGCCAAAGGCCGGTTCAATACGACGGCCGCGCCGGCTGCCAGCAGGGCAATGATTCCTCCGAGCAGATGCACGGCGTGCCCGCCGGTGAGCAGATAAACGAAGGAACTGCTGGGGCCGGTGGCGACGTAGAACCCGCGCGCCGCCAGCTCTCTCCAGGCCAGCCATTGTCCAGCCAAGAAGCCCAGTCCAAGAATAATGGTTAAGGCAAGCCATGGGAATTTGCTTTCTGCACCCAGGGATACTCCGGGAATGGACTGCACGGGTTCCAGCGCGACCTGCCGCGCAAGTTGCCGCCGCGCGTACTCAATGGTTACGCTGCTCAACAGCAGCACGCATGTGTTGATCAGAAACAGCACAGTGGGCAGCGGCACCGGGATCCAGTCATGCACCACGGCGTTTGTGTTGGGGTCGAAGGTCGGCAGCCCCTGGCGCACAATATAGGCGCTGGTGAAGGCCACAAACAACATCATGATCGGCGTCAGAGCTATCGTTAATCCGAGGCGCGCCCGCCGCAAACGCGCTCCGTAGTCAGGTTCGCCGGGATCGGGACGCCCGCCGTCTCCGCCACCCACGACCGGGGGCAGATCGTCGCGCCTTCCCCGGGAGGTTGTGGGGTGAGGCGCCGGAACCGTTGGAGTGAAGCTCGCCATAGTTGCTTTAGTAACTTCTCCAGATACTCTTCCTAGTTAGTGCGCCGCCACGGTTGCGGGGTCAGTTTGCATCACATAGTCGCGCGGCGCTCCGGGCACACTGTACTCGTACGGGCCGTTATGGACAACCGGCGTATGTCCGCCAAAATTGTCGTGCGGAGGCGGAGTGGCGGTGGTCCACTCCAGTGTGGTCGCCTCCCATGGATTATCACTCGCCTTCGGTCCCTTGAACATGCTCCAGAACAGATTGAAGAGGAAGATCAGCTGAGCGGCGACGGTTACGATCGCTGCGTAGGTCATAAACGTGTTCAGGCCAATCAGGGGATGGAGATACTGGAGTTCGGTGAGCTGAGAGTAGCGTCGGGGCTGGCCCGCCAGCCCGAGATAGTGCATCGGCATGAAGACACAATAGGTGCCAATCAGCGTAAGGAAGAAATGGATTCGCGCCAGCTTCTCATCCATCATTCGACCAAACATCTTGGGAAACCAATAATAGGTCGCGGCGAAGATGCCGAATATGGCGGCTACTCCCATGATCAGATGAAAATGGCCGGGCACGAAGGCGGTATCGTGCAAGGGGATATCCAGCGCCGGCTGCGCCAGGAATGGACCGCTCAATCCGCCGGAAACAAACAACGAAACAAAGCCGATGGCAAACAGCATCGGCGACTGAAATCGAATACGAGCCTTATGAAGTGTCCCCAGCCAGTTGAACGTCTTGATGGCGGACGGCACCCCAATCGCCATGGTCATGATCGAAAAGGCAAAAGCCGAGTAAGGACTCATGCCACTCATGAACATGTGATGTCCCCATACCATGAACCCGAGCAGGCCGATCGAGAGCATGGCATACACCATCGCCTTGTACCCAAAGATCGGCTTTCGTGAAAACGTCGAAAGTACCTGTGAAGCTACGCCCATCCCGGGAAGGATCGCGATGTAAACCTCGGGATGACCGAAGAACCAGAAAAGGTGCTGCCACAGCAGCGGCGATCCACCCTTATGCCCCGTAAGCTGACCGTTAATTGTGCCCAGCGGCAGAAAGAAGCTGGTACCGATGTTACGGTCCATGAGGAGAAGAATTCCCGCCGAGAGCAGAACTCCAAAAGCCAGCAAACCGAGGATAGCGGTGATGAACCAGGACCAGCACGTCAGGGGCATGCGCCACATGCTCATGCCTTTGGCGCGCATGTCAAGCGTAGTGGTAATGAAGTTGAGAGCGCCCATGAGCGATGCGATGCAGAACAGCGCGATGCTCGTGATCCAAAGGTCCGCGCCCAGACCCTCACCCGGCCCGGAGGATTGAAGCGCACTCAGCGGCGCGTACCCGGTCCAGCCGTGAAGCGGCGCTCCACCCACCACAAAGAAGGCGGAGAGCATCACGATATAGGCCAGGAAGGTCGTCCAGAACGAGAGCATGTTCAGGACGGGAAAGGCCATATCGGGCGCGCCGATTTGGATGGGCAGGAAATAGTTGCCGAAACCACCCTGGGGCGCGGTCGTCAGCACGAAAAACACCATGATGGTGCCGTGCATGGTGACCAGGCTGAGATAGGTTTCCGGTTTGATCGCGCCCAGCAACGGCAGGATCGCAGTCGGCCAGATGAGATGGATCCTCATCAGCAGAGAGAGAAACATGCCGACGAAAACCGCGGTCAGCGCGAGGAAGTAATACTGCAAGCCAATTACCTTGTGGTCGAGACTGAACACCCATTTGCGGATGAAGCCTTGAGGGGCCGCGTGCTGGTGGGATTCCTGGGCAACCATTTATTGTTTCTCCGCTTCTCGAGCTGCGAGCCATTTATCAAACTCGTCCCGGCTGACGACCTTCAGCATGCCGTGCATTTTGTAGTGGCCGAGGCCACACAATTCCGCGCAAGCGATTTCGAAATTACCGGTTTCGGTTGGAGTGAAGTGCATATGGATCGCCAGGCCGGGCACCGCGTCCTGCTTGAAGCGCATGGCAGGAATAAAAAAACTATGGATGACGTCATGCGCGCGCAAGATTACTTCCACCTCGCGGTCCACCGGCACTTCCATAATGCCGGTCACCACGTCATCCTTCGACGCCGGATCGGCTGGGTCGAGGCCCAAAGCCGCTTCGCCACCCGCGGACGGGTCTTCCAGCTCCGGCTTGGCGATTCCAAACTTGCCGTCGGGACCGGGATAGCGGAAATACCAGGCGAACTGCATGCCTGTGACCTCCACTCGCGTAGCCCCGTCGACTGCCGGGCGAAAACGTTCCGCCGCCCAGATCGGACTGCCCATCAAGTTCAACCCGACAAACAGGATCGCGGTGAGAGTCGTCCAGACGATTTCCAAGGTGAGGTTGCCGTGCGAGTAATCGGCGCGCGAAGCGGAAGGCTGCTCGCGATACTTCCAGACGAAGTATCCCAACGCCAACTGGGCGGCCACGAAGATAACGCCCATGAGGATGAAAGTCACGGCGAACTGGTGGTCGATCGCGGCGGTAGCGGCGGAGGCTCCGTCGGGGAACCACCAGGTTTTTGCAACGAAGAAATACGTGCTAATAAAGGTAATTAGCCAGATAACACAGAGAAGAACCAGCCCCATGTAACCCCCGGCCGCACCGGATTCAATCGGCTTCGCTACTCGCAAGAGCACGCTGAAGCGATGCGGTACCCTGTGAACGGCGGAAGTGTATCACAGCTGGTTGTGATTTACGCAAGCGAGTTCGAGATCCGATGGCAGACCAGTTTCGTGGTCCACTACGCGAGTTTCGTTTCTCACGAACGGACGATCTTGATATTGATGGGACGCGAACTCCGAGCGGTTGCACATTGACGAACGCGGCGGTTTGTGAGTAACATCGTGTCCATCTCGTGGGGATCGACGGGAATGTCTCGGATTTTGAAACGTGTTGGTGTAGTCCTTTTCCAACTCGGTGGGCCCGAATCATTGGCGGCAGTTGAACCCTTCCTTTTTAATCTTTTCTGCGATCCTGACATCATTGACTTCCCGTTCTCTAGGATTGGGAGGCGCGCGCTGGCGCGGCTAATTTCAAAAACGCGCGCGAAAAAAGCAGCCCGGCACTACGCGATCATTGGCGGATCCCCCATTCGCCGGTTCACAGAGCAGCAAGCCGATGCTCTAGAAGCACGTCTGCTGTGCGACGGCGTCGACGCTCGCTGTGTGGTGGCGATGCGCTACTGGCACCCGTTCACGGCCGAGGCGATCGATCAGCTTCTGGAGGCGGAAGTGGATCAGGTCGTGTTGTTACCTCTTTATCCGCAGTACTCGAGCACGACAACCGGCAGCAGCTTGAACGAGTGGCGACGACGGTGGACGGGCTCAGTCCCGACTTCCTGTGTTCCGCCTTTTTATCGTGATCCGATATACATCGCGGCCGTGGTCGAGAGAATTGATGAGGCGCTTGCCCATTTTCCCCATCCGCCGACGGCGCAGCTAATCTTCAGTGCGCATAGTGTCCCGGTGTCGGTGATTGAAAAGGGTGACCCCTACCAGCGGCAAATTGAAGAAACCGTGGCTTTAGTGATGGAGCAAGGCGGATGGTCCAACGATCATAGCCTGTGCTATCAGAGCAAGGTGGGCGCCAGCCGCTGGCTGGAACCATCGTTGCACCAGACGCTGCGGCAGGTGGCGGCGGAGAAGCGGCGCGAAGTATGCATCGTTCCAATTTCATTCGTCTCCGACCATGTCGAGACTTTGGCGGAGATTGATCATCGTGCGCGAGAGGAGGCGCGGCTCCTCGGCATCGAACGCTTTGAGATGACGCGTGGCCTCAACGACTCGCAAAAATTTATTCAGGCTCTCGCAGCATCGGTGCTGGCGGCGATCGGCGAAGCGGAACCCCAGGGTCAAGATCCGGAAAGGGAAACGGCGGTGCATTCCATGGTCGCCGATTGAAGCGCCAACAGATTTAGGAAACAGGTTCAGGAGGAGGATCATGGCAGAAAACCCGGATGCGCCTAAAGCGCCCCCTGCTAAAGGAGCAGCCTCCGTTCCCTACGTGGGTTCGGGTGCGGTGGGTACCTCGAAGGCGGCCGCCTCGGCGGGCGTGGCCGCGGTTGGTCCGGACGACAATGCGGTGAACCAGCGCCGCCGCCGGCTGGTGTGGGTGTCAGTCACAGCCTTTCTGACGGCATGGTTCCTGGCCTTCTTCCGTTTTTTTCTTCCTCGCACTCTTTTTGAACCAGCCACCATCTTCAAGATTGGATATCCCTCCGATTACGGTTTGGGTGTGGACACGAAATGGCAGCAGAAGTATCGCGTCTGGGTGGATCGCAGGCCTGATCGTATTTTTGTCATCTACGCTCGTTGTACTCATCTGGGCTGTACGCCTGATTGGAAGGCCAGCGAAAACAAGTTCAAGTGTCCTTGCCACGGAAGCGGCTACGATGACGAAGGGATCAATTTCGAGGGGCCTGCGCCCCGGCCCATGGACCGCGCCTTCGTGCAATTGGCTCCTGATGGCGAAATCGTCGTGGACACGTCGCGGCTTTATCAGTGGCCGAAGGGTCAGCCGAGCGCCTTCAATGATCCGGGAGCGTTTTTGCCGACATAAACTGACTTGAACTCGCTTGAAGCCTGAACAGCGCGTTTGGCGGGACTCGCCAGATGCGCCAGAAGCCAGAAGCCAGAAGAAAGAGACGGAAATGGCTGAAGAAAGTGGTTCGAACGGAAACAACGGCGACGGGAAAAACGGAAAGACAACCGGCATCCTGGGGCGAGTGGCCACCGAAGTAAAGGCCGATGTCCAGTCACTCAAGACCGACTTGCCGGCCAAGGCCAAGGAACAGGTCGATCTTCTCAAGGACCCTACCAAGACTCAGGTTTTCACTTCCATCTTTCGTCACAAACACGATGACACCCCGCGCAATCGCGCCTTGGGCGTGCTATCGAACGTCTTCCTGCATTTGCATCCGGCCAAGATCAATCGCGATGCGGTGCGCTACAGTTTCACCTGGGGCATGGGAGGAATCACGTTCTACCTCTTCATCGTGCTCACCTTCACTGGCGTGCTACTGATGTTCTATTACCACCCCACGAAGGTACAGGCATTCCGCGATGTGCTCTACCTGGAACATGACGTGCCCTTTGGGAAGCTGCTGCGCAACATGCATCGTTGGGCGGCACACCTGATGGTGATCACCGTCTGGTTGCACATGTTTCGTGTGTTTCTGACCGGCTCCTACAAAAAGCCCCGCGAGTTCAACTGGAATATTGGGGTGCTCCTGCTGGTGTTCACGCTGCTGCTTTCATTCACCGGATATCTGCTGCCCGACGATCAACTCGGGTTCTGGGCAGTTACGGTCGGTACCAACATGGCGCGCGCTACGCCGCTTCTCGGACACGAGGGCCCCTTCGGCCATATGTTGGGCATGACTCCCTACAATGACGTTCGCTTCGGATTGCTGGGCGGCTCGATCGTGGACGCGAACGCTCTTCTGCGTTCCTACATCTGGCATTGCATCGGCATTCCGATTGTGGCTTCGGTGTTGATGATCGTGCACTTCTGGCGCGTACGAAAAGATGGAGGCATCTCGGGCCCGGCGGCGGTCGTGCTCGAATCCGAAATCAAGGAGGCGCGCCGATAGTTCGCGCAAATAGTTATGGACTGGAAGCAATTGTGGGACATCGCCTCCGCGCCTGACAACGTGCCCATCGTGGCACTGATTCCGCTGCTCGCTTTCTATATCTACCTGGCATGGAAGCAGGCACACGCCAACGATCAGTTGATCACGCAACTGGAAGGCGACGCCGCGGCGGCTAAGACCCAATATCGCAAGACCTGGCCCTTTCAGCCGGGGTGGCAGAAAGAAATTCACGTGTGGCCGTTTCTGCTGCGGGTGGAGTTTCTGGCTGCCATCATCGTCACCATTATTCTGATGATCTGGTCGATCACACTGAATGCTCCGCTGGAAGAGCCGGCGAATCCGAACTTGACCATGAACCCGGCCAAGGCGCCGTGGTACTTTCTCGGCCTGCAGGAAATGCTGGTGTATTTCGATCCCTGGATTGCCGGCGTGGTAATGCCGACGTTGATCATCATCGGGCTGATGGTGATTCCATATATTGATACCAATCCGCTGGGCAGCGGCTATTACACGTGGAAGCAGCGCAAGTTTGCCATCGGGACATTTCTCTTCGGCTTCATTGTGTTGTGGGTCTCGATGATCATCATCGGAACTTTCATTCGCGGACCGGGGTGGCAATGGTTCTGGCCGGGGCAGACGTGGGACCACAACCGCCTCATTTATGAGGTCAACCGTGATCTGCCCGACCTGTTCGGAATTACCGCCAACTGGGCAAAGGCAGTGTTCGGAGCGGTAGTGGTGGGCGGCTTTTATGGGCTGGGCGGATTCGCTTTGCATGGCTTCTTCCGGCGCAATAATCCGAAAGATTACAAGCGCATGAGCTTGTTGCAATACTCGATCATGATGTTCTTCGTGCTAACCATGTTCGCCCTGCCGATAAAGATGCTGCTGCGGCTTCTGTTTCATATCAAATATGTGTGGATCACGCCTTGGTTCAACGTTTAGGCGGTCAACGTGTAGACGAGCAATGTTTGGATGGTCAACGCTTCGGTTGCGCGCGACGCTTAGGAGGAAGTGGTGCCCGAAAAGCCCGTTCCCGAGAATGATCCGCTAGTTCAGAAATCAATGGCGACCTGGTATGTGGTGACGATGGTGATCCTAACCGCGTCGCTGTTTTGGGCCCTATGGGACGAAGACTTCGGACAGCGTCCCTGGAAGGCCTACCAGCGCGAATGGAAGGACCGCTACTCCACGTTTCTGAAGACGGCTCGTTCCAGTTCGGCGCAATCGGAAAAAGAAGTCGAAGGCAATAGCGATTACCAGAAGCTGAAGCAGGATTACGAGCAAACATTCCAGCAGGCGGCGCCGCGGACCAAGGAGATCAACGACCAGCTGCGCGCCTTGAGCGCGAAAATCCTGGCAGTGCAGAACGTCTTCACCGATCGCCGCGCCTACGTGAATGCCCTGACCTACGATATCGAGACCACCACCAGCGCGTCCTCGAAGCAAAACAAGCTCAAAGAACTGGAGAAGTACAAGCAGGAGACGGCGGTAGTCGAGTACCCGGACGGCAGCAAGAAGACTTACACCTACCCGCAACTCGAAGCAACCTACAACGACCTCAAGACGGAACGAGCCCAACTCAGCGCAGAACTGGGAGAGTTGATCAAGCCGGTCAGCGACCGGAAAGCCAAGCTCGATGCGTTTGTGTCGGAGAACATGGTTGACCTGACGCCGTCACAGATTCGCGGCTTGCAGGACAAAACGGAGGCGCTCGACCCGGCGATCCTGCAGATCAACGTCGCCGATGCCAATATTGTGGATCGGTGTGAATCCTGCCACATGGGAATCCGCGAGCCCGTCAAGCTGACCGCGGTGTCAATGACGCCCAAAGGAAAACAACCCGACGAGTATGCTCGGGCCTTCACCAGCCATCCCGAGGCGCAGCTGCTGAAAACCCACGATCCGGACAAGTTCGGCTGTTCTCCCTGTCACCAGGGAAACGGACGAGCCACCACCAGCGTTGAGAAAGCACACGGAAATTACGAACATTGGCTCTGGCCACTGTTTCCGAAGCCGAACTTCGAGGCCGGCTGCCAGACTTGCCACGCCGCAGACATGTTGCTGGTAAGCGGCGACGTAGGCTGGACTCTCAGCGAGGGCAAGGACCTGTATCGCCAGCGCGGCTGCGTGGGCTGCCATCGTTTCGAGGGCTACGACAAAGAACCGGAGGACCTGAACTCCATCGCACAACAGATCAAACAAATGGAGCAGGAGAAGAAGCAGAACCTGAAGGAGTCCGCGTTCCTGATGAAGCTGGCGGATGCCGCGCAGACAAATCAAGAAGCGAATCGTCTGAACGATCAGGCGGTGGCGCTCCGGGTCGCGAACAGCAAACTGGATTTGCGGATCGTACAGCTCGACCGGACCACCAAGAGCCTCCTGCAGGACATGAAGAAGGTCGGACCCAACCTGAAGGATGTCCGTCTGAAGCTCAACAAGAACTGGATTCCAGTCTGGCTGAAGAAACCGACGGATTTTCGTCCTACGACGCGGATGCCGAATTTCCGGCTGAATGACGAGCAGATTCAGGCAATCTCGGCGTACCTCTGGCAGTCGGCGTTGCCCGACGCACCGGTGAAGCACGCTCCGGGAAATGCCGGTCACGGTAAGGAACTGTTCGAAACGCGCGGATGCCTGGGATGCCACTCGATCGGCGAAGGCGACCAGATGCAGGGTGGGACATTTGCCGCGAACCTGACGCGGGTTGGCGAGAAGGCAAACTACGATTACCTCGTGCGCTGGGTGCACAACGCGCGGCAGCGGACGCGTCCTTATTGTCTGTACGAGAAAAAGGATATCGGTCCCGAAGACTATGCGAAGAAGGGCTTGCCCTACGTGTTCGACCTCGAACACAGCAAGTGTCCGAACGACGGCCATGAACTGCAGGTTCAGAACATGACGGTAATGCCCAGCCTGCGCCTGACGGAGCAGGATGCATCGGACGTCGCGTCCTACCTGGTCACGCTGAAGAAGAAGGAGCCGAGTTCCTATCCCGAGGCTGCCTTCATGGATGATCCCAAGCTGAAGGACGAAGGTAAGAAATGGATCCGCCACTTCGGCTGCTCTGGATGTCATGAAATTTCCGGGTTTGAGGATGAGGGAAGAATCGGGACAGAGCTGACCTTCGAAGGCAGCAAGCCCATCGAACGTCTGGACTTCGCTCTGCTGACGGAGATGGCGCAACGGGGAGACGGCGAACCCATCAAGGATCCCGATGATCTTGCGCGTCTTCCGGAGGGACCAGCGAAAGGACCGTGGTACTCAAATCTGGGCTTCTTCGAGCACAAGCTTGCAGAACCGAATGTGTGGGACCAGGGGAAGATCAAGTCGGAGACGGAAAAACTCCGCATGCCGAACGTGCACCTGACCCCGGAACAAATTCGCGCCCTGACCACCTTCCTGGTGGGCAGCCAGGAGAGCGCGCTTCCAGCGTCCTATCAATACCGACCCCTCGACTACCGGCGTGACATACAGGAGGGCTGGTGGGTGGTCAAGAAGTACAACTGCATGGGATGCCACCAATTCATTCCTGGGCAGCAATCGGCGCTGATGGGAATGAAGCGCTATCAGGATGCGCAGGAGCAGCTTCCTCCCAAGTTGCTCACGGAAGGCGCGCGGGTCAACCCGCAGTGGCTGCTGCGCTTCCTCTCCAATCCGTCGTTAAGTCCCTCGTTGCGCGAGACCGATACCGATCGCAATGGAGTGCGTTCGTATCTGCAGGTGCGGATGCCCACTTTCAGCTTCTCGGAAAATGAACTCGGAAAACTGGTGCGCTTCTTTGCGGCGCTTTCGCGGCAGCCCTTCCCGTATATTCCGGACCAGACGACGCCGTTGACCGCGAAGGAGACCGACATGGCACGCGGTCTGTTCTCGAGCACCGCCGCGCCTTGCCTGAAGTGTCACGCCACCGGCGATGCGGCTCATGATCGCTTTGCCACGGCACCTAATTTTCTTCTGGCGCGCGATCGCCTGAAGCCCGACTGGGTGGAACGCTGGATCATCGATCCACAGGCCATCAGTCCGGGCACGGCGATGCCTTCCGGTTTGTTCAAGCGGCTGAATAATCACTGGGTGTTCGCCGGTCCGACTCCATCCTCATTCGAGGGTTACGATAAGGATCACACCCGGTTGCTCGTGGATTATATTTTCCAGCTCACTCCGGAAGAGCAGCGTCGTGTAGCCGGAGCCATGGGGCGCAGCCAATCCAGCAACAGCACTCCTCCCGCCCTCGGTCGTGAACAAGCGACCGGTGGGGACGGGCGGCGGGCAGTAAGGTAGGGTAGAGCTCTCATCCCAATTTCAGGAAAGGTGTTAGGAAATGAAGAATCCAAAGCAATGGTTAGTTACTCTTGGCCTATGTGTGATCGTGGGCCTCGTTCTGACTGCATGCAGCAAAAAGCCGGCGGAAGAACAATCTGCGGCTCCGAGCACTGCGGCCGCACCCGCACCGGCGGCAACACCAATCGATCTGGCGACCGCTGCCAGTGTCAGCGGCACGGTAAGTTTTGATGGTGCCGCGCCCAAGGAAGCGAAAATTGACATGAGCCAGGATCCGGCTTGCAAGGGCATGAATATGGCCGAGACTGTGGTTGTGAACGGCGGCAAGTTGGACAACGTATTCGTCTACGTGAAAGAAGGTTTGGACAACCGGACGTTCGACACTCCCAAGGATGCCGTGACCATCGATCAAAGCGGCTGCAAGTATCATCCCCATGTTTTGGGAATCATGACGGGACAGACGCTTAAAGTCGTCAACAGCGATCCCACCACTCACAATATCCATCCCACTCCGGCCAACAACCGCGAGTGGAATGAGTCCCAACCACCGCAGTCGCCGGCTCTGGAGAAGACCTTCGCTCGCGAGGAAATCATGCTGCCGGTGAAGTGTAACCAACATCCTTGGATGAAGATGTATGTCAACGTGGTGAAGACTCCGTTCTATGCGGTCACAGGGCCGGACGGCAAGTTCGAAATCAAGGGTCTGCCTCCGGGCGATTACACGTTGGCCTTCGTGCAGGAAAAGCTGGGTACGCAGGAGCAGAAGGTCACGCTGGCGGCGAAAGACAGCAAGACCGTGGATGTAACCTTCAAGGCGCAATGAGCTGAGATTGAGCGCAGAACAGACGCCGTCTTTACCGAGCAAGTCTGGCTGAGCAAGTCTTACTTGGCAGGCCTTACTTAGCAAGTCTGGGCAAGAACGAGGAGGGCTGTTGCTTCCGATGATGCTGGTAATTTCTATTGTCTTAGGCATAGTGCCTCTTTTGGGCATTGCCTGGACCATCGTCACGGGTACGGTAACAACCGTGGACGGTTTGTTCATGAGTTTGATCCTGTTGACACTCTCTGCCGTATTTTTCCTGAACGCTTTCTGGGAACTGCGGGATCGTGGAGCGCTCGCTTTTCTAGAGAAGAAAAAAGTGGCCACTCCCGCGGCGCCTAAGGCGGCGCCAAAAACAACCGAGCCCAAAGAGGGCGAGAGTTAAGGCGGGAAATCAAGTATGGCTGTGCAACCCATCCCACTCGCGCCAGCGGACAATCCTGTGAACGCCGGAGATATCCCCGCGCCACGTCCTCCACGTCCGCGCATGTCCACTCGCAACCGGCTTCTATTTTTCGTCACCGCCTGGCTAGTCGTGCTCATGCCGTTCATGTTCTGGTGGAGCACCTGGTTTGGCCGCGCGCTCACCGACAAAGAGATGCGCGAATACCTCAACGACAACAATCATCCGCGGCACATCCAGCACGCGGTTGTGCAACTCGGCCAGCGCATGAGCCGGCACGACCCGAGCGCAACGCGCTGGTATGCCGATCTGGTGCGGCTTGCGTCAAATCCGCGCGAAGAGGTGCGGAGCACCGACGCCTGGGTGATGGGGCAGGATACGACAGCCGCCGGGTTCCACGGGGCCCTTTTGAAGATGTTGGATGATCCCTCCTTGATCGTGCGCGGTAATGCCGCGCTATCCCTGGTCAGCTTCGACGACGGTTCGGGGAAAGCGCAGATTGTTTCTTTATTGCAGCCGGTCGCGATTACCGCTCCCAGCGCGGGACGGGTTGTGGATACGGCTGCGGTTGGTACGGCGATCCACCAGGGTGGACTTATTGCGAAACTGCAGGACGGCGGCGGCGAGACGCGCGAATTGCGTTCGCCGATCACCGGCCGCGTGCGCACACTTTCTACGGCTACCGGGGCCACGGTCCTTCCCGGAGCCGCCATTGCCACCGTCGAGCCCGGAGAAGAACAGGTCTGGGAGGCGCTTCGCGCCTTATTTCTGATTGGCCAAGTGGAGGACCTGCCGGCTATCCGTCCCTACCAAAGAGAGTTGCCCGACGTTCCGGAGCGGCTGCGGCGGCAGGCGGTTGAGGCTGAACGGGCGATTCAAGAGAGAGCTAAGTAGCTGCGAACCAAATCAATTGGATGCGTTACGCGACCGAGCAACCAAGCGCTACGGAAAGGCTGACAGTCGTTGAGAACGCAAGGGCAGCGCCGTCACTCTTCGACACCTTCCCACAATTTGCGCCAGTCGGCGCCATCGATCTTTGACCTGCTCCTCCGTATGACCTCGATCATAATCGGGAGAGATCAGGGGCAGTGCGCGGTCGACGCGAATCAAGGCCACCGCTCGGATTTCACTGGTAACCCCGGTGTCCCCGTACATCCGCAATCCGCGCTGGAAGACGCCATCCGAGCGGTGGACAACCCCGTGCCCCTTAAATCGATACCCTTTGCGAACCGGCGGATCGACGACATCAACCTCGACGGAGGGATTGTGCTCGATGTTCCGCACCGATTGCGGTGACCGGATATCGGCAAACATCAGATGATGTCGTCCCAAACGGCAGTTGTTCCTTTAGGCGACAGATTCGGTGTTCCATCAGGGCATACAGACGCGACGTAACCCAGTCGTTGCTGGCGCACGATGCGCTTCATGTCGTCGGTGAGAACGCCCGCGCGAATTCTCGACCAGCAACAAAATGCACTCAAGATCTAGCTAACTACCTGGTCTTCAAATTAAATGCGATGCGGTCGTTACTGCCAGATCCATTGTGAAAGAGCTAGTAGCTCATCGGGCCAACTTCCTTTTCCACTTCCGCAATGTCGACCATGACGATTGCGTCCCACGGGCATCCGTCCAGGAAAGCTCCCTCGGGACCCTTGCTGAGGCATTTCTTGCAGCCGATGCAGAGGATGGGGTCGACCTCGATGCGGCCGAACGGTGGATGATCATCATCCGGAATCCAGAACATGCAATCTTCGACCGGACAATACTCTACGCAGGCGGGCGACCCCGCGCAGCCGGTGCAGCACTCGGTGATGACGGCAAGTTCTTTCGGCTTCTTCTTGCGGGCAGTGGTCAAGCCCTTCGAGCGTGGCTCGTGCTTTAGCTCGTCAGGTACCATCCCTGGCGCTTTTGCGACTTCCGTACCGGTTGCCATTTGAGCTGAATTATATCCCGCGCTAGGGCTTTTGCAAGGCGGTAGCCGCTAGGGGAATGTGCCTTCCAAACTGCCCTCCCGAAAGTCTCGTCAAGCCCCCGTTCTGGCGATTTTCCCCGTAAGTTGATGAATTGGTGCGGAAAATAGATAGCAAAACTTGTCAGTGTAGGTAGGTCGGAATTGAGCATGATAGAGATATAGGTTAAAAAAGGGCGTGGAACATTCCCGCGCTCTTTTCTCGTTGGCGTAGTTGATGGACCGTCGGCCAGCCCCGCCCCGAAGTCCTTATTACGGAACATTTTGCATATAAGTCCTTCAAACTCAGAGATTTTGCTGGATTTTATCCCTAACGGCATAAATATACTTGACTAATCATTGCTATTTGGTCAAGCTGTTTATGCCGGAAAGCAGAAATTCCGGTGGAAGACAGAGATTGCGTACACTACCCCTCGGCCAAATACACAAACGGGATGAAGGCATACGTCCGCGCTGTGTGGAGTTGGTGGCACGGCCAGCCCAGAAAACTCATGGCGCTTTTTACCGACTATAGCGGGTTCTTTGACGATAGCGGCCATGAGACCAGAGACTTCTTAATTTGCGGCGGATTGATGTTGGATGTTGGGGATGCTCACCAGCAGAATGCCTTTGAAACAGAGTGGCATGAGGCTATTAAGCCTTTAGTTTACCTTCATACGACTGATTACATCGCCGGAGATCGGGATTTCAAAGCATTCAAAAACACGGGTCTTGGCGGCAAGCGAGAACTCCTTGTCAGGGCGGCGAAGGTAATTGCGAAATACAGCTTGCAGACATTCTCTGCCGCGCTTGTCATGGAGGACTATTGCCGGATAAACAACGAAACAGTATTCAGTGAAGTAGTTGCCTATCCCTTCTCGCTGTGCGCTCGTTTTGCTTCTGTGCAGGTAAGTCATTGGGCTAAATTCCATGCAATGAATGAGCGCGTAAAGTTGATCTTCGAGCGTAGAACAGGACAAGGGGAAATCGATGCTGTATTTGTACGGGACAAACTGGACCCACCGTCTTTTGAAGGCAAGGATGTTTGCGGGTTACAGGCGGCGGACTTGATTGCATGGACGCACCAGGGGAAAGCAACGAACTCGCTTAACTATCAACGCATCGGCAAGGATGTAAAGGCGGAACTTGTGGCATCTCTTCATACCGCCGATACGATTCGATACCAAGACATGCGGCGTACGTTGAGACTGGGAACGGACGGACTAGACATGGCACGTGCGGCAATGAAAAATGGAGTGGCGTTCCGTCAGACTCCGAAGAACACCAGAACACGCTTTAAGAAATAACGGACCTTCGTTATTTTATGGCAAGATCGTTGCAGAGAGGGATGCCAGACGGAGGAAGGGTGTTTTCTTTATCCATAACGTCAGACCAAATCCAGCATCGCCGCCCTGTCATCGTGTCGAAACCCAACTGCTTGCCGGGAGTATCGAGCCATTGGAAGCGCCCTACTTCCGGCCTGTGATGAAGGGAATAGACTTGGATGGCGATCACGATGCATAGGAGAATCGTATTGATTTTCGAGGTCATATATTTGATGGGCATGATACAACGAAAATAGAAAAAGCCCGGATGCCAGTCCGGGCCGTGACACAGTGCTAAAGCGCATATTAGCGCAGGAGCCGAGATGTGTCCACTCGTTCTGTTAAGAAATGTCGGTAGCACATGATATGTCCGGTTGAGATAGCACATGAAATGTCCAGTTGAAAAGCCGCGGCGATCGCCGTATGGTACTGACATCCACCCGTTGCGGGCGCGTTCCGCGGAATTTGGAGCGCGCAGGCGGCGGGGTTGTCCCCCTTTGTTTCCGGCGACAGCGGGAAGGCTTCCGGAAACATGCTGTGGCATTGAGCCCGCCCATGGGCGCCTGTGGGCTGGCAGTTGGCACGTTTCGCAGCTCAAAAATCAAGGAGATCGGCTATGGACAGCAATAAGCCGGCGCAGAACATTCAGGATTCCTTCCTTAACACGGCCCGCAAGGAGAGACTCAGCATTACGATCTACCTGCTGAGCGGCGTAAAGCTAACGGGCCGCATCCGCTCTTTCGACAAGTACTCCGTGGTACTGGAGGCGAACGGTCAGGAGCAACTCATCTTTAAACACGCCATTTCCACCGTGGTTATGGGAAGGGTGGCGTCGACGCATGTCGCCCACGTGGCGCATCCGGAGAAGATGGCCGCGACGGCGCCAGCGCCAGTAGCGGCGGCGAGCGCTTCAGGCACCGACGGATAGGGATAACGATTAAGGCGTTTTTGGTTTGGGAAGCCTTCAGATCAAGAAATCTCGCGATACCGCGCGTGCGGGCAAACGTGTGC
>DATDGS010000044.1:0-24849 GCA_036521955.1 Terriglobales bacterium
GCCGAAGCCGCATTCCGTAGGTTTCGCGCCCGCTGGCGGGATCGCTACCCGACGGTGGTGAAGCGGCTTGGGCAAGACTTACCGGAGCTGCTGTCGTTCTTTGCATTCCCCCGGCACCTGTGGAAGAAGCTGCGCACCACCAACGTGATCGAGCGCTGCTTCGTGGAAGTGCGCCGCCGCACTCGCCCCATGGTGTGCTTTGTGAACGTGGAAAGCGTGGACCGCATCATCTACTCCATCTTCCAGAGATTCAACCTGGAATGGAAATCCCGCACCCTCAACCTTTTTACACAAGCCGCTGACGTCACCTTCTCGATACGGTTGATTGACAATAGCGGGGCATAAGCCTAACATTGACTTTGAGCAAGCAAGTTTTGTTAATCTTTCAGGTCCTCTGAACTAAGTTAACCTATCTTAAAATTGACTCCTCTTCGATTGCTCTGAGGAGTCTGAGTGGCGACACTACCGGTTCGCTGGGGATTTTTCCGACGCCAAACCCACGCCGATCAAGATTCGTGCTGGCAGCGATAAGACAGATCGCACAACCTGGAAGGGACCATGAAAAATATCAAGTTTGTTGTGAAACTGAACCGTGGGGCTCACGCCCCTCAATACGTGCTGCGTGTTGATCGGCTTCCCATCCTGACGACAACCAACCGCAAACTAGCCCTCGTAATGGGGAGATTTACCGCGGAAGACGCGGTCAAGTCCATGCAGAATTCACACTGCAGCCCAGAGTTGGTGTCCGTGCGGGTTAGCGCCTAGCCAGAATTTTCTGTATCAGGCTTCGAGAGGCAGCCACATCGAAAGATCGCGACAATCCCGGAGGTAAATGGGGTGGCCGAAGGTCGGCGTGGCTACATGGACAACTATGCAAAAGCGGGAATGTTCGAGATGCGGTGGAGAGTTGGTTCTGGCGGTGCGTGCCAACCAACCGCAGAACCAACCCCACACGGGTAACGATGGGCCAAGCTTGGTGACCAGCGCATTTACAAGCTGGAGATGCAGCACTTGTGGCTGTGCCTTTACGGCAGCGCAACTTCGCGAAGACAAGCGCGGACGCTCAAAAGCAGCGCAACACGCCTGATTGTTTCAGCAGCGACCTTCCGGTGTATTAGTCCCCCGACGGCATCAGTTCGTCGGATTCCTCCCAGCGCGAAGCCACTAGCGCCGGATCGGCCATTAATGGTTCGACCGCCTCCCAGGGTGTCACGATGGCATGGCCATTGCCCTTGTCCACGGTTAGATCGATGACGTCGGTGAACTGGGCCTCCTCGGTCGAGCCTTCGAGGGCCCTGGTGGACGTGCTGCCGCTAGTGATGACCTGTTGTACTGCATCGAAGTATCCGGTGCCGACGAACCGCTGGTGCTTTACCGCTTCATAACCTACTTGTTGCTCGCGGAGGAATTCCTTCTGTTGCAGTCGGGAGTAGGCGGTTATACCGGCCTGCTTGTAGCCGCGAGCAAGTTCGAACATGGCAAGGTTAAGGGCGTGGAATCCTGCCAGCGTGACAAACTGGAACTTGTATCCCATCTTGCCGAGTTCGTGTTGGAAGCCGGCGATGGTCGCATCGTCCAGATTCTTTTTCCAGTTGAACGAGGGCGAGCAGTTATAAGCCAGCAATTTGCCGGGATAAACTTTGTGGATGGCCTCGGCGAATTGGCGCGCTTCCTCGAGATCGGGCTTGGAAGTTTCGCACCAGAGAATATCGGCATAGGGTGCGTAAGCGAGACCGCGTGCGATAGCGGACTTTAGGCCGCTCTTAATGTGGTAGAAGCCTTCGACGGTGCGCTGGCGAATCACGAATTCGCGGTCGCGCGGGTCGATGTCGCTGGTTAGAAGCGTGGCGCTATCGGCATCGGTGCGCGCCATGATCAAAGTCGGAACGCCCATCACATCGGCGGCGAGCCGGGCTGCGACCAGTTTCTGGATCGCTTCCGTGGTCGGAACCAATACTTTGCCACCGAGGTGGCCGCACTTCTTGGCCGAGGAAAGCTGGTCCTCAAAATGAACGCAGGCGGCGCCCGCTTCAATCATGGCTTTCATCAGTTCGAAGGCGTTGAGGTTGCCGCCGAATCCAGCTTCGGCATCGGCAATGAGCGGAGGGAACCAGTTCATGCCACCGTTGCTGCTCTCGGCATGATGAATCTGGTCGGCGCGCTGGAGAGCGTGATTGATCCGGCGCACCAGATTGGGCACGCTGTCGGCCGGGTAGAGACTTTGGTCGGGGTACATCTGGCCGGCGTTGTTGGCGTCGGCGGCGACTTGCCAGCCGCTCACATAGATGGCCTTCAATCCAGCCTTAACTTGCTGAACGGCCTGGTTGCCAGTAACGGCGCCGAGCGCAGGGATGAAGGGCTCGGCTTGGTCGTGCAGCAGGCTCCATAGACGCTCCGCGCCGTGGCGCGCGAGAGTGTGCTCGATCTGGAACGAGCCCCGAAGACGGTTGACATCTTCTTGAGTGTACGGACGCGTGATGCCGCGCCACCGAGGGCTGCTCTGCCAGTTATTGGTTGGGCTGCTGCCTTTTCCATTAGAGGTCGTCATGTGTTTTCCCCGCCTAAGAGTTTTCGATGCCGTTCTTGCGGCCATGTGCAGTAGACCCCGGATTTCTGGTTCAGACAAACTGGGCTGTCCGCCCGGGACCACTCGTCCGAAATGACCTAGTGCGCGGGACTTGCGCAGGCGGATGGCTATGATGTTGACTTATGAATGCCATGACTATTCTTCCGAACGATGCTGCTGACAGCCAGGTTCAAACCCAGATCGAGGCCAGCATTCTTGCCGAGGACGCCCGCGCGTTCCTGTTGAAGCTCGCGACTCGGTTCGAGCCCCGACGGCAGGAACTGCTGGCGCGGCGGCAAACCGTGCAGCAGGAAATCGATCACGGCAAGCTTCCGGATTTTCTGCCGGAGACGGCTGAAATTCGCCAAAGCGAGTGGAGAGTTGCGCCCATCCCGAAGGATCTGCTCGATCGCCGCGTGGAAATTACCGGGCCGGTCGATCGCAAGATGATCATCAACGCATTGAACTCGGGGGCCAACGTTTACATGGCCGACTTCGAAGACTCGAATACGCCGACCTGGCACAACAACATTGAAGGTCAGCAGAATCTGAAGGACGCGATTCGGGGAACGATTCGCTACGAAAGTCCGGAGGGAAAACAGTACCGGCTCGGATCGAATCTGGCCACGCTAGTGGTGCGGCCGCGAGGCTGGCATCTGGACGAAAAACACTTTTTGGTGGAGGGGAAGCCAATCTCGGGGGCGCTGCTTGATTTTGGCCTGTTCTTTTTTCACAACGCTCGTACCTTGCTGAGCAAGGGCACCGGCCCTTACTTCTACCTGCCGAAGCTGGAGAATCACCTAGAAGCCCGATTGTGGAATGACGTGTTTTGTTTTTCCCAGGACGAACTGGGCATTCCGCGGGGATCGATTCGGGCCACCGTGCTGATCGAAACCATTCTGGCGGCGTTCGAAATGGACGAGATTCTTTACGAGTTGCGCGAGCATTCCTCCGGTTTGAACTGTGGGCGCTGGGACTACATTTTCAGCTACATCAAGAAATTTCGCGCGCATCCTGAATTCGTATTGCCGGATCGGTCTGAAGTCACGATGGAGACGCATTTCCTGAGTTCCTATGTCGAACTGCTCATTCAAATCTGCCATCGGCGTGGCATCCATGCGATGGGTGGAATGGCGGCGCAGATTCCGATTCGAAACGATGCCGCGGCCAACGAACAGGCGCTGGAGAAAGTGCGGCGCGACAAACTTCGGGAAGTGGATGCTGGTCATGATGGAACCTGGGTGGCGCATCCCGGCCTGGTTCCGGTGGCCAAAGATATTTTCGACCAATACATGCCCGAACCGAATCAGATTTCTTCACATAAGGAATCGGCCGGACGGACAGTGCTAGCGCAGGACCTGCTCGTAGCGCCCAAGGGCGATATCACGGAGGCAGGTTTACGTTGGAACATCGATGTGGGATTACAGTACCTGCATTCGTGGCTGCAGGGATTGGGCTGTGTTCCGATTTACAACCTGATGGAGGATGCGGCGACCGCTGAAATCTGCCGCGCCCAGGTGTGGCAGTGGGTGAGGCATGGCGTACACCTTAAGGACGGCGGGCCGGTGACGGAAGGTCTGGTGAAGGAAATCATTCATCGCAGGGCGGCTGAGTTGGGCAACAACAATAATAATAGTGACCAAGCGCTGCAGCAGGCCGCGCGAGTCCTCGAGGAGTTGACGACGAGCCGGGAATTTGCGGAGTTTCTGACGCTTGCCAGTTATGATTTATTGGATTAGAACGTCAATTGATGGTCGCACGCAGAACTCCCGCCAACCTTCCGATTGACCGTGCACCGATTGACGCGGGTTTGCTCTCGCAGTTACAGCAACATGTTGCCGCGCGCGAGATCGATCGCGGGATTGTGTGCCTGCAATCGCGGCAGAACCTGATCGCCCAGCTCGATCCCTGCCAAGAGAATGCCGCGCGCTTCGTGGCGCACCTCGCGATATGGACGGACATCGGATTTAGCGGTTCGCCACTTAGCGAAATTCTAAGGCGGTTTGAACACCTGGACCCGGGGTTGCGGTCGAAGCTCCCGATCGCCGACTACATCTGCCTGCGCATGGCCGAAGGAATGTCGGCCATGGTGGAAGAGGTGATGGACGCCGCGATTGCTCATTTTGATTTCGTCCTGAGCTTAGCTGAAGAACTTCACGATCGGTTTCTGCTGGCCATTGTTTATTTCTGGAAGGGTCGCTGCCTGCGGAGAAAGGGCGACTACGATGAAGCCCTGATCTACACCGGCAAGGGAAGAGATCTGGCGCTGGCGTTGGGCCATCTGCGCATGGCGGCGGTTATGCAGGTGCTCGAGAGCTGGCTTTTGTTTCAGCAGGGAAAATGGAAAGAAGCGGTGCGCATCTCGCAAGCGGCTGAAAACGCATTGCGCGAGACCGATGACTACGTGACGCTGGGTAACATTCAATCCTTCTACGGGCGCATGGCGCGCCGGGAAGGCCGTTTCGATAAGGCGATTGAGTTTTTCGAGAGGGCGATCCACCATTATGGCCGGCGCGATCCGCGGCATCCGAACCTGGCGCGATCGCTGGCCAACATGGCGCTGGCCAAGCGCGGCATCGCTCTTCAGTTGCAGAAAAGAATCGACCGCGACGCCCAGCGGCGGAGGAAGACGTCAGCGGCCACGGGAGGCGATTCCGGCGAACGCGATGCCAAAGACCGCGAGTCGCGCAAGCACGACTATCGCGGCCGATTGACTCAGTTGCGCCGTCAAGCGATTGAACATCTAGAGGCCGCCCGGGCCATCTACCAGCAGCGCCCCAGCCATCACGGAGTGGGCACGGTGTACATGAACGCGGCCTACATCCACCTGGATGGCGGAGACTTTCAGCGTGCCGAGGAAGAGGCGGCTTCCGCGTACGAAGTGGCCGAACAGAAGCAGGATTACATTTTGATGGGACGGGCGCGCATTCTCGGGTGCATGATTGAAAATGCGAAGGTGGAAGAAGAGATCGGCGAGGGTGCCGATCCCGGCAGCCACGCGCGACGCGCCCTCGAGTTCAGTCAAGAGGCGATCGAACTGGCGAAGCACACCCAGCATCATCTGTTGCTCGCGAACGCGCATTTGTGGCAGGGATTGACGCAGTGCAATTCGTTTTTCGATAATCCGGAAGCGGCGCGCGAGTCGTATGATCTGGCGCGGGCGTCCTGCGGGGCGAATCAACCCGACAACAAAATATGGCAGGATCTGCAGACGCTAAGCGCGAAGATTCTGCGCAAGGGGAGTGTGCATCCGGCGCTGAAGGCGTGGTCGCAGGGAGCGGTGGGCGAGAAGACGTTCCGACAAATCAGCGAGGAATTTGCCGAGATTGTGATTGCGCGGGTATGGGAACGCGAGGGGCGCAAAGTGTCGCGTGTGGCGGCCCGGCTATCGATTTCTCCTAAGAAAGTACGGCGCATTCTGGCGCGGGTGGGACGACGAAAGCCGCGTCAAGGTTAGCCAAACCGGACGCGCTTGATTTTGCATTGTTTGATATAGACTAGTAAAGTAGTAGAGTTAATCGTGTAAACACCGTGACGAGAAGGCTGACGCCCGAACCGCCGACCGCGCAGAAATCGAAAGAATCGACCCGGTAAAGTTGAGAATCGAAACCCTATGAAAATCGCTAAGGATGTAACCGAACTGATCGGCCACACGTCGCTGGTGCGGCTCAACCGGGTTGCCGAGGGTGCGGTTGCCGAAGTCGTGGCGAAGTTGGAGAGCGAGAATCCCCTGGGCAGCGTGAAAGATCGCATCGGAGTGAGCATGATTGCCGATGCTGAAAAAGCCGGCCGGATTCAACCCGGAAAAACCGTTCTGATCGAGCCGACCAGCGGTAACACCGGAATCGCCCTCGCTTTCGTAGCTGCGGTGAAAGGCTACAAACTCATCCTGACCATGCCCGAGACCATGAGCTTGGAGCGGCGCGTGCTGCTGCTGGCTTTGGGCGCCCAAATCGTTCTTACTCCGGGTCCTCGGGGAATGAAGGGAGCGATTCTGAAGGCCGAGGAACTGCTGGCCGCAACTCCAAACGCATACATGCTGCAGCAGTTTGACAACCCCGCAAATCCAAAGATTCACTTCGAAACTACCGGCCCGGAGATTTGGGAAGACACCGACGGACGCGTCGATTTTCTGATCTCCGGCGTCGGCACCGGCGGAACCATCACCGGCGTTTCCGAATACATCAAGCCGAAGAAGCCGTCGTTCAAGGCGGTGGCGGTGGAACCGGTAGACAGCGCGGTCCTATCGGGTGGAAAGCCCGCGCCCCACAAGATTCAGGGCATCGGCGCCGGTTTTGTTCCAAGCATCTTGCGCAGGGATTACGTGGACGAGGTTATCACCGTGAGCAACGGAGACGCGATTAACATGGCTCGGCGACTTCCGCTCGAAGAAGGCCTGCTGGTCGGGATTTCTTCGGGAGCGGCGGTGGTTGCGGCATTGCAGGTGGCGCGCCGTCCGGAGAATGCCGGTAAACTGATCGTTGTAGTTCTGCCGTCGTTCGGCGAGCGCTACCTGAGTAGTGTTCTCTTCGAAGGACTCCGGAATGAGGCGTTGCTGATTCCTACGTCGCAAGTTCCGGGCTGATCTTTTGATCTTGGAACCATAATTGTGGACCCATGCCGCATCTGCTGGCGCTAATCCGCGAGGATGTTGCCACCGTGCTGGAGCGCGATCCCGCGGCCAAGTCACGCCTGGAGGTTTATCTTTGCTACTCCGGGTTGCATGCGGTGTGGTTCTATCGCATGAATCACTGGTTGTGGAACCACAAGCTTTTCTTGCTGGCGCGCTGGTTGTCACAGGTCGCGCGCTTGCTCACCGGTGTCGAGATCCATCCCGGAGCGCAGATTGGCCGGCGCTTGTTCATCGATCACGGTATGGGCGCAGTGATTGGCGAGACCACCGTGGTGGGTGAGGACGTCACGCTTTATCAAGGTGTGACGCTGGGTGGAACCGGCAAGGAGCACGGCAAGCGGCACCCAACGCTTCTCAACAATGTTGTAGTCGGAGGAGGCGCGAAGATTCTGGGCAACATCACCGTGGGACACAATTGCCGAATTGGCGCCGGATCGGTCGTGCTTCGTAACGTGCCTGACGAATCCACCGTGGTGGGCGTGCCGGGACACATTATTTTTCGAGAGGGCAAGCGCGTGGTAATTACCGACCCCAGGCAGATCAACGATCCGCTTTCGGAAGCATTGGCTGCGGTCGCGTCTGAGGTGAACCGGTTAGCGGAGCGAGTGCGTCGACTGGAGGGGACGGGCGGAAGTGAGCCGCTTTCCGAGTCGATGCAACGGATTATGGAAGATATCGACTACCAGATATAGCCCTCCCAACATTGCCCTTCCGAATTTTGTCATCCTTTGCGACGCGAAGGAGTGCCGTTCGCAGCAAGAAGCAGGATCCTTCGCTTCGCTCAGGATGACAATTTTGGGAGATGCCGAAAGCCGCCTCAACAACGTAACCCCTTTTTGAGCGCACCCAAGTATGATTGACTGTTTCGGGTCGAAACTCTAGCGGATGAACTACGGCTTCGTAATCGATAACCGCAAGTGCATCGGTTGTCACGCGTGTACGGTGGCGTGCAAAACCGAGAACCAGGTGCCGGTCGGCGTGAACCGAACCTGGGTCAAATACGTCGAGAAAGGCGCCTTCCCCGAGACGCGGCGAGTATTTCAGGTTACGCGCTGCAACCACTGCGCGAATCCTCCCTGCGTCACCATCTGCCCCGTGACGGCGATGTACCAGCGCAAGGACGGGATTGTCGATTTCAATTCCGACCGCTGCATTGGCTGCAAAGCCTGCATGCAAGCCTGTCCCTACGATTCGATTTACATGGATCCGGACCATGGCACGGCCGCCAAGTGCCATTTCTGTGCGCATCGCACCGAAGTCGGCCTCGAGCCCGCTTGCGTAATCGTGTGCCCGGAACACGCCATTATTGCTGGGGATCTTAGCGATCCGGCGAGTGAAGCGGCGCAACTTGTCGCGCGGGAACCGGTGCGCGTACGCAAGCCCGAGCAGAAAACTCGGCCCAAGCTCTACTACATCGATGCCGATGAGAGCGCGATTCTTCCGACGGCGGCACGTCATGAATCGATTTATATGTGGTCGCAGCGGAATGCGGCGGTGCTCGGTGGCGGCGCCGTTTATCCGCCTGATAGTCCATTGCTGCAAGAGAATGCGCTCGCGGCGTACGACGTTTCGCATGCGCGTCCGTGGGGATGGCAAGTGCCGGCCTATTGTTGGACCAAGTCCATCGCTTCCGGTGTACTTGCCGTGCCGGCTGTCGCGATGGCGCTCGGAAGATTGTCGGGTAACCGGGTCCGCGATATTGCGCTAGCGACGGTCGCGTTGCTGTTCACGGCGTTGACCACGGTGCTGCTGGTTTGGGATCTTGATCACAAAAAACGATTTCTCCGGGTGGTGTTCGCGCCGCAGAGCAAATCTTGGCTGGCACGGGGCGCGTTCATTCTGATCGCATACAGTGCATCGTGTGGAGTGTTCTGGCTGGGCGCAGTTGCCGGATTTTCCGCTGCTACGGCGATCTTGCTGTGGCCCACAGTGCTCGCAGGATTTTTCGCGGCTGCCTACACCGCGTTCCTTTTCGGACAGTGCGAAGGGCGCGACCTGTGGCAAACGCCGCTCCTGCCAGCGCATTTGATCGTTCAAGCATTGCTCTGCGGAGCGGCGGTGCTGCTGTTGCTTCCGGACTCGATCGGCGGTTCGACGCAGGCCGTGGCGGTCGCGGTTCCCACGCTGATCATCAGTTTGGGATTGCACTTGCTCATGCTGCTCGGCGAAGTTGCCATGCCTCATGCCACCGATAATGCGCGCTATGGGGCCCGACTGATGACGCGCGGTACGTTTGCGCGCGCGTTCTGGGGCGGAGGCGTCGTACTCGGGGGAATTGTTCCGCTGGCGCTGCTCCTGCTCCCGCTGTCGACTCGTCCCCAGTTGTTCGCCGCGTCGAACCGCGTCATAGCGGGTCTGGCGAGCGTTCTGGCGCTGGCGGGACTTCTGATTTTCGAATGGTGCTTCGTGATGGCCGGCCAGGGCGTGCCGAACAGCTAATTTCCCGTAGAGACGCGGCTTGCCGCGTTTCCGGCAGCCGATGTGGCGCTTGCGGAGACTGGGCTGGCCCCCGTCTCTACAACGTCATAGTTAAGGGTTGAACGCATATGGAGATTCAGCCATGACCGAATTCAAACGCGACGGCAGTCATCTCTCATCTTATCCGCCGGTCGAGAAGTGGGACGATTGGGTCGAGTACGATGCTGAAGCCTGGCCTCGCCGCGTCGAAAAGCATTACCAGCTTGTTCCGACTATTTGTTTCAATTGCGAATCGGCGTGCGGGCTTCTCGCCTACGTCGATAAAGAAACCGGGCAAGTAACAAAGTTTGAAGGCAACCCGAAACATCCGGCCAGTCGTGGACGCCTTTGTGCGAAAGGGCCGGCCACTATCACTCAGATTCATGATCCCGATCGCATCCTTTATCCGATGAAGCGGTCCGGGCGACGCGGCGACGGCAAATGGACCCGGACTTCGTGGGAGGAAGTGCTGGAGACTTTCGGCGCGCGCATCCGCAAGGCGTTTCAGGAAAATCGCGGCGAAGAAGTTATGTATCACGTGGGACGGCCGGGGCACGACTTCATCATGGAACGGACTTTGCAGGCGTGGGGCATCGACGGTCACAACTCGCACACGAATGTGTGCTCGTCCTCGGCGCGCCTGGGTTATCTGCTTTGGCATTACGCCGACCGGCCATCTCCCGACCATGCCAACGCGCGCTTTATTCTTCTGCTCTCCGCGCATCTTGAGTCCGGCCACTATTTCAATCCGCATGCGCAGCGCATTATCGAGGGAAAAATGGCGGGAGCGAAGCTCGCCGTCATGGACCCGCGGCTTTCGAATACGGCGAGCATGGCGGATTACTGGATGCCGAGTTATCCGGGGACCGAAGCAGCGGTGCTGCTGGCGATGGCGATGGTGATTCTTAAGGAGAACCGCTTTGACGCCACGTTCGTGAAGAACTGGACGAACTGGGAAGAACTTGAAGTCGATGGGTTTTCCGCGCGGGGTCAAAGTTTCGAGGCGCTGATTGAAGCGTTGAAGCGGCACTACGCGAAATTCACGCCGGAGTTTGCGGAAAAAGAAAGTGGCGTGAGAGCGGAAGTCATCGTCAAGACGGCGCGCGAGATCGCGAGCGCCGGCAGCCGCTTTGCGTCGCATCTATGGCGGGGCAGCGCGTCCGGCAATCTGGGTGGATGGCAACCGGCGCGCGCTCTGATGCTGCTTCACGTGCTTACCGGGTCCGTGGGAACTCCGGGCGGACACAATTTGAATGCCTGGAACAAGTTTGTGCCGCGTCCGTTCAAGAATCCGCCGCCGCAGAAACGGTGGAACGAATTACTCTATCCGCGGGAATGGCCGTTGTGCACGCATGAAATGTCGCCTCTGCTTCCTCATTTTCTGAAGGAAGGCCGCGGCCGCATCGAGGCTTATTTCACGCGCGTCTTTAATCCTGTTTGGACTTATCCCGACGGATTTTCGTGGATCGAGATGCTGCGCGACGAAGAGAAGGTCGGCTTGCACGCGGCGCTGACGCCGACGTGGAGCGAGACGGCGTGGTTGGCGGATTACGTTTTGCCTATGGGTTTCAGCTCCGAACGTCACGACCTGATGAGCCAGGAATCCTACGCCGGAAAGTGGATCGGTTTTCGGCAGCCCGTGCTGCGTGTTCTGCAGGAGCGTGAAGGAAGGAAATTCGATTACACGTATCAGGCGAATCCGGGAGAAGTTTGGGAAGAGGATGAATTCTGGATCGACCTTTCGTGGGTGATCGATTCCGACGGTTCGATGGGTATTCGGCAGTGGTTCGAATCTCCGTATCGTCCCGGACAGAAATTGACGGTCGACGAATACTACGGATGGATTTTTGAAAATTCAGTTCCCGGCTTGCCCGAGGCCGCGGCGAAAGAGGGCTTGAAGCCGCTGGAATACATGCGCAGGTACGGCGCCTACGAAGTGACCACCGACGTCTACAAGCAGAACGAGAAGCTGGTGGCTCCGGCGGACCTTTCGGGATCGAAAGTCGGAGCGAACGGCGTGGTCACGAAAGAAGGCAAAGCGGTGGGCGTGATGGTCGATGGGCAAGCGGTCGTCGGCTACAACACTCCGTCGCGGAAACTGGAGTTGTTTTCGAAAACCATGGCCGACTGGAAGTGGCCTGAATTTGCGCTTCCGGAATACTATCGCAGCCACATTCATAGATCAGCGCAGGCAGCGTCGGTGGGAAAGCCCGGGGAAGATTTCGATCCGGATTTCAATAAACGATACATGCCGCTCGTAGAGTGGCCGAAGGATTCGAACGGCGAGGTGTACACGCTGCTGCCAATTTTTCGTTTGCCTCATCTTATCCACACGCGATCCGGGAACTCAAAATTTCTTTACGAGATTGCGCATAAGAATCCACTGTGGGTGAATCCGGCGGACGCGCAGAGACTCGGCGGCGTTCATACTGGCGATTTGCTCAAAGTGCATACGGAAATCGGTTTCTTCGTCTTGCACGCCTGGGTCACCGAGGGACTGGCGCCGGGAGTGGTCGCGTGCTCTCACCATATGGGACGGTGGCGTCTCAATAAAGAGGATCAGGTCGAACGCATGTCGAGCGCTTGGGTCGATCTGAAAGAGGTCGCCAATGGAAAATGGAAGATGCGCCAGACTTCGGGTGTCGAGCCCTACGAAACAACAGATCCCGATACGAAGCGCGTCTGGTGGAGCGACGCAGGCGTGCACCAGAACCTCACGTTCCCCGTGCATCCGGATCCCATCACCGGCATGCACTGCTGGCATCAGATGGTGCGCGTGGAGCGTGCCGGCGCCGGCGACCGCTACGGCGACATCTTTGTCGATACCAATCTTTCTTTTGCGGTTTATCAACGGTGGAAGGCGCTGACTCGTCCCGCTCCGGGTCCTGGAGGGCTTCGGCGCCCGCTCTGGATACCGCGAGTAGTGCGGCCTGAGGAAGCGGCGTTTTATATGGACGAGACCTGAGTCCGCGACGCGACGTTGTAGAATGGCAAGATGCCGTTACAGACAGGAAATCCCAACTTTGGCAAGAAGCGCACTCCCCCTCCGGACGAAACTTTTGAAGAAGCGGCCTATCTGAAGGCGCTGGGAGAAAAGCAGAAGGTCGTGAGCCTGAAGCTGGCCGATGGGGAAGTGGTCCGCGGCTGGATTGAGTACTACGACAAGAACATGGTGCGTGTGACGCGCGAGGATGGTCCGAATCTGTTCATCTTCAAGCACGAGATCGTGTATATCGCGGAAGACGGCAGGAAAAAGTAGAGCGTGCGGTCTGCGCTCCACCAATTCGCAACATACCTTGATGGTTTGTCATCCTGAGCGAAGCGAAGGATCTGCTTTCTTGCCGGCGCAAGAAACAACAGGTCCTTCGCTTCGCTCGGGATGACAATTACGGATAGGCTCAGTAACCAATCCTGACAATGAAAGTCTGGAAGTCGAATGGCATCCACTCAGTCTCTAGACCTGATTTCTCCGATGCAGGCTATGGCTCGCGAGGCGGGCAGCCTGCTGATGGACTACTTCCGGCAGCGGGTGAAGATTGAATATAAAGGCGACGTGGACCTGGTTACGGTGGCTGATCGAAAGTCGGAAGCGCTGATTCTGGAACGGATTCGTGGCCAGTTTCCGACTCATGATGTGATGGGAGAAGAGGGAACTCGCATCGAAACCGGGGGCGAGTACAAGTGGTACGTCGATCCGCTGGATGGCACCACGAACTTTGCGCACGGCTACCCGGTGTTTTGCGTATCGCTTGCGGTGGAGCGCCGGGGACAAAGAGTGGCGGGTGTGATTTATGATCCCACTCGCGACGAGCTGTTCGCTGCCGAACTTGGCAGTGGCGCGCGGCGGAACGACAAGGCGATCCACGTGTCGACTACGTCAAAGCTGGGAGAGTGCCTGGTTGCCACTGGTTTTCCCAGCCACAAGCGGCATAAGAACCCGAATATTTATTTCTATCACCAGATTACGTTGCGCACCCACGGGGTGAGGCGGGCGGGATCGGCCGCGCTCGATCTGTGCAATGTCGCATCGGGCCGGTTTGACGGCTTCTGGGAATTTAATCTCAATCCGTGGGATACGGCGGCGGGCGTGCTGATCGTCGAAGAGGCCGGAGGGAAGGTCACGGATTTTTCGGGTGGCGCATTCCAGATTGCTAGCCGCGAGACGGTGGCGTCGAATGGGTTGGTGCACGACGCGCTTCTGCACGAATTTCAGGAGATCTTCGCAGGCCGAGGGTTGGAAGAGTTGCCCAGTCCGGTCACCTACGCGAATGATCGAGCACGCTAAGCGTTACAATTAACCACGTGGGTTCATCTCTGCTTGCACGCAAGATCGAAAAGCGTCCTGACAAGGTGCGGTTGCGGGGGCGCATTTTGTTTCTTACGGAAGATTCGGAGTTGATCAGAAAACAGTTGGCAGGTTGGGATCTGCCATGGGATACGAAGAATCCGGCCAACAATCCCAAGCTTCGCGACGACATTTCTACCGACGAGATCACTCCCGCGCACTACTGCTTCTATTTTGACCGGACGCTCGGCGAGATTCCCTATGTTGGCTTGCGGTGCGGCGACACTTTGCCGATTGAGCGCGGCGATGTGAGGAAGGGCGGCTTCGTCTGCTCGGTGAGCGGCAAACGGCGTGGCAAAGGCTCGAGTCGGGAGCAGTCTCCTTATGCCGAGATGTGCGCGGGGATTCAGGTCGCGATTGGGGAGAATATTGAGCGCATCTACAAGCAGAACTGCCAGAACCTCGGGTTGCTGACTTCGACCAACTTTTCTTTGATCGACCGGATTCGCGCGGGGGAAGAGATTGCACTGAGTGAATTCACCGCCGGAGAGGACGAGATCACGAGGCAGGTTATCGAGTACGGCGGGCTGTTTCCTTTTAATGTTGCGCGCATGCAAGGGAAGGTGTTTCTGCCGCCGATAAAGACTGGTGCGCGTGCCATGACTTTGGCGGAGAAGATTTTTGCCGCGCACATGGTGGCGCCAGCGTCGGAGACTCCCTCGCTTCGCTCGGCGGGACGGACGAATGCGTCCGTCCCTACGCGGTCTTTGCCAGCGCACTACGTCAAGCCGGGAGATACTGGGTTCACTTCCGTCGATCTGCGGTTTAGTCATGAGTACGTCACGCCTATGGCATCCATTTTCTATGAGCAAAACGTTGGCAAGGATGTTCCGGTTAACGATGCTTGTAGCATCCGCTTCTTCCGCGACCATCTCACTTTTCTTGACGAAGTGATCTCCGAAGAAAAGAAAAAAATGGGGCTGCTCGACTTGGCCACGCAACTCAAGCTGAAGCAGGAAGATTTCGCTAGGCAACAGGGAATCAAGCTGCACGGCGAACTCACCGACCGCAAAGGTTCGGAGGGCATCTGCCACTCGGTGATGCTGGAGACCTATGCGCTACCGGGGCAGGTGAACGTTGGGTCCGATTCGCACACGCCGCACGTGGGCGCCATTGGATGCATCGCCTTTGGCATCGGCACGACGGATGTATTCAACTCCTGGATCACCAAAGACGTTCGCGTCAAAGTGCCGGAGTCGGTCAAGATTGTGATTCGGGGCAGGCGGCACACGAACGTTACGGCGAAAGATTTCATTCTGAAAATTCTTTCTCTCGATTACGTACGCAGCGGCAAAGCGCTCGCGAAAGTGATGGAGTATGCGGGCGAAGCGGTGGAGGCGCTCTCGGTGGACGAGCGCGCCACTATGACAAATATGGCGGCCGAAATCGGGGGCTTTACCGGCATCGTGGCCCCGGATGAAAAGGTGATCGAGTTTCTAATCGAGCGCCGGGGCATGAAGCGCGCCGAAGCCGAGAAGATGATCGAAGGCATCAAGAGCGATGACGAGGCTGAATATGCGCAGGTGATCGAACTCGACGCGGCTGAGATCACACCGATGGTCGCGACTCCGGGCGATCCGGGTAATGGCAGGTATATCCGCGAACTTGGTGCGCACGTGTCGATTGAAATCGCCTACGGTGGAACCTGCACGGCGGGGAAAAACGAAGACATGGACATGTACGCGTCCGTGCTCGCCGACGCGCTGAAGCAGGGCAGGCGAGTTTCTAAGAATGTCGACTTTTGGATTCAATTCGGCTCTCAAGAGACGCGAGAGTACTCGAAGCGCCGAGGCTATATCGAGATTTTCGAGAAAGCCGGCGCGCATGTGATCGAGCCTAGTTGTGGTGCGTGCATCAATGCAGGGCCAGGAGTATCGACGCGTCCCGATCAGGTCGTAATCAGCGCGCAGAACCGGAACTTTCCCGGTCGCAGCGGGCCGGGGCGGATGTACCTGGCGTCACCGCTGACGGTGGCCGCGAGCGCGGTCGCGGGGCACATTGTGGAGTACGAGCCTTTCGTCTCCTGATTCCCAATTCGGGATGGCACCCAGGGGAGTGACCTTTCGACACCGCGAGTGACCCTCTGGAATGTATTGCACCGTGTTTTACACTGTTCGCTAAGGGTCACTCACCAAGACTCCAACTTGTTAAGCGCCAGAGGAACCCCCCGTTCTGGCGTTACCGATATTTCCTATCCGCTTTCGCGGCATCTATTTCCCCGTGATGGGGAAGATGGCGTGGGTAAAGGTGATTGCGCAAAACCGGCGAACCATTTTCAAACTCGTCAGGGAAGGGTTGAAGGCCGGTGCCTGGCGCGGGGCGCCACTTCCCGCCGTCCCACTGGCGCAGGTGGGGTCGGGCGAAGCGATTGCACAAGGGGCAGAGGGGTAAAGCAACGGGGGAAGTTACGTTTCCTGTCCATTTAGCTTCGCTTAAGCGCTTTTTGACCTTGGAAAGCTGCTACTGAGCGGTGCTGCCTGTACCGATAGCCGCGTTCTTGCTAGAATCATCTGTCCCATCACACTCCCTGCGCCCAAGGAGCATGAGATTCTATGGCATACATAATTGCCGAGCCCTGTATCGGAACCAAAGACACCGCTTGTGTTGACGCCTGTCCGGTGGATTGCATTCACCCCAAGAAGGACTCCGACAAGTACGCGACGGAAGAGATGCTGTATATCGATCCCGTGGAATGCATAGACTGCGGCGCCTGCGTACCCGTGTGTCCTGTCTCGGCCATCTTCGCGCTCGACGACCTGCCGGAAAAGTGGAAAGAGTACACCGAGCGGAATGCGAAGTACTTCGGGCGGTAAGGCAGCTATCAGTTGTCAGCAAAACCAGTTCGGCGCTGTGCGCGCGTGCGTCAACTAGCCAGAACTGACGACTGACAACTTCTTCCGTTACAATCGTTCATTAACCTGTTGACCTTCCATGGCGCTGAAGGAGTCGGAAGCGATCGTTCTGCGCACGTATCCGTTGCGTGAATCCGACCTGCTGGTCACGCTCTTTACCCGCATGGAGGGCAAGGTGAAAGGCGTGGCGCGCGCGGCCATGAGGTCGAGACGCCGCTTTGGAGGCGCTCTGGAGCCGCTCACCTATGTGCGCGTGTTTTACGACGACCGCGAGCGGCAGGAACTGGCCCGGCTTGATTCCTGTGAGGTAATCGAATCGCCGCTGGCGACCGAGGTCAGTTATACCCGCGCGGTGGCGTTGGCACACGTCGCTGAATTGCTCGACGAATTGATGCCCGACCGCGAGGCGAGCGACGCGGTGTTTCGCTTGAGTTTGGCGGTTTTACAGGAGCTGCGCGCCGAGGCAGTGTGGATGCCGCTTACGTACTTTGAACTGTGGATGACGCGGCTCATGGGATTTCTGCCGGAGTTTTCGGAGTGCGTCGTCTGTGGTCGCGCGCTCGACGGCAGCCGGGCGTTCTATCACGCGCTTGCCGACGGCTTGGTCTGCGCCGACGATAAGCGCATCGCTTCGTCGGAGCTGTCGCCGGAGTCGAGAAAGATTGCAGCGCAGATGCTGCGGTCGCGGGTTTCGGAGTTTTCTGAAATTGATTGGCCGAAGGCGGTGTGTGCGGATTTGCGGAAGTTTCTTCTCCAGATTCTGGAGCGGCATATCGAGAAGAAGTTGGAGACCGCGGGAATGCTCGAGAAGATCAGCGGTTAGCACTTAGCAGTTAGCATTTAGTTCCGCCTAAGCCCATGAGGACAGCACCGAATTCACGGTGAACCCTGTGTTTCAAGCTAGATGGTAGATGCTAAATGCTAAGAACTAAGAACTAAGAGCCGGACTCACTACGTGAACTCATCCAAGTCCAATTCGCTGACGTTCCAGCAGCTCATTCTCAAGCTGCAGGCTTTTTATGCTGAGCGCGGGGCGGTTATTCAGCAGCCCTACGATGTTGAGGTCGGTGCTGGCACCATGGCTCCGGAAACATTCCTGCGCGTGCTGGGGCCGAATCCTTATAAGGTGGCGTACGTGCAGCCTTCGCGGCGTCCCGCGGACGGGCGCTACGGAGAGAACCCCAACCGGTTGTTCAAGCATTTGCAGTTGCAGGTGATCCTGAAGCCGCCGCCGGAGAATGTGCAGGAGCTTTACCTCGAATCGCTCGGCGCGATCGGCATTGATCTGCGGCAGCACGACGTCAAATTCGAAGAAGACAACTGGGAGGCTCCGACGCTGGGGGCTTGGGGCATCGGATGGCAGGTAATGCTTGACGGGCTTGAAGTCACACAGTTCACCTACTTCCAGCAGTGTGGAGGCGTGGATCTCGACCCTATCTCGGTTGAACTCACTTACGGGTTGGAACGGTTGTGCGCATTCCTGCAGGACATGGATTCGATCTACGACATCGTTTGGGCGCGCGATCCGGAAACGGGCAGGGAAGTGAAGTATGCAGAAGTGCGTCTGGCCGACGAGCAACAGTTTTCGGTGTACAACTTCGAAGCGGCCGATGTGAAGAGTGCATGGAAGCATTTCGAACTGTGCGAAGCGGAGTGCAAGAGCTTGATTGACGGCTATGCTGTCTTAGCCAGGGATAAGAGCGAAGGCGATGGCATCGCGCCCGAAAAATCACGGTTTCCGCTGCTGGGCGCCTATGACCTGTGTCTGAAGTGCTCGCATTACTTCAACATTCTCGACGCGCGGGGCGCGATTTCGGTGACCGAGCGCGTGGGAGTGATCGCGCGAGTGCGAGCGCTCGCGGTCAGCATCGCCAAGGCCTGGATGGACCAGCAGTACTCGACGGAAAAAAAAACGCAGGACCATGACCAAGCTGCCGCGCCGGGAGCCAAGGAAAAGAAAGGCAAGCTGACTCCGGTGGGATGATCGAAACACCGTTTTGTGATCCGGCTACATTTACCGAGATGTAGTTGAGGCCATAGACTGAACTTTTCGATGCCTGACTTCTTACTCGAAATCGGATGCGAAGAAATCCCGGCGAGGATGATTGACGCCGCTGCTCGCGAGTTGCGAGAGCACCTGCAGACGCTGTTGCAGCGCGAGCGCCTCGGACCAGCCGGAGCGATTATGAATCTCGATACGCCGCGCCGTCTCGCCGTTCTCGCCTCCGGCGTTCCCGCCTCGCAGCTGGACCTTACCGAGCAGGTGAGCGGACCGTCCGCGCAGATCGCATATAAGGATGGGCAGCCGACGCCGGCGGCGCATGCGTTTGCCAAGAAAGTCGGCGTGGATGTCGCGAAGCTCGAAAAAGTCAGCACGCCCAAAGGTGAATACCTGGCGGCTACAGTCACGCGAAAAGGCCGCGCCGCCGCCGAGATTCTTGCCGAGACTCTTCCTAAAGAAATTTCCACGCTCTACTGGCCGAAGAATATGTATTGGCGCAAGCGCGGCGAAGTCTTCGTTCGTCCGGTGCGCTGGCTGGTGGCGATGCTTGATGAGCAGGTTGTCCCGTTGGAATTGTTCGGCATCGCTGCCCAAAAGACTTCGCGCGGACACCGCATTATGAGCAGCGGCGCTGTCGCCATCTCGAAACCCGGCGTCTATGTGGAAGCCCTCCGCGGCGCAAAGGTTCTTGGCGCCGCCGAGCGGGAGCAGGTCATCCGCAAAGCACTTGACGCTGCGACTCGTACCATCCCCGGAGCTCGCTGGCGCGAAGACAAGCCGCTGGTCGCGACCGTCGTCAATCTGACGGAATTTCCTTCCGTCATCCTCGGCAGCTTCGATCCCGAATTTCTCGATCTGCCGGAAGAGGTGCTGGTCACGGTGATGCGCGACCACCAGAAATATTTCGCCATCGAAGATGCGAATGGGAAATTGCTGCCTCATTTCCTGGCAGTGCTCAACACGGCTGCCGATTCGGACGGCTTGATCCGGCACGGTAACGAACGCGTTCTGCGAGCGCGCTTTAACGACGCGCGCTTTTTTTGGCAGACGGATCAGAAGCAGACCCTTCGCCAGCGCGTCGATTGGCTGCGCAACGTTACCTTCCAGAAAGATCTCGGCAGCTACTATGAAAAGACGCTGCGCGTGCAACACATGGCCAGCTGGCTTTCCGAGAGGGTGAAACAGAGCGGCATAGCGGTTCGGCCGGGCATTGTCCACAAAGCTGCACTGCTGGCCAAGACCGATCTGACCACTGAACTGGTCAAGGAATTCACGGAACTGCAGGGAATTGTCGGTGGCCTTTATGCGCGCGTGCAGCCGCTCGATGAGGGCATCAAACCCGACGTACAGCTGGAAATTTCAAAGGCCATCTACGACCACTACAAGCCCGAGTCGATGGAAGACGCCGCTCCCGCGAAGGTGGAAGGAGCGGTGCTCTCGATCGCCGATAAGGCTGACTCGATTGCGGGAATGTTTGCGCTCGGTCTCATCCCCAGCGGATCGAAAGATCCGTTCGCGCTGCGCCGCCAGGCGAACGGCATTGTGAAGACGATCTCCGAGCATAACCTGCCGTTGCGGCTCTCGGAGATCATGTCCGATGCGCGCCTTCGCTATCGGGGTTCCGAGGCGGAAAAGAAGTTCTCAAACGCCGCCTACGCCGAGTCAGTGCGCAGCTTCTTCCGCGAACGCCTCGAGTTTTATTTGAAGGAGGCACGGGGCTACGCGTATGACGTCGTCAACGCCGTGCTTGCGGTCGATTCCGACGATGTGGTCGACGCCGTCGCTCGTGCCGAGGCGGTGAGCAAAGTACGCGGTTCGGCCGACTTCGAATCGATCTCGAGCGCCTTCAAGCGCATGAAGAACATTTTGCGCCAGGCTTGTGAAAAGACTAAAGTTATTGCCATGCGCGTCGATCTCGCGAGCCTGCAGGAAGACTCCGAAAAAGAGCTGGCGGGGCTGATCCCACAGACGGCCGCGACGGTGGAAAAGCTGCGCCCAGCGCGCGATTATGAAGGAGCGCTACTCGAGATCGCGAAGTTGCGTCCCGCGATCGACAAATTTTTCGACGAAGTCATGGTCATGGTCGACGATAACAATCTCCGGGCCAATCGCCTGGCACTGCTGCAGACGGTGGTTAAAGAATTTTCCACGATTGCGGACTTCTCCGAGATCGTGACCGAAGGCAAGGAATCTACGAAATAACTTCTACGAAAAATCGAAGAGGACACTTATATGGCAACGACTCTCCCTGATACCGACATCATCGAAGCGAAACCGGCAGCCACGAAGCCCACAAGTACGAAATCCGCGACCACAAAATATGTGTACTTCTTCGGCGGCGGCAAGGCCGATGGCAATGGCAAGATGAAAGACGTTCTCGGCGGAAAAGGCGCTGGGCTCGCCGAGATGACGAACGCCGGTCTGCCCGTACCTCCAGGTTTCACCATCCAGACCGAGGCCTGTCGCGAATACATGCGCCTCGATGCGGTGTCGAAAGACGTTGACCGGCAGATGGAAGAATCGCTGGCCAAGCTGGAGAATCTGCAGGGCCAAAAACTCGGCAAAGGTGAGAATCCACTGCTCGTAAGCGTGCGGTCAGGCGCGAAGTTCTCGATGCCGGGCATGATGGACACGATCCTCAACCTCGGCCTGAATGACCAGAGTGTCGAAGCCCTCGCGAAGCGGAGCAGCAATCCGCGCTTTGCCTATGACTCCTATCGCCGCCTGATTCAGATGTTCGGCAACGTGGTGCTCGACATCGAGAAATCTGTCTTTGACAAAATCTTCGACGCCAAAAAGAAACAGAAGAAAACCAAATTCGACACGGGCCTCGACGCCAAGGCGCTGCAAGAAGTCATCTCGGAATATAAGAAAGCCGTCAAGAAGCACGCCAAGCGCGACTTTCCGCAGGAACCGCAGGAGCAACTGGTCATGGCGCGGGACGCGGTGTTCCGTTCGTGGCAGAACGATCGCGCCAAGACCTACCGCCGCATTAACAATATCGATGACATGCTGGGCACTGCGGTCAACGTGCAGGCCATGGTTTTCGGCAACCTCGGCGACACCAGTGGCACCGGAGTCGGATTCACGCGCAACCCGGCCACTGGAGCGAAAGAGTTCTACGGAGAATTCCTGCTGAATGCGCAGGGCGAAGACGTGGTTTCGGGCGTGCGCACGCCGGTCCCCATCGTCGAACTCGAAAAGATCATGCCCGATGTCTACAACCAGCTTCGCGACATCACCACGCGCCTGGAGAAGCATTACAAGGACATGCAGGATTTCGAGTTCACCATCCAGGACCGCAAGCTCTACATGCTGCAAACGCGTAACGGCAAGCGCACTGGACTTGCCGCCGTACGAGTAGCGATTGAGATGGTGGACGAGGGGCTCATCACGAAGGAGGAAGCGATCTTCCGTCTCGATCCCAACCAAGTCGTAGATTTCTACGTGGCGCGGCTAGACGAGACGGACGTGAGGTCTGCAGACATGCTGACCTCGAAGGGCTTGCCGGCGTCTCCGGGAGCCGTCGTCGGTCAAATCGTTTTTACCGCCGATGAGGCTGTTGAAAAGGCCGGACACGGTGCGGAGAAAAATCCGGTGATCCTGGTGCGCGCCGAAACCACTCCGGAAGACATCCACGGCATGGAGGTTGCGGTCGGGATTTTGACGTCGCAAGGCGGCATGACTAGTCACGCAGCGGTCGTTACCCGTGGCATGGGCAAAAGCTGCGTTGCGGGAGCGGGTGAGATCGCGGTCGACGAAAGAGCAGAAGAGATGCGGGCGCGAGGCCAGGTTTTCAAGGCGGGAGACTGGATTACGATCGACGGCTCGACGGGGCGTGTGTTGAGAGGGAAGAGGAATTTGCTTCCGCCAGATCCGGAGAACCTGGCAAAGCTCGAGCACTTCATGAGTTGGGCAGAGCCATTTCGGACGATGGGAGTGCGGGCCAATGCGGACATCCCGCGCGATGCCGAGAAGGCGCGCGAGTTTGGCGCCGAAGGCATTGGACTTTGCCGTACCGAGCACATGTTCTTTGCGCCCGAGCGCATCCCGTATATGCGGAAAATGATTCTAGCCGACAACGAGCAGGGACGACGCGCCGCACTGAAGAAGCTCCTTCCCATGCAGCGTGCTGATTTCATGGGCCTGTTTAAAGCGATGGCAGGATTGCCGGTAACGATCCGCCTGCTCGATCCGCCGCTGCACGAGTTTCTGCCCAAGCGCGAGCAACTGATGGTTGACATTGCTAGCCTGCCGAGTGCCAGCCCCAAGCAGAAGAAAGATCTAGTCAAGGAATACAAAGAGTACGGTGCGAAAGGCGCCGGCGATCTGAAGAAAATTCTTTCCACGCTGCTGGCGCGAGTAGAAGAGTTGCATGAGTTCAATCCCATGCTGGGGCTTCGTGGATGCCGCTTGGGGATCGCCTATCCGGAGATCACTGAGATGCAGGCGCGGGCCATTTTTGAAGCGGTCGTAGCCGTCGACAAGCGAAGCATCAAGACACACGCCGAGGTGATGATCCCGTTGATCTCAACGGTGAAAGAGATGGCGAACCAAGGAGCGATTGTCCGGCGCGTGGCGGAAGAAGTCTTCAAGGAGAAGGGGACGCACGTGCACTACCTGGTGGGCACCATGATTGAATTGCCTCGCGCTTGCCTGCTTGCGGGCGAGATTGCCGAAGAAGCGGAGTTCTTCTCGTTTGGCACGAACGACCTGACCCAGACCGCGTTCGGCTTCTCACGTGATGACGTCAACAAGGTTCTGACGACGTATCTGGCGGAAGGGATTCTGAAGCAGGATCCGTTTGCCGCGATCGACCAGGAAGGCGTAGGTGAACTGGTGCGGATTGGGATCGAACGGGGCCGGACGACGCGTCCGAAGTTAGAGGTGGGGATCTGCGGCGAGCACGGCGGCGAGCCGTCATCGGTGGAGTTCTGCCATCGCGTGAAAATGGACTATGTGTCTTGCTCCCCGTTCCGCGTGTTGACGGCGCGACTTGCGGCTGCGCAAGCCGCAGCCAGCGAAAAACTGCAGATTGACGCGGGACGAACGAAATAACTTTCGCGGGGCATCGAGGCCAGATCGTCTGGGTTTCGATGCCCCTTTCTTGCCCGCGGAAGGCAATCGTCTCTTCCGCCGAAACGGTTGACGCGGAGAGGAGGAACGGAGGAACAAGGCAACGACACATTTACTGCACCCTCTGCAGCCGGTTGATCAGCTTCTGCGCCAGGTTCTCTTCTGACTCGGACCACAGCAACCGCCCCGTTACGCCCACATTCTTTTCCATCCTCGCAGTAAACTCGACCAGCTTATGTACGTTGCTGCGGACGTTCCGCTCCGTCTCGGAGGTAAACTCGACTTCTTCGTGTAAGAAGGAGGTGTCCAATCCGAAATCAATTTGAATGTGCCCGGCCTCTTCCGCGGCCTGTTCTTCAAATTCCGTTCCGTGCGCCGTCAAACGCACCAGCGACGGCTCCAGCACCCATTTCTCAGCGCCCTCAGGAGGAGTCCACAAATCCCAATAAGCCTCGAAAATGTAGGCATAGTCATCGTGAATAAATTCCGCGACCATTTCTGCTGCATCTTCCGGCGAAGCGCCGGGGCGGAAGCGGCGTTCGAGAATAGTCGGCTCACTCCAGGAGACCGGTTGGATCCCCGCGTAGGTTACCCCGTCGCGCGCCGGAGAAAACGGAATCTGCCGCAGCACGTTGACGGTTCGCGGCAGGATCTCAGACTCATCAAAGCTGGGAAACCACAGGCTCAAATAAAGCGAATCGGCCATGCATATATTCTAAACGGCAAGCGTATGCGATTCGATAATCAAGTTAATCAAAGTCAACGCATCCAGTTTTGACGCAGGAAAAGCGCCCTGCTAGTATGAACTACGGCGGCAAGCAGCTATCTCACCCAGAAACGTCCCCGTCGTCTAGCCTGGCCTAGGACATCGCCCTTTCACGGCGGTAACACGGGTTCAAATCCCGTCGGGGACGCCAA
>DATDGS010000045.1:0-5556 GCA_036521955.1 Terriglobales bacterium
GGTTGACCCGGTCTACGTGCAACCCATCGCGACAGCCGCCTGTTTTGGGAGAGTAGAGTTCCAATCCGAGATCGTTCCAGCCGATGAACCAGTCGAAGGCGCGTTGCGCCTGCTCGTACCACCAGAGGTCCGATGTTGCGCGATAGGCTTCAAGACAGGCTGAGACCATTGCGTGCGCCTCGATGGGCTGCTGGTCAAAGTTGCCGCGCATGCCGCCGCGGCGATAAAATCCGTTGGTGCCAATGGATCGAAAGTGCCCCTTCTTGGAGGTTTGCAATTCCGTCAGCCAGCGCAGGGCATCCAGTCCTAGTTCAAACATTGCTTGTTGTCCGGTTGCATGTCCGCTCAGGATCAAAGCGTGTGCGAGCTTCGCGTTGTCGTACGTCAGATTCTCTTCGAACCAGCACCAGTCCGGCTGGGCGGTCCTTTCGAAAAGTTCCATGAGCCGGGAAGTGAGTGTCTCACGGGTTTGGTTGACCAGGCTGTCACCGCGCAACCGGCGCAGGTATTCATGAATGCCGATGAGCCCCAACGCCCAGGCGCGCGGCGAAGTGAACTCCGTCAGTGCAGGCAGCGCCAGCGCGAAGAGCTGTCCAGCCATGACCTGGAAGCTCCGATAGGGGGAACGCCCAACTCCCACGCCCAGCGCCCAGAGCGCTCGCGCTTGACAATCCTCTGACCCTTGTTCATCGAGCCAGTGTCGATCAAAACTCAGGTGGTTGTGGAAGCGTTTTGTCTTGGGATCGAACGCGTGATGGAGAAAAGCCGCGTAAGTGGTGGCTAGTGTCCGCACGCGCTCCGGGTCCTCTCCCAACTCACTGAGCAGCACTGCGAGGATATACGCACGCGCATTATCGTCGGTGCAATAGCCCTCGGAAAAATTTGGAACGCTAAAAATGGCATGTTGGAAGATTCCGGTCGAATCGGTCATCCGCGAGAGATGACTCAACTTCAACTCCGGCAGTTCCCGCGGTTTTTGGTCGAGCGTCTTCGTGGCAAGAGATTTTCGAGACCGCGCCGCCCCCTCTATCCGTGACAACTCGAAGGAACGCATATACAGCTGTGCCACGTTGCTCCAGACCATCTCACGGCCGAGCCTGTAGGCGTTCTTACGAATGGCATGACGGCGTGTGTCGTCGCGCAGCAAGCCAATAACCTCGCGCGCTATGGCCGCGGCGTCGCCGAACGGCACCAGCACGCCGTGGCCTTCCGCCAACAATTCTACAGCGTGCCAGTACGGTGTCGAAATTACTGCTTTGCCGGCACCAAACGTATAGGCTAGCGTGCCCGACGTGATCTGCGCTTCGTTGAGGTAAGGCGTGATGTAAAGGTCCGCGGCGCCGATGAACTCCTTCAGATTTTCAGGGTCTACGAACCGGTTGTAGAAGATGACGTTCTTCTCAAGTTTGTTCCTTTTGGCGAGAATTTCGAGGCTGAGCCGATAAGCTTCGCCATGCTCTCGCAGTTCGTTGGGATGGGTGGCGCCCAAGACAATGTAAACAACGTCGGAAAACTCCGCCAGAATATGCGGCAGAGCGTTGAGCACATATTCGATCCCCTTGTTCGGCGAGAGTAGCCCAAACGTGAGTAGCACCACCCTGCCTTCTACACCGAACTGGTCCTTGAAATACGTCGGATCGACGAACCCTACGTCGGGAATGCCATGCGGGATCAGATCGATCTTGGCCGGAGGTGCCTGGTAATTCTCCTGTAGCATCTGTCGTCCTCGCTCAGCCATAACCACGAGCCGGGTCGAGAGCGAGACTAACTCCTGCATTACGCGCCGTTGGTCGCCTTTCGACTCACGCAAAACGGTATGTAGCGTTGTGACAACAGGCATTCTCAATTCGCGCAGGAGCGCCAGGATGTGACCGCCGGCGGGCCCACCGAAAATGCCGAACTCGTGCTGCAAGCAGACGATGTCCACGTTGTTGATGTTGAGAAAGTCCGCTGCACGTAGATAGGACGGCAAGTCCTGCTCCTCAATCTCGAAGCGAACTACTTCTGGGTACTCGTAGCCACCTTTAATGTCATTCACCGCCACTGAGAAACACTGGCTTTGGGGATGCGCAGTTGCCAAGGCGGCAAGCAGGTCAGACGTGAACGTCGCAATGCCGCACTTGCGCGGCAAGTAGTCGCCGACAAACGCGATCTTGCGAATTTTGGAACCTTCTTTCACGGGGCAGTCTTTCATTCCTCGCGCCCCGCGCTGCTATGCACACGAGTCTGCGCGCCAACTACAAATGTACCGACTCAGCGTGAAGTGGGAAGGAACGTTCTCCGGCAGCGTAGATTCTGTCCTTCGGGCGGTGGTTTTCAAGGCATGCGGTCTACCGATCCGATGCGGGTTGGCAGGAGCGCGGGAAGGATATTCGCGCAGACGCAGTGATCGTCTCGATGAGCCCACCAAGCTATCCCTCGGTATGATTGCATCCCTGCAGAGCCCGCTGCTGTTTCACCTGGCAAAATCATTGTACCTCGCATCGTGGTTGGAGGAGTGATTTTGTCATGGCTTAGGCGACTCGTGGAATCGTGGGTTGATCGTATTCTCGGGGCGAGCTTTCGGTCGATAATCTCGCTGCTCGAAGAGGCGCAACTCGATCGGCACTACGTGCGAGGGGGCCCCGATCTACATCCGGGGTGCTTGCTCAGCTACTACCGTCACCGCGGACTCGAAGTCGCGAGCATCCCTTGCACCGACTACCAGCGGCCAAGCGACGACAATATGCGCGAGGCCCTGGCTGCCTTCCGTCGGCTTCCCCAACCAGTCCTGCTCCATTGCAGCGGTGGTATCGACCGGAGCTCGCCGGTCGCCGCGTATTTGAGTGAACACGACGAGCGATGACGACCCGAAAAAGAACATCTTCTCCCGCTGTCCGGAGCTTGCAATCCGCCCCCAAGGGGGATACGTTGTGATCACCGACCCTTTCCCTCATGGATCAACCGACAGTCACTTCCGCGCTGCAGCAGCCTGACGCCGAGAGGTCTCTTCGTTTGGGGGGGCGGGCCAAGAGGCTGAGCTAGCTATTGCGAAGGCTGTGAAATTAGAGGTGCAAGAAGGCCCTAGTCGGGAAGCCGAACGCCAGAAAAAGCAAACGGATGACCTGGAAGTAGCCCGGCAGAAAAATCGGAAGATTTTCCGCCCGTAGTGTTGGCCTAGAGCCACAAGAAGTTGATTGTTCGAGTTTTGGAAATGGACTAAATGGAGGTCAAAGAAATGACTGTGAATATCACTCCCCTGCATGACCGCGTCCTCGTACGTAGGCTGGAAGAGAAAGAAACCGCGAAGGGCGGGATCATTATTCCCGATACGGCGAAGGAAAAACCTCATGAGGGCGAGGTCATGGCCATCGGAGCCGGCAAGATTGAAAAAGGCCATCGCATCCCACTCGATGTGAAGGTGGGTGACCGGATCTTGTTCGGAAAATACACCGGCAACGACATCAATATCGACGACCATGAGTATTTGATCCTCCGCGAGGAGGAAATCCTGGTGAAAGTCAGCGGAATCGCCAAAGCAGCATCCGGCAAGAAGTAGGTTTTACCCGAACCGAAGATTTCGGACGGGCAGAAGTGTTCAATCACCCAGGAGGGTGACGTCTAATGGCAAAACAAATTGTAACCGGTGAGAATTCACGGCAGGCGATTTTGCGCGGCGTCAACATTCTGGCTGACGCTGTAAAGATCACGCTCGGGCCGAAGGGGCGCAATGCGGTGATCGAGAAGAAGTTCGGGGCGCCGATCATCACCAAGGACGGCGTGACCGTTGCGAAGGAGATCGAGCTGCAAGACCCGCTCGAGAACATGGGTGCACAAATGGTGCGCGAGGTTGCGTCCAAGACCTCGGATGTGGCTGGCGATGGCACCACCACCGCGACCTTGCTGGCACAAGCAATCTTCCGTGAGGGTGTGCGAACGGTTGCCGCAGGCGCGAGCCCGATGGCGCTCAAACGCGGCATTGATAAGGCAGTCGAAGTTGCCGTTGGAGAGATCAAGAGGCTCTCCCGCGAGGTGAAGGGCGACATGATCGCGCAGGTGGGCACAATCAGTGCCAACACCGACAAGCAGGTGGGCAGCATCATCGCCGAAGCGATGAAGAAGGTCGGTAAGGATGGCGTCATCACCGTCGAGGAATCCAAGACGATGGAGACGACCCTCGAAGTGGTCGAAGGCATGCAATTTGACCGCGGATACCTGTCGTCCTACTTTGTGACCGACCCGGAGCGCATGGAATGCGTACTCGAGGACGTACACATCCTGATCCACGAGAAGAAGATCAGCTCGATGAAGGACCTGCTGCCCTTGCTCGAACAGACGGCCAAAATGAGCAAGCCGCTGCTGATCATTGCTGAAGAAGTCGATGGCGAGGCCTTGGCCACGCTGGTCGTGAATAAGCTGCGCGGCACACTCCAGTGCGCGGCAGTGAAGGCTCCGGGCTTCGGCGACCGCCGCAAGGCCATGCTCGAAGACGTCGCCATTCTCACAGATGGGAAAGCCATCACCGAGGACCTCGGCATAAAGCTTGAGAACGTGAAGATTGAGGACTTGGGCAGCGCCAAGAAGGTGACCATCGACAAGGACAACACGACGATCGTCGCAGGCGCCGGCAAGGCCAGCGCGATCGAAGGTCGAATCAAGCAGCTCCGTGTGCAGGTCGAAGAGACCACCTCGGATTACGACAAGGAAAAGCTCCAGGAGCGACTTGCCAAGCTGGTTGGCGGCGTCGCAGTAATCAAGGTAGGCGCGGCAACCGAGACCGAGTTGAAAGAGAAAAAGGCTCGCGTCGAGGACGCCATGCACGCCACCCGTGCGGCAGTTGAGGAAGGCATTGTCTCCGGAGGCGGTACTGCTCTTCTGCGCTGCCTGCCGGCCCTGGAGAAGCTGAAACTCCACGACGATGAAGCCATTGGGGTGAACATCGTAAAGCGTGCGCTCGAAGAACCCATTCGCCAGATTGCCCAGAACGCCGGGCACGAAGGCGCGCTGGTTGTTGGACGCGTGCGCGAGTCGAAGGATGAGAACTTCGGCTTCAACGCAGAGACCGGTGAGTTCGGGGACCTGGTCAAGGCTGGTGTTATTGATCCAGCTAAGGTCACGCGCCTCGCCCTCCAGAACGCTGCGTCCATCGTCTCACTGATGCTAACAACCGAAGTCTTGATCGCCGACGCTAAGGGAGAGGAAAAGATGGCTGTGGTTGGTGCAGGCGGCGGCATGGGAGGAGCGTACTAAACCCCGTTCTATTTGCACCGAGGGTTGCGCGGGAACCCTGAAAAGTGAACACAATCATGCTGTATTTCGATCGCCTGCGAATGCTGCGTTTCTAGCGCGTGCAAACTTTAGGCGATGAAGCCAACTGCGACCAGCCGTCTGTCGGATGGATACAATCTGAACTGTTTTGAACAGATTGTATCCGCCATGGTTGCTCACAGTCTAACGTCGAGGTTAACCTCAAGCTTCGCAGTAGGGCTGCGGAAAGAAAGCGGCCGCCATAATGCCAAATACAATCAAACCGGGCACCATCCTGATTAAAGAGGGCACACTCTTGCCGGAAACCGT
>DATDGS010000046.1:0-68192 GCA_036521955.1 Terriglobales bacterium
AATCTCCTTCCATCACGTGAGGAGACCTGATGGTATCACTCTGATATTGATCTAAATGTTGCAATTGTTCACAAAGCGAAGGGGAATCCCAAAACGGTGCAGGGCATTTTGGGTCACTCGCGCATCCAGACCACGCTCGACGTCTACACAGACGAAGACCTCGACGAGATGGTTGCGGCTCAGGAAAAGTTTCTCAATGCCGTGGGATTCGTATCGGGAGAGCGTTCAGTAGAAGCTGTGGGTGGGATTGTGGGTAGGAGTTTTCGGTGTCACGTCCGATGACTCCTTAAGAAGGAATGGCGGGGACGACGAGACTCGAACTCGCGACCTCAGCCGTGACAGTCTAGGCATACACGTCTTATCAGCGACTTACATTCTCGCGGGGGCTGCCAAGTTGCTGAAAGGGACTGTAGGAACCGTTCTCTGTGGGTAAATCTGTGGGTAAGAATTTCAGTGTTGCAGCGATTTCTCCCTGCCGCTCCCCATGGTTTATCCGACAAATTCCGGGCCTCGCCGTGACCGACTGTCTTTTATGCGGTTCCGAGGAAGCGCTCGACGATCTCCGGCAGCATCGGCTCGATGGCGAGCGTGTAGTGGGTGGCGTTCGGCACGATTGCGAACTGGTTTGCGGGCCGCAGGGAGCCATCGATCCCAGCATCGCGCTGGCCGCCCCCCAACGCCTTCCAGAACTCGACCATGGGTTCGGGCCGGATATAGTCAGCGTCGGCAAAGACCAGCAGTGTGCGGGCCTTAAGCTTGGCGACGTCGGCACTCCAGTCAAAGGGCTGCTTGGTTAGGTCACCGACCTTCCTGAAGAGGTTCGTCCACTCGACATCGGGGTAGGCCTGCCCTAACGGCGATGCCTTGACGCCACTGCCGAGCATTGCAGCGTTGGCTTCCAATTGATTGAGGGCCGCCAGCACCTCCGGAAAGGCGTCGTCCTGCCTCATCCTCGCGGCGAGGAGCACGAGCCGGTCGACCACGTCCGGATGACGGATGGTGGTCTGCAGCGCGACGAAGGATCCCAGGGAGTAGCCCATTACGTCGGCCTTGCCAAGCTTCAGATGGCCGATCAGAGCGGCAACGTCGTCGCCCATCGTTTCACAGCGCATTGGCCTGTCTGTGTCTGGCGTGCGCCCATGCGCCTGAAGATGGACGGCGATCACCTGCCGGCCCTTGGCCAGTTCGGCCAGATTGCTCCCGAAGCTGTCTGGGTTGATGCCCCCGTGAAGAAGAATGAGCGGCTTGCCGGCGCCATGCACGCTGTAAAAGATATGCTGGCCATTGACGTCCGCAAAATTCTCGTTTGGCATAGTGGGGGTCTCCTTGGCTTGAACGGCAGGGATTGCAGTCAGCACTGCGGTCGCTGTGGCAGTCTTCAGGAAATCGCGTCTCGTGTGTGTCATCGTTATCCCTTCCATACGCCGGTGGCGGCGGTGTCGTCACGATCTTCCTGCGAGCAACTCATCCAGCTCCGCGAACTGTTCGGGCAGGGCTTCTGCCGAACCGGCGAGGGCTTCGTCGAGGGCCGCTTTTGTGGGGTAGAGTTCGTGTAGGGTGACCAGCGTCTTGCCGGCATTTTCTTCGAACGTCACCGTGGTCACGGCGCCCTGATCGCTTTCTTCGTTCGCCCAGACGAGGCGCTTTAGCGGCGTCACTTCTCTGTACGTGCCGAAGAACGCCATCGGTTGATCGGAGGTCGGATGGCGGAACACGAGGCGATACGCGCCCCCGGTGCGCACGTCCATGTCGCACGAGAGCAGCAACGGGCCCATCGACTTCGGAACCCACCAACGCTTGAACAATTCGGGTTTGGTCCACGCTTCGAAGACAATGTGCGCCGGGGCATTGAACGTTCGCGTCACGACGAGTTCGCGGTCGGACTTGCGTTTCACGGCGGTGGGACTACCTTCTTTTGCTTCGGGCATCTGCCTTCTCCTTGCATTTCAAGTGCTCGACAATCTTGTCCAGCGCGTCGAAGCGTGCGCTCCAGAGTTGGCGGTGCCGCTCGATCCAGGCGGCCTCTTCTTCCAGCGCGCGCATGCCGAGCCTGCAGGTTCTGACGCGCCCGGCCTTTTCAGTAGTAACGAGCGCTGCCCGCTCCAACACGCCAACATGCTTCTTCATGCCCGTGAGGGTCATATGGAACTTTCCGGCGAGGTCCGTGATCGAAGCTTCGGCGCGGCCGAGCTGCTCCAGCACGCCGCGCCGCGTCGCGTCCGACAGCGCGGCGAACGAAGCGTCGAGGCGGGTTTCGTTATACTGAACCATATAGTTCAGTATATAGCAGATTGACTTGCTGCGTGCAAGAGGAAAAATTGTGGGTAAGCTGAAGTGGATGCACCATTCACTCAATGCTGCCTCGGCTTCCTCAAGCTGCATCAGTCTGGGTATCCGTGTCATCGTCGTCCGCCCGCCCGAACGTAGGGAGGTACCGGCCGAAGTTCAATTCGAAATCGCTCCTAAGACCGTAGCCGATACCGCGGATCTTGGCGCGGCGCGCCTGCGCACTGGGCCAGGCCAGGGTTGGGAAGAACATATCGTTGCTCGACTGAAGCTCGGTAGCTGTCGGCGTCCCGAACCGATTGATCTGGGCCTTAGCCGCGGCTAGCGCTTCACGGTCGAATGAGGCCAGACGCCGGACGAGCGTATCTACAAACGAGTCGAGGTCGTTATCGTCCAGGGTGCGGTTCACCCAGCCATAGCGCTCGGCGATATCAGCATCGAAATCGTCGCCGCTGAGGACGATCTCAAGTGCGCGCGAGCGGCCGACCAAGCGCGGGAGCCATTCCAGCGCTCCGCCGCCCGGGACCAGTCCGACGCCGATCTCGGGGTTGCCGAACAGGGCGCTTTGCCGGCTGGCGAAGCGCATGTCGCAGGCCAGCACGAACTCGTTCCCGATGCCGCGCGTGCGGCCGCGAATTTTGGCGATGCTCACGACTGGCGTGGAGGAAAGGCGCAGCACAAAGTCGCGCCAAAGGCCAAGCGCTTCTGGCCGTTCAGCTGCCTTGGCTACGTCGAGATGGGCGATGAAAAAATCGGGATTTGCCGACTGGAACACTACGACCTTCACGGACGGGTCCGCCTCGAGGTCGGTCATTAGCGCTCCTAATTCGACGATCGTTGTAGGAACAAACATGTTGATCGGCGGGTTGCTGAACGTGATCGTCCACCGGCCCGGATAGGTACGGTCGATGTTGAACTGCGAAGCCTGGACTTCATAAGTCGCATTTGCCATGTTCTTCTCTCCTTTTCGTTCATACTGAATCGCGTAGTCGTGCACACTCCGTGTCTGCCACGAGTTCCTTTACAACAAATGAAATCGACCCGAGGACGCGCCGTTGCCTCCGGCAATAAGAGTCTTCCTCCCTGTGAGCCCCCCGCAAAATGGTCCCTTTTTCATCCAGCGCGAGTGGCTGAGCTGACTCTAGAAATGCCTCGGCATCGGCTTCCTTGCCTCGGCGTCGTGTGCTTACGCAAAATGCTGTAGGTGATGTCCTCTAGCTGTGCCATCACTCCAACCCGTGGGCGCTTGCGACGTTCAAGGAAATTCGTTTGGCTTTTCATTGCCTCACCGCTTCTTAGCCCCTGCACTGCCGAACTCCGTCAGTCTTGCTTTCTGTCTGTGATTCTGGCGCTTCTCCGTCCGGTAATGCCTCCCTAAATCGGGCTAGATCAGCTCCCTCGATGGTTGAGGGTGCTCTTACTCATTTAGGGGGGCGTTCTCCTCCCCCTAGTCCGATCGATAACAAAGCGCTTTCTGCCGAACAGACGTGCATCAATCGACCATGCCCCAGGGCCCAGCATCGCCACACTGACGGCTAGGACCGCGAGAAAGGTGTGAATCAACGCAGACTGGCCCAGTGGACGATGGAGAGACAGCACCTTGCACGCCTCCTCCAGAGCAACCAGTCCTGCCGTAACTGGCGTCCACAAGCCCGCAAGCAGAAAGATGCCGCCCGCGGCCGTAAGCAAGTTTTGTGCGAAGGTGACTGGTCGAGAAGGTTCCGCTGCAAGACCGGCGATCCCGAAATAGATCAGAGCGATGCCGAGGCAACTCCGGAGCAGAAGCAGGCCAACACCGGGCCAGCTATTCGGGAAAGTTGAGAATAGACGTTGCAGAGCTTACCCCAACTCAATCGTATGAAGGTCGCGCTGGCACGCGACTCCCTCAATAGAGCGCTTCGGCATCCCTTGTTCGAGGGATGTTCTGTTACTAAAGCTGGATGATCCCGCGCTTTAGGCCTATCGCGACGGCGTGGGTCCGGTCGTTAGCTCCAAGCTTGGAAAGAATGTTTCTGATGTGGCTCTTCACGGTTTCTTCGGTGAGCGAGAGCTCTGCAGCGATTATTTTGTTCGCGTTGCCCCTCGCAATCAACCGGAGTACATCAATTTCTCGTGGCGTCAATGCGTCGTCCGTCGCGTGCTCGGCGATTTCGGCCGCAACCTCAGGGGAGACGCGTTTCTGGCCGACATGGACCGCACGAATTGTCTCCAGCAGTTCCTTTCGTAACAGCCCCTTCAGCAGATAGGCCCGTGCGCCAGCTTTGAGAGCGCGAGCGACCAGGACATCGCCGGCATGAGTTGTCAAAACGATGATACGGGCATCTGGAAACTCCCCGCGAATGGCGCTCATTGCATCGATGCCGCTCATGTCCGGCATTTCCAAGTCCATCAACGTGATGTCGGGACGATGCCTTCGAAACTGTTCGAGTGCCTCGCGTCCATTCGAGGCTTCAGCGATCAGTACCATATCTGTCTGGTTGCCAATTAACGCGGCGACGCCTTCGCGAAGGAGAGGATGGTCGTCTACGGACAGAACTCGAATCATAGGTCACCCTGCTTTCTTCCGAACAAAAGGAAAAAGAGGGCGCGCCGCCGACGTGCGATATGCGTTCGAGCCTGGGATGCTTAATTCAATTTCTGTACCAGCTCCAGCTCTGCTCCAGAAATCCAGTTTGCCGCCGACTTGCTTGGCACGCTCACGCATTCCCGACAGACCATAGTGGCCGGGACGGCCTTCTTCTAAGATTTGGGTCGGAATACCCTCGCCGTCGTCTCGAATGCGCAGCCGGAATGCCCGTTCTCCGTAGGTAATTTCAGCTTCAATATGTTGGGCGCGGGCGTGGCTGAAAGCGTTTCGTAATGCTTCGCGCGTGATGAAGTAAAGCTCGTCGCGGATAATCGGGTTCAGGTCTCGCCCTGCGCCTTCGACCACCAGATGGAACACTGCCGAATTCTCGGTTGCGAATTCGTCCACCAGTGACCTGACCGCTTGGGGAAAGTCTGTCGGCACAGCGGTGGTAGATCGTAAGTCAAACACCGCCCTTCGCCCCTCTGCAATCGCCTGATCGGCACGTTGAAGAGTCTGTTCTAGTTGATTCTTTGCCTTTCCTTCCGGCAGCAGGTCCTCCACCAGTTGGAGCCGGAGCATCAGTCCCTGAAAACTCTGAAGGAGAGTGTCGTGAAGGTCTCGTGCGATGCGCGTGCGTTCATTCACGCGCGCTTCCAACCCGACCGCCAACCTCCGCTTCAATTGCTGAACACGAAGCTGATAGGCTGCCCACAACAAGAGCAGAACTGCGGCCGCACATGCGAGGCGGAACCACGACGTCTGGTAGTACGCAGGTAGAATCGTGAACTCCGCGGTGGCCACCTGGTCCGACCACACGCCGTTCGCATCCGTGGCGGCGACGCTGAAGTGGTACGAGCCCGGCGCAAGATTGCGATAGCTTACGGGACTGGCTGAGCTGACCTCGTGCCAGTCCGCATCTGATTCCCGCAGCTTGTATCGAAAGCGGATGGCTTCCGGATCGGACAGGCTGACCGCGGCATAGCTGATCTGCACGCTGGAGGTGCGTGCGGGAAATTTCAGCGGAGAAATCGCCGCATAGAACTTGTCATCGGCGGAAACCGATTCAATGCTGATCGGAGGCGGGAGAATCTTGTTTTCAGACCGAGTTTGGCCCAGCCACGCTACACCATCGCTCCCAGTAAACCATAGCCGCCCATCGGTGCCCTCGATGGCGGTGTTTAGCGGGCGCAACTGCCGCGCCAGCCCAGGCAGCCCCTCGCGCCTGCCAAAGCGCTCGCCTTTGACCTGATAAGCAGGATTCTTCAGCGCCTCCGAGATCTCTGAGCGACGGACGTGAAGCATCCCGCCCAGGCCGTTCAGCCACAAATCCCCATTTGGCGTTTCCACGATTCCAGAGATTCCACGCAGCCACTCCTCATCCGTGTTGATGTTGTGGAATCGTCCATGGTCAAACTGCTGCAGTCCGAATTCACCGCCGACCCAGATTTCCGATCCGCGCCCATAGATTGCCGTAATGTTCCCCACCCGAAGACCATCGCTCTCGCCGAATACCCGGACTCGGTCGCCATCCAGCACTGCCAAGGTGTTCCTGGTGTAGCCAAACCATACGCGGCTCAGGCTATCGGTGAATTCAATCACCACGCCGGTCTTGGGAAGGTCGTCGCGTCCACCGTAAGGTGTCCAAACGCCATCTGCGAATCGATACAATCCGTGGCGTCCGAACGAAACCCACATTCCTCCGAACCGATCCTGGGTAATGGTCTGCAGGAAAGGAGCCTGATTTGCCATTTCGCGAGGGAGGTCCACCTGAACCAGGTTGCCGTCGGCAAGACGCCAGAGTCCGCCTTCCCCACCGAACCAAACCGTCTTATCAAGTGCGCGGTATGCAAATCCCACCGTCCCAGGCGTCGATCTCCGCAATTCGGCCGTACCTCTTGAGACACGATAAAGAGATGAGGAGCCGCTGTAGTTGCCAGCGGCGATCCATACCGCCCCGTGGTCATCAGGGGCCAGAGCAAAATACTCGAAGCCCGGCGTAATCTTCGGAAGCCCCTGTTTAACGAACGAGCTGTAAAAGAATCGATGGATACCCTTCGCCTCGCCAAACCAGACATTGCCCTCGCGATCGACCAGCTTCGCATAAGGATACGGAGCAATGTCGTAGATTGCAGAATCACTTCCAGATGCCTTCTCCAAGCCAATGTAAGGCAATTCGGAAGGCAACACGCGAGTCAAGGGGGGCTTTTCAGGACTAATCCAGACGCTGTTGGTTCGGTCAATAATTGCAAAGGAGCGTTTCCTGAATACAGGGTAGGCAAGCAGCCTATCCTCGGAGTTTCCACTCGAATCGTGAACCCATGGTTTGCTTGCCGGGCTGGTTACAACGTTGCTCTCAGGGTCCAACGTAAAGCCCTGAGCAGTCAGATTAGTCTCGGCCACCTGGAACTTCCTGGTTCTCGGCGAAAGGTAAAATAGCCGTTTCGTAGCAGAGGGTGCGATGTCTGTCAAAATCCAGAGCGTCCCCTGTCGATCGCACCCCACTTCACTGACAGCTCCGAGCGGAACGTTCCACCCCGCTCCGATGCGCTGCCAACTCGAATGGTCGAATCGCCAGAGGCCGCTGGTTGCGGCGGCCCATACGATCCCATCGCCGTCCTGGGCAAAATTCCAAACTGTCCCAATTGAGGAGGCGATCTCGCCACCGTAGTTGGTCACTCTCCCATTGTTCAGGAAGCTGAAACCTCCGAAAGTGTAGCCTATCCAAAGACCACCCGAAGTTGGCGCGAACAGGCTGTAGATGTTCGTCGAGAGGAGTTTGTCGCCAAACAGCGACCGGAACGGCTCGAATCGAGTACCGTCAAAACGAAACAACCCGGTCGGAGCTCCAAGCCACAGGAAACCGTCGACGGTCTGTGCCAGGGCAGTGACATCTTCCGGCGCCCCCTCCTTAAAGGTCCATACATCGTGGCCAACCTGCAGGTTCGCTGCGGAAGATGCCTGCCCAAACAACAGTGGACTCTGAAGCGCGGTCAGGAACAGGACCAGCAGAAGTCTACCTAGCCGCCGGTCACAGAGCTGGCTGAAAGAATGGGTTGCGAACAAACAATGCCTTGGGCAGGACCAACTGAACCGTCGGGCAGTCCATGCTCGGCCAGTCCATGGGTGACTCAAAAATCCTACCCTGTTTTGCCCCCGCATTGATCGCCACCTGGGTTCGCAAAAGATATCCGTCGGTGATTACGACTTGCCCCCCAAAAGACTGATAGAAGTATACCTTCTCGGTATGCCGCATCCTCGACAGCCATTGCGCTTAAGCCCGAGCAATGATTGTTTTCGATGTTTCCTCAAGGCGTCCCGGAGTCGCATTATTGCTCCTACGTATCTCCGCATGACGTAGGGCCCGAGCAAGCTGCCAACTTGCCCAATAACGCTGCGAGCCTTCCTGGCCTGTGAGCTTCATAATGCCTCCTTTTGCGCAATCGGTCATCAAACATGACGACCGTCATACGTATGATATGATAACTATCATAGATAATAGATGGAGGATGCAAAAAGGATTATGCGCTATCCCGTCGAAGAGACCGCCGCAAAACATGAGCGGATTGTGAAGGAGGCTTCACGATTGTTCCGTGAGCGGGGATTTGAGAACGTAAGCGTGGGGGAAGTGATGAAGGCCGCTGGCCTGACGCATGGCGCCTTCTATGCACATTTCGGTTCTAAGGAAGAACTGCAGGCGGCTGCCGTTGCCTACGGACAAAAGATTACGCTAGGGCGCGTGCAGCGCAACACGAGCAGGAAGGGCAAAACATCGTTTGCTGACCGTTACCTGAGCCGGAGGCACCGGGATAATCCGGGAGGCGGCTGCACCATGGCCGCGCTGGCCGAGGAGGTGGCTCGCTCGACCCCTGACCTCAAGGCCGCGTTCGAACACGGACTGGAGAACATTCTCTCCGCTGAGGGTGCAGATCGGAAAGAAGCCATCTTTCAGGTAGCGGCAATGATCGGTGGTATAGTACTAGCTCGCGCCGTACAGGATCCGCGATTCTCGGAGGAAATCCTTAGGAGCGTCCGACAAAAGCTCGGCTGATTGGGCGCACAGGAATTTACGTGAGCCTGACCCAGAACGGCAGTTCACAATCACTCCGCTTCTCGCCAGCTATTCCTGCTAGGAATAATCCGATTGTTCGATGGGTTGGAGAAGTCTGTCGGAGAAACCGCCGCTGCAAAATGTTATTGTACGAAATTAAAATGTGTCTGTAACTAATTGATAATAAAAAAGATATTGGTGGAGGCGACGGGAGTCGAACCCGCGTCCGAAAATGTTACTGGGCAAGAGACTACATGCTTATTCCGGTTCATGCCCTGGGCATTACCCCAGGACGTTCGCGACCCACGCTCAGAACGGACAAGAAACGCTAGCCGCTAGCCTGAGATCTTAGCTTCTCTGCCCAGACGTAGCAGAGAAGAGCAGCCCGTTGTGTGACGTTCGCTCGCAGCCCACGGGCGAAGCTGCGGAGAACGGCCGCCTAAACTAGTTAGGCTGCGTATGCCATCTGTTGATTGGCAATTATCATTTTGCACGCGATTACGGGTGTGTGCACCCCGGCATGCCTCTTGGCCGCAAGCATCTCCGTCGAAGCCGTGACGCCCCCACTGGTGGGTTTGGCCTTCAAAGAACTACCTCTATTCTGGGGAGTAAAGCTCGGGAAGTCAAATAGCGATAGGGGCAGACGCAGTTACCAGTTCTCGGATACAAGTCCTTAGAAAAAACAATCTTGGTTATACGTCATGTAGCCAAGGCTGGAGGCGGGTTACGGGCAGGGCGCTGCGGCCCCACTCAATATCGTGATCGAAGCCGATATAAACTTCGTCGCATCGGTTACTGAGGTTGCGGTTACCGTCACAGTGCCACCGGATGGAACTTGTGCGGGGGCTAGGTAACATACTGGAACAGCGCTGCCCGCCCCAGGTGGGGTAAACGTGCCGCACGTCCCGGCGGGCGTGTCGGGGACGCAAGAGAAATTCACGCCGGCGTTCCTGACGTCATTGGCAACGTCGGCCGCGATACCCGCGTAGCCGCCGGTGCTGAGCGAAGTCGGAGGTGGATAGGTAGGATCAAACGTAACCACAATCGCGTTAGGCGGGGTTTTGGGATCGCCGCACGCTGCCAGTGTGGCGACCATGGCCGTGACGAGCACGGTCTTGGTCATCAACCGGAGAGTCGATCGGCGAAAGATCATCGATGGTCTGATCCAGATGGTTTGATGCAAGCCGCAAAAGGCGAGTCTAGCGTGGACGATACTCTCGCAGAGCGCCTCCCCCGCTAAGCTTCCCAGGTTTCTCGGGTGCTCAGAGTCTTGGGTTAGAATCGGGCAAAGGAGCGCGCGCTTCGACTTCGGAAGGGCAGATCCCTCGCTTGAGCCAGACGGAATCCGTTGCTTCAATAAGTGACACCATGAAAATCGACAAACTGCTTAAGCGCTACCGCATCGAAGACGGGAAACATTTCCGCCTCAAGGATCACGACCCGGCGGACACGCACGGGCTGGGGTCAGAACCGAAGCCGCAGGCGAAGACACTGCTGGAGAATGGCGTCAAAGAACTGAGTCGCCTGCAGGACATTCTCGCGGCCCAGGACCGTTGGTCTCTGCTGCTGATTTTTCAGGCCATCGATGCGGCCGGGAAGGATGGAACGATAAAGCACGTCATGTCGGGCGTGAATCCGCAAGGGGTGGGTGTTACATCGTTCAAGGTGCCCTCGGCGGAAGAATTGCACCACGGCTACCTTTGGCGCTGTCTGAAAGCTTCGCCGGGACGAGGGCGGATCGGCATCTTCAACCGGTCGTATTACGAAGAGGTGCTGGTGGTGCGCATCCACCCACAGATTCTCGAAAGCCAGAAACTGCCGAAGCTGCTGGTGACGAAACATATCTGGCAAGAGCGTTTTGAAGACATCAATAATTTCGAGCGTTACTCCACGCGGAATGGCATTGCGGTGGTCAAGTTCTTTCTGCATCTGTCGAAGAAAGAACAGAAGCGCCGATTTATGGAACGGCTCGACACGCCCGAAAAGAACTGGAAGTTTTCCGCATCCGATGTGCAGGAACGCCAATTCTGGGACGCATATCAGAAAGCCTACGAGGATATGATCCGGCACACGGCGAGTGAGCACGCACCCTGGTATGTTGTACCGGCGGATAACAAATGGTTCACGCGGTTCGTGGTCGCGGAGGCCGTGGTGGATGCCTTAAAGCGTATGAATTTGAAGTATCCGAAGGTGAGCGGTGACGCCAAGGCTGCGCTGGCCGAAGCCCGTAAACACCTTGAGAATGAGTGAAGCGTGGTGACTTGCGGTTGCTGGTGGAGAGCCGGGCGTCCCCGCCCGGCCCGCGGGACCCACGAGACGCGCTTCGTTCCGCCGTGCGTCACCTCAAGACTACGGGCAGCACCTGGTCATAGGGTTGAATCGTGACGGTCAGGGACTTGCGCTGATCGAAAGCCTCCTTCGTGACCTTGAAACTGACGATGATGGTTCCCCTCTGTTCGGTTCCGGCTAGCAGCTTGGTTTCGGGCGGCAGCGGCGGCTCGGAACTTTCTTTCAAAGCTGGAAACGCCGTATAATAGCGGTCGAGATCCACGGCCGAAGCGGCTTCATCTTCGAAGGTTTTGTCGTCGGCGGTGGTGAGCTGCGCTTTGAGAGTGTGAATCCACAGCGGTTTGTCCGCCGTATTCCGTAGGGTGAAAGTGATGGCGGTCAGGATCATATTCTGGCCCGGCACTTCGACCGCGGCCACAAAATCGATCGAACCCGCGCCCTGCGGTTTCGGCCGTTCCTTGAAAGCAAAGATACCCACAATCACAGCGACGACAGCAATGCAGATCAGGACAATGCCGGTGGGCGGAAGATTGCGCTTGGCGGTTCCAAATTCTTCGCCAATGCGAAATTCGGTGATCGGCCCGGCTGGGATTGGGGGCTGCTGCAACGGAGGCACGGCCTCATCGGACCCGGGTTGATCGGGCGGGGGTGGATTGGACATGGGCTGGTCGGGCATGGGTTGATTAGGCATGGGGTGATTGTAGACGAGCTCTGAGTTCCAGCCGTGCTGCCGCGCTTCTGACCTGTGTCTTCGACCATTGCTTACACGACGGGGCAATGGTTTATGTCCGTAAAGTTCAGTGACTTTGGTTACTTGCCTGATGTGACGGATGCTGCGACGATGCGGAAGATTTCCTTTTGGAGGTACTCGGCGGTGAATCGTAAAACTCTCTTTGCCGCGTTGGCTTGCGCGTTGCTGGTGTTCAGCATGCTGGGCTGCGGAATCACCAACAAGCTTCAGTCCATCCAGCTTTCGACCTCGAACACGGTCGCAAATGCGGGCACGGGTGTCGTCCTGTTTGGCCAGGGCGGGACGAGTAACGTGTACGTGTGGGGAAACTACAGCGACGGGAAGCAAAAGCTTCTTAACACGGTGGGGGGCGTTGCCTTCCAGATCGTGCTCACCCCGGGTAGTGTTGCTGAGACCGGCCAACTCGGCGACCCAAATGCCACTCCTCCGCAGACAGTCCAGTTGAGCTCGATTGGCCTGCTCACCGCCGTTACACCCGTTGCCTGCACCTTTGCGAACGTCGCGGCACCCACCGCGGCCGCCCCGTCATTTGTATCGACAGGCTCGTATACCCTCACGGCCACCTTTTCCGGGTTCACCACTCCGCCCGCCTATATTGGTCTGGCTAGTGCCGCTGGCGTTGTCAGTACCAGTAACCCGAGCGGTTTTTGCTACGTAGTGCCAACGGCTGGGTAGTCCCAGTATTTGAGTTGATCCGCGAGGACGGCTGCAGGTTGCCGTCCTCGTCTCCTTTTAGAGCGACTCCGCTCCCTCTAAGCGGGGTAGCTTTCAGCGTTCGGTTTGAGAGTCCTGCCCGCAACCCTTATAATATTGTGTTTGTCCGCGATTGGGTTCGTTGCCTATGCTTTTCAATCTCTCCATTGAAGTCGCGTCCCGATGAAGGTTCGCACTGGAATCGAAGTATCGAGCCAGTCCGATGTCGGCTGCGTGCGCGAAAATAATGAAGATTCGTTTGGTTATTGGGAGCCGGAGGACGATCAGCAGTTCCTGCGCAAGGGGCGGCTGGCGGTGGTAGCGGATGGTATGGGCGGCTACGAAGGCGGTCAGGAAGCGAGCCGGCTGGCGGTGGAAACTTTAGTAGCAGCCTATCGCGATTTTCGCGGCGACGACCCGCAAGCGGCGCTAGTCGAGGGTTTACAGGCGGCACACGAGCAGATCCGGCAATATAGCTTTGCGCATCCCGAGCTGCGGGGCATGGGAACGACTTGCACGGCGGCGGCGATCGTCAGGGGCGCGAACGGCTCTGCCAACGGGGGTGCGAACTATGACGCGCTCTATTATGTGCACGTTGGCGACACCCGACTCTACCTGATCCGCGACGGCCAGATTACGAGGGTAACGCGCGATCACTCCTATGTAGAGCGGCTGGTGGAGTCGGGAATGATCAGCGCCGAAGAAGCCGAGCATCATCCGCAACGGAATATTCTGACCGCAGCATTAGGCACGAACCCCGACCTCATCATGGACTCGCCCGGGCGTCCTGAGCCTCTGCGCCCGGAGGACGTGCTCCTGATCTGTAGCGACGGATTGTGGGGGCAGGTACGGGACCCGGAGATTCGTGACGCCGTGGAGAAAAAGACCGCGGAAAAGGCGTGCCGCGAGCTGATTAAACTGGCTCGGGAGCGCGGCGGCCCGGATAACATCACGGTCGAGATTCTGCGCTTGGGTTGAGGCAGTTTGCGGTCCTGAGAAGCGGCGTCTGACGAAGGAAGTTCCATCCCCGGAAGTGCAAACCGTCGCACAAGAACTTCTTCTTCGATGTACTCTTCCAGTGGTAACTTGCTGAAATTACAGGAGCGGCCACAGTCCGGAGTTTTAACGCTTTGGCAACGCGATTGCCTTTTCTATAATGCCTATCAGTGAAATAGGGATAATCTGGAGCGAGGCACGATGAAAGTTTCCCAAAAAGGGCTGTATGCGTTGCAAGCGCTGATGGTGTTGACCCGGCGTTATAACCAGGGTGCGATCCGGATTCGCGACATTGCCTACGAAGAGAATCTGCCAGAGAAATTTCTGGAGCTGATTCTTCTGGAACTGAAGAGCGCCCGCATCTTGGAAAGCGTGCGTGGCGCCAAGGGCGGGTACCGGTTGCGCCGGACGCCATCGGAGATCCGGCTGAGCGAGATCATCCGCTTGATTGACGGGCCGCTCGCGCCGTTTGGCGATGCGGATCAGTTGCGAATTCTGATTGATCGCGACGCGGACCATAGCGCCCTCTACAAAGTGTTTCTGCAAGTACGGGATGAGGCCGCCAGGATTCTAGGGAATACGACGCTAGCGGACCTGATCAACCGTGGGCCTATGGTTGATTCCATTCCGAAGACCATTAACGGGAAGACCCGCAAGAAGAAAACCGTGCCCAATGTGCTGCCGATGTTGGCGGGGGGCGAGGGTCATGACTAAGATAAGCGGCTCGCTTCAACCTCGAACTTTTGTCATCTCGAGCGAAGCTGAGGGATGTACAGGCCATTGCAAAATGCAGATCGCTCGCATTGCTCGAGGTCACAATTCCTGAAACGTATCCGTCGTGCGCCTCTCAGACCTGCCCTTTTGTTTTCCCACAGATTCATTTCTAATGCTGCACTATGGCTCGTAGACTCGTTTGGTCCCGCTTCAATCTTTTCTTAATAACAGCCCTTATTATTCCGTCTTTCGCGGCTGATCCCGATTCGGCTCGGGAAGTCGCGAATCGTCTGATTGCGGAGGCGCTCAAACCTTCGGCGCTGGAAACAAATCTTCGCCGATTGAGCGATGAAATTGGCGGGCGTGTTCCCGGGACCCCGGCGTTCCAGCGCGCCGTGGATTGGGGCTTGGCGGCGTTCAAAGAAGCCGGCGCCGACCGCGTGCACACCGAAGAGTTCACGATCCCGCGTTCGTGGGCCGAGGGGGCGACGGAGATGACAGCGTCGTTATATTCCGGAACCACTTTTCCTGTCCACGCTGTATCGGTCGCGTGGGCGCCGGCGATGGTTGCGGTGAAGCACGTGCCGATCGTGGATGTGGGAGAAGGTTCGGCCGCCGAGTTTGCCAAGGTTGGAGATGTTGCTGGAAGAGTCGTGCTCGTGCACAACAAGGTATTGGCAACTTGGGACGATCTTTACGCCGAAGACGATCGGGCACCCGCGGTGGTTGCTCAGGCGGTGAAAGGGAAAGCCAAGGCCGTCGCGTTCATCGCATCGCGCGAGCACCAGATCCTTTATCGGCACATGAACTCTGAGGCTGGCGAAATTGATGCGCTGCCGCAGGTCGTGGTGGCGCGCGAAGATGGAGAACGAATTGCCAGGTTGCTGGCGTCGGCAAATCCGGTGTCGGCCGATCTTTCGATTCCCAACAAAATTGGCGGCGCGATCAAGACGTGGAACGTGGTGGCGGAGATTCGTGGCAGCGAAAAGCCGGACGAATTCGTAGTGCTCGGCGCGCACCTGGATTCCTGGGAGCTGGGAACGGGTGCTCTCGACAACGGATGCAATGCCGCGCTGGTGATTGATGCGCTGCGTGCGATCAAGGCATCGGGTCTGCCGCCACGGCGATCGATGCGCTTCATCCTGTTCTCGGGCGAAGAGCAGGGAGAGATGGGATCGCGGGCCTACGCCGTGTCACATCGCAGCGAACTCGACCAATCGGCAGGCGTGGTCATCTTTGATTCCGGCACTGGGAAAATGACGGCATTCTCAACTGGCGGACGCAAAGACGTTGTTCCGGCGGTGCAGGCGATGTTGGCTCCTTTAGGAGAACTTGGTGTCCCGAAAGCGGATGCGACAGCGGAGTTAGGCACGGATCATTACGACTTTATGCTGGAAGGCGTGCCCACGTTTGTCGCCGATCAGGAGGAAGCGAACTATATGGAGAATTATCACGCGACGACCGACACGTTCGACAAGATAGATTTCGCGCAACTCAAGAAGAACGTGGCCGAAGCAGCGGTACTCACGTTTGCGTTGGCGAATGCTGCCGATCGCGTCGGCCAGCGCCTGAACCGCGCCCAGATCGAGCAGACCTTGCATGAATCCCGTCTCGACCAGGAGTTGAAAGATACGGGCATGTGGGACGAATGGGCCAATAGAAAACGAGGAAGGCAACAGTAGAGCAGCTTTCAGGACAGGTCTGAGATGAAAGGCCGACCAACCATCTTTGTTCTTCCTGGCACCGAAGACCTGACACCTGGCAACTGATTCTCGTAAGATTCCCTGTGCTCGTCTTCTGGATTGTTTTCAACCTTGTTGTGATGGCGATGCTGGCGCTTGACCTGGGCGTGTTGAATCGCCGCTCCCACCGCGTCGGCTTTCGCCAAGCGCTTGTCTGGTCGGGGGCCTGGATCACACTGGCGGCAGCCTTTGCGGTGCTGGTGTTGTTTTGGCACGGGCGGGATCCGGCGCTCCAGTTCGTGACCGGCTACGTAATTGAGCTGACGCTCAGTGTCGATAACCTGTTCGTATTTCTGCTTACCTTCCGCTATTTCAAAGTACCCGACGAGCACCAGCACAAGGTGCTGGTCTGGGGAATTCTCGGAGCGCTCGTCATGCGAGGTGGTTTTATCGTTGCGGGCGTAGGTCTGATCCACCGCTTCAGATGGATCTCTTACGGATTCGGCACGTTGCTTGTGTACTCGGGAATCAAACTGCTGCGGCACGGCGAAGCGGAAATCCATCCCGAGAAGAACTTTGTTTTGCGAATATTTCGTCGAGCTTTTCCAGTGACGAACGAATATGTTGGTGGGCAGTTCTTTACCCGCAGAGAGGGGCTCTACGCGACTCCGTTGCTGGTGGCGCTGTTGGTGGTCGAGACCAGCGACATTCTTCTGGCCGTGGATTCGATCCCGGCGGTGCTGGCCATCACGCTGAATGCTTTTGTCGTCTACACATCGAATGTCTTCGCAATTCTCGGTCTGCGCTCGATGTACTTTGCCCTGGCGGGAATGATAGACCTGTTTCACTACCTGCATTACGGGCTGTCGGTGGTGCTGATTTTTATGGGGCTCAAAATGCTGGGGTCGCACTACGTCTACATTCCAACTGGATGGGCATTGACGATTGTACTTTTTGTTTTGGGTGCTTCCATCCTCGCGTCGCTGCTGAATCCCCAGAAGAAAACGCCAGTGTAGCCGGCGACCCACCATCCAGCCCGCGAACCGGCAGACCAGGAAAGACATGCAGCCGCGAAGCGGCGGCACAGGAAATCCCGACACATAAGTGCTGGAGGGTGGAGGTGGGACCAATCGAGTCCCGCTAAGGACGGCACCCCGCGCTACAACACGAGCTCCGGAGAGACGGGCCAGTTCCTCCAATCATTTATGGTGCCCTTCGATCAACCCCCAGAAGAAGCAGCCTGCCCTTACGCTATGATGAATGTTCATGATCAGCATTCCGGTTGCCACGCCGTCGCGCTCGTATGAAGTGCTCATCGGCAGCGGGCTGCTGCTGCGTGCCGGAGAATGCCTCGGCAAACTTCTTGAAAACCGGCGCGCGTTTGTGGTCACTGTTGCACCCGTACGCTGGCGTTGGGCAAAAGTCCTGCTGAAATCGTTATCGGCCGCGGGAATTGAAACCCGAATACTGGAAATGCCCGACGGCGAACGTTCGAAACGGCTTACGACACTGGAGAAGTTGGCAGAGAAACTCGTCAAGCAGGGTGCAGATCGTGGCGTTACGCTGATTGCGCTCGGCGGCGGCGTGGTCGGCGACGTGACCGGATTCCTGGCTTCGATCTATATGCGAGGCGTGGATGTGATCCAGGTGCCGACGACCGTGCTGGCGCAGGTAGATGCGGCAATTGGCGGAAAAACGGGCGTCAACCTGGTGTCGGGAAAGAATTTGCTCGGAACCTTCCACCAGCCGCGCGCCGTGCTGATCGATCCCGCCGTTGTCGAGACTCTCCCTTCGCGTGAATACCAAGCTGGCCTGTACGAATCGCTGAAGTGCGGCATTATCGGCGATCTGGGACTGTTCAAGCTTTTTGAAGATCGGCGTCGCGAAATTCTGGATCGCGACCCGGCGGTGGTTGAGAAAGTAATTGCCGAATCCGTGCGCCTGAAGGCTTCGGTGGTGAGTGCCGATGAGCGCGAAGGCGGTTTGCGGCAAGTGCTCAACTTCGGTCACACGATAGGGCATGCGCTTGAGGCCGAGACTCGCTATACCCAGTTGCTGCACGGAGAGGCAGTGGCATGGGGCATGATCGGGGCGACTCACATCGCGCTCTCCACCGGCAAACTGGATAGCGTGACGGCGGGACGCATCACCAACTCTGTTCTCGGCTTTGGCAGACTGCCTCGCATGAAGGTGCGGACCGCGAGCATCCTGAAGCGATTGCGTTCCGACAAGAAGACGCGGCAAGGTGTAGTGCACTTTATTCTGCCGCGGGAAATCGGCAAAGTAGAGATCGCCAGCGGCGTGCCAGAAGCAATCGTCCGCTCAGCGGTCGACGAGATTCGCAAACTAGCGCGGAATTAGATTCGTGGAGCGACGGGCGTCTCGCCCGTCCCGGGTGCGCACTGCAGAAGCATAGCGGGCTGGCGGCGACGCCCGGTTCTCCACGAGCAGCAATCTTATGAATCAGGAACTGAATCCGCGGATCGTAGGCGCGTCCCCCGCCGGTGCGCGAGATCGAGAGTCGGCAGCGGCGGCTGTCCGGGAGATGTTCACCGCGATTGCGCCGCGCTACGACCTGCTGAATCACGTTCTTTCCTTGAACATTGACCGCCTGTGGTGGTGGCGAACGGCGCGCAGCTTCGATGCCATTCTGAAGCGTCCCAATGCTCGCGTGCTCGATCTTTGTTGCGGCACGGGAGACATGACCTTCGCTCTACGTCGGCGCGCCGACTCAGGAGCTCCGCAGATTCTAGGGGCGGATTTTTCTCATGCCATGCTGCAGCGCGCGGCGGCAAAGGGAAAAGGCACGACGCTGCGTTGGATCGAGGCAGATGCGCTTCAATTGCCGTTTCCCGATGGTTATTTCAATCTGGTGACATCGGCATTCGGTTTCCGGAACCTGGCCGACTACGATGCTGGATTGCGCGAGATTGCGCGAGTCCTGGCTCCCGGCGGAGAATGTGGCATTCTCGATTTCGGAGAACCGGGCGGATTGATCGGCCAGTGTTACCGCATCTACTTTAAGAAAGTTCTTCCCGCCATCGGCACCGTACTTTCCGGAGTGCGAGGCCCGTATGCCTATTTGCCCGCGTCGGTCGAACGCTTTCCGTCGCCCGATGAAATGCTCGGCCGCATGCATCAGTCAGGCTTTCGCGAGGTCTCGTGGACGCCATACACATTTGGCGTCGCGGGGCTCTATCGGGGAGTGAAGCACGCGTAATCGCCGAGACGTGGAGGAAATGGTTTTGGGTAGGGCGCGGCTTCACAGCTTGCGGAAAAACTCGAGTTTCGTATCAGGGCATCGCTTTAGCGATGCCATAAGTTCTATGAATTCAGATGCCCCTCTAGGGGCTGGGCACGGAAGACCCGATTTTTTCAGCACTCTGTTCAGCCCCATGATGAGGGCAGGACAGCCTGCGTCGAGTTCCATTTCAGACGAGCTATAGGGCAATGCACAGCGCCGTGTCGGCGGCGTCCAGCTCCTCGGTACGCCCTTTCAACCAGTTCGCTAAACTCGCCGTTGTAGGCGAAGACGGCGCTACGTCCCCCTCCCGGCACGCGATGAACGGGAAGTCCGCGCTCGGCTTCCCATCGCTTGACAGTGCGCTCGGCCCGTCCTCCGGGCTGGTTAGCCCGGCTTTTGTCCGCAAAGTATTCAGAAATAACGGCGTATATGCACAGTATTGAGCGACACGGAGTTAGCTTGATTATGCTTACTTTGTGTGCGCCTGTTTACTCTTGAGTTACTGTATCGCGGTCCTTTCGAATCATAGATTTGGCGGTAATTCGCAAAAATCGCGAAAAGGATGGGCCACCAGCCGGCTCTTATATTTTGGGGGAGTTTCTTTGGAACGAATCGGCGAACGCATCGAAATTCGTTTTCTCAATCACTCGCTGGTAGTCGTCTCCGAGAAATTTCTTGAGGCGGTCGGTGTTCATGATGTACTGGCCGGTCATGTAGGGAACCGCGTCCGGCGGAATCGTCGAGATTTTCCAGTTCCACAAGAACTGCAGAACGCGGCGCATGCCCCACCGTCCGGGGACGCGCAGCAATTTGGCGTGCGCCATTTCGATACACTGCGCGAACGTTAAAGGATCGCCGCGTCCGGCAACATTTAGGATCGTCAGCCGCTGCGCTTCCGGTTCCCGCCGCAGAATCCACACGATCAGCCGGGCCATGTCATCGACGTGGACGAACTGGATTTTGTTGTCCAGGTACTTCTGGCCGAAGGGCAGCATGCAGGGCAACCGTTTCGCCGCCTGGCGCATGCGGGCGGCGCGGCGCCCCTTCCCGTAGGGCGTTCCGCGGAACGCTCCCATTAAGTAATTTTCGACGCTGGCTCCGGCAAAAATGTGGGGACGCAGGATGAAGATACCGCACCCGCGGAGGGAAGGCGCGCGCCGTTGCACGACGAGATCACTCTCCTTCTTATGGATCGCGTAGGGCAGCGTATGAGCGGAGAGCGGCGAGTCCTCGGTAACGGGTGCGGGAAGGTCGGAGCCATACGCCGACACGCTGCTGGGAAAAATGAATTGCCGAATGGAGGTTCCGGTATTCCGGTTGGCTTCGGCAACCGCCTCCATCACCCGGGCCGTGCCCGCCACGTTGATTCGCCACATCCGGTCGACGTCCAGAACCCCGGAGCGTTGAGGATCAATGACAAAGGCCAGGTGCACAACGGATGTCGGCTGCAACTCGCGCAGCAGCAGGAGCAACTCGCGAGTGGATTCCTCTTGTCCGAAGTCGAGTGCTACAAAATGGTCAACCGGATAATGAGTGGGAGGCGCAACATCGATGCCCACCACTTTGTAATCCGAGAGCTGCGGCACAAGTCGCTGGCCTAGATTTCCAGAAACGCCGGTGACAAATATGGTTGGTTTTGCCGTGTCCATTTAATCGGGGTCTTCACGCGGTCGGTCAGACGGCTGTGCTCCCATGGGACGGGGCGGCATGCGGCGAGTTTGGGTGGGGCCGAAGTAGGCTTCGTTCAGGTCAACATTGCCTTGAAAACTCTGCATGGCGTCACGATTGCGCTGGGTGGAAATTGTCCTCTGGATATCCGCTTTCTCGGTTTCCAGAGATAACGTCTCTTTATTGACGAGCACGTAGATGTAGTGGCTGCCATTGGGGTCGGAGATCACTTCCGATACTTCTCCGACCTTCAAATCCATGACCGCCTGATGGCCCGGAGGCAGCGTGCCGCGACGCGCCTTTTCCACCTTTGTGCTAGGCGCATTTCCGGGTAGGCCGGCGAAGGCATAGGCCTCTTTTTGCAAGGTGTCGGCGTCCTCGCCCTTAACGGCGCGGGCGCGGAGATCGGCAGCGAACTTCGTCATCGCTTCTGCCGCAGCTTTTTGCGCTTCCGGAGTCGGCGGTGGCGTCACAGTGGGACTCACACCCGGCTTTGCGTCGGGCTTCGAAGACGCATCCGGAGGCTTGATTTGTTTTGCGCGGGGAATAACAATCCGAGCAAAGGTAGCTTCCTCATACGAGGCTTCATTCTTCTTGTAATAGTCCTTGATATCGGCGTCGCTAACCTTACTGGATTCTTCCTGCAGCGCGCGGGCCAATTCCTGGGAAAGAACTTGCTCGCGCGCAAAGCGCATCGATTCGTCGAACGTGGGCCCTTTGTCGAGGCCGCGTTTCTCCGCCGCGGCGGACATCTTCAATAGCATCGAATACCGCGTTGCCAGTGTGTGACGCATGGCCGGCGACATTCCCGGCTGCAGCGCTTCGGCGAGCTTTTCAAATTGCACTCGGGTGATCACGGTCTTGCAGGCGTCACCCTGTTGAGTGGCGTCGACGCAGAAACCTTTCAGCGTGATCACCGGATCATCGGGCCCCACCTTCACTTCGGTTGCCTTCGCGGGCGCGGCGGAAACAGGTTGTTCCGCCTGGGCACCGGCGGTGGGAGGTGTAACTTGTGGCGCAGCTTGTCCGTAGGCCAAGCCCGCGAGCAGGAGACACACGAGGTACTGGGAACGCATGAATCAGGGACCTCCAAGGGAGAATTGCGACGAATGTCATCGTAGCATGTCCGGCAGGAGAGCCGAAAGGTGGAGAGGGGGTTGGCGACAGGCGAATCCAAAGCGATAATGGCGGTTATGCCAGACATTCGGGCCCCGTTCAGTTCCGAGTCCATGCGCCGCGAAAAACGAGCCGTCGCCGGGAACTCAGTGCTGGCGGCTCTGGTGATCACCATCTTGAAAATTATGGTGGGGATCGCGACCGGCTCGCTGGGAATTTTGTCGGAGGCCGCACACTCCGGATTGGATCTGATCGCGGCCCTGGTGACGTTTTTTTCGGTGCGGGTTTCGGACGAACCAGCAGATGCCGATCACCAGTACGGACACGGCAAGTTCGAGAATTTATCGGCCTTTATCGAAACCGGTTTGCTGCTGCTGACTTGCGTCTGGATCGTTTATGAAGCTATGAAGCGGTTGTTTTTTCAGAGCGCGGAAATTGAGCCAAGCGCGGCTGCGTTCCTGGTCATGTTGCTCTCCATTGCAATTGACGCCTGGCGCTCCCGCGCACTCGGACGCATTGCGACCAAGTATGACAGTCAGGCGCTGGAGGCTGACGCGCTTCATTTTTCGACCGACATCTGGTCGAGCGCGGTCGTAATCGCCGGCCTGGCGCTGGTTTGGTTGGGGCGTAGCAATTTAGGCCGCAGCTATCGCGTGGGGTGGTTGCGTCAGGCTGATCCGATCGCCGCACTATTCGTAGCGGGCGTGGTGGTTTATGTGAGTTGGCGGTTGGCGCGGAGAACGATCGATGCGCTGCTGGACGCGGCGCCAGCCGGCGTGCGCAGCCAGATTCTCGACCGGATCAGGACTGTCGATGGCGTACTGGAAGTGGAGCGGGTCCGGTTCCGGAAAGCCGGGAACAGATTTTTCGCGGACATTTCGGTGGGGCTGGAGCGCAATTTCACTTTCCAGCGCTCGGAGCAGGTATCAGATGCGGTGACCTCGCGAGTGCGCGAAGTTCTGCCCGATGCGGATGTGATGGTGCACTCGGTTCCGCGGGCCGGGAGGACGGAAAATATTTTTGACCGCATTCGTGCCGTGGCTACCCGCCACAACTTCAATGTGCACGACGTCAGCGTGCAGGACCTGAACGGGCAATTGCATGTGGAGCAGCATCTGGAACTGGACGAGCAACTCAGCATGAAGCAGGCGCACGATGAAGTCACACGGCTGGAAACGGAGATGCGGACCGACGTCCCGGAAATTGCGACCATCCTCACCCATATTGAAAGTGAGCCGGCGACGATTGAAAGGGGAGACGAAATTGTTCGCGAGCCGGAATTGGAACAGCGGCTCAAGAATATTGTGAAGGAGTTTCCCGAAGTGATGGACGTGCACGAATTCCAGTTCAAGAGAGTGCGGACGCGGCTTTATGTTTCCTGCCACTGCACGCTGCCTGACGATATGCCGCTTTCGCGAGTGCACGAAGTTCAGACCTCGCTCGAGATCCGATTCAAACACGATGCGCCGGAACTGTTCCGGGTACTGATTCATCCCGAGCCGATGACGGATAACCGTCGGTAGCACAGCTAGTGGAGCGCCGAGCGCCCCGCCCGGCCATCCGACAGTTGGAAAGGCGAGAAAGCACAATGATTGAAGCATCAGTCAACTGGACGGACAGAGAAAGATTCGTAGGGGCAGCGACTTCACGGCACTCGATCGTGATGGATGCCGCAACCGATAAGACCGCCAACAGTCCGATGGAGTTGGTGCTGCTCGGTTTGTGCGGCTGCACGGCATCGGACGTGGTGGGAATCCTGCGTAAGAAACGCGAACCCTTCACCGCGCTCGAAGTGCGGGCAAAGGGTGAAAGAGCGGAGGGGTACCCCGCCGTTTATACGTGGATTCACCTGACTTATGTCGTCCGCGGACAGGTGTCGCAGAAGGCCATGGAGGACGCGGTCCAGCTTTCGAAGGAAAAGTACTGCTCGGTTTCAGCCATGCTGGAGAAGACGGCGAAGATCACCTACACCATCGAGCACGTTTCGTGAAGGCTAGTCCTCATCCGCTCCGAGGTTACTGCTACATCGGGAGTGCGGCGTTTCTATGGGGAATTTCGGCGACGCTGGGTCGCGCGGCATTCACCGGACATCTGCTGCCGGGCGGGAAGTGGCTGGGAGCGTCACTGGGCAGTGGCTTGGGGAAGATCGATCCGCTGATCCTGTCGCAGAGCCGTGCAACGTTGTCGCTTGCCGTGCTGTTGCCGCTGCTGCTGGTGCGCCGGGGAGCGTCCGCCCTGCGCGTTCCCGGGCGCGATATGGTGCAACTCTTCCTGCTTGGAATTCTTGGTGTCGCGGTGTCGAACTATTTCTACTACCTCGCGATTCAAAGGACCAACGTAGCCACGGCCATCATTCTGCAATACACGGCGCCGGTCTGGGTGCTGCTCTATACCGTAGCGCGTGGCGCACAGCGGCCGTCGTTGCGGAGGAGCGCGGCCGTCGGACTAGCGGTAGTGGGTTGCGCGCTGGCGGTCGGATTTGTCGCCTCGGGCGGCTCCCGCCTCGATGCGATTGGAATCACGGCCGCGCTGCTGGCGGCGTTTTCCTTTGCATTTTATAACTTGGGCGGACACAGTTTGCTAGCGCGCTATGACCGCTGGAGAGTACTGCTGTGGGTGTTGGTGTCTGCTTCAATCTTCTGGATTTTTGTGAATCCCCCGTGGAAAATTGTTGCTGCTCACTATGGCGGCCGACAGTGGGGATTCATGCTGGTGTTTTCGCTGGTTTCCGTGCTCGGCCCATTTTCCTGTTATTTCGCCGGCCTGCAGCATCTCGAGCCGACGCGCGCCATTGTGGCTAGTTGCCTGGAACCGGTGTTCAGCATCGTGATCGCGGCGCTTGTAATGGGCGAATTGCTGCGTCCGATGCAAACGGTAGGAATCGTTCTGGTGCTAGTGGCGATCGTGTTAATCCAGCTGCCGGAACGGGCTGCGCGAGGTGAGGTGTTAGTGGTCGAGCCGATGGAATAAGAAGTCGTTGGTCGCGATAAAGGTCGTTAGTCGTTCGCACAGTCTGGTTTGCTGACGACTAACGACCAACCTGCCTCACTCCAACCTCTTGCCCTTTGTCTCCGGCAACTGCGTGGCCATCACGCTCGCCAGAAAAAAGGCGGCTCCGCACAGATAGAAAGCCCAACCCAGTCCCTTGGTCTGGCCGACCCGTCCAATGACCCAGGGCGCGACGGAACTCAGCGCCCGTGCTCCGTTGTAGGTGAAGCCCAAGGCACGCGCCCGCACGTGCGTAGGGAAGATCTCGCTGCCGACGATGCCCGAGCCCGAAAAGAATCCCGTCCCGAAGAATGCGACCGCCGCGCCGATTACGAGCAGAGATGCCGGTGACCTCGCCATGGAATAGGGAGGTACCAGAAGGGCGGCGGCAAGAAGGTAGAGCACGAAAGATGTGCGGCGGCCCAGATAATCGGCGACCCATCCGAAGCTGATGTATCCCGGAAACATGCCTAGCAGGTTGAGCACGATCAGCAGGGTAGCGGTGCGCATGACGCTGAACCCGCGTCCGCCCTGCGCGATAGGAAGCGAGAGATAGGGAGGAATCCAGATGAACAGTCCCCACCAGGCAAACAGGCCGAAGAAGTTGAGCAGGAGAAGGACGATGGTGCTCTTGCGATAAGGCGCGCGAAAAATAGAAAAGAAAGAATTCCCCGGTGTCCTCTGTGGCCCCCGTGGTTCAAGTTCTTGATCTTGATCTGCGACACGCCGATGCTCTGTCCACATCTGCGATTCGGGAACGCTGTTCCGTATCCAGAGCGTAACGATGGCGGGAAGAATTCCGACGAAGAACACCATCCGCCAGTTGGAGTAACGCAACACAACGCCCGTCACCAGCGCGGCCAGCGCATAGCCGATTGCCCAGGAGCTCTGCACGATTGCAATCGCCTTGGCGCGCAATTCATCGGGCCAGGTCTCCGCGACCAGGGTCGCGCCTGTGTTCCACTCGCCGCCCATACCCAGTCCGAGGATGAAACGAAACACGCCCAGCATGAGCACGGTAGTCGAAAGGCCGGAAGCGAACGAGCAGATCGAGTAAGTCAGAATGCTAAGCATCAGGGCGCGCTTGCGTCCGATGCGGTCGGCAAGGAAGCCGAAGAGCACGCCGCCGACGCCGGAGGCCAGCAGGGTGACCGTCTGCAGAAAGCCGGAGGTCGCCTTCGACATCCCAAGATCGCGCATCACGTACGCAAGTACAAGCGCGTAAAGCATGGCGTCAAAAGCGTCAAGCATCCAGCCGAGAAAGGCCGCCAGCAAGATCCGGCGCTGTCCGGGGCTAGCTTGCCGCAGAAGTTGAATAGGCCCAATCGCCATGCGGAGAGCGATTGTATCAGCGAAAACAGGGATTGTCGGGGGTGGCCCGAAATTGCTCTAGAATAAAATCTCCGTGAGAGATAGTCATGTTCCCAGCCGATCTTGAACGGGATGCATTCCGAGCCCGAGCCAGCAACGGGGAATTCGGGTGGACTCGCGCCCAGATCCCACTGGTTGTGGACGTCCTGCGTTCCCACGGTATTGGGATTCTCGGCGGAGAGCTCTGGTGGGTGCGCGACGGATTTGCCTGTTGGGAAGGTGCCATCCCCCAGCGGCGTGGCCGACCAGGCGTATACGTCTGGGAGCGAAACGCGAGCCAGCCGAACCATGGTCACACTTTATCGAACGAGGCGCTTCCGAGGCCTTAGGTGCCGTGGAGCGTTGGCCGACGCCTAGCGACTTGCCGCCTGATCTGTCGGAAAGGATTCTTTACAATCTCACTTGGGTTTCGGAGGAGGAGTTCGAGAAATTGAGCACTAAGGAATCGCGCATGTGCCGTTGGCCGCGCCTGCCGCACCGGCCATTTGCGAGACGTTTTTTACGCTAGGCTTGGATCTCGGGGGACCCCAGCCGCCGCAAATACCTCTGTGCCTTTCGCACATCCCGCCCAATCTGGTCTTTCAGCGCCTCGACCGACGGAAACTTGATCTCACCGCGCAGACGATCCAGAAAATGAAGTTCGACTTCCGTTTCCGCCGATAGCTCGAGCGGATGAAAATTCAGCAGGTGAGTTTCAATCGCAAAAGAATCAGTGCCAAAAGTAGGACGGTTTCCAACGTTAGTGACCGAATCGAAACACTCTTGCCCGATTCGCGTGCGGGTGATGTACACGCCATCCTTGGGCACGAGCTCTTCGTAGTGCGCCAAATTAATCGTTGGGACGGTATATTTCGCGCCATATCCGCGCCCACGCCCGGCGGTTGAAAGAATACTGAACGGACGCGCCAGCAAATGCCGCGCCCGGCTTACGCGCCCTTCAGAAAGCAGCTTGCGGATGTGGCTGCTCGAAACCGACTCACCGCGCAGCCGCATCTCGGGATAATCGTGGACGTCAAATCCCATTTCCTGGCCCAGTTCGCGCAATCGGTGAATGTTTCCAGCCGCCTTGTGCCCGAAGTGGAAGTTGTAGCCTTCGTGAACTTCGCGGGCATGCAAGCGCTTCTTCAGAATCTCATGAGCAAACTGGTGCGGCGTCATCAGCGAAAGGTCGCGCGAGAAGGGAAGCAGCAGAACCGCATCGACACTAGTAGCCTCGAGCAGACGCAGTTTCTCCGGAAGCGGAGTCAGCAGCTTGAAATTGTGATTGGGACGCAGGATGCGGGCGGGATGCGGCTCGAAGGTGACAACCACCGACTGCGCGTTCCCAGCCTTTGCTCGCCGCACGATTTCATCGAGAACATGCCGATGAGCCCGATGCACGCCGTCGAAGTTGCCGACACTAACCAGTGCCGGACCGAAGTCGCGGGGAACGTCTTCGAATTTGTGGAAAGTCAGCATTCCAGCAAGATCCACGTGGGGACGGATGCAACGCGAAGTCTCGACGAGCAGCGCTCGCCTGCCTGGACGAATGCATCCGGGCCCACGCGTTCGGTCTAAATTTCGAACTCCAGCTTCATCCCGTCAAACGCCAGCCGCACGCCGGCCGGCAGGGCTGCGTCCGTTGCCTTGTGCGGCAGGTCGTGGCAGATGTGCGTGAAAAATGTGCGCCTCGGTTTTACCGCGTCCACGATCTTCAGCGACTGCTCGACTGTCGAATGTGTGGGATGCGGTTTGTAGCGAAGCGCATCCAGAAACAGGATGTCGAGGTCCTGCAGTTTCTCCAGTGTTTCGGCGGGGACCTCGCTGTGATCGGTCAGGTAAGCGGCAGATCCGAAACGGAAACCAAGAATCGGTGTTTCTCCGTGGATCACTGTTACCGGCTCAAAGCGCGCCCCGAAAAGTTCGACGGGGCCGTCGATTGGTTGCAGGTCGACTAGCGGCAGCCCGCCAAACTTATAGGTGGCTTCAAAAATGTAGCGGAACATGTTGCGCAGGAATTCACAAGCTTGCGGCGTGGCATAAAGAGGCAGCTTACCCAGCCGGTGATGATAAGTCAGGGGCCGCAAGTCGTCGATGCCGAGAATGTGGTCGGCATGCGTATGGGTGTAGAGCACCGCGTCAATCTGTGTGATCTTCTCGCGCAGCGCCTGTTCCCGAAAATCTGGCGTGGTGTCGATCAGGACATGGTGGGCGTCATAGCTGATCAGCACCGATGGGCGGGTGCGGCGGTCGCGCGGGTCCGTAGAGTGGCAGACGGCGCAGTCGCAGCCGATCGTTGGTACACCCATCGACGTGCCGCTGCCTAATACCGTCAGAGTTGCCTGCATCAGCCGTTAGTACCTGTAATCGGGCCGGGCGCCTGCGGAGGATGCGCCAGCGCATTGGTCACTTCGACATAGGCCATCCGCAGTTCGTAAAGACAGTTCTGCAGGAATCCCTGCTCCTTCGGAGTGAGATTGCCCTTGGTTTTCTCAGCAATCATGCCGAGTGTGTCGATGGTTTGCCGTGCCCCGATCAAGTCGACTCCGGGCTGGCCGCCCTGTTCGTGCATCAGGCCAAGCTGCATCATGGCGGTCATATAAAGCGAAGCCATAAAGCGCTCAAAACTCATTTCGAGTTCTTTGGCCGAGTGTCCGCTCAGTTCAACTCGCGTGTCCAAATCGCGCGACGACGACTTATACGCATCGTGTTGCGCCTGCTGCTCGGTAGCGCTGGGCGGCTCGGGGATCTCTGATTCGGGGGTGGGAGCAGACAGCGTGAGCGCCGCTTCCAGGGTCGTCGACACAGGAGCGGCGGAAGTCGTCGTCGCTGAGACCGCTGTTGCCGCCGCCGCGGCCGCGACTGGAGGCGGTGCTTGTTCTTCCGCAGCGTCGGATCTCAGCTCTCCATCGGAGGTGAACAAGCGTTTGTCGCTCACTTTGAATTCGCTTTCTTCTTTTCTTTTCTGCGCCATATGATTTACCTGGTTCTTCGAGATTCAGATTTTATGAAGCTCAGATGCTTGAAGCTCAGATGATCGGAAGCGAAGCCGGTTTCAGTTTCGCCGTTCCCTGCCGCAAATCTCTTCCCACTGCCTCACGTCGTAGATAGCCCAATGCCACCGGGCGATCTCCGCCGTGTAGAGGAAGAATCGCGCTGCTCGTAATCTCGCCGACCTCTTTTTCCTCTTTATTTTCTCCGGCCAAAATCTTCGCGCCCGGTTCGGGCAGCGTCCCCTCGACCACGAACGCGGTGAACTGGCGATGTACTGCACCGCGCGAGCGGATGCGTTCCACGATCTCCTGCCCGAGATAGCACCCTTTGGTAAAATTCAACGCGCGCGCCTGACCGGTTTCCTGAGGCAGATCGCGCTCGCGGATGTCCACGCCAAATTGTGGAATGCCTCGCGAAATGCGGAAAAGATTCAGCGCCGTCGTGCCCGTGGGCAGCGCGCCGGCACCAGCCTTGATCAGCGCGCCCCAAAGTTCATCCCTGTGCTCAGGGGCAATCCAGATTTGCCAGGATTCGCGAGCTTCCTCGCCCGAACGCAAAAGCGTAACCGTCTTCCGTTGCTCGGCGTATTGCCAGGTAACGTCCGCAAACTGCAGGTATGCGAGATCAGGAACGGCGATGCCGGCATGTCCGAGAACATGGCGCGAGTCCGGCCCGGTCAGGCCGAACGCGGTGAGTTTGTCGCTGATGTCGGCGATCTCAACGTCATCGGCGATGATGTAGTGCTCGAACAACTGCAATATCTTTTCTCGCTGCCCGAGTTCCGTCTCCACCAGCAAAGAGTCGCCACGCTGGAAGACATAGAGGTCAGCCTGAATGCGGCCTTGCGCGTTCAGCAAGAAGGCATAGACGCCGTGACCAGGGGCAAGATCGCGAACATTGTTCGTCGCCATGCCATTCAGCCAGCGGACGCGGTCGCCGCCGGTCACAGCGATTTTTGCTCGCCAACTCAGGTCATAAACGCCGCAGCCGGAGAGCAAGGCCTGAAACTCGGCGCGAGTATCGCCGAAGTCAGGCGCAGGGCTGATAACCGCGTCGCCGGGTTCCGTCGGGTTCGCCCCACGCAATGTCGTCGAAGTCATAGATGCAGTCTTCAATTATAACGAAGGGCGGATTCTGACCGGCGCTCAACCCAATTTCGTGTAGGGACGCGGCTGGCCGCGTCTCGGCTGGCCGTGAGACGGAACAAGACGCATTTCCACACCGACAGCAGTTTTCATTCTGGCTATAGCAGGCTTAATAAAACTCCAAGGCTGTGCTAACGTTGCCACCGTGAGTGCAAAAAAGCGCATTGCCGTAATCCCCGGTGACGGAATCGGAAAAGAGGTCATTCCGCAGGCGGTGAAAGTCATGGAGGCCGCTGGCGCCGCAGTCGAATTCACGCCGTTTGACTGGGGAGCCGACCGTTATCTCGCCGACAAAACTACGGTGCCGCCGGACGGCTTCGCGACTTTGGCTCGGGATTTCGACGCCATCCTGGTCGGTGCCTTTGGCGATCCGCGTGTGCCCTCCAACGTTCATGCGAAGGAAATCCTGCTCGGCATGCGCTACAAATTGGACCTGTATGCCAATGTCCGCCCGGCGCGATTGATGGATCCGTCGTTTTGTCCGCTCAAAGGCGTCGAATCCAAAGATATCGATTTCGTCGTGATTCGCGAAAACACCGAGGGCGTTTACGGCGACCTCGGAGGAATCTTCAAGCAGGGAACTCCCGACGAAGTTGCGATACAGGAAGACATCAACACGCGTAAGGGTGTCGAGCGCATCATCCGCTACGCGTTTGAGTATTGCGCCAGCAACCGGAAGCTGGATGGCCCGCCGCGTCGACGCGTGCTGATGTGCGACAAATCGAATGTCATGACGCACGCCGGCAGCTTGTGGCAGCGCGCGTTCAAAGAAGTCGCCGCGGAGCATCCGCTTATCGAGACGCAGCACATGTACGTGGACGCGCTCGCCATGCAGATGGTGCGCGATCCGCGCGAGTTTGACGTCATCGTCACCAATAACATGTTTGGCGACATAATCACCGATCTCGCGGCAGGTTTGCAGGGGGGGCTGGGGATGGCGGCGAGCGGCAATCTGCGTCCGGGGCATACGTCAATGTTTGAGCCTGTGCATGGCTCCGCGCCGCCGATCGCGGGGAAGAACATCGCCAACCCCTTCGGCGCGATTCTGACGGCGGCGATGATGCTAGCGCATCTCGGAATGAACGGCGAGGCGCAGAAGATCGAAGCCGCCGTGCTCGAAGCCGTCCGACAGAAAAAAACAACGACCGACATTGGCGGAACGCTAGGAACGCGCGACGCGGGCGAGTGCGTAGCCGAGAGAGTATCTATTCGCTGATTAAGTGGTTTGACGGCATGGTTTAACTGCATGGTTTGATTGTGTGGCTGATTGTGTGGTGGTGAGGCTCCGCCCCGCCGGCACGGGGCCGAGTCCCGTCACCACACGAACCTGTTTTGCGAAGCCTACTACGTCCGTCTGCCCGCCAGCAGCGCCAATTCCCGCCATTTCCAGTGACAATCCACGTCAACAAATCCAATCTCCCGCGGCCATCGCGACTGCGTCTCTAGATCGAGTAGTTTGTTCGAGGGGTCTTCGGTTTCAAGCGTAAAGCCGATTCCCTGCAGGAATTCTTCGTGCAGTGTTGGCGTGGCCGAAGCGACGTGTTCCAGATTACAGAAGACGCCGCCGGCATTCAGCACTCCGTGGATTTCGGAGTAGAGGACGCGCTTACGCTCATGCACAAGAGGATGGATCGCAAAGCACGAAATGACAGCATCAAACTTGCCCAGGTAGGGAAGCGGGTCGTCGAGGTCATGGGTGACTACGGTTACGGAGGAATCGCCGGCAAAGCGCTTTCCGGCGGCCTCGATCATAGCCGCGGAGAAGTCGATGGCGACCGATTCCGTGTTCGGATGCTCGCGTTTTACCAGCGCCAGCAGTCGTCCGTCTCCAGTACCCAGATCTAGAATGCGGCCTCTGGTTTGGGGAATGACGCGCGCAACGACGGTTCGCCTTCTGGTCGATGCGTAATGGAGTCGGCTCGTTCAAGGTAGTCGAGCGCGTGATCGGTTCTGGTCCAGAGATTGACGGCCGTGGGACAGTATAAACTCGTTCTTAATGGACAATGTCAAGGTGGTTGCTCAGAAGCTCCAGGGTTGGTTTTCGGAAGTTGCTGTGCTCGTGCTGTTGCTGTGCACTCTGTGGGGGCAAGCGGCAGCTGGGACGGTTGCGACATCGCAAGATCAGGCGTCGCAGCCTCAGAATTCGCAAGGTCAAGGTGAAAGCTCTGCGGCCAAGGCTGCTCCAGCCACGCCCGAAACGACCGTCTCGCCCAAGGAGGCGAAAGAACTCTTTCGCTCCGTAGACGAAATTCTGGAGTTTGCCAGCCAGGATACCGGTCTGCCGATCGAGCACAAGGTGAAGCGCAGGCTGGCCAAGCGCGACGAGGTGCAGTCGTACATCGAGAAGAGCTTTAAGGACGACAGGGACGCCAAGCGACTGGAGAGGTCGTCGGCGGTGTTGAAAAAATTCGGCTTGCTGCCGCGGAACTTCGACCTTGGCATCTTTCTGGTTGCCATGCTGCGGGAGCAGGTGGCGGGATACTACGATCCCAAAACCAAAACTGTGAACTTGCTCAATTGGCTTGATGTAGAGCAACAGAAGCCGGTGCTGGCGCACGAGCTGACGCACGCGCTCCAGGACCAGTCCTTCGGCATCGAGAAATGGATGAAGGGATCTGCGAAAGTAGATGATAATAAGAAAGATGACCCAAGTCCAGACGACATCGAAAACGACGAGGAAAGCTCTGCACGACAGGCGGTAATTGAAGGGCAGGCGATGGTTGTCTTACTCGACTATTCGCTGGCCCCGACCGGCAAAACGTTGCTCGAGGCGCCCCAGATTGTCGACGCGCTCAAAGAGGGAATGCTGGTAGGCTCGGCAGATTCTCCGGCGTTTCGCGACGCCCCAATCTTCTTGAAAGAGGAGCTGACCTTCCCGTACCGCTACGGGCTCGACTTTACCGGCGCGCTGCTGCGGGCGGGCGGCAAAGAACTGGCTTATGCGGGAGCGTTCAAGGATCCGCCGCGGACGACGCGCGAAATCATGGAGCCACAAACCTATCTGGCGCACGAGAAGCTGCCCCCGATGAAGATGATCGACATGGAGAAAGACTTCAAGGGCTACGATCCCTTCGATATCGGCGCGATGGGCGAGTTTGACGTTGATGTTCTGGTTGAACAGTATGCCGGCCGAGACGAGGCTACGGCGATCTATCCGGAGTGGCGCGGCGGGTATTACTTTGCCGGGAAGCCAAAGGGAGACAAAGCGGCGCCGATTGGGGTGCTGTACGTTTCCCGGTGGTCGGGCCCGGCGAAGGCGGCAGAGTTCGCGGCGGTGTATGCGAAATCGTTGGCCAAGCGGTATGAGAAGCGGCAAGCACTGGCAACGGACGGCAAGGTGGCGGAAAGCGCCCCTCCGGTCGATTCCTGGCGAACGCTGCGCGGACGGCATTCCTGGGTGACGGAAGAGGGAGTTGTGCTGATTGAAGTTCGCGGCGACGAGGTACTGATCAGCGAAAGTCTGGATGACCAGACGACGAAGCTGGTGCAGACAGACTTTTGGCCGTCGGAAAAACCGCTGGACAAGGCCGCGCCCGCCAATCCGTGAGTCCTGTCTAGTATAATCACAAGTTCCGCGGGCATTTCGCTAACGTCCAGCCCAACCCAATCAGGAGCGCAATTGCAGCAGGCAGAGATCGGCATTATCGGCGGCAGCGGTCTGTACCACATGCCGGGTTTCAGCGATGCGAACGAGGTCGTGCAGCGCACTCCCTTTGGCGATCCTTCGGATGCGTACATTCTGGGGACGCTTGCGGGCCGCAAAGTAGCGTTTCTAGCGCGCCACGCACGCGGGCATAAACTGCTGCCGAGCGAACTGAATTTTCGCGCGAATATATACGGCTTCAAGCAGTTGGGAGTGGAGCGCATTGTTTCGGTTTCGGCCGTGGGATCGCTGAAGGAAGAGCACAAGCCGCTCGATTTCGTGATCCCGACCCAGTTCTTCGATCGCACCCGCCACCGCGTGGACACCTTCTTCGGCGACGGAATCGTGGCGCACGTCGGATTTGGCGATCCGGTGTGCGGTGAAATGACCAATGTGGTCCACCGCGCATGCATCGCTGCAGGCGTGAACGGGAAGCTGGGCGGGACTTACATCTGCATGGAGGGTCCGCAGTTTTCTACCCGGGCCGAGTCGAACGTGTATCGCAGTTGGGGCGCGGACGTGATCGGCATGACCAACTTGCAGGAAGCAAAGCTCGCCCGCGAAGCGGAGGTTTGCTACGTCACGATCGCCATGGTTACCGATTATGACTGCTGGCATCCGCATCATGATTCTGTGACCGTGGAGCAAATTGTTTCCGTGCTCGCAAAGAACGCGGAAAACGCCGCGCGAGTCGTGAAGGCAACGGTAGCGGCGATGCCGAAGCTGCGCTCTTGCAAATGCGGGCGGGCGCTGGCGAATGCCATCCTGACCGATCCAGCCAAGATTCCTGCTGCGACGAAAGAGAAACTGCAGTTGATCCTGGGAAAGTATCTGAAATAAGTCATTAGTCGCTACGAACGAATCACGAAACGGCAGAAGTCCAATTGATTTTCCCCAACGACTAGAGACTAACGACTAGCAACCGCCTTACGGAGACTCATGAGCATTCTGGTAGTTGGTTCCGTTGCCTTTGACACGATCGTCACGCCTTCCGGCCGAGTGAACGACATTCTCGGAGGCGCAGCGACTTATTTCGCGCTGGCCGCAAGTTACTTCACTGAAGTGCGGATGGTAGCGGTGGTGGGCGACGACTTCGCGCCCGAACACGAAGCCGTGCTGAAAAAACGCGGCGTCGACACGCGCGGCATCGAGCGGACAAAGGGGAAGACCTTCCGTTGGGGTGGACAATATGTCGACAACCTGAACGAGGCCAAGACCGATTTCACGGAATTGAATGTGTTCGAGAAATTTCAGCCGCGCATTCCAAAGGAATATTCGGACACGCAGTTTCTGTTTCTCGCCAACATCCATCCCGCACTGCAAGCGGCGGTGCGCCTGGAAATGGATGGCGTCCGTCTGACGGGCGGCGACACCATGAATTTTTGGATCAAGGGCACACCCAAGGAGTTGGCGGAGACGTTGAAGCTGGTGAATGTTCTCCTGATCAACGACACCGAGACTAAGATGCTGGCGGGGGAAAAGAATCTTCCGCGCGCGGCGAGGAAAGTTCTCGCCATGGGACCGAGCGCGCTGGTGGTGAAGCACGGCGAGTACGGAGCGACCATCTTTTTCCGCGAAGGAGCCTTTGGCATCGGATCGCATCCGTTTCGCGCGCCCGCCTTGCCAATTGATGAAGTAAGGGACCCAACCGGAGCCGGCGATTCGTTTGCCGGCGGGTTCATGGGCTACATCGCGTCGCAGGGTGACATTAATCGCGAGGTGCTGAAGCGCGCCCTGTTCTACGGCGGGGTAATGGGATCTTTTGCCGTGGAGCGCTTCGGAACCGAGCGGCTGCAGAATCTCACCCGCGGGGAAATTGATGGGCGCTTTCAGATCTTCCGCGAACTGACCCACCTGGACTAGGTGCATTGCGATCTTGAAGGCCAGTTGCATAGGGGGCGGACGCATTCGTCCGCCCCAGGATCAACCAAGGTTCGTATCAGGGTATGCCGTAAGTGTTGCGTGACAAGAGCGCCTTCAGGCGGTGAGGTTGGAGATTGGGGTTTCGCCACCAGCGCACAGTGACCACAAAGACAGCCCTCGTTCCCGATCGCAGCGCGGCCCGCGTGGCCGGGATAGCTGCCCTGGTCTCTCTGTTTTCCTTTTTTTACTACTTCCAGCGGAGCGACCTGCTACTGTATGGCGACGCCGTCGCGCACATCAACATTGCGCGGCGCGTGTTCGATTCGCAGACCCCCGGTCCGCTGCAATTAGGAACCGTGTGGCTGCCACTGCCTCACCTGCTGATGATCCCATTCATTTGGTCAAACTCAATGTGGCAAAGCGGCGCCGGCGGTTCGATCCCTTCGATGATCGCCTACGTGTTTGGTGTCGTGGGAATATTTCGCCTCGTGCGCGGCATGCTCAAGGCCGGCCTTGGCAGGAATGCGGGCACGGAACCGGCAGCTGGGGTGGGCGCGTTGGCCGCGGCCTTCGCTTATGGAGCCAATCCCAACCTGATCTACATGCAGGCCACGGCGATGACCGAGTTGCTCTATCTCGCTCTGTTTATTTGGGCCGTCGTGTATTTCGCGGAATTTGTCCGGAGCCTGCAAACAATTGAAGATGCAGACGGACGGATGGCCCAGGTGCGTTCTCCGCTGGCGCGCTGTGCCTGCTGTCTTGCGGCGGCGGAACTCACGCGTTACGACGGATGGTTCCTGACGGGTGTGATGGGGGCGGCGATCGTCGTCATCGCGCTGCGGCGGTGGCAGAATCTCGCCTTGCGGCGAAATGCGGCGATGTTTTTGTTGGGCATCGCGCTGGTTCCGGTCCTGTGGCTGGCGTACAACCGGGTGGTGTATGGGAATGCGCTGAATTTCGCAAATGGTCCATACTCGGCGAAGGCCATTGAGCAGCGCGTGGGTGCACCGAATCCGGCACTCCACAATGCCGGGGTCGCGGCCATCTATTTCTTGAAGTCGGCGCAGTTGAATATGGCGCCCGGAAACTGGGGCCGCTTCTGGCTGGCGGCGGCGTTTGCAGCGCTGGCAATCGGAGCCGCGATGCCGCGGCTGCGGCCGCAATCCGTGCCACTGCTGTTGCTGTGGGTCCCACTGGTGTTCTACGCGCTTTCGATTGCCTTCGGCTCGGTGCCGATTCACGTCTACACATGGTGGCCTTTTGCCACCTTCAATCAGCGTTACGGACTTCAATTGTTGCCCATGTTCGCAGTGTCGATCGGCGTGCTGGCGGCTTCTGTCTTTCTTCTGGGCACGGGCTGGCGTCAGATTGGGAAACTGGCGCTGCTGATTGCGTTAATGGTGGTCAGTTACGCGTCGGTGTGGAAGGAGGGGCCGCAATGCTTACAAGAGGCGCAAAGGAATTGGAGAATCCGGAGCCCTTTGAACTCCGCGGTGCAGCGTGTGGTTGTCCGATTGCCAATGAACTCACGGTTCTTGATGGATCTTGGGGAACATGTAGGCGTCATGGAACAGGCGGGCATCCCACTGCGAAGAGTGGTGAATCACGAAAATCACCGCCCCTGGAAGCGGCCGTCGGATCCCGAAGGCCTTTGGGAGCGCGCGCTAGCCGATCCGCCGCGCTATGTCGATTTTGTAATTGCCTTCGATGGCGACCCGGTAGACCAGGGCTCGAATCGGACCAATCTCACGCTGCTCGAGGAAATTCACGCGACCGGTCAGCCGCCTGCGCGCATCTACGCAACTCGCAGTGCCCCGAATCAATCGCGTTAACCCTTCGGCGCAAGCAACACAAAAAGCGCCGGGTACCGGTGATAGAATCCGCTCGGAGCCCCGGCGTTGCTATGAACCCCGTCCATCAAACTGCACAACTCCTGCGTAACGAACTGGGTCTGGTGCTGAGTTCGACCTTGGCGCGGTTGCTGCTGGCGGCGATCCTCGGCGGCATCATCGGCCTGGAGCGGCAACTGCGGCACAGGCCGGCAGGGCTGCGTACGAACATGTTCATCTGCTTCGGCGCGGCAATGTTCACGGTGCTTTCGCGGCAACTCGCGGGCGTCGAATCGGACAGCGCACGAATCGCGGCGCAGATCATCCCGGGCATCGGCTTCATTGGTGCGGGCTCGATTTTGCACGCGAAGACCTCGGTGATAGGACTGACGACGGCTGCCACCCTGTTTGTGGTGGCAGGGGTCGGGATGGCGGCGGGCGGCGGTCTGTATCTGACGGCGTGCTTCGCCACCGTCATCATTCTGATCGCGCTGGTTGTGCTGGGGCGACTGGAAGTTAGGTTCTCGCTGAAGATGTTTGCTACTTCCTACGAAGTCACCGGCCGCAACGTAGACGGGATGTTGCGGGAAGTGAACCGCATCCTGGACTCCGAGCAACTTACCATACATAGCGTGCACATCGCGAACGCTGACCCGGATTTTCGCATGGTGTTCTCGGTGGATGGCGAGCGTGAACAGCAAAGCGTCTTTTCAATCCGGTTGCATGAATCGGCGGCGTTTGCCACGGTATCGACGCTCGGAACCACGGAACACGAATGAGCGCGCCGCAGAACACGAAAATCCCTTTTACCAAAGCGTCGGCTTGCGGCAACGACTTTTTGCTGGCGGAAGGTGCACACGCTTCCGGGGACCTCGCGACGATCAGCCGCCGCTTGTGCGATCGCCATCGCGGAGTGGGCGCAGATGGCGTGGAGTGGCTTTTTCCGGATGCGGAAGCGGATGTGCCAGCTGATGTGAAAGCCCGCCTCATCAACTCCGATGGTTCGGAAGCGGAAATTTCCGGGAACGGCACGCGCTGTGTGGCCGCCGAGATTTGTTCGCGGACAGGTAAAACGGAAGTCGTGGTTCGCACCGATGCCGGACTGAAGATCTGCCGGCTCGTGACCAGGCATGGCTCCGCGTTTGAATTCGAAGCGGATATGGGCGTGCCAGAGGTCGGCGAGCAATTGTCGATTGAAACGACGTGCGGCCGAGTGGCGGGCACTAAGGTTTCGATGGGGAATCCACACTTCGTAATTTTTGTCGAAAAGTTTTCGTTTGGATGGCAGCGTCAGGCGGCGCTGATCCAGACGCGGCCACAATTTCCGCAGGGCACGAATGTAGTGTATGTGGTGGTGCGTGGCACGAATCAAATCGAAATCCGAATATTTGAACGGGGCGCGGGAGAGACCGAGTCTTCGGGTACGGGATCGTGCGCGTCAGCGGTGGCTGCGATTGCCAGCGGGCGGGCGACTTCGCCAGTGGCCGTGATTGCGCCCGGAGGCCCGCAGACGGTGCGCTGGGAGAATCAAGTTTATCTGCGAGGCCCGGCCACTCTCATCTGCCGGGGAGAATTCTTCGTCTAAGATCGATCTCAGGTAGGATCGTTCCCAGATAAGATCGAGTCCAGATGATGTCTGCTCCCCAGAATTCGCGAAGCAAGCCGCGCTCGCTCCGTCCGGGCGACAAGGTGGGAATTGTTGCCCCCGCGTCCAACGTTAAGCGCGAAATGTTGGAAGCGGGATGTGATGGCCTTCGCCGCGCCGGCTATGAGCCGTTTTACTTCGAGTCGATTCTGGAGCGCGATCTCTACTTTGCGGGGACACTGGAGCGCCGCGCACGGGAACTGGAAGACATGTTCCGGCGTGATGATATCCGCGCCATCGTTTGCGCGCGAGGAGGCTACGGATCGAACTACCTGCCGCTGGCGCTTGATGCGACCAAGATCACTTCACATCCAAAAATTCTGGTGGGCTACAGCGATATTACGACGTTGTTGTGCTGCACGGCAGATTCGGCGAACTTCGTGACCTTCCATGGCCCGATGGTGGCCAAGGATTTCGCCCTTGCCGATGGCGTCGATCTAGCCTCGTGGCAGAACGCGTTGGGCGGAGCCTGTGACGACGAGTGGAGCATCGCGGAAGGCTCCGGAGCAAGGCCGCTCGTGCCTGGACAAGGCGAGGGAGTCCTCTATGGCGGCTGCCTTTCGATGCTGGTGGCGTCGCTCGGCACGCAGCAGGAGATTCGAACCGCGGGCACGATCCTGTTCATCGAAGACGTCGCGGCCAAGCCTTTCCAGATCGACCGCATGCTGATGCAACTGAAACTGGCGGGCAAACTCAACCATGTGCGCGGCATTGTCTTCGGAGAAATGATGGATTGCCGGCAGAGTCCGGATCAGGATTACACGCTGGAAGAAGTCGTTCTGCGGATCGTCGAAGACTTGCGGATTCCGGTGGCGTTCGGCCTGCGATCGGGCCATGTCTCGCGCGCGAACATCACGCTGCCAATTGGAGTGCGAGCGCGACTGACCGTGGACGACTCGGTGGAATTGCGGATTCTGGAATCGGCGACGAAGCGATGACCAAACCCAGGCACATTCATCTGATCGGCATTTGCGGGACGGCGATGGCTTCGCTCGCTGGCATGCTGCAAGAGCGCGGCTTTCGCGTCACCGGCTCGGATGCGGCATCATATCCGCCGATGTCCACCTTTCTCGAATCACTAGGCATCACCGTCGCCCAGCCGTTTGCCGAAGCCAACCTCGATCCTCGTCCCGATCTGGTGGTCGTGGGCAACGCGCTTTCCCGCGGCAACGTCGAACTCGAGCGCCTGCTCGATGAGCGGATTCCGTTCTGCTCATTGCCGCAGATTCTGCACGATGAATTCCTGGTCGGGAAAGACGTTCTGGTAGTTGCCGGAACGCATGGCAAGACGACCACAACGTCAATGCTCGCGTGGATCTTCGAGACTGCTGGCCTTCAGCCATCGTTCCTCATCGGCGGCATTGCCGAGAACTTCGGCCGCAGCTTTGGCCTCGGCGATGGCAAGCACTTTATCCTGGAAGGCGACGAATACGACACGGCATTCTTCGACAAGGGTCCGAAGTTTCTGCATTACTTTCCGGATTCCGTGATTCTCACCTCGGTTGAATTCGACCACGCCGATATCTACAAAGATCTGGACGCGGTTGAAACGGCCTTCAAGCGGCTGGTGAATCTGGTTCCGCGACGCGGACGGATTGTCGGCTTTGACGCAGGCAAGAGTTCGGGCACGAGCATCAACCGCTGTCTCGAGAAGGCGTTCTGTCCCGTCGAACGCTACGGGCCTTTGCATCCCAAAGGCGATCGTGCCGGCCCGGGAGACGGCCCGAAAGACGGATGGAGAATTGAGAATCTGAACCTGAGTACCGAACGAACTTCATGGTCGGTGTTGCGTGATGGAAAGCACTGGGCTGACTTCGAGTTCCCACTCGGCGGAGAATACAACGTCTGGAATGCGACGGCGGCGGCGGCGCTGGCGGCGAATTATGAGATTCCGAAGGATGCGATTGCCAAGGCTCTCACCACGTTTCGCAGCGTGAAGCGGCGTCTCGAAGTCAAAGCCGAGATCAATGGAATCACGATCATCGACGATTTTGCCCATCATCCAACCGCCATCGAGCAAACAATTCTGGCGTTGCGCGCGCGCTATCCGCAATCGCGTTTGTGGGTGGTGCTCGAGCCGCGCTCGAACACCATGCGCCGCAACGTGCTGCAGGACGCGCTGGCCCGCAGCCTGGCTCTTGCCGACGAAGTTGTGGTCGCGGCCATCTTCAAGTCGGAGGCGATCCCTGAGGCGGAACGTCTCGACCTGAATCGCGTGATTGGCGATGTCCAGAAGCGCGGAAAGCAGGCGCGCATCCTGGCCGACGCCGATGCTATCGTGAATGCGATCGCTCCGGAGCTGCGCCAGCACGACGTGGTGGCGATTCTCTCCAATGGCGGATTCGGGGGGATCTATGAGAAGCTGCCGCAACGCTTGTGCGGGCCCGGCGCCAAGGCATAACGGACCGCGGTCCAATTGAGATTCGTATCAGGGCACGCCATCAGGCGTGCCGCAAGTGCACCAATAGGACTGCGCCTTCTGGCGCTGCATTTCAAAATTCGATTTTCACCACGGACTGATAAGTGTTTCGCACCATTCTCATGCTGTTGTTTTGGGCCGCGGCGCTGCCGATCGCGGCGCTTCTGGGGATTCCCTGGACCTATCTGACCAAAGACATCACCTTCTTGTATCGCTCCTGCATGTGGGCGGCGTTTACCGGCACGCGCGTTGCGGGAGTCAAGGTGCGACCGCTGGGACTGGAAAAAATCGATCCGGCGCGAACTTACATCTTCATGTCGAATCACATCTCCAATCTCGATCCGCCGATCACGCTTCCACTAATCCCGCGCCGAACTTCGGTGATGGTGAAGAAGGGACTGTTCAAGATCCCCATTCTCGGCCAGATCATGCTGATCGGATCGCTCGTGCCCGTCGACCGCGACAATCGCGATGCCGGCATCACGGCGGTGCGCGACGCGGTCAAAGCCATCGAACAGGGACTGAACATGACCATCTACGTGGAAGGGAAGCGCTCATTCGATGGCAAGCTGCTGCCCTTCAAAAAAGGTCCGTTCTATCTCGCCGAGGAGTGCAAAGTTCCAATCGTTCCCATCACGATTTCAGGCACCGAAGCAGTCATGCCGAAAGCGCGGTTTGCGATTCGTCCCGGAACAGTAACGGTCGAATTTCACGATCCCATCGAACCCGCCGATTTCGGAGAACGCGAGTGCTTGATGTCCAGAGTACGAGGCGCAATCAACAGCGGACTTCCGGCGGAATTGCGGGGGTAGCGTGCAGCTTACTGCCTGTGTATCCCCCCGAAGGCCCCGTCCAAGCGGAGCTTGGACGGGCCACCTCTCGGGATGATTACTTTATGGGGAGTCGCGCTCCGACAGCCTTCTTACTGCTTTGGCAATCTCCGGCAGCTTGGCGTAGGCGGCGCAGCACTTTAACCACAACCGGTGATCGATGGCGGGCGCGCCGCTGACCATGGCTCCGGGGGGAACATCGTGGGGGATGCCACTTTGCGCTATGGCTATGGCTCCGTCTCCGATCTTGACGTGGCCGGAGACGCCTACCTGTCCGGCGAGGATTACGTTGTTGCCTACATCGGTTGTGCCAGCCAGGCCGACTTGAGCACAAAGGAGGGTGTCGTGTCCTATGGTGCAGCTGTGGCCGACTTGAACGAGGTTGTCGATCTTGGAGCCGTGTCCGATGCGGGTCTCTCCGATGCTGGCGCGGTCGACGCAGGTGTTGGCCTGAACCTCGACGTCGCTTTCTACCACAACGTTGCCGGACTGGGCGATCTTGTGCCAGTGGCCGTCGTCTTCATCCTTGGCAAAACCGAAACCGTCGCAGCCTACTACTACTCCGTTTTGCAGCAGGACGTTGTCGCCTAGCTGGCAGAATTCGCGGACCACGGCGTGGGCGTGCGCGAAGAAATTGTCGCCTACGGTTACACCGCGATAGATGACGACGTGGGCTAAGAGAACGGCGTTGTTTCCTATCACGACGTCTTCTTCGATCACCACGTAGGGGCCGATGTGCACGTTCTTGCCTAACTTCTTCCTTGCCGTGGGATGAACTACGGCGGTGGGATGGATTCCGGGGACGTAGCTTGGCGGCCGGTAGAAAAGTTCGATGGCCTTGGCCCAGGCCAGGTAGGGGTTCTTGCTGCGCAGCATTCCCGCGGAGATGGCGGGAAAGTTTTCGGCGACGATAACGGCTGAGGCTTTCGTCATCTTTGCTGCAGAGTTGTACTTCGGATTCGACACGAAGGTTAGCTGGCCAGGAGCGGCTTGTTCAATTCCGGCCAGGGCTTTGATTTCGGTGTCAGGTGATGCGTTTTCGATGCGGGCGTTTAGGACTTTGGCGATGTCGGATAGTTTCATGGCGGTGTCTCGGGAATTGTAATAGAGCAGGTCTCAGGTCTTGGGTGTCAGGTCTCAGGAAAAACAAAAGCACCCCATTTCCACCCCGTGTTAGGAACGCTTTCCCTTAGAGCTGAGACCTAAAACCTGAGACCTGCTTGCTTACGACTCGAACAACGTTACCTGCCTGGTGTCGGGCTGGCCGCCCTTGCGGCGGCGGTTGGCTGAACCGATTACGGCTAGCACCGTCACCGACGTCAAGGCTTCGCGCGGCACGAAGACACGTTGCGTGTTCGAGCGCAGGTCGGGAGGGTTCATTAGAAATCCTTCGGCGGGATTCTGCGTCAGGTCGTTGGGCAGGATGCCTTCAATTATTTCGCTGTCCTTAAATTTCAGGCGCACCCATAAGCCTTCGGTCCGGGGACGGGTGGTGAAGGTCTTGCGGAGCATCAGGTCGGTGTCGGAAAACTCGCGGACAAAATAAACGGCTTTGATTTCTCGCAGGTCGATGGCGACGACGTTGCCGGAAGTGTTGAGCAATTCGAGCTTGCCATCTAACACAAAGTTGGCGGGGGCCACGTAACCGCTGATCGAGTCACGGTCGTGTTTCCGCACGATCACTTTCTTGTGGGTCGAGGGCATGGGTTTAGAGACACTCCACCCGCAGTCGCACAATAGGCGGCGAGATGGAAGCTCCAAATGGGATTCTCGCACTTTCCGGATGAATTCGTGCAGTTTGTGCCTTCGCAGTAGCCAAACGGTAAACCTTGTGTTATTTTCTCTAGTTTGCTGGAATTGTGGTCTTACGATATAAGTCTAATGTCTAGAGTGAGTTAGATTCCGCGAGCGGGCAGCTCGCCAGGTACTGAGCAGTCTCCCTGTGGAAAACCTGTGCAAAACACCCCGGACCGAGGCCCGCGACGGGCTACGGCAAGGCGACTAGGAAGGCATGGCCGATTACATATACACGCTGGAAACCCGGCTCTCGCCGGACCAACAGAAGGCTGTAACCCTCGTCCAGGATGCCGCCAAGGCGGCGGGGATGAACTTATATCTGACCGGCGGCGCCATCCGCGACATCATAACCGGCTTCCCCATACGCGATTTGGATTTCACGGTCCAGGGGAACGCACTCAAGTTGAAGAAAGATCTGGAGAGGGCAGGAGCGGTGGTCGGTGACGCGGACGACGAGACGCGGAGCTTGCTGCTGACGCTGCCTGGCGGCGTTCGCGCCGAGATTGCGATGGCGCGTTCGGAGCACTACGAGAAGCAGGGGAAGGCACCGCAGATAGCTCCCGCCACGATTATTGAAGATCTTCGCCGCCGTGATTTCACCGTCAACGCGATGGCCCTGTCGCTGAATGAGGGATCGCGCGGACTGTTGATGGATCCGTTCAACGGGGCGGCCGACATTGAAGCCAAAGTAATTCGTGTGTTGCACAACTATGCTTTTCTCGAAGATCCGTCGCGGATGATCCGCGCCACGCGTTTTACCACGCGATTCCACTGGCCGCTCGAGGAGCGGACGCAGGCGCGTTACGAATCGGGAAAAGAAAACGGCTATATCGAGTACATCCGGAATTCGAGCATCGGATACGAGATCGAACAGTTGGCGTACGAGGACGATGCGCACGGCGTCCTGAAGGCGTACGAAAAAGAGGGATGGCTGAAGGTATTGAATCCGCGCTGGAGCACGGCCAAGGTGGACACGGCCGGATTGGGCGCGCTGATGAAGACGCGGCAGCAAATGAACGAGCTTGGTTATACGCCCGAGGTGGCGCCGGCGGTGCTGTATTTCCTCACCGAGCGGCTGGGCGAAAAAGATATTTCGGACTTGCGGCGCGCAATTCCGCGCAAGGATCTGGTGGAAGCCTGGAAGGATCTGGATTCGAACGCTCACAGCCTTGCCAAGCGCTTGTCGGGTAAGGAGGCGGCGACACCATCGCGGACGTGGCAGTTGTTGTCGTCAGCGCGGCCTGAGATGATTCTGTTTCTGGCGATCACGGCGCGGCAGCAGGCGGTGGCGCAGAAGATCAAGAATTTCTTCACCAAGTGGCGGCAGGTGCAGCAGAAGATTCCGTTGCCGGAGATGACGGAACTGCACATTACGCCGCAGATGGCGACGTATCCGAAGATCGCGAATGATGTGTTCTTAATGTTGTTGGACGGCAAGCTGCGTTCGCGCACGGAGACACTGAAGTTTCTGAAGCCGCTGGCGCCGCCACCTCCGCCGCCTCCACCACCTCCGCCGACAAAGCGGGGCAGAGGAGCCAAGGCTGTGGCGACCACTGGTCCTGTTGCCGCCGCGGCATCGACTGGTGGCAAACCGGGTGCTAAGGGGAAGGGAAAAATTGCGGCGACTACGGCAGCGGTTCCGGTGAAATCCGCCGCGGTGGCGAAGAGCGTGGCGCCTGCGAAGGCCGTAGCTGCCGAACAACTTGTGACTCCCACAAAGCCTGCCCCGGTTGCCAAGGTGAGCAAGCCAACCTCGGTTCCTGCGCTGAAAAAGCCGGCGAAACCTGCCACGAACACCAAACCGGCCGCTAAAACCAAGGCAAAGGCCGCCAGCAATACGAAGAGCAAGGGTAGGAAAAAGGGTAAATAACTGGCGGTTCCGTGGGCGGGAGCTTCGGCTGGCGCTTCGCTCTCCGCCGGCCGGGCTGCATTTTCTGGGCCTGAAAGAAGTCAGACGTGGGCTATAATTGAGATATGCGGCGCTGGTTGTCGATAGCGACGTTTAGCTTGATCCTGCTTTCGCTGCCCGTGTGGGCGCAACGGCGCGGTGGGGGCGGTGGCGCGCACTTCGCCTCGGGCGGCGGTTCTGCCGGACACTTCTCTGGTGCAGTTCACAGCGGGAATGCTGGGCGCAGCTCCGGCATTACTTTGCGGATCGGCAATCCGTTTTACCATTATCGGACCTATTACGGCCGAAGTTCCTACTACCCTTACTACCGTTATCCTTACGTGGCCTATTACCCTTATTATGGCTGGTATTCTGATCCGCTCTATGACACTAGCGATCAGGATTCATACGCGCGCAGTTATTCCCCGGGTCCATCCCGTGACGATAGCGGATTGCAGAGCGATGTACAGGCTCTGAGCGGAAAAATTGACCGGCTGCAAGCCGATGTCGAAGCGCGCAATCGGCCGAAGGAGATGGAGCCCGCGACGGCACTGGTTTTCCGCGACAAGCATGTGGAAGAAGTACGGAATTACGCGATCTCCGGTGGAACGCTCTGGGTGCTCAACGAGAGTGCCGCGAAGAAGATTCCACTTGCCCAGCTCGATCTTGATGCCACGGTCAAGATGAATGACGACCGCGGCGTGGATTTTCAGGTGCCGGGACCCACGCTCCATCTCATGATCGTGCGTTAAACGGAGCGCACGATTTCGCTCGTCGCGGCTCCGGGACTCCCATGATCGCTTCAGTGGTGATTACCTAAGCCAACGAAAACACCGCAACCGCTTCTGTTTTCATCGTCAAGCACAGAATGCGAAGAAACGTGACGGGTAAGTTGTAGATGAGGGTTACACTAATGACCGTGGGAGTTTCAGATTCGGACTGACCGGTCCGATCATATTGCCGAGCATGAGAATGGCACCCACTTGTGGCAGTGTGTTTTCCAGATAGGTGGCAGCCGCTCAGATCGCCAGGCCGATTCGCCAGAGCCACTGAGGCCCGCCTCCGGGTAGCAGCGGATGCGTCGGAAGCGCTCTGCTCGCCCGCTAGCGCCACACCGCATCGTCTGTCCCAGAGAGCGCCCTGTCCAGATACGTCGCCGCGCTGATCAGCGCCAGGTGAGTAAAGGCTTGAGGAAAGTTCCCAAGGTGCTGACCATTCGAACCAAGCTGCTCCGAATACAGCCCAAGATGATTGGCGTAGCCCAGCATCTTCTCAAACAGCAACTGAGCCTTTTCCAACTCCCCAGCCCGTGCCAAGCATTCTATGTACCAGAACGAGCAGGCAGTAAAGCTCCCCTCGCCACCCTCCATCCCATCCACATGTGTGCGTTCCGCCTCGTAACGATGCACCAATGTGTCTTCCACGAGCCGGCGCTCAATCGCTCTCATTGTCGCCTTCCACATCGGGTCCACCGGACTGATGAACCTCATCAGAGGCATCAGGAGCACCGAGGCATCCAAATCTTTGGTCCCCTTCGATTGCACAAAGGATTGCAGTTCGTCATTCCAGAAGTTTGCAAAGATGTCCTCGCGAATCGCATCGCGGGTGTTCTGCCACTGCTCTACCGGACCGGAAAGCGAACGCTTCTGCGCCAGACGCAGGGCGCGGTCGAATGCTACCCAGCACATCAAACGTGAATGCAGAAATTCTCGGGCGCCCCCACGGACTTCCCATATCCCCTCATCCGCCCGCTGCCAGTTCTTCGCTAGCCACGCAAGAATGCGCTGGACATCCTGCCATCCTGCATACGAAATAGGGTCCCCATACTTGTTGGCCAGATAAATGGAGTCCATCATCTCCCCGTAAATATCCAACTGCAGCTGTTGGTAAGCCGCGTTTCCAATTCGTACTGGCCGTGAATTCTCGTAACCTTTCAGGTGGTCAAGCGTGAGCTCATCCAACTTCTGCCTGCCGTCGATGCCATACATTACCTGTAACGGCCCTCGTTCCGCGTCATCACCCAGCCGCCCTTTCAGCCAACCAATAAACGCCTCCGCTTCTTCCACAAAGCCAAGCCGGATCAGCGCATAGAGCGTAAAGGCCCCGTCGCGCAACCATGTAAAGCGATAATCCCAGTTGCGCACTCCTCCAATTTCTTCTGGCAAAGAAAACGTCGGCGCCGCAATCAGAGATCCATGGTCACGGCTCGTCAGCAGCTTCAACATCAACGCCGACCGGTGGACCATCTCCCGCCACCGTCCCTTGTATTTCGATTTCGAGATCCATTTCTTCCAGAAACGCGCCGTCTCGTGGAATCGCGCTTCTACGCGCTCCATTTCCGATCGCTGTCCTGTGGGACGAACCCCACCAAGAACGAACGTGGCCGTTTCGCCAGATCGCAGACTGAACTGCGATGCCGCATCCTGAGATTGTTGTCCCAGGGCAACCGAGGAATACAGTGCCATCGGGGGACAAGTCTGAATCGCGGGAGTGAAAATCGCGCACTTATCTTCTAGCCGGACGACATGCCCACACATCCCATAGTTGAACCGGGGCTGGCACAGCATCTTGAAATGGACCTTACCTTTGACCACTGCCACGGTCCGGATGATCTCATTCGGTTGTTCCCCTTCCCCCCCCAGAGGCATGTAGTCAGTCAGCTCGGCAAGGCCCTCCTCCGCCAGGAACCGTGTCAGTAAAATGTTGGTCTCCGGCAAATAGAGCTGACGTACCCTCCGCCCTTTGAACTGTGGCTGGATCCGAAAACAGCCGCCCCGCTCGTCATCGAGCAGAGATGCAAACACTGTAGGCGAATCGAAATTCGGATAGCAGAGAAAGTCGATCGAACCGTCCATGCCCACGAGCCCAATCGAGCGCATGTTGCCTATCACGCCGTAGTTTTCAATTGGCCGGAACGTCATGCGTAGGGATCTCGTCCACCTGGGATGAGCAAAACTCGTTTTCGACGTGTTTCAAAGTGACGGGAACCTGGTAAATGCAAACCCGAACCGCGTGCCTAACGGCAAGGCTGACCTGCGCTAGAAGAAGCTTCGCGGGCATACACTAACCGGAATTTCCGTTTAAGCTCCCAACAGCCCCAAACTATACCCCGCTGGGGATTCCGCCGCAGTATATTTATTTGGCTGAGCCGACGGGGCGTAGATGGATGAAGCGCGGAATCACTGGGTCCAGAAGCCGTCGCGCAAGGGTCGAGCATACGACCGTAAGGCGGCAGCAGATCACCTACGCGGTCCAGAAACCGGCTTTGGCGAGTGCAATGGATGATCTCCTCGAAGAGGACTTCTGGACAATTTTGTTCATCCGGACTTCGTTCGTGGCCATGGTTGGGTTAGCGCTTCAGGACCTTTCATTGTCGCTGGTGACCGTTGGAGTGTTTTCTGTGTTCATGACGAACCACACGCCATGAGTCTTGGGGCAGTCATAATTGGACATTCGCGTCTGGAGTGATAGCTGCTAAACAAGAAGCAGCAAGCTGCGCCCGATCACTCCGGTCAGCTGGTCTTGGGCCTCCAAGGCCACGTCACGGCTCGCGTTTCCCAGGTTCCGAAGGTGATCAGCGAAGTCCCAAGCCAGATCGCGCGCAGCGCGGACGTTCCAGATCGCCAGCAGGCGCCCGACTCTTCCGGTGTCTTGCGACAATTCACCTATTATCCCGGTTCCTAGAAAATTCAACGCCGACGGGAGCACCGCTTCCAGCAAGCCATTCACGTGCTCATAATCATCGTGCTCCGGGCTTTGCACCGCCGGCCTCAGATGCAACTCATCATCAGTTTGCAGCAGGGCCAACGCCAGATCGTGATTGATATGAGCATTCATCCCCGCCAAAGCAAACTGTATTCGATCGACACCGGACATGTTTCGCGCCTCAAACAAAACGTCCCATGAGCTCGGGGTGTCCGCCATCTGCTCTAGTGCACCGGCAATCGCGGCAAAGTAGAACCCAGCAAAAACTACGTCGAGGCGCGTCAGCCATGTGGCATCTTCCCAACCGTTTGGCGGAGGCTGAGCGTCGATCTGCTGGGTCACCATCAAATAAAGCCTGTTGAACCATTTGAGGCCGTCGTTACTCGGCAACAACCCATCGATCCTCTCCATCAGCGCAACGACATCGGCGATCGACGCCGGGGACGCGCCACTCACGATTTGAAGAAGTTGCGCGTCGATGGAATTGAGGTTCGGCACTTTACGCACTTCAGAGAAAACGGATTTTCTGCAGCACCACGGCGACTAACGACTCTTATGATCCCGGTTGGCACACCGAACCTTCTTAAGGGATGTTCGCATTGCTGACGGGAATTAGACCACAGTACAACCGCCTGGACAACGCTGTCGATAGCCGACGCGAAGAGCCGGCCCTTACGATAAACTACGTGAGTACGCCGGGTTTCGTCGTCGCGTCTCCCACGGTTACCGTCCCACTGGAAGTGCCTGCAGCCGCAAGCGTCCCTTTGCCAGCCCCGAGTTCGGCTCCGTCTCGCGCTCGTCAAACTGCGCTTCCAGCCAGTGATGGAGTTGCTCCATCACCGAGCCGCTGTGCTCTTGATGAAACTCAGGCGCTCGTCGGGCGTCAAACTGCGCTCCCGCGTTTCGGCATCGTGACCATACACCTGGCCCAGCATCTCCAGAACATAGCGACATTCGTCGGGAAAGTTCGCTGCTACCTCCACGAACTGTCTTCTGCCATGGGCGAGGCAGTTCGCCAGCAGAATCTCCACCCCCGCAGCCAACTTCGGAACATTGCGCGAGAGCGCGTCGCACATCTGAATGGGCGGGCCCGCGTGCTGAGCCCGCTGCTGCAACACGTCCGCGAGGTTCTCGCCGGCATGCTGGCGCCCAGTGAAGTACAGCGCTATCTTCCAACCCTGGCCAGTGGACGCGATGCCGCTGGTGAACACGCCCGTGCGCTCGTCTGACGGTTCGCGCGCCAACCGTAACACTCGCATGCTGGTGTCGTCGTTGTGTACCACCTCGCCCTGTGCCGCCTGCCGGATTAACTCGTCACGCGCTGGTTTAAGTAACTCGGCCGCCTCTTCGACAACTTCCCATTGCGTCGCCGCCGGTAACGGAATCCCCAGCTGACCTTGGAGTTGTTCCAATCGATAGAATGGGGTTCCGCTGCCATACTTGAGTTGCGCGATCATCGCGGCCGCGGTCTCGTCGTATTTTTCCGGACCTACTCCTTTCGGTTCTGGTGCGGTAAACACCTGTCCGCAGGCACCACAGCGCAACCGTTCCAGCGAGTAGACAGTGGCGGCCAGCGGCGCCTGCCCCACAATCCGCACCAGCACTTTCGGTTCTTTCTGCCCGTATACGTTTCCTTTCTCGCACTCCGGGCAGCGATCCCCGTGCTTCAACTGTGGGTGAGCAATTGCAATCTTCTGCGAACTGACAAACGCTCCCGCACCATTGCGTCCATGTCCGGCCGGTGGGGAGGCGTTGCTGTCCGGCTGAGTCGCGGCACCAGTTTCCGCGCCTTCCGGCTTCCCCAGCACGGCGCTGGTCTTCTCTGTGTTGCGCGGCCGCACCAACATCGCCGCCAGCGCATGCAAGGCATCCTTGAGTTTTTCGTAATCGTCCTCGCTCAACGGTGCTTGCCGTGCTCCGTCCAGCACCCGGTCCAATTCGTCCAGATTCACATCGACACGTGGTCGCGCGGTCTTCACTCTTGCCCCATGAGCAGCTCGCGAAACTGCCTCACCAACGGATATCCCAGAACCTGTTTGATCGACCGGTTCGGCACGTAGCTATTGCATTGTTTACCGCGTCCCGTGGTCTTGCCCAGCACCACCCAGTTGGCCGCACGGTAACAGGTTCCGCGGAATCGTTCGGGATCCACAAACGTCTCCAGGAAGTAGATCGGATGTCCGTAGGTCCGCTGCCAGTCCGCGGAGATCCGCAACGCCATGCGGCCCAGGATATGCGACGCCAGGTGTTCCACCTTTACCCAGGGCAAGATTAAAAATCGCGTGTTGTAGGCGAGAAAGCGGACATTGCGACGGCGCTCTTCGGCGCTCCAGCCAATGTAGCGGTCGCGACTGCCCAGATGACGCGGGGCCGAGGACCATGCCAGACAGGCGACCGGCCGCCCTTGCCCCAACACCAAGTACTTCAAGTGTTCTCCCACCGGCTGCTCGTAGCCGAGGTAATGATGTTCCTCCAGCAAACTGTTCCACAACGGCTCTTTCCCGGTGCGACGAACCAGCTCGAACTCCAGCGGCTGGAGGTTGCGCAGACGGTCTTCGATGGGTGTGGTATCGATCCGCGCCGGCTCCGGTCTGGCTCGGTTGGCCAGCGGGTTATGTCGTACGTAACTCACCGGCGGCAACTCGATCTGGCCGGCACGGTCCAGCATGAGCAACAGGCCACGGCACACCATGTCGCGCAACGCTCCATTGGCCTGGCGCCACTGCCAGGCTTCACAGAGCTTGCTCGATAGCGTGCGGCGGCTTTCCTGCGGGTGCTGCTCGATCAGTGCGCGTATATAAAGGATGTCTTCCTGGCTGATCTTCCGGCCCCGATATCTGAACTCGACCATCGATCCGCAGTATGAACTGGTTTTTCTTGGAACGCAAGGGGGGGCACCGTGTTTTTTTTGTCGTGAGGTTGATTACTTCAGTACGCTCACTCGCCGCCACATCGGCGCCGCGCGTACGCGCGACACATCGCCCGCCGCCATCAGCAACTGCACCTCATAGGCTTCCAGTGACTTGGCTGCTCCCGATCCTTCCGGCCACCACACGAATCGTCCGCGCGAAAGACGCTTTTGGGCCAGCCAGTATCCCTGGCCGTCATAGCTGAGCAGCCGGATCGCGGTTCCGCTGCGGCTCCGAAACACGAACACACAACCGGAAAAAGGATCCTCTGCTAGTTTCTCCTGGCACAGTTGCGCTAGAGAGTCGATCCCTTTTCTTCCATCGACCGGCTCGATGGCTACCAGCACGCGCATCTGTGCCGTGATCTGAATCATCTCTCGGCTTCCCGCCAGGCCCGCAGCAGGTTCATCCAATCGGGCGGTGCGGCAGCTTTCCACTGAATGCGCACCTTGCCTCCGTGCAACGACTCGAACTCGATCAAACACTCTCGCAGCATCGCGGAAGGTGGCGCGATCAGTTCGACGAATGCCGGCTTGCGTGCTTTCCGTCGGCGATGGGAAACTCCGCCGAGCCGTTTCTTCAGCCCCGTATAGTCCAGCCGTAACGGGTGTGCGACGGAATACACACCGTGTTCCCGGGCCAGTTCGACGGCGGCTTGCCACATCGAGTCCGGCAGCTTCTTCCCCCGCGGTTGAGTGCTACGAATCTGATCCAGTTGGCGCTGTAACTGTGCGATGGCCTCGGGAATGACTGCTGTGCTCATGCGGCTCGCCCTCGACCGCTCATCGGCGGCTCAATGAACGTAACAGGGCGAGTTAGCGGTCGTCACGCACGCTTGCCGAAAACTCACGTTATCGCTCTGTTTTTCATTCTCCGATGGGTTGACTTTTCAATTTGGCAAAGCCTATTGCTGACGTTGCTGGTTGTGATCGGGCTATGGGGTTATGAACGTGTGGCCTTCAAAGAACCACCCTCCAGTCTTTACCGTGTGGTGATCTCGCCGAAATTCGATAGGCTGCTTCTGGACTACAAGTTGCTGAAGAGTGTTGACGAATATGATCGACTCTACGCTTTGTGGGAGAAGAAGGATCAGAAACTGATAGCCTTCACCGTTCTGCGGGATCAGGCAAACGGAGATCCGTTAGTTTACTCCGATGCTTACCATTATTTCCAGAGTGATTTGAACTTTGATGAACCCATTGAGGCCCTTGTATTCAAAGGTCGAGGTTGTGATGATCTTTATCTGCGAGATTCAACTCTGGCGGACGGCGAACGATTGATATCACCGAGTGTCTATTTCAAATGGGGCGATCTGGGTCTGAATGTGCGCGAAAGGTGGTGGAAAAAGGTGTGCGCTGAAAATCCAACAAGGGAATTCACCAAGACGGAGGTTGACTATGACTTCATCACTGGGAGCGCGAATCTCACCATTGCAACGATTCCACCCATCGCGTTCTACATGGTCCGCACCCCAACTATGACCTATAAGGAGAGTGAAAAGCTGTGGGAGGTGATAGACAAGGATTTAGCGCTGGGGGGTTGGGAACGACAAAAACCAGATGTTCATGCTGAAGTGAAAGACCCTTGGATTCGGATCGAACACAAATATTTTCATGTGCAGTATCGAAAAATGTGAAAGGCACTCATTGCAGAAAAGGCCGCGAGTAACCCATGCTCAAGCGGCCTCCCCCTCAAATCACACAACAGCCTAACCCTTCCTTGCCAACTTCTCAACCCATTGTTCTATGTCGCTCTTGCGATAGCGTACAGACGTACCCAATTTGAAACATGGGATTGGGTTGTCTCTGACATCGCCTGAGCGTGTACGCTCCCTACTCAAGTCGTGCACGTGTGCAACGCTCACCCTGAGCAAGGCTGCAACTTCCTTTGCCGTCAGAATTTCCATGCTGAAGCACCCCATCGGAGCAACTACGTGTTTCGATTGTATTCAGGATGGGATTCAAGCCGCTTCACTTCCGAAGAGCCTGAGTCAATAACACAGCCGAACGTCGAAACTCTTTCCTCTCGAAACTTATCTAAATATGTGATCTTTCCGTAGATCACACACTTCTCTTTGGCGACCTGACTGCCGTCAGCAGTGAGTTGCAACCTCACGTTTTCCGACTCAGCGAATGGAGGCGGGTACCAGTTCTGCTTGTCGGCGTCGTGAAGTACGGGATGCTTGGGCAAATTCTCCACTGAATCGACCAAGACCAAACGAGCATGAAGATGCTTGATCCAAACTGGACCATTACCGTCATTCTTGAGCTTCAGTTCGACGGCTGCGGTAGTCGTGACGGAAGTGATTTTTCCTGTTCCGTCAGCGGTCGTGCATTCACAAAGAAGCATCTTGTTGAAGGGGTCTTTAACTAGAGTGGGCATCACCCATGCACGTTCGATGTCTTTGCTGGCACGCAGCTGAAACTTCACCATGAAAAACATCGCAACCGTGAACAGAGCGATGACCACGGTGGAGGAAGCATTGATTAAATCTATCCAATAGTGCTCGACGAACAAGGCCAGAGTCGTGTACACAATGACCCCATTCTACCGCTCTCCCCGCTTCACCAAACGTCCACATTTGACCCGAAAGAGACCAAGGAAAATTTCAACCATCAGCGCGAGCTTGTATGTTGAAAAATAATCTTCAACTTTTTACTGCCACTTGACTGCCACTTATACTTTGGACAAGTCGGAATACCGCGATTGGCGCGGGTTTTCAGCGGACGGCCTCGGATTGATTCGGAAGGACTTGGGAAATTCTCAATGTTTTCAAGACCGGAGCCATCAACCACTCGGCCACCTCTCCTCGTATTGTTCTCAACAGTTTACATTTAACGTCATCAAAGATTTGGTGCCCAAAACGGTATATTCGGATCGAGGATGATCAAATATCGCGCCAGGAACCAAGCTGGGCAGATCATCGGAGCGCGCCGGTATCTACGTTCGATTTTACACTGGCACACGAACGGCACAAGGCAAACCCGAGCCTGTCACAGCGCGACTATGCGTGAAGGATGCGAAGCACGAGAGCACGAACTTGCGTTCCGATGAAACCGCTCCCTGATCCGCACATGCTAAAGGTCAATGCCGCAGCGGGCCCATCGCCGAAGGCAAACCGTGCTTGAGAGGTCATGCATCCCGGTTGGTTCCGGCAAACGTCTTCCTGGAAGCCGGAGTTCGGATTCGACGCTGTCGCGATGGCACCGAAACTACTTGGCGTTCATCGGCACCTTGCGTTGCAACTCGTCGACGAAGTTCTCCAGGAAGATCACCTGCCTCGACTCCTGTTGCGCGGGATCGGCGGCATAAGTGGCGGTGGCGATACGCTTTCCGTCAGCGGAGACGTCGTACTGCGCTCCCACGGCGCCGCTCAACGACAGCCCGAGATCATGGGTCGACCACACCCGCGGCTTTTCCGCCACGAACGAGTCGCCCTTCCCCGAGTAGCCTGCCACCATGATTCGATCGTCAGGGACGTCAAAGAAAAACAGTTCGCGCCCGTTGCGGGAGAAAATAGGCGCTGTTCCGCCGTTGCCTGAGATTTGCCAGCGCCCTCCTTTCGTGGGAAACGCGCTGACATAAACCTGCGAAGTTCCGGACTCATTCGAGCTGTAGGCCACCCAGTGTCCGTCGGAAGAAAAGCTTGCCCCTCGCTGCCCATTAATCGTGCTCTGAAACAACTCCGGCTTCCCCGCCTTCAATCCATCTGGGTCGTGTTGGATCGGCATCGTCCAAAGATCGAAGCCTTGCGCTCCCATTTGATGAAAGGCCAGCCATTTGCCATCGGGCGTGAAGGCGGCGGGATATAGCAGCTCTTTGCTTTGGGTGAGAAGCCCGGGCATGCTGCCGCCATCGGCTCGTACCCAGGCGATTCCGTCAGAGCCCCGGTAGACAATGTATTGCCCGTCGGGAGTCCAAACCGGCTGGCTCGAATTCGGATCCCCGGTCAAGGGCGAGAGCGTGTCCCGCCGGATGTCATAGATCCAAACCCCTCGTCGGGCGTCATCGTTGTTAGCCACCGCCATGCGCAGGCCGTCAGGCGAGAGCCGAGGATTGACGAAGAGGCCGGGCTTGTCGAGCAGGGGTTGCATCTTCCCGTCCGCATCGAGCCATTGGATGGCCACTCGCGAGGTGTCGATTTCCCGGCTACGGTACACGAATATGCCGTTGCGCGAAAAACTGATCTTTGCGGAGCCAAACATCGAAGAATAAGAAATCTCGGGTAGAACAGGCACGGGCGAACCGGTGCTCTCCAGTTTCTCCAGATCGAAAGGAACCGCGAACAACGTTCTACGATTGATATACGTGAGATAGCCCTTGCCGGCGGAAGCCGCCAGATAGCGACCGAAGGTTCCGCCCTGCAGCAAGGTCTTCCTGTGATGATCTGCCAGGGTTACGACTTCGATCCTCCCCTCATCAAAACCGACGGTTGCGTCCGCAACCGTAAAAAGGATGGCCTTCCCACCTGGCAATAACTGCGGCCAACGATGGGTCCGTTCCTGTCCCTGCAGATTGGTGATGGGGACGGGAGCGCCTCCTGTGGAGGAAACCTGGAAGAGTCCGCCGGAGACGCGAAGACTGGCGACAATGTTGCCGTCGTCACCCCAATCGGCGCCCGTATAAGAAGATGCGGCATCGCAAAGAACTACCTCGGCGCCGCCTTCTACCGATATTTTTCTCAACTTTCCACTGGCGATAAAACCAATCCATTGACCGTCTGCAGAAAAGAACGGGCTGGTCGCGCCTGACGTGATCACGAGCTCGGTGGCGTTCGGCTGGTCGAGCTTCCGGGTAAAAAGATGGCCGCGCGAAAGATAGGCAATGCGCGCGCCATCGGGCGAAATTATTACGTCCGACCCACCCAATGCGTTCAGGTAAACGTCGTGGCCCAGGTCCACATCGAGCCGCACCAGAGGCTTCAGTTCCGCGGGCCGCGTGTAGCGATAGGCAATCCACAACGCGGCCACCGCGACCACGGCCAGCACTGCCGCGACAATCCAGGGCAACGTCCGCGAGCGTCTGGGCGCGGCCTCTGCCCTGCATCCATCGCTAGAGGCTTGCGCAATCCATTCCAACTCAGCTTTCAAATCCCGCGCGCTCTGCCAGCGGTTCTCCGGATCTTTTTCCAGGCACCGCTTCAGCACCCGGTCTAGAGCCGGAGGCGCGAACTCGCCAATCGACGGCGCCGGCCGCTCCATGATGGCCGCAATCACCGTCGCCGGAGACGAACCCTCAAATGCTCGCTTGCCGGTGAACATTTCGTAGAGCACCAATCCAAACGAGAAAATATCGCTGCGCGCATCCACTTCCTGGCCGGTGGCCGGAGCCTGCAGTTGCTCCGGCGACATGTAGTAGAGCGTGCCCACGATTTCGTTCTTGCCAGTCAGTGCCATGCTGAGCGTGCCCTCGCCCAACGGATTGGCCCCTCGCGTCATCTTGGCCAGACCAAAGTCGAGCAGCTTGATGCCGCTTTTAGTGACCAGAATATTCCCCGGCTTCAGGTCGCGATGCGTAATGCCCTTCTTATGGGCGGCGTCGAGCGCGTCGCAAATCTGTGCGGCATCCTTCAGCGCCCGGGGCAGAGGCAACGGTCCCCTGAGCGGCGCTCCCTCGATATACTCCATCACCAGATAGTTCGGCCCAACATCGTGCAGGGTGCAGATGTGGGAGTGGTTCAACGACGCCACCGCGTGCGCCTCGGCCTCGAAGCGTTCCGAGAACTGTTCGTTGGAAACCTTGATGGCGACAATGCGGTTCAGCCGCGTGTCGCGGGCTTTGTAGACTTCGCCCATGCCACCCGCGCCGAGCGGCGCGGTGATCTCATAGGGCCCCAGCCGGGTTCCGATTGCGAGCGACACAAGTTGCGAACGATTGTACCGTGCGGCCTGTCGCTACGGCATGGACTATGCTTCCCCGCGAAGTCGCTCAGTGACCGAGAGTCGAAAGACGGTTGTTCTGAGCTACTAATTCCACATGCCGTTAACTCTACCTAGGGATGCTTTGTAAGCTTAAGTCCTTAAAACCTAAGTCCATTAAGTGCCAACGGTGTAAAGTTTGTGGTCTGTAACTTCTTGGCTCGCCGACATCGCTTCACGCTGGCGGCATCTGGCGCCGGATCCACGCGTTTCCTGCCACCCGAGCGTTAGCCGATCACTCACCGCTGACCACTACACACAGACCCCTGACCCCTCCTCACTTCCCCCCCCCGCGCCTCACAAAAAACTTCCACTTATCCATCGCCGCTGGCACCGCCACGTCAAAGAACCCCACCATCATTTCGTCAGAGGTCTGATCGCCCCACGTCACGGTCTTCTCGGGATCGGGGTTGTGCGGATTATTTTTTGAATTGTCGTACCAGGCAATCGCTCGCAGGCGCGTTCCGGCCTTCAACAAACGAGGCTCGGCCAGCCGGTAACTCAGTTGCCAGTGAAAGTGATAATTCACCCGCAGCAGCGTCTCCACCGTTCCATCGTCGTGCACAATGTCATATTCAAACCGCTTTCCCCGCAGATGCATGTGCGGAAAAAAGCTCAGCAGGGTCGCATCGTTAGGCAGCGTCCCCTGCACCTCCACGCAAAAATCGTCCGCGCCCGGAGGAATCACCAGCGCGTGATTGTTCAACTGCAGCGTAATCACCCGCTGTTTCGGCGGAGACTTGGCCAACACCAGTCCGATGCTGGTCTGGTCGGAATCCGCCGTCCCGTTGGTGATGTAGTGCATCTGAAAAACCAGATCCGATCCCGCCGGCACAAACTTCGCCATCCCCGGCGCCCACTTGTCCGGCGAACTTCCTGGCGCATACACCAACAGCAGGTCGCTGGTAGTTTCATGCGCCTGCCGCCGTTCGTCGAGATCGGCCAAGGTCGAAGCCGTGAAGGGCTCGCCGACCGGAGCATGGCGCAGCCACGTCGAATCCGGCGGACGAATATAAACCACCGCATGATGCACATGCGCCGGGCTCCCCGGCCTCATCTCCGACATCTGCACCCATGTGTCCTGCGAAAAATGCGTAGGCACAATTTCGTAGGTGTATTCCACTTCGCCCCACGCCGGAATCGGCACCGCCTTGGGCATCGTCACGACCTGATCTGGCTGTGGGATGTTCCATCCCTCAGCCCACTTCGCTGGTGCAGGCGCATCGCGCGCATCTCCAGCTGGCGCCCCGGCGTCAGCCCACGCCGTGAAGGTCGCAATCTGAGAATCGGTCAGCGACGGGTCGTCAGCAAAATGCCCAAACCGCGGATCGGCAAACCACGGCGGCATCATCCTCATCTCGACCTCGGCCGCCATACGCTTAGCCCAGGGTTTGGTCTGTTCATAAGTCACCAGCGGCATGGGCGCAACCTCCCCAGGCCGGTGACAACTCTGGCAATGGGTTTGCACAATCGGCAATACGTCGCGGTAGAACGTAGGCGGCGGGTTTTGAGTTTTAGCTGGCGTCGAGGGATGGGATGAAGGCCACTGTGCGCTGCCCGTGAGAAGCCATGGAACTAGAAATATGCCGAATAGAATCTGCAACTTGCGAAATCGAAAGGGGCGAGAGGAACGCCGGATGGCTCCCTGGCGCGGCCAGACTTGCCGCCGGCACCTATCGCAGAACTTTTCGAATTTGGTTGCGATCAAGGTGTTCACCTACGGACAGCTTGGTTCACTTACGGACAACGGGACCGTCCCCCGTCAATCGCGGGACGGCTCCCCAACAAGAAGTATGAAATAGAACCGCTCCCCAAGGAGTCTTAACTATTGTGACACCGTCCGCGCTGACAGGCTCGGCAAGTACGCAAAATAATTGTGACCACCGCGGGAATTTTCCACGGAACTGTTGCATCCAATTTCGCGTAGCTTGGTCAGGCGGATCTCTGTCCCCTCGCACACGCGGAGGTCTCAATCGTGATCAACAAGTGTCTGGTGTTATTAATGTTACTGTCGATGGCCCTTCCGGCTTTCGCGGGACAGCACGTTGCGGTTCATCCTCGCGGCCCCTTCGCGACCGGTGAGCAGGACGCGATCCGTGAGATCGTTGATCTGGAGCACCAGGCGAAGGAGGCCAGCCTGCATCGCGATGCCGACTTCTCTGAGCGCACGCTCGCCGAGGATTATGTTGCAATCACTCCTTTAGGCCAAGTCACTACCAAACAGGACAGCGTGAGAGCGCGCAAGAGCGGGCAGCTTCGTTACGAGGCGATGGACGTAACTGACATGGTAGTAAGAGTTTACGGCGAGACGGCGGTGGTAACCGCGCGCGCCGATGTGAAAGGCCACCAGCTTGGCGAAGACTTCAGTGGGCCGTACCGTTACACCAGGATCTGGGTTCGCCGCAATGGGCGGTGGCAGACGGTGAGCTACCAGGCCACGGTGACTCAATAGGCATCGGAGTATCGATCCCCACCCTCGCCCAAGAAGGCGAAGAGGGGCCACGCGAGGATGGGCCACCCGGGGACGATCTCGAGACTAACCTTTATATTCGTCTACATCGGTTAGCTCGCCGCGTTCGCCTACAAGATAACCGTTCAATTCCCCCACGAGGGTTACAACCTGTGATCTACGTTCGGCCACGCCGGAATCTTTAGGTTCGCATCGCATTGCGCGAAACTGCGGTTGAGCTTGATGAAGCAAGAGCTTTTAAACGCGGAGATCGCAGAGAGAGAACGCGGAGGGCGCGGAGAACTACGGTTTGTTTCGGTGCTGAGTTACCGACTACCTGGTGAAACACTCGCGTCAGTGTCCGCAGTGATACGGATGGCCTTTCAGGATAGTGAAGGCGCGGTAGATTTGTTCCAGCAGGACTACTCTTGCCAGTTCGTGGGCTAGCGTCATTTTGCCGAGCGAGATCGTGTGCTGCGTGGCGGCGCGGGTTGGTTCGGTGAAGCCGTCCGCGGGGCCGATGGCGAAGACCAGCGGCAACGGGTTGCGGTCCTGATAGTCTCCCAGGAATTGCGCGAATTGTTCGGAAGAGAATTCTTTGCCGCGGGAGTCCAGAAGGACCAGGGTGGATTTTGCGCTTGTTGGTTTTGTGGTTGTGTTTCTTGACGTGGATTTCGCGGAGGATGCGCGGCCGCAAAGTTGCAGCAAAGCCGCTTCATCGCGCAGCACGATTGCTTCGACTGGGGCGTAACGCGAAATGCGCTGGAGATATTCTTCGGTCAACGCTTGCAGAGCTGGCTCTTTGGTTTTACCGATCCATGTGATTCTGATTTTCAAAGCTAACCCACGCACTTCTCCGAATCTCTTTCGGCCAGTCAGGGGTGAATCGGTCCCGCCGTTACCGACGGCTTGCAGCGCTGCGGAAGGAGTCGCATCAAGACAAGGAATACGACCACCCGGGCTGAAGCCCGGCCAATTCTAAACGAGTTTACGCGGCGCTGAAGCGCCGCTCTTCCACGGGTTGTGGCGACCCCGATTCATTTTTTGCCGGATACGAGCACCACCGTGGCGCCGAAGGCGATTTTTTCGCCGTCGAAATATTTTCCGACTGCGGCGTGAACTTCGGAGTGAATCTTTGGCCACAGGTCTGCGGGAACACGCTCCAGTAGAGGGCGGAACGGGATGGACACAGCTTGCGCCTGCTCCCACAGTTCTTCGGGGGTGCCCGGCCAGGTCCAGGGGACGGTTTTTATTTCCTCTTCTACCTCGCGGAATCCTGCGCGGCGCAGAACTGGGGCGAGACTGCCGAGGTCGGCGTAGCGAAAGGGATTGGGGCCGTCGGGCAGGAGCAGCGGACCTCCTACGTGCTTTTGCACCACGCCCATCATGGTCTGCCAATACGGTTGCTCCACGCTTCCCCAAACTACAAAAGCCGCCCGCGCTCCTGGCCGCAGAACGCGGAGCAAGTCGCGGAAGGCCTGATCTGGGTCGCGGAAGAACATTACGCCGAAGCGCGAGGTTGCGAGGTCGAAAGTGTGGTCGGGAAAGGGCAGAGAGTGGGCATCGGCTGGTTGCGTGGAGAAATTCGCCAGGCCACGCGCTTGCGCGCGCTCGGCTGCTACGGCGAGCACCTCCGCGCTCAGGTCGAGTGCGGTGACGTGACCTTCATTGCCGACCTTGAGCGCCAGGGTGATGGCGGGCTCGCCGGTGCCGCTTGCGATGTCGAGCACGTTCATGCCCGGCTTCGGGCGCGCGTACTCGACCAGCGCATCGGTGACGGGCCTCCCCATGGCGCCGGATTTGGCTTTCCACTTTTCCGTGGCGAGGAGGCGGCGTTCGGTTCCCCAGGGTGGTTCGGGATTTGGTGTCGAGGTCATTAGGACGCGGCTTCCGGCTTCGGGCTTTCGGCTTCGGCGAAGCACGTTATGCCGAAGCCCGCTCGGGCGCTTACGCTCGCTTGCGTTTGCGCGCTACGGGAGCAACGGCTTTGCGTTTTTTGGGAGCTGGCTTTTTTGTCAGCTCGGCTGGCTCCAGGCGCCTTGCCGTCTTCCACAGGCGTTCCAGATCGTAGAACTTGCGCGCTTTTTCAGAGAACACGTGCACGACGAAATCGACGTAATCGACCAGGATCCATTCGGCCTGGTTATAGCCTTCTACGTGGGTGGGGCGCAGGCCGGCGGATTTCAGGCGTAACTCGACTTCATCGGCGATGGCCTGAATCTGGCGCGGATTGGTGCCGCTGCACAGCACGAAGTAATCGGTAAAGGCTCCCGACCCTTTTTCCATTTCGAGGATGGTGAGCTCTTCGGCTTTCTTTTCGAGGCAGGCTTGAATGGCTGCGGTGACTTGAGCTTTGAGTGGGTTCTTCTTCATTCAGGATTTCAGTCGTTGTGGGGCAGTCGTTGGTCGTTGGTCGACGGCCCGGCATCTATTGTAACCGACCTTGGAGATGCGCATTGTGCCGCACTCGAGGCAATTCAGGCGCGTGTTTCGCGGCCGTGAGTGTAATCGAGATGTGTACGAAGCCGCTAGCGCGGCGGACGCTACCGCGTGTTCGGAGATCGGCAGTGATGGAGGGATGGAGAGATTGATAAGTTGGGTCACAGAAAAAGGAGGTCCCCGTGACCCAACTACGCAACAAGATGCTGGAAGAAATCCAGCGCCGTAATTACTCCCATCGTACCGCAAGCACCTACGTTCGCATCGTCCGCGATTTTGCGGAGTATTTTCACCAGCCACCGGACAAGCTCGGGCCCGAGCCAATTCGGCAGTATCAGGCTCATCTGTTCCAGGCGAAGAAGTTGGCTCCGGCCACAGTCCGTCAGTATGTGTCCGCGTTGCGCTTCTTGTTCGTAAAGACTCTGCGCCGGCACTTTCTGGCGGAGTACATTCCATTTCCCAAATCCCGCAAGCGACTCCCCACCGTGCTCAGCCCGGAAGAAGTAACCCGACTCATCGACTCGGCTCGCAATCTCTATCACCGCACGCTGCTCATGACCTTGTATTCCACCGCCGTACGCCGCGCCGAACTCTGCCGGCTGAAGGTACCAGACATCGACAGTCAGCGCATGATGATTCGCATCCACCAAGGCAAGGGCGGCCGCGACCGCGAGGTTCCTTTGAGCCCCAAGCTGCTGGAGGCCCTGCGCGTCTATTGGCGCTGGATGCAGCCCACCACCTTCCTGTTTCCGGGCACTGTGAAGGGAGTGCGCGCCGACGTGCCCATCACTCCCAATGTGGTTTGGTTGGCCTGCCGGCATGCTGCCCAAAGGGCAGGTATCACGAAACACCTTTCTCCCCACAGCCTAAGGCATAGTTGTGCTTCCCATCTTCTCGAAGCCGGCGCCGACCTGCGTACCATTCAGGTCCTGCTCGGACATTCCAGGCTGGAGCACACCCTCATCTACCTGCACCTCTCACCCAAGCATCTGCAGGCCATCCCCAATCCGCTCGACGCTCTGGAAGTCTCCAGCCTCGACGGCGTCCCACGCTCGCGGAGCCTTAAGAAAAAATGACTCGGCCCCTCCTCGAGGTGGCCGATATCGTTCGCAGCCAAGGCGATCGCTTCCTGCAGCACAACTTTCGCTGGTTCCATGGGGCCCATCGGAAAGTACTGCGTGCGATCGCTCGCTGCCGCACGGCGTCACTCGGCGGGCATCGCGATCAGTGCCCTCGCTGTGGCTATCGCACCATCTCCTACAACAGTTGCCGCGATCGCCATTGCCCCAAGTGTCAGAGCGGCGCTCGCGACAAGTGGATCATGGCTCGGCAGAGTGAACTTCTGCCGGTTGCCTATGTCCATGTTGTCTTCACTCTGCCTCACCAACTCTCCCCACTAGCGCTGCAGAACAAGAAGGTCCTCTATGACCTCTTGTTCCGCGCCAGTGCGGAAACCCTGCTCGAAGTAGCACGAGATCCTCGCCACCTGGGGGCTGACATCGGCTTCCTTTCTGTCTTACACACCTGGGGACAGAATCTACTGGCTCATCCCCACGTCCACTGTGTCATCCCTGCCGGCGGACTCTCGCCCGACCGTGCCCGGTGGATTCATCCCCGCTATCCCTTCTTCCTACCCGTGCATGTACTCAGTCGCGTCTTCCGCGGCAAGTTCGTCGCTGGCTTAAAGCGACGATTCCAGCAACACCAACTCACCTTTGCCGGAACTCTTCAACCTCTCGCCAATGAAAAGGCCTTCCGCTCCTTCTTGCGTCCCTTGTTCCGTGAGAACTGGATCGTCTACGCCAAGCCCCCCTTCGGCGGTCCCCATCATGTCCTCGGCTATCTCGCCCGCTACACCCATCGCGTGGCCATCACCAACCACCGCCTCGTAGCCTTCGACGGAGACCGGGTTAGCTTTCGCTGGAAGGATTATGCCCACGGGAATAAGAAGAGAATGATGACGCTCGATGCGCAAGAGTTCCTGCGCCGCTTCCTGCTCCACGTCCTGCCTCGCGGTTTTGTCCGCATCCGCTCTTTCGGGTTCCTGGCCAATCGCCGGCGCACCACCCTCCTGCCTCTCTGTCAGCGACTGCTCGCCGACCCGCCCAGGCCGCACCCACCTGCAGCCACTACTTCCTCACCCACCCAGCCCACTTGTTTCCGCTGCCCAAAATGTTCCACTCCCATGGTCATGGTCGAACGACTTTCTGTACTCACTGTTTGGCAACTTACAATCAGGGGTCCGTTCCTTGACTCTTCCTGACCAACTAACCATCACGCTCTCCGCAGCGCCAGCTTTCGCTCCGACAGGCCTCGTGTCTCCACTTACCACCATCCTCTTCAATCCGCCGCTAACTTTCCCAAATGCTCTTCACCGGATCGTCGCCCAACCTCTATCCCGGCTTTCAGCCACTCGTTTTCCAACTCGGCCTAACCCACCTCCTCTACGAACAAATCGCGAATCGCCTATGCAAAACCCATAGCTTCACCGTTCTCCCACCGCGTCCGCCGCGCCATCGGCTTCGTACAAATCCCCCTATCGCAAGTGCGCCGGCGGGAGGCTCTTCCGCTCACCCGGAATGTTTCGCGCCGGCGCACTTGTCGATAGGGTTCTAAGATTTTTCGCCAGTGAATCGTAGCTGACGATGTGAGGCTACCGTCGCACGTCAGTCAGCGACGCGCAGTTCTAATTCGATCGATGGCTCTGTAGACAGCCCGATAGCCGCCGCCCACAATTACGCATGCTATGGCGAGTCTTCCCCAGACATCCGCGCCGGTTATCTTCCACGCGACGCCACAACAAAGGCCAAGGACGAGGGAGAAGTCTTCCTGCGGTGTTCTATATCTCTTCACTGGTCTTTTCGAATAAGCCCAGAGAAAGAGATACCATATGACCACAAGGCCTACCAGAAGAATCCCTGCTTCTGCAGGAGCTGGCATGTACGTAATGAACGCGTAAGAAACAAATATCCAGAACAGCAGGTGCATGTACGCTGTCCATTTGTTGCCGGAGCTGTCCGAACCCATGTCTTTATTGGACACCGATCCAAGTGGTCGAGCACGATTACGAGCGTAACTTCTGCTAACACGATTACACGTTTTGACCGCCGGTCAACGAGTAATATGGGGATGTTACGACAACGAAGGGGCTAGAATGTTCCATGCCCAATCTCCGAGTGTCGATAATTCGGTTTGTAGATGAGCACCAACCGGGCTTTGTCGAATGCGAGTTCACAGACGCCAACGGCACCGTTCACACTCTCGCTGACAAAGTGCCGATATTCTCACTCGAAGACCTCTGGAGCGATTCGATCTACCCACAACCGGGGTTCGCTCGGTGCGAGCGCTTGGCGCGGTCGCAGGACTCGCGAGGTCTACTCGCTCGCGTGACCATCGCACGGCCAGACGGCCTAGAGTCGAGTCGTGGGCTTTCTGAGTTTGTAGTGTTGGAGTCCCAACTCTCAGGGATTTGAGTGAAATAGGGATATTTCGCCAACGGAGTGAGTCCCGAATGGGTTTCAGTTCGCAGTCCTCGCCTGTTGTAAGACGAACTGCTTCGCTTCTTCAATATCTGCCTGCATTTTTCCCCGAGTGAGTTGATTCAAGTGTTCCAGAAGCACCAACGTCATCCGAGGACGGCGGTCATCGGTCACTTTGACACAACGGTCGGGACAGGCGAATGCGCTGCGAAGTATCCGCACCACGTCTTTAGCATTCTCTGAAGATGCCATCTCCGAATCGTCCAATGTTTTCAGAACCGCAACTGCTACGAGATCGCCGGAGCGGTTGAACGTCTTATCGTCCCAGCTCGAATACATCCGAGAACTCGTCACCCGATGCACTGCGCCCTTCACATCGTTGAATGAGTAATCGCCTTGCGGTTTGCAGGTCTGCCAGTCCTGTGCCCGTGCGGCAAGGGTTCCAAGGAAAACAAGCGTAAGTAAGCAATGGCTTCTCATAGAGACCTCAATTTAAAGAGGGCTATCGTAGCACCTCCTGCACCCAAATTCGCACAACTGTTGAGAACAGATGGGATGAGAACAGATGGGATGAGTTCTACATGGCGCACAGCGCCACAACGATGGATGAAAACGGAAGCGGTCGGCAGTATGCTGTGGCGAGGCGTGTGGTCCAGAGGTCTTCGGCCTTACTGGTGCTTAAAAAGCCCGAGGATGAGTTTGACCCGGGACGCGCTTTGGTACAACGGACTGTAGCCTCTTCGTGAGAGGAGAGCACGTGAGGGAGATTCACCCTATCAGCGCGTCCTGGAGCACACGTCGATGGAGGGGTAGTCATGGACGTGTTGCATTCGAGATGTTGTGGTT
>DATDGS010000047.1:0-40951 GCA_036521955.1 Terriglobales bacterium
TGCGCCGCCGCACTCGCCCCATGGTGTGCTTTGTGAACGTGGAAAGCGTGGACCGCATCATCTACTCCATCTTCCAGAGATTCAACCTGGAATGGAAATCCCGCACCCTCAACCTATTTACACAAGTCGCTTGACGTCACCACTTCGTGGGCGAGAGATGATTTGGAGACGAGCCGCAGTGTAGAATCGAGAGCGCCGGTTCGCGGTCCTGCGACGCGACTTCCGGCGGACGGCCCCGTAGCTCAACTGGATAGAGCATCAGCCTTCGGAGCTGAGGGTTGGGGGTTCGACTCCCTCCGGGGTCGCCATTCGACAAGCCGGTTCGCCATTCCTGCCAACCTTGCCGCCACCAGCCCTAGTTCTCGAAATGTACACTCTGGTCACTTGCCGTCGGGCTGGTTTCGCAGTGCAATAGTATTGCGGGGATTGTGAGATCGCTTTCTGCGGAGTGAATTATGTTGCGTGTTTTTGGGTTTTTGGGCGCGGTCATCACGATGGCAATCGGGATGTACATCTACTCTCTGCAGGTCAAGACGCTGATTCCGGGCGCCGGGAACGGCAATCCCACAGAGGTTGCCACCCTCACGGGTGTGAAAAATGACCTGGTTGGCATCGCGAATGCTGAGCGCGGGTACCTGGCAACGCAAGGGAAGTATGCTTCGCTGGAAGACCTGATTTCAGGAAACTACATCACCATCAAGGGTGAGCGTCCTCCATATGTCTACGATGTCGAAGTCACATCCAGCAGCTTTAGGGCGACTGCCACTCGCACCACGAAAGGCGCCCCGGCACAGCTCTGGATTACGGAAACCATGGAAGTTCAAGCATCGGACTGACAAACCGCAGACCCCTCGCTCCGCTGAGATCACAATTTTTCTTGCCGATCACGGCTTCTTCCAGTCAGTCAAGGACATGAGTTCGTCCATGATTTCTTGCAATCTTTGCAGTCGCCGTTCCTGATCGGAAGCTCCGACCATCTTTTTGCCCCCTTGCAAGTACTGGCGGTTTGCCTCACTGATTTCTGCGATTTCTTCTCGCAACTTTCCAACGCGCTCTTTGACGGACTGTGGCATAGAGATAGGCTAGCAGAGCATTTCGCACCTTTGTATAGTTGTTTTTCAACCGTGCCCACCGTTTGCTCCCCTCCCCCAAAGGGCGATATATTCGGTGGGTTACATGTTTACGGGATGTTCAGGTTTAGTTTCTTATGTTCACCGACTTCACCGCCACCGATCGCTGGACCAAGAAACCAGTTCATTGCCTTTACCAGGCGCTGATCGTCGCCATCGCCACCCGCCATGCCGATGCGGTGGATGTCAAGTTCCTGGTCGACGGGCGCCCAGTGTGGGTGGCCCTCCCGCACCCGGCGTGGGTAGAATATAAGAGCCGCACTGGAAGGCTGATCACCGATTCTTTGGCGAAGGAAATCGCCGGCCATTTTCTGAAAACGGCGCTGGAATCGGGTGAGGGTGTAGGTCGCGAAATGTATTCGCTTACCATCGACAAGACTCTCGAGCATCTCGAAGGCGTCGTCGCGGATGTCGAATCGCCGGTTGCCGCCATCCCCTAGGCCTCCGTGAAATCTATTTTGCGCTGCCCAGCGCTGAACGGGTCTCTGTGCTTAAATCAAGGGGATGTTCGCCCGCAAACTCCGCATCGAATACCAGCACGAAGGGCAGCTTCACCTCTGTCCATTGAAATGGCTCGACAATTTCAGCATGCGCAACTTCACCAACGCATCTGTTTTTGACGACACGCTGCCGGTGGCCGACGGGTGCCTGGAGATTGGAACCCATGTCCCACTCGATCAACTCCGAGAAGCGATGGAAGACTGGTTTCGCCGCAAGGGCTATCTGTCAAAAGATGCAACCCTGCTGTTAACCCTGGGGTAGGAATGGCCTGATTAGATCTTGGTTGGCATTTTGAGCAGGCGGGAAAATAAACGCACGATCATGCCATCAAAACGAGTGCCGCTCAGTTTTCCCAATTCCGCCAGCGCCTGCTCGTCGGTTTTAGGAGGGGCGAAAGAGCGATCGCTGGTCATGTTCACGTAAGCGTCCACGACCGCGAGAATGCGGCCATAGAGCGGTATACTCTCGCCCTTCAGTCCGAACGGATAGCCGCTGCCATCGAAGGCTTCGTGATGGGATTCAACGGCCCGGGCTTCGCGCTCGGCTTCAGGAAGCGCCCGTAAAACCTCCGCCCCTACACGCGGGTGGGTTTTGATCACCGTGAGTTCATCTTCGGTAAGTGCACCCGGTTTGTTCAGGATTCGCTCGGGGATGAACAGCTTGCCCAAGTCATGCACTCGCGCCGCGAAGGTGACTTCTTCCACTTCTGGCGCGGAGAGGTTGAGGCCGCGCGCGATCATCCCAGCATAATGCCCGCATTGCTCGCCATGTCCCGCAGCGTTGTGCTCCCTGAGTTCGGCGGCGCGCGATAGGGCTTCGACCGCCTCCTTCATGGCCTTATGCTCTGCATCACCATCGCGCCCACACAGCTTGCGAAGCGTGCTGACCAGTTCTTCCAGATGCTCCGGCCCGTTGTGCTCGCGTTGTAGAAATCCTTCAATAAAAACGGAGACAAGCTGTCGTTGCGCTGCGGAGCCTTCACCGAACGCATCGGAGGTGGAAACCTGGTTACCGCCCGCGTGCTTGGCCATGTACATGCCGGCGTCCGCGATGCGGATCAGGTCCTCCATGGAAAATCCATGCACGGGGAAACTGGCGACGCCGAAGCTGCCGGTGATATGGTGCTCTTCAAGCATGGGATCGGTGGCCAGCCACAACCGCAATCTCTCCGCCAGCACCTGCGCCTGTTCGATTCCGGTCTCGGGCATCAGGATGATGAATTCGTCTCCACCGTAGCGGGCAACCACGTTCGACTGGCGGCACTTCTGTTCGAGCAGCCGGCCAACCCGAGCCAGCACCAGATCCCCTTCCAGATGCCCCAGCGAATCATTAACCTCTTTGAATTTATCTAAATCGATCAGCACCACCGAGAATGGCCGGCCGGATCGGGACGCGCGCTTCCACTCCGAGCTCAACGCCTCCCAGAAAAAGCGCCTGGTTTTGATACCAGTCAAGCCATCGGTGATGGATTGCTGCTGCAGCTTCTGGAAGACGAAGGAGTTGTGCAATGCGGTGGCCAGAAGATCCGCCAGCGTATTCAGGATAAGAACATCCTGGGGCGCGAATGCATTCTCCTCCCGGCTCTCCACGTTGAGCACACCGAGCAGCGTTTCACCGTAACTGATTGGCAGGCAGAGCACCGCCCGCGATTCCGGCAGCACGCCGGCGAGCTGTCCCGGGCCGGCGTTTTGCACCAGTGCGCTTACCCCGGTGCGAGCAACCTTCCCCAGAACTCCACTGCCCACTGCGATTCGGCGGCCTAGCGTTTGCGAGGTCGTTCCCGCTTCGGCCTTGATCTCGATATCCTTGGTGGCGTAGTCCATGATGCCGATGCCGATGTGATCGTAAAGAAAGTTCTTCTGAATCTCGCGGACGATGTCGACCATCATCTGCGCGGCGTCTTCGCTCGAGATCGCCATTTTGGAAATGGTGTTGAGAAACGCAAGATGCTTGGCACGCCGCTGCTCCTCGGTAAACAGGCGCGCATTTTCGACCGCGACCCCCAGTTGACCCGCTACGGTTTGCATGACCTCAAGGTCCCTGGCCATGAACTGCAATTCCCGCTCCGTACTCAGCGCCGCCATCACTCCCGCCGGTTTACCACCAAGGAAAATGGGCACGGCGCAGAAGGACCGGGCCGGCCGTGGAGGCACGAAATCGATTCCCAGTTTTGACCGCATCTGTTCAAGATCGGATTCGATCAGCAGCGGCTGTCCCGTCCTCAGGATGTACTCGGTCAAGCCGTTGCCAACCTTACGCGAGCGCTTGGGAAGAGTGACGCCATCCTCGATCTCCAGCTCGAAGTGAAGCTCGTCTTCTTCCTGAAACGCAATGTAGAAAGTGCTGGTGTCGAAAATCTGGCCCAGCTCCACTTGGACTGTGCGCAGCACCTCGTCTTGGTTGAGATGAGAGCTGATGGCTTGCCCGATCTCGGTGAGCAATTCATATTCCTTGGTTCGCCGTTGAGCTTCATGCATTACGACGTAATTTTCCAGCGTCAGCGCGATCTGCAGTGCCAGCCCGATCAGCAGCCGCAAATTTGAAGAGCCGAACATTCGCCGTTCCGCATGTGGAAACAGAATCACCCCGAAGTTGTGCTCCCGCGTCTGCAGGCTCACGGCCATCAGGTCAGTGATTCCCTCCGCCAATAACATCTGCTTGCAAGCCTCGAATTTTCCTCCTGAAAGCGCCGGCAAAGGCTCTTCCAACTCAGCGAGGCCTCTGAAGGTCACCACCCCTCCACGCCTGTAGGCGAGCTCGGCGATGTAATCCCCGGCCTGTGTCTTTTGCAGTTTTTCCAGGAACTCCGCGGAAAAACCCTTTTGTACCGAGGGCACGGTGCCGCGCCACTGCTGGGAAACAAAAAAGACAGCGCGGTGCGAAGGCAAGGGCGCCACTAACCTGTCTACAAAAGTCTGCAAACTGGGGACCAGGTCAGATGCGGAGAGCAATCGGCGCGGATCAACACCCATGGTCGAGAACGCCAACGCGTTTTCCTGCACTGCATTGCGCTCGTTTTCAAACAACACCATCACCATGGCAATGGCCAGCAGCATCTGCGGAACCGGCCCCAGGAAACCTCCCAACTGGCCAACGATCTCTAGGAAAGGTTGACGCACCTGCCCCGCATACATCAGCGCGGCCCACAGCGCCAGCGAAAAGGCGAGCGTCCGGAAGGCCACGGAATTCCGGCGAAAGGCGTAACGGTAAAAATGGAACGAGCAATAGAACAGCGTCGCCGCCAGCCCCACTTCCAGCCGTAAATAAAATGGCACCGGGGTCGCTCTCTCGCTAAATACTCCGCTCGTGATGTGCGCCCGCAAGCTCACGAATGCCAGCAGAATCCCGGTCACCGACAGCGCAATGTCATACCATTTCAGCTGGAACGGCTCCTTCATCAGCCGGGTCGAGACGAAGATGCCAATCGCCATAACCACCAGCAGAAGGGAGCTCAGCAAGAACAATAGCGCGGAAGGTCGACGAAAATACTCGACCAACTCCACCGCGTAGTGCAGCGTGTATGCCGCCCAAGCCAGTAGCCAGGCGCGAAAATAATTGTGACGATTCTGCTCGTACAGGTACCAAAAGACGCAAAAGACCAGCAGGGCCACGACCCCGGGAATTAGCACCTGACCTGTAGCGACGACATTCATCGGCTAGCGTTTCCTCAGCAGTCGAAACAGTGGCCCGGATGGAACTCTGGTTGGCCTAATCCTGTCACACCCTGCAGATGGAAACAACAGGTGTCTTCCGGCAGGTTCCGCCTGGGGGCCCGGCGTTTTTAGAATTATCCTCTGATAGGATGCGACGCCGCTACGCCGGTTTCCCCCGAAGAGTTACCCTGGTAACCCGTTAGTAACCAGCCTGACCTCCGGTAGAGACACGTCTTGCCGTGCCTCACTGCGGAAGACGGGGCGAGCTCCCGTCTCTACCGGCAGAACTGCTAGAGCCGAAGCCTCAATCCCGCTATACTCGAAGGTCATGCTTCGTGTCCGATTCGCGCCGTCTCCCACCGGTTTTCTGCACGTCGGCAGTGCCCGCACTTTCATTTTCAACTGGCTTTACGCCCGTCATAACCGAGGAACAGTAGTCCTGCGCCTCGATGACACCGATGTCGACCGCAACACCGACGCCTCCGTCACCTCCATCTTCGACGGTTTGCGCTGGCTCGACCTCGGGTGGGACGAAGAATACAAGCAATCCGAACGCCTCGCTCTGCACCGCCAGATTGCCGACGCCATCTTTCAGAAGGGCCTAGCCTACCGCGACTTCACCCCCGCCCACGCCGGTGAAACCGAAAAATCCGGCGTCAATCAAACCTGGCTCTTCAACCCCGGCATGCGCGAACTTCCGCGCACCGAGAGCGACCTGCGAGCAGCAGCCGGAGAGTCCTTTGCGCTTCGTTTCCGTGTTCCCCGCGGCACCGGCGAACAAGTCCGTTTCGCTGACGCGGTCTACGGCGAGCAAATCAAATCCGCGGACGACATCGAAGACTTCGCGCTCCTGCGTTCCGACGGCATGCCCACCTACCACCTCGCCTCCTGTGCCGACGACATTGACCTCCACATCAGCCACATCATCCGCGGCCAAGACCATCTCTCGAACACCTACAAGCATGTGCTCATTTTCGAAGGCGCTGGAGCCAAGCCGCCACAGTTTGCGCACCTGCCGTTGCTCGTCGCCCCCGACGGATCGAAACTCTCCAAGCGCCGCCACGGTCCGGTGGTCAGCGTCACCACCTACCGCGACGCCGGATTCCTCCCGGAAGCTTTCATTAATTTTCTGTGCCTCCTAGGCTGGTCACCGAAAGACGACCGCGAAAACATGACCCGCCAGGAACTCACCGACGCGTTCTCCCTCGAAGGCATCCATCGCGCTAATGCAGTGATCAATTTCAAGGAGCCAGCCGCAACACCCGAGGAAACCTTCGACCCCAAAGCGCTTTGGCTGAACGCTGAACACATCCGCGGGTTATCGATCGAAGACCTCAGCGCGCGCCTGCTCCCGGTCATGCACGCTGCCGCATTCCCAATTACGCCGGAGAAAATGCACGCCGTCACCCCGCTCATCCGCGAGCGCATCAAACTTTTGCGCGACGTGCTCAGCGCCGCCGATTTTTTCTTTGTGGACCAACTCCCGCCCTACGATCCAGCCGAACTCATTCCGCAGAAGGGCGACGCGGCGATGGCGCTCAAGGTTCTAACCCGCGGTCGAGAGGTCCTGGCCCAGGTTGAATTCAAACACGATCCGCTGGACCAAGCCCTCCGCGCCGCCGCACAGGAACTTGGCCTCAAAGCGGGACAGATGTTTCAACCGATTCGAGTAGCCGTCTGCGGGCGCAAGACTGCGCCGCCGTTGTTTGAGACGCTGCAGGTGCTGGGACGAGAGACCACACTGGTGAGAATCGAGCAAGCCGTTTCGAAACTCTAAAGCATTTGCCACCTCAGAAATGATGCACAAGCCGCAACCCCACTGCGCCACAGAAGATCATCAAGATTCCCAACAAAAGGATGCCGATCCGCCGCCCCCCCTCGTCGCGCTGCGGCGCTAACCGGGCGATGAGCGCCCCTAGAATCAGTCCGGATACGAGCCCTCCAACATGTGCCGCGTTGTCCGTGTGACCTAAGAACGCTCCAAGCACAAGGTTGTAACCGGCGAACTTCAGCACACTCATTAGAAGTCCTGAAACCACCGTTCTTGGCAGCGAGAATTCGCCCAGGTAAAACGCGGCGATCAGCGCTCCGGCGATTCCGAAGATTGCTCCCGAGGCTCCCGCGCTCACGCCGATGGGATTCCAAGCGAGGCTGGCCACACTCGCCGCTACGCCGGTGATCAGGTAAACCGCGCCGAATGTCCAACGGTCGTAAATCGACTCGGCCAGCCTGCCCAGGCCCCATAGACACCACATATTAAGTGCGATGTGGGGGATACCGATGTGGACGAAGACGCAGGTCAACAGTCGCCACCACTGGCCTCCGATTGTGTAAGGACCGAAATTTGCTCCCCAGTGCACGAGTTGCTGGCCCGTCGGCTCGAAGGGCGAAACGCCAGCCAACGTCATAGCCACAAACACCACAACATTGATGCCGAGAATGGCCTGAGTGACCACCATCGAACTGGATTGTGGCCGCGTCCATGGCGCCGGTTCGACTCGCTGGACGGGAGAACCTTCGCCACGCTGCGCGGCTTCATGCTGCACGCACCACTGACAAAGCTTCTTGCCGAAGGTGAGAGCAGGAAGCTGACGACCGCATTGAATGCAATTTGCCATGGATTAAGTTGAACTCCGTCACCCGCCCACGCTAATCGCTGCACGCGCACGGAGCCTCTCGACGCAGATTATCACGTGCTTTCCTTCACCGGCTGTGGAGAGCCGGGAAGCGCCCAGTCTGCCGCGAATCCGCTCTTCGCATATAAAATACAAAGAGTATGAGCGTCGCGAATTCATCTACTATTGATCCTGCCATGAGCTCACTCTCCGAGCCTCGCCCCTCGAACTTTATCCGCGCCGCCATTATTGAAGACTTAAAAACGAAGAAATATGGCAACGCCGTCATCCAGACCCGCTTTCCTCCGGAGCCCAACGGCTACTTGCATATCGGCCACGCGAAATCCATCTGCCTCAATTTTGGATTAGCCGACGAGTTCGGCGGCAAGACCAACCTGCGCTTCGACGATACTAACCCGGAGAAAGAAGAGCAGGAATATGTGGACTCGATCCTGAAGGACGTTCGCTGGCTGGGCTTCGAGTGGGACGGTCTCTACTATGCTTCCGACTACTTCGATCACCTCTACGAATGGGCGATCAAACTGATCAACGAAGGCAAAGCGTACGTTGACGATCTGAGCGCGGAGGAAATTCGCAAGTATCGCGGCACGCTCACCGATCCCGGCACGGAAAGTCCGCATCGCAACCGTACCTCCGAGGAGAATCTTGACCTGTTCGAGCGCATGGGCAAGGGCGAGTTTCCTGACGGATCGCGAGTGCTGCGCGCCAAAATCGACATGGCGTCACCAAACCTGAACATGCGCGATCCCGTGATGTATCGCATCCTGCACGCCGAGCATAATCGCACCGGCGACAAGTGGTGCATCTATCCCATGTACGACTACGCGCACGGTCAGTCCGATTCGATCGAACACGTGACTCACTCCATCTGCACGCTGGAATTTGAAGATCATCGCCCGCTCTACAACTGGTTCATCCAGCAACTCGGCATTTTCCCATCCCAGCAATTGGAGTTCGATCGCCTCAGCCTGACTTACACGCTCCTCAGCAAGCGCAAGCTACTCACGCTGGTGCAGGAAAAATACGTCACGGGTTGGGACGATCCGCGCATGCCCACGCTCTCCGGCATTCGCCGTCGCGGCTACACGCCGGAGGCAATCCGCAATTTCTGCGCGGCCATCGGAGTTTCAAAGACGAATGGCACGCTGGAATTTGCGATGCTTGAACACTTCGTCCGCGAAGACTTGAACAAGCGCGCGCCGCGAGTCATGGCCGTGCTGCGGCCGTTGAAGGTCGTGATCGATAACTACCCGGAAGGTCAGGTTGACGAAGTCGACGCCGTAAATAATCCCGAGGACGCAAGTGCAGGGAAACGCAGAGTACCATTTTCCAAGGTGCTCTACATCGAGCAGGACGATTTCCGCGAAGTTCCGCCCAAGCAGTATTACCGCCTGTCGCCCGGGCGCGAAGTGCGGCTGCGGTATGGCTATTTCATTACGGCAAAGACGATTGTGAAGAACGACAGGGGAGAAGTGGTTGAAGTGCATTGTACGTATGACCCGGCCACGCGCGGCGGCAATGCTCCGGATGGGCGCAAGGTGAAGTCGACCATCCACTGGGTTTCAGCCGCGCATGCCATCGAGGCAGAAGTGCGTCTCTACGACAAGCTCTTCACGAAAGAAGACCCGAATCAGGTTGAAGAAGGCCAGGAGTTTACTGCGAACCTGGATCCGAACTCGCTGGAAGTGATCGCTCAGGCGAAGTTGGAGCCATCGCTGGCTAATGCGCCAATCGAAGGCCGCTATCAGTTCGAACGCCTTGGGTATTTTTGCGCGGACCCGGATTCCAGACCCGGACATCTCCTGTTCAATCGCACCGTTGCGCTGAAAGATACCTGGGCCAAGGTCGAGAAAAAGATCGAGAAAAAATCGGAATCCCGGTAGAGCGCCTTTCCCTCAAAGCACCCGGCACGCATCGTCAAATTCACTCGATTGCAACCCTAGGCCCAGGTACGCCGCTTGCCCGAAGGGAGGTAGGCAAAAAACTGCAACCGCCAAGAACTTCTTCATCGCTCTGTGCTCCACAAAAAATCGCACCCCTCGTCGTACCAGGACGATGCCTTTGCGCAACGCAAGCACCCGCTGCGACCCGTGCATGCTGCGCCCGAAGTCGCTCCTGGCTTCGCTATAATGCTTGTTTGCTCTTCCCCGACATTGGCGCAGGGCTTTCACGGAAAGGGAACTATGACGACTGACGTAGTCATGCCCCAGATGGGCGAATCAATTTTCGAAGGAACCATCACCAAGTGGCTGAAAAAGCCCGGTGACAAAATCCAGCGCGATGAACCTCTGTTCGAAATCTCCACCGACAAGGTAGACGCCGAAATCCCGGCGCCCGCTAGTGGAATCCTGCAGGAAATAAAGGTTTCCGAAGGCACCACCGTTCAGGTCAACAGCGTCGTAGGGGTGATTGGCGACGGCAGCGGCGCTTCCGCCGCCGCTTCGGCCTCTCCGAAGGCCGCTGCGTCCGCTCCAACTCCTGCTGCTCCGGCGGCCGCAAAGAAAGAAGTTCCGCCGCCCGCTGCCAAGGCTCCCGAGGAGGACGAAGATTTCGACGTCCGCTCTTCTCCACTCGTCCGCAAGCTCGCCCGCGAGCACAATGTGGATCTCGCGAAAGTGAGTGGCACGGGTACCGGCGGCCGCGTCACCAAGCAGGACGTTCTCGATTTTGTCGAACGCCGCACAGCTGCTCCAGTTCCGGTCGCCTCATCCGGTCAAGCCACAGTCCCTGCACCGGCGGTTATTCCTGGCGACCTTGTGCCCATGTCCCAAATGCGCAAGATCATCGCGCAGCGCATGATCGAATCGCGTCGCACCAGTGCTCATGTCCATTGCATGTTCGAAGTGGACATAACTCGCATCGTCAATTTGCGCAACAAGCTCAAGAACGGCTTCGAGCAGCGCCACGGCACTCGACTTACCTTCATGCCGTTCTTCGTGCGTGCCGCTATCATCGCCCTGCAGCAATATCCGATCGTCAACAGCTCGCTCGAAGGCGACAGCATCCGCTACCACAAGCACGTCAACGCTGGCATCGCCGTCGCGCTCGATTGGGGACTGATCGTTCCCGTTCTCAAAAGCGCCGACGAGCTAAACTTCCTCGGACTGCAGCGCGGCATCACCGACCTCGGTGAGCGCGCGCGTTCGAAGAAGCTCATGCCCGCTGACGTCGAAGGCGCAACCTTCACCATCACCAACCCAGGCCAGTTTGGCGCCGTCTTCGGTTTGCCCATCATCAACCAGCCGAACGTGGCCATCATGGGCGTCGGCGGTATCACCAAACAACCGATGGTGATCACCGACAAAGACGGTGCAGATTCCATCGCCATCCGTTCCGTGGTTCACCTCACGCTGGGCTACGACCATCGTATTGTCGACGGCGCCATAGCCGACCAGTTCATGGCCGTCGTGAAAAAGGCTCTAGAAACCTGGAGCGAAGAAGTCGGATAGCAGCTAGTAGTGCACATCCGACTCGTATCAGGGCACGGCTTTACAGCTTGCGGATAACGTGCGGTTCGTATCAGGGTATCGCTTTAGCGATACCGTAGGTTCTCCGAAATCAGACGCCCTTTAGCGGCCAGGCAGTGTCAAACTAACGATTGTTAGCCTGGACTCCGCCGCCCGCTCTCAACTCGCGACTCCAGAAATCGCCGCACGCTCTCAACATAGACATCCGCGAAGTCGACTACCGGTCGTCGTGTCTCAATCAGCACCATGGCCGCATCCAGCTCCCACTCCATTGCGCACAATATCGCCAGCGTCATCATCGGGGCCCGATGCACCCCTGCGGCGCAATGCACGTATAGCTTTGCCTCCGGCTGGTTTAGCGCTTCCATCGCAAAATCCACGCCGCCTTTCAGCAACTCCGGAGGCTTGGGCAAAAAATCGTCGTCGGTCGGATTCCACAGCACGCGGATCCCGTACAGTTCCGCGAGCGGCCGGTCGTCAAACTCGATTTGCATGTTAAGCAGGTGGGTTACGCCCGCTTGCGCCAGCTCTTCCATGTTGCGCGCGTTCCAGATCCCGCCGCCCAGCGCAACTCGTTCCGTGACCCAGCTTATGTCCATGCTGCGTGCCGTTCGCTTTCTCGTCGCAGTCCGCAATCTGCGTCTTACGATTATTCTGATTTTACGTCACCTTCCCCGTGGCCAACCTCGCCGTGATCAGCAGGGGTCTCTTCGCACAACCCCGTCCGCCCGTCAAAATCGCGACGGGGCGATGACGCTGGATAAGTATTGAACGAAGCGATAATCTCAAGGAGCGATTTATCACCCGACAACCCTTATGAACTGTAAAATCTTCGCTCTCATGCTGGCGGTCCTTTCCGCCGCCGTGCCTGCCTGCGCCCAACACTCCTCCTCCGAACCCGTGCTCGATGTTTCCGCCATGGATAGAACCGTCGATCCGTGCTTGGACTTCTACACGTACTCCTGCGGCGGGTGGACGAAAAAGAATCCGATCCCGCCCGATCAATCGAGCTGGGGCACGTACGGCAAACTCGAGGATGAGAATCGCGCGCAGTTGCGGATGATTCTGGAGGAAGCGGCGAAAGCGAACGGCTTTCGGGATGCGGTGACCCAGAAAATCGGCGATTACTACGCGTCATGCGTGGATGAGACGGCCATTGAGAAGCTGGGAGCCAAGCCTCTCGTTCCGGAGCTCGATCGCATCGCGGGTCTGAAGTCGAAACGGGATTTAGCTGAATATATCGCGACCGCACAATTTCCGCCGTCACTCTACGGAGGGGGAACATTGTTCACGTTCCGCTCGAATCAGGACTACAAGGACTCGACGCAGGTGATTGCAGAGGCCGATCAGGGCGGGCTCGGTCTGCCGGATCGCGATTACTACCTGAAGGACGACCCCAAGTCAGGAGAGTTGCGCGAAGCATACCTAGCGCATGTCACCAAGATGTTCGAGTTGATGGGGGACAGGCCAACCGATGCCGCCATCGAAGCAGCGACGGTGCTGCGAATCGAGACGGCGCTAGCCAAAGGCCAGATGACCCGCGTCGAACGGCGTGATCCACCCAATCTTTATCACAAGATGAAAGTAGAGGAACTGCAAGAGCTGGCGCCGTCTTTCGGCTGGAACATTTATTTCGCAAAAACCGGCATGGGATCGCTCGAGACGCTGAACGTGGTGACACCCGACTATTTTCATGTCATGAATCAGGAGATCGAAAAAGAAGGTTTGGCCGGCTGGAAAACATATCTGCGGTGGCACGCTGCGCACGACGCAGCCTCCGACCTTTCCGCTGCCTTCGTAAAAGAAGATTTTGATTTCTATGGCAAAACTCTGCGCGGCCGGGAGGAACTCCCGCCACGCTGGAAGCGCTGCACAAATGACGTAGATAACGATCTAGGAGAAGCGCTCGGCCAGGCCTATGTGGCGAAGTACTTCAGTCCGGAAGCGAAACAGGCAGCGCTGAAGATGGTGCAGGAAATCGAAGCGGCCATGCAGAGCGAGGTCCAGGCGCTCCCGTGGATGGGAGCGGCAACCAAAGAGCAGGCGCTCATCAAGTTGCGCGCGATCGCGAACAAGATCGGTTATCCCGACCGGTGGCGCGACTACAGCGCGCTCGAGATCGTGCGCGGCGACGAAATCGGGAACTCGGAACGCGCTTCCTGGTTCGAGTTTCACCGCTGGCTCGCGAAAATCGGCAAGCCCGTGGACCGCCAGGAGTGGGACATGACGCCCCCCACCGTCAATGCGGATTACGATCCGCAGAGAAACGACATCAACTTTCCCGCGGGGGTGCTGCAGCCGCCCTTGTTCAGCGCGCTGTCTGACGCCGCGCCCAACTACGGTGACACCGGCGCTACCATGGGCCACGAACTGACCCATGCCTTTGACGACGAGGGCAGGCAGTTCGACGCGCAGGGAAATTTGCGCGACTGGTGGACCGAAGCCGACCGCAAGGAATTTGAACAACGCGCCCAATGCGTGGTTGATCAGTATTCCGGATACACGATCATCGACGACATCAAGATCAACGGCAAACTAACGAACGGAGAGGATCTGGCCGATTTAGGCGGAACGCTGCTGGCCTATCTGGCGTGGAAGGAAGACACGAAGAATCAAAAACTGCGGCCGCTGGACGGTCTCACACCCGAGCAGCGCTTTTTCGTCGCCTACGGCCAGAGTTGGTGCACAAACGAGCGCGATGAAAATAAGCGGCTGCGAGCCACGGTCGATCCCCACTCGCCAGAGAAGTATCGCGCAAATGGCGTGGCCGCGAACCTGAAAGAATTTCGTGAAGCGTTCCACTGCAAGCCCGGGCAGCCGATGGTGAGGGAGAACGCCTGTCGCGTGTGGTAGGCGGAACGGCTTAGCCGCGCTCGAAGGCGTGTTTTTCCTCCAACTGCTGTAGCGCTGCGGCCATCTCGGATTCGAAACGGTCTTTCTGGTCCATCAACGCCCCAAGCGCGGTGGCGTAGCGCCCGGCCATGGTGAAGAGTCCCTGTTGCGCGAGTCCGGCGGCGATCTCGGCGACATGATCGGCGCTGGTATCCAGGTACAGGGCCTCGGTCGGGTCTCCCGGCCACACATCGCCGCCTACCAGACGAGTCTGCCAGTACACCTTGCGCTCGATCATGCGGCCGATTTCCTCGTCGGTGGCCTTGCCGAAGACCCATTTCTTGAGTTTGAAGCTGTAGTGGCGGCTGGAGAACGGCAGCGGCACCAGCTTGCCCGATCTCACAAACTCCGTCTGCTTGTGGTCGACCTCCTTGCGCAGGGCATTGATGACGGGACCTTCCGAGTCTTTCGGCTCAAGTGAAGGCAGCACTTCTCGCAGCGTCGCGGAAAGATTCACAGCCACAAGCGCACGCAGGCCATCGGAATTCTCCAGCCTGATCACCGAGTGCAGGACGTCAAAGTCTGCGCCGGAGGTGGCGGGGCGGAAAGGCCAGTCGAAGCTGAAACTGAGCGGAAGGCCCGTGCGGGTCACGTAGATGGTCTTCGGTGTCGGAGTCTGGGTCGGGGTGCTCATAGTCGATCTTTGCCAAATTGTAAGTATTCATTTTAACCTGCGGAATCCGTTGCGCTAAACGGCCGTCGCTACTTCAAACGGACCAACTGCCCCAGGTTCCAGATGGCAGCGGCGCTCAACAATCCGCACAAGCCGGCGGTCACCAGCAGGCTTTGTTGAGTCTCCAGCAGATCGGCGAACACTCCTGCGACGAAAACGAAGAGGAACACGAGCATGGTCAGATGGAATCCTTGTCCCGGGAAATTGGGAGCGCCCAGCGCCAAAATGAGTGCCAGTGCCGCGATCAGGAGCGGCGCCGTGTTGCCGAAATAGCGGGCGTGCTTCCATCCGAAGTACGCAACCAGCGCCACGGGCAGCGCGAGCATCAGCGGCGGGCTGTTGCCGAAGAGCGTTTGCACGGCGTTGCGGTAAGAGACGGACATGTTAAAGGCGGCGGGCTCGAAGTTCATCCAGCGGGCGTGTAGCATTCCTTGCCAGAACAACCCAGGCTCGAAAAAGTAAGCGGCAAACAACAGCACAAACGCGGCCGCGATTGCGGTGGTCCAGATAGCGAGCACGCTGCGCGGCCGGACTGGCGCCACCCAGAACATGAGCGGCAAGATCGCCAGCGCCAGCACCGCCAACGAAAACTGGTTGCCCGCTGCCAGCGCCAGAGACAACCCCAGAAGCAGAATGCGACGCCAGTTCCAGAGCACAACTTCGCGGGGGGCGTAGAGTGTGTGCGCCACGGCGATGGCGGTGAAGATAGCTCCGAACGCTCCCCACACCGCACCCAACTCGCCCATACCTTGCGCGCCCGCCGCGTTCACGATCATGGCGGGTGAAAAGCAGTAGAGTGCTAGCGCGACGTATCCGCCAGCGTTGTTGTAGAGGCGGCGCGCGACGTACCAAAGCGAGGCTCCGAGCATGACGCCGAAGAATAAGCACGGTGACGCGGCCAGCAGCGGCTGAAGTGATTCCGGCAACCATGATCCCGGGTGCAGAAGCAGCGGTGCAGCGGCGACGAGGTAATAGAGCGGCGAGCGGTCCTGATCGTAACCGTCGCGCACGCGGAGATGGCCGGCGCGTCCGGCGGAAGGCACGCCGGTGACGGCTTCGGAGCGCAACGACTCGGGCGTCCCCGCGATGACACCACGTTGCCATTGCTCGAGGCCCTGGTACATGCGTAGATCCTGGTCGGAGTCCGGGGCGGAGGCGTGCAACGTTTGCACGCGCACCAGCCAGACGCACTGCAGCAGATAGGCGAGCAGCAGCGCGGCCGCGGCGAATTGCGGAGCACGGAAAGTATCGGAATCGAGAAATCGCCGCAACATTGGCGCAACAAAGCAGGACCGAGTGTTTTACCATGTCCGGGACGGCGCTGGATAACTTAAAGATGGATAACAAACCGTTGTCGCCTATTTCCGCGGAATCGGAACCGCGAGTCGCGGTGGCTGCAACGCCGAGTTCGCCTTCGTTTCCATCTGCGTCGTTGTTGACGGAGGGCGCTCGCCGCGAGTCTCCGCTACGCGAAGTCTTTCTCGGCCCGAAGGGAATTTATCCGGGAGCGCGCTGGCTCACTTATCTGGCGATGGCTTGGATTGTTTTCCAGGTCGAAGGCTGGGTGGTAATGTCGCTACCGTCGCATCCAGGCGTCCTCGGCTGGCGCATGATGATCGAAGCCAGCATGATGCTGGCTGCGATTTTACCGGGCTTCGTGATGGCGCGCGTTGAAGGTCGGCCATTCGGCCACTTCGGCCTGCCGTTGCGGCGAGCCTTCGGACGAAATTTCTGGGTGGGGACGCTGTGGGGCATCGCTTCTCTGAGCGTCCTGATGCTGGCGTTGCGCGTGACCGGCGCGTTCGAATTCAGCGCGGTGGAACTGCACGGCGTGCGCATCTGGATATTTGCCGCGTTTTACGCCCTGCTTTTTCTGTTCGCGGCACTCTTTGAAGATTTCTTGATGCGCGGCTACTCGCAGTGGGTGCTCTCGCAGGGGATGAATTTCTGGCCAGCGGCGGCGCTTCTCTCGGCTCTGTTCGGTTACATCCACGGCCGCAATCCGGGTGAAACAACTACTGGACTGGCAGCGGTAGGATTGATCGGTTTTTTCTTTTGTTTGACGCTGCGGCGGACGGGCGATTTGTGGTGGGCCGTCGGCTTCCACATGGCGTGGGATTGGGGTGAGAGCTACTTGTACTCCGTTCCCGACAGCGGTTCGCTTTTGCCTGGTCACTTGATCCGCTCCGGCTTTCACGGTCCCCAGTGGCTTACGGGCGGCTCGGTTGGGCCGGAGGGAAGCTACCTCGTTTTCGTTGTTCTCGGAGCGCTTTGGGTCTTGTTTGACCGGGCTTATCCGGAGGTGAAGTATGGGGCGCGCGAGTCTTGAAATATTGCTGCGTTTCGCGCCCATTTGCCCTTGAGAGCAGCACCCCCGAATGCACTGGCACCGCCCTCCCATCGTCTCGTTACCGGTCTATTGGAATCATGGAGTTAGGCTGTGCGTCCCCCCAAGAGGTATTCATTCCAGATGCTTTATATCTAAAGTATTGAAATGATTTAGGTTAGCGCGCACGGAGAAAGACCACTAAATCATTCGATCTTTTAAAATCAGCGGGTTACAAGTAATGCTCCGCTTAGGTCACGGCGCTGAGATTTTCGCTGCCGGGATCCACCGCTGCGCGTGGATGGTGACGTGGGGATGCCTTCGACTCTTTCGAGCCCGTCCTCGATAAACCGCGAGTTCCCTCGTTCGCAACGCGTCGTTTAGATATCCAGGTTCTTTACGTCGAGCGCGTTGTCTTCTATGAATTTTCTGCGCGCTTCTACGTCTTCGCCCATCAGGGTGGTGAAGATGGTTTCGCACTCGGCTATGTCCTCGAGGCGGACTTGCAGGAGGGTGCGACGCTCGGGATCCATGGTGGTTTCCCAGAGCTGTTCGGCAGTCATTTCTCCGAGGCCCTTGTAGCGCTGGACGGTGTACTCTCTGCGGCCCTCGTTCAGGACGTAGTCGAAAAGTTCGCGGGCGGTGTTTTTCTCAACGATCTCAGGCTCTTTCGCTCTTCCTTTGAGCGCCGGCGCTTTGCCGGATTTCTTCTGCGCTTTCTCGGCGTCAGCTTTTTCAGTGACGCTCAGATTTTCGCCTTCGTCTTCGGTGTTGTCGCCGGCTTCTTCATTTTGTTCTTCGTCTTTCCCTGCCACGCTGGCCGCGGTCTTCGCCGGTTTCACCACGCTCTCAATCATGAAGGGCGGCTCAAGATACTGCTCGATCAGCTTGAACTTGGCAATGAGCTGGCGACATTCCGGCGTGGAAGCGAGTTCCCAGTTGATTGTGTGCTCGGCGCCCTGCGCGTTCACGAAGATGACCGCCCAGAGATTGTGTTCTTCGTCAAACCGGGTTTCGACGCTCTTCAGTTTTAAATCCTTTTGCAGGCGTTTCATTTCTTTTTCGAGCTTCTCGATTTTCTTTGGCGGCGTATTCTTGTCGCCCTCGAAGTCGGCGCGCTTGGCCAGGTCGAGCTTGGGCAACAGTACAGTTATCTTCTCTTCTCGGATGCGCTTGTTTAACTTGTCCATAAATCCCAGATACTCGTTGAGCACGGTGATGAACTTGGTCAGAGCCGCGCCTTCCAATTTGGCGGCGCCTTCTCCGTAGCGGATGATCAGTCCTTCGGAGGCGCGCTTCACCATCACCTTGACGAATTCGTGTTCGTTTTTTATGTACTGGTGCGACTTGCCCTTCTTGATGCCGAAGAGCGGGGGCTGCGCTATGTAGACGTTGCTGCGCTTGATCAGTTCCTGCATGTGTCGGAAGAAGAAGGTGAGCAACAACGTCCGGATGTGCGAGCCGTCTACGTCGGCGTCGGTCATCAGAATGATTTTGCCGTAGCGGACTTTGGTGGGATCGAAATCTTCTTTCGAGATGCCCGTGCCCAGCGCGGTGATCATGGCGCGAATTTCTTCGTGGGCGAGCATCTTGTCGTAACGCGCTTTTTCCACGTTCAGAATTTTTCCCTTGAGGGGTAGGATGGCCTGGAAGCGGCGGTCACGGCCCTGTTTGGCGGTGCCGCCTGCGGATTCTCCTTCTACCAGAAAAAGCTCGCAGCGGTTGGGATCGCGTTCGCTGCAGTCGGCCAGTTTGCCGGGAAGTCCTCCGCCATCGAGCGCGCCTTTGCGGCGGGTGAGGTCGCGGGCTTTGCGGGCGGCTTCGCGGGCCCGAGCGGCGTCGATTGCCTTATTGATAATCTTGCGGGCTACGGCGGTGTTCTGCTCGAAGAACGCTCCCAGCTTTTCGTTGACCACGGCCTGCACGATGCCGGCGATGTCGGAATTTAATTTCCCCTTGGTCTGACCTTCGAACTGCGGCTGCGGCAGCTTGACGCTGATCACGGCTACCAGGCCTTCGCGGACGTCGTCTCCGGTTAGATTTTCTTTTACATCTTTGAACAGGCCCATCTGCTGTCCGGCGTAGTTGATGGTGCGGGTCAGCGAGGTGCGGAAGCCGGAGAGATGCGTGCCGCCGTCGACGGTGTTGATGTTGTTGGCGAAGCTGAAAACGGATTCGGAGTAGGCGTCGTTGTATTGGAGGCCGATTTCGATGTGTACGTCATCTTTGTCGGCTTCCATGTAGATGGGCTTGTCGTGGAGCGTTTGCTTGCCGCGGTTGAGGTGCTTGATGAATTCGGCGATGCCGCCGTTGTATTTGAATTCGGCGCGCTTGGCTTCATTGGTCTTCGAGTCGGTTTGGCGCTCGTCGGTGAGCGTGATGACCAGGCCTTTGTTCAGGAAGGCGAGTTCGCGCAGCCGCTGGGAGAGCGTGTCGAAGTTGTATTCGAGAGTGGTGGTGAAAATTGTTTTGTCGGGAACGAAGTGAACCTTGGTGCCGGTCTTTACTTTGGCGGCTCCGGTTTTTCTTAGTTTGCTGGTGGGCTCGCCTTTGGAGTACGTCTGTTCCCAGGTGAAACCGTCGCGCCAGATTTCAAGATCGAGCTCTTCGCTTAGCGCATTGACGCAGCTTACACCTACGCCGTGCAATCCTCCGGAAACTTTGTAGGAGTTGCTGTCGAACTTGCCGCCGGCGTGCAGCGTGGTCATCACGACCTGTGCGGCGGGAATTTTTACGCCGTCGAGGTCCATATTATCGACGGGAATGCCGCGTCCATTGTCGATTACGGTGATGGAGTTGTCGAGATGGATGGCGACTTCGATCTTGTCGGCGTGGCCGGCCAGCGCTTCGTCCACCGAGTTGTCTACGACTTCGTAGACGAGGTGATGCAGACCCAGTTCGCCGGTCGAGCCGATGTACATGGCGGGACGCTTGCGCACCGCTTCCATGCCGCCGAGTACTTTGATGGAATCGGCGGTGTAGTCTCCGTTGGTCGACTTGCCGTTCTTGTTCTTCGCGTCGTTATTTTTCGCGTCCGCGCTCTTGGCTTCGACGAGTTCGGCTTGCAATTCTTTGGTGGCCATTCTGCTCCGTGAAGAATGCCGGATTCGCGCCCGGCTGGATGGGCGCTTCCGGACTGCTCGGGTATGCTCAACTTATTGAATTTTCTGCTATTTAGCTATCACCAGAGTTTGGTTTATTTTAACACAAAAAACACTCATTTTGAGGCTGGAATCGAGACCATAAACTGCGCTTTTTGTTGCTCTTAGGGACATAGCTTGCAGGGTAGTTTGTGGAGGCGGGGCTACGTCCCGGGCGGCAGCCGGTTTGGAGCCTTCAGCTTGCTCAGGGCAGGCTCGCGGGGACGCCCGTCGCTCCACGGTCACTGGTGGGCGGACGATTTTGCGACGCCGAAATGCAGACCGTCCATCAGGTCGTCGATTTCATCTTCGCTGCCGGCGATGAAAGTGAAGGACACGATCTGATCCTTCGCGATCAACACGAGCGTGCACTGGCGCATGGCGAGTTTGTCGCTGATGGGCTTGATGAAGTCAGCCCGCAGCAGGTGCCGGGACTCAACCTCCAGTGCATACGGTTCGCCGTCGGCTTTGAAGCCCTTGGCGGTCGCGAGTTCGGTCAGCGGTCCGACGTAGTCTTCGGCTCGCTTGAGGCCAGGATAGGACGCTGCGCTCTCGGCGGCGAACACGACCGCGGAGTTGATCGTGTCTCCGGTGGCCTCGGGAGGACGCTCGAAGACTGCGAGCAAAACTTCGGCCTTGTCAGCCTCATTGCCCGCTTGCATCTCCTTGGTGCGATCCACCCAGCTGTAGGGAATCTGATAGCGGAATCCGAGAGTAGAGTTGCGGTATTGCTGCGCATCCTGGTTCTGCGCGGCGGAGGCTTTGGCGGCCTGCCTGGCATCTGGGCTTTGGGTTTGCGCGGTGAGGGTCAGGGCCAACAAAGCAAAGGCGGCGATTATCGCTATGCGGCAATGTTGGAGGGGCTGGATCAACGTAAGATAAGTTTACACATATGTTTCGGGTCGTGCGGTAACCAGCGCCTGAAAGGCGCTTATGGAAACGGGACACTTCCGGCATCGCCAAAGCGACGCCCGGATACGAACCGGCTCGCACCACCGACTCCTATTCGTTACTCGACGAACATGCAATCTCCATAAGAGTAGAACCGGTATCGGGCTTCGACCGCGTGGCGGTAAGCGTCCATCACAAGTTTCTTCCCGCCCAGCGCGCACACCAGCATCAGCAGGGTTGACTGCGGCAGATGAAAGTTCGTCAGCAGCGCGTCTACGATGCGAAAGCGGTAGCCTGGAACGATAAAGACGTCCGCCTCGCCTCGTCCCTCCTCTACGCGATCTTCGCCCTGTTGTGCGGCAACGGGCTTTGCTGCGAATCCTACAGAGTGTCCCGCAGCGTACTCTAATGTGCGAACGGTGGTTGTGCCCACGGCCACCACGCGCCGGCCCTCGGCTTTCGCCCGGTTGACGGCCTGCGCCGCCTCCGCAGGGATCTCGTAGTGTTCCCGAGCCAGCTTGTGAGCTTCCACTTTTTCCACTCGCACGGGCTGAAAAGTGCCCAGTCCGACGTGCAAGGTAATCTCGACAACTTCAATTCCGCGTCCACGAATCTGCTGCAGGATCTCGGGCGTGAAGTGCAGACCGGCCGTTGGCGCTGCTACCGATCCCAGTGCTCGCGCATACACAGTCTGGTAACGATCGCGGTCTGCTGCGCGGTCATCGCGGCCGATATAGGGGGGAAGGGGCACGTGTCCAATCCGCTCGATGCGGGCAAAGAAATCAGCGACCGGCGTGAATCGGATGCGCCGTTCTCCGAAGCTGCCTCGGTCGACGACTTCGGCTTCGACTTCCAGTCCGCGACCCTCGCCTTCGGGTGCGTCGTCGGGTGAGCGGCCAAAGTAAAGTTTTTCTCCGATCCCGATCTTGCGCCCGGGCCGCACCAGGCACTCCCACTCATTCGGATCATCCGTCACTTGGCGTGTCAGCAGAACTTCGACCCGTCCGCGAAGAAAATCTTTTGTCGCCGGATTGTGCGGGCTCAGGGGCTGGGCCCGCTGTCCGCTCCGGTCACCATAGAGCCGGGCCGGGAACACTCGGGTGTTGTTCAGGACCAGCAAGTCGTCGGGACGCAGCAGGTCGGGGAATTCGCGAAACTTCCGGTCTTTCCAAACTTGACCCGGCCACGTTTGATCCTGCCCACTCCCCGGCTGCCGATTCAGATGCAGCAGGCGCGATCCGGCACGGTCTGCCAACGGTTCCTGCGCTATGCGTTCGGGCGGCAGATCATATTGGAAGTCCGAAACGAGCATCGAGGAGATTATAGGGTTCGAGTATCTGGTTAAGGGGCAGGTTTCCGAGCCGGTGGTCGGTTCGCCCGAACTTTTCGCATACTATTTACATATTTTGACGTCCTATACGGTTGTAAGGTTTCCGCGGCGTGCGGTACCATGACCGCGCAGGGGTTTCAATGGCCAGAGACCGTAAACATCGTCTAGAGATCGTGGAGTTCGGCCGAATGCTGCACGAAAACGGGTTTGTCGCGGCGACGGACGGGAACCTGTCCGTCCGTCTCGACGAAAGACACGTGCTGGTGACTCCCACCTGCATAAGCAAGGGCAGGATGCGCGCATCCGACATGGTGATTGTGGACATGGACGGGAGACGCCTCACCGGCAAACGCAGGGTTTCAACCGAGATCGCCATGCACTTGCTGATCTATCGCCTGCGCCCGGACGTGCATGGCATTGTCCATGCCCACCCGCCGACGGCCACCGGGTTTGCCGCTTCCGGTTACGATCTAAACCGTCCGCTGGTGTGCGAGGTCGTCGTCGGTCTGGGATCAATCCCTTTGGCCCGCTACGGCACCCCGGGCACACCCGAGCTGACCGATGCTCTCGAACCTCTGATTCCGCACCATGACGCTATCCTGATGGCAAATCACGGGGTGGTGGCGTTTGGGTCCTCGCTCGAAAGTGCCTACATGAAAATGGAAACCGTGGAGCACTTCGCGAAGATTGCGCTGGTCACGCACCTGCTCGGCAACGAGCAGCCGCTCGGGGAAAAAGAAGTGGAGAAACTCCACGAGGTGCGCAACCGCTACAACGGCGGAGGAACGCCGGCGCCACCGCGAAGGCCGGTTGCGGCGGATGGCCTTCGATCCGATCTGCAATCGGATGACGAGCCGCGAGAAACGGCCGGCAGCCGCCGCTAGAGTTACTCCCCTCCGATGCGGAACCTTAACCCGGCGCGGAAGTTCGTGGTCAGCGCCGGATATCCCACCACTTCGTTATAGTGATCGTTGAGCGCGTTGTAGACGTTCGCGTACGCCGTGACCCGGGAGTTGATTGCGTACCATCCGCCCAGATCGACGCGAGCATAGCCCGCCGCGTGGTTGATGCCGACAAGATCGGGGGCGGAATCAAAGGCGGAATCGGGGCGACGGCCCACGAAGCTTCCTGCCAGATTCGCACTCCAACGCGTCCCCAGGTAACTGAGGAGCATGGTTCCCGATTGCTTGGGACGACGAAGCAGCGGTTCGCCGGCCGCGTATACCGGATTGCAAAAATTTGCCGGCGTACACAGCGGTGCTTCGAGTATCTCAGTTGAGGTATAGGTATAGGCCGTGGTGAGCGACAATCTGGTCCGGATTTTTCCTTGCAGCTCAACTTCGGCGCCCTGAGCGAACGATTGTTGCAAATTGAAAAACTGGCCCAGGCTTCCAGGCGGGTTGCCTTCGTACTCCATCGGATTGGATCCATACTCGATTTGATCGTGGAAGAGATTATTGAAATAGGTCGCGTTCAGAGTCCAGCGACCGGCAAACAAACTCTGCCGGACACCGGCTTCGAAGGCTCGGGTGCGCGCCGGCAACAGACCAGGGTTCGGGGCGTAGTAGGGAAGATTGGCAAAAGTCTGATAGAGAGCGGGCTCCATGTACCCAGTGGCGTAAGAAAAACGCAGGCACGTTCCTGAAAACAATTCTCCGCCGTGTAGCGCCAGCAGAGTTAGAGCGACCCGTGGCACTCCTGTGTTGCCGAATTCGCTGCTGTGGACAAAACGCCCACCCGCAATGGCCGACAGCCTGCCCCACGTGAATTGCTGTTGCAGATATACATCCTGGTTCAAACGCTGCCCGGAAGTGGAAGGAGGGTAAAGCAGGTCTCCCACAACGCCGTTTTCATTTTCGATGCGATAGCCAAAGGTGGAGTGCGTCCAGGTTCGTTCGGAGTAGTCGCCCTGGTATTCGAATCCTACACGATTAATGTGATCGTACTCGTGAGCGGGAAAGTCGTCGTAGTTGTCAGGATTGGTGCTGAGGTTCACGTCGGTGTAGCGATACAGGTAGTCGAAGCCAGTCAACCGGTGTTGCCAGCCGGAGGGGACGCTGAAAGTGAGTTGCGCGCTTCCTAGAATATTGTTCTGGTGCGACCATTCGCTTGGGTCGGGCTGCAGCAGTCGATCACCGTTGAAATCCCACTCTCCAGGCACGCCGGTATAACTGTTGACGTGGCGAACCCGCAGCCGTAGCCCGATCTGATCGGTAATCGCCATGCCGACATTTGCGCCCTCCAGCGAATCCGAATAAGCGTTGTTCACGCCCTGCCCGTTGGTGTTGAACTGGTCGCCAAAGAAGTTGTAGTCGAAACGCCGGTGGGCGCCGGCCAAAGATGCGTAGCCGTTGGCCGTTCCGAAATTTCCTCCGTCGGCGCCGAAGCGGAGTTCAGGAACCGGAGTGCTTCCGGTGCGCGTCCATACCTGCACCACGCTGGTCATGGCATCGGAGCCGTACAGAGTGCTCTGCGCGCCTCGTACAAACTCCAGGCGATCCGCTTGCGCCAGGGGCAGAGTGCCAAAGTCAAATGTTTGGCCCGGGTTATCGACGGCAACGCCATCGACAATCACCTTGTTGTAAGTGGACTCGCCGCCGCGAACAAAGAGCGAGGAGATTCCGCCTCGTTGCCCCGCGGTATTTACGACCGCGCCCGGCAGGAAACGCATGGCGTCGTCCGCGGCAATCGGCTGCATCACTTGCAGTTGCTGGCTGCTCAGCGTGTCAACGTCGGCGCCCGCAGCCTGGCTGGGAACGGGAGTGCGGGTCGCAGTCACGACCAAGGTTTCCGCTGCCGTCGCCAGACGGAGCCTGATGGTGATGGTTTCGGTAGTTGGGGAAACGTCAACTGGCACCGTTTCCGCTGCGAAGCCCGGAGCCAGCACCTGGACGCGATAAGCGCTTGACGCTGCCTCGCGAAAAATCACCAGTCCTTCGGCCGACGTAGTTTGCACGGATGCAGGAGCAGGTTTTCCAAGTTTGAGCAATTGCACTTGCGCGCCCACGACGACGGCGTCTTGAGGATCGACAACTTTGATTTTGATTTGGGCCGAGGCGATGGTCGGCAAGGTGAGCAGAAAGCTGAACGACAGCAAAAAAATACCAGCAAATACACGAGAAAACCGCATACACGTCTCCTTTATCACGCGAAAGGTTTGTGTGAACGGTTCACGCCGGTCTCCTGGCTTTGCGAGTCAGGATGTCAGCCTTTGCTCGAATGAGCTCGGGCCCAGCATCCGGTGGCTACAACCAGCCTTCCCAGGTCGTCAGTTTCAGATACCCCAGTGGCCGGTTGCGTTGTCCTCGCTTACAGTTGCGCGGCAGCGCGGGATTTGCACCCGCTTCCCATAGGGCGGCGTGTCGCCGGCCTACGATCATGCGCGAACCAAATGTTGAGAAAGAGCAAGAGCAGCAGCCTCGCAAATTTACCGGGCAACGCGATACAAAGTCAAACGCGTGTACTCACCCCGACTCACCCCGCATGGCGCTTTCAGGTGTGATCGGGGACGTTACCATCGTCACCTCTGGTAACCAGCCCGTGATCTAAACATATCGTAGTGAAAAGTCATATGATGGAAATGTGGTTGCTCTGCGTCACATCTCGGCGCTCCTTTGGGGAACTAGTCTGCTGCTGGCCTTTTTTTTGGCTTCCGTAGTGTTTCCCAACCCGTACTTTCGCGTGGCCATGGGAGATCTGATCCCACTGGTCCTGCTCGCGGCTGCCTGCGTCCTCTGCGCCAGAAATGCCCTCGACAGCCGTGGGCGCACACGCCTGTTCTGGAGTCTTATCGCCGTGGGCATGGCCATGTGGTGCTTCAACGCGGGTTGCTGGACGTGGTATGAAGTAGTGGTTCGCAAGCCGCTACCCCACCCTTTCCCGGGGGATATCGTGTTGTTCCTGCACGTTGTCCCCATCATGGGAGCGGTGGCCATCCGCCCGCATCAGGCTGAAGAACGCGAGGGGATGTTGCTGAGCGCGCTGAATGTTCTGATCCTGCTGGTGTGGTGGATCGTGGTCTACGCCTTCTTCGTTTTTCCCGAGGAATACGTCGTTGTCAATATCCCGCTATACCACCTGCACTGGGATTTTCTGTATTTCATCGAGGGCGCGTTCCTGATTACAGTCTCCGCATCGGCATTCTTCGGCAGTTCCGGGCCGTGGCGCGAGGTCTATCGCAACATTTTTTTCGCCACCGTTCTCTACACATTTTCTGCCGAGGCCATGCATGCGGCGATCGTGCGCGGCACCTACAAGACAGGCGGAATTTACGATCTCCCGGTTCTCTCCGCCGTGCTTTGGTTTCTCTGGGTCGCCGTCGACGGAGGGCGTTGCCTTCGCGATACCCAGGAGCTGCCTTCCAACACCCGCGCCAGTCGCGAGGTTGCTCCTCTACTTGCGAAACTCGCCCTGCTCTCTCTGCCCCTTATGGCATATTGGGCGCTGTTCCTGAGTCACGACCCGCCGCGTTTGCGCCAGGTTCGTTTTACGGTGGCGATGTGCGGCGTCGCTATCCTGGCCTTTGTCGTTTTCCTCAAGCAGCACCTGCTGGACCAGAGACTTCTGCGGCTGCTCAAGCATTCGCGCAGGAGCTTTGAAAACCTCCAGCGCCTGCAGGGAAGAGTGATCCAGCAAGCCAAGCTGGCCTCGCTCGGAGAACTGGTCGCGCTCGCCGCCCGCGAACTGGAGTTCCCGCTCTCGGCCATCCTGAACAGTTCCGAACGCATGGCCGCCAGCAGCAACCTCAGCCGCGAGCAACTCTCTAACGCGCAGAAAATAGGGCAGCAGGCCCGGCGGACTCGCGAACTCGTCAGCGACTTGCTCAGCTTCGCCCGGCAGACTCCGGGAGAAAAAAGTCCTGTGGAACTGAAACCTCTTTTGCAGCGCGCGGTTCAGATGGAAGGATTCAAGCTTGAAAACAAGAAGATCACCCTGACCGTCGAAAGCTACGATGCCTTGCCTCGCGTCCTGGGCAACCCGAACCAGCTTCTGCAGGCCTTTGTTCAGATCGTCGAGAACGCGGTGGACGCCTTACAGGAAACCGGAGGCGGGCGTCTGCAGATCTCACTCTGGCGCGAAGAGAACGAGGTGATCGTCCAGTTCGCCGACTCCGGTCCCGGTCTGCGCGACCCCGAGCGCGTCTTCGATCCTTTCTACACCACCAAGCCGGTCGGCAAAGGTACCGGTCTCGGACTCAGCGCCACCTATGGCGTAGTCCAGGACCACAAGGGACAAATCTCGTGTTACAACCGCCCTGAGGGCGGAGCCGCATTTGAAATCCGCCTCCCCGTACTCAAAGTCACCGCCCCTCTCACGGAAGCTGCCCGGGCCTGAGCGCGTAGGGACAGCCGCCCCGGCGGTCCAAGCGAGCACAGCTCGCCGAGTTTCGTCGATTCCATCTTTGCTCAATCAAGATGGTGGCGGGGCTTTGCCCCGCGGACAGCCGAGGGCGGCTATCCCTACGCATAGCCTTTCTATCCGCCGCTCGCCACAATCGAATCCGCCACTCGCGCTGCCTCAACCGCAAATCGCACGTCGTGCGTCCGAATGATGTGCACTCCCTTCAAGATCAAAACGGTTTCCGCGGCCAGCGTTCCGTAAAGCCGCTCGCTAACCTCCGCGTCTTTATCATCCTTGCCAGCGCGCGCCAGCATTCGCCCAATAAATGACTTCCGCGACACTCCCGCCAGCAGCGGAAACCCCATCTGCTGCAGCTCGGCGAAATGCGCCAGTAGCGGATAATTCTCTTCGAGGCGTTTTCCGAATCCGAATCCGGGGTCGAGCACCAGGCGATCGCGCTTGATCCCGCCCAGGGTCGCTGCCTCAGCCCACTGCCGCAAATCCCGCTTCACTGTCAGCACGGGATCGCCAATCGGCGGCAGCGATCGCCACTCCTCCGGCCGCCCGCGCGTGTGCATCAGCACCGCTCCCACTTTCAGTTCGGCGAGCGTTTTCGCCATCTTTGAATCTGGATCCCACCGGAACCCACTCACATCGTTCACAACCTCCGCCCCGAGTTCGACCGCTGCCCGCGCCACGCTCGCCTTGTAGGTATCGACGCTTACCACCGCACCGGGTCGCCGCCGCTTCAAATCCCGGATCACGGGCAGCACCCGCCTCCGTTCTTCTTCTTCCGATACTGGTTCTGTCGCGCCCGGCCGCGTCGATTCTCCACCCACGTCAATGATGGTCGCGCCTTCATCCAGTAACTGCTCGGCGTGGACCACGGCCTTCTCGGCATCAATGTAGAGTCCTCCATCGGAGAACGAATCGGGAGTTACATTCACCACGCCCATGATCAGAGTGCGCCGCCCCAACTCCAGGACTCTGGAACCCACGTTCCATTGAAAAATTGCCCGCATGTCGCCGTTATTCTAGAACGAGTCCACCTTTTCTTGGATGTTACAATCCACCAATGTTTCTCCCGCTGTCTCCGCGCCTTTTCTGCTTCATCTTTTTGCTGGTCGCGCCACTGCTGGCCGCACCCGTCAAAGCTGCGCCGGTCAAAACTAAAACTATAGAAACGCGTCCGCTACAGGATCGCATTTCCGCTGTGCTTAGCGCCCCCGATCTTGCCCGCGGCTTCTGGGGAATCGAAGTCGTTTCTCTGTCTTCCGACCAATCGTCCGACAAAACGACGGGCAAGACGTTGTACTCGCAAAACGCGGACAAGCTCTTTACGCCCGCTTCGAACACCAAGCTCTTCACCACCGCCGCGGCGCTTGCCTTGATCGGTCCCGACTACAAGTTCCGCACTACCGTTGAAACCACCGGCACTCTCGACCGCTATGGCCGCCTCAACGGAGATCTAGTCCTCGTCGGCCGCGGCGATCCGAATCTCTCGGGACGCGAACTGCCCTACGATCTCAAGACCCAGCGCAACGACGATCCCACTCAGGCCCTCGAAGCGCTGGCCGACGCGTTGGTGCAAAAAGGTGTGAAATTCATCGACGGCGACATCGTGGCTGACGATTCCTACTTTGCGTTTGCGCGCTACGGCGAAGGTTGGAGCCAGGACGACCTGCTCTGGGAAGACGGCGCTCCCGTTTCCGCGCTTACCATCAACGACAACGTGGTCTTCGTCAACATTCTGCCCGCCGACCGCCCCGGCGAAAAAGCTTTCGTCAGCGTCAAGCCTTTCCCTGATTACTACCACCTCGACAATCGCATCATCACCACCCCCGGCGGCACGGGGCGCAAGTTTGCCGTCAACCGCGACCCCGGCTCTACGGTATTGACGCTCTGGGGCACTCTGCCGCTCGATGATGCCGGCGCCATTGAGGCGCTTGCCATTGAAGATCCCGCCGAGTTCGCTGCCGGTCTCTTTCATCAGTTGCTCGAGAAGCGCGGCATTGTAATCTACGGAAAGCAGCGCACTCGCCATACCGAACTCGCCTCCCTGTCCACTTTCAGTGTGCCCGCAATCGCGCCATCGCACGGAGGCAGAGTCAACGACAAAGACAACGACACCCAGTCGCCTCCGCTGCGGACCGATCAGCCCATCACGCTCGCCAGTTACGAATCCAAGCCGCTGCTGCAAGATGTCCGTGTTATCAATAAAGTCAGCCAGAACCTGCATGCTGAAATTCTGCTGCGCCTGCTGGGACGCGAGCGCGGCAACGCGGGAACAGTAGAAGGCGGACTCGAGGTGCTTAGCGGATTTCTGACTCAGGTGGGAATTTCCAGCGAACTGGCCGTTGTTAATGTCTCCCGCCTTATCGAGCACTACGACCACGGTGTGGTAGAGCTGGCACGGATCGTCGATGGTCGTGTACGAGGTCTGCAATGGCGCCCGTGACCGCCAATCCTCTTATTTCAGTAGCGGCAATCTCCCAGGGGCCAGGTCCCAGAAACCTTTCCCGCGGCACGCGCGCCAATGCCTCGATAACGGCATTCGATTGGGTGTTGCCAGCGAAGTATACTTCTTCAGCGTAAAAGCGACGACATTCATCGATTGTCATAAATACTCGATCGTCATAACGGCTCCATATCGGTCTCGCGCCGGGAGGCGAAGAGTGGCACTCATCCGAGAATCCCCATCTTCTTCCCCACGCGCTGCAACACTTCGAGCGCCTGCTGCAGTTCGTCTTCGGTGTGCGCCGCGGTCATGATGGTTCGCACCCTCGCTTTGCCTTCGGGGACGGTGGGGAAGGCGATGCCGGTTCCGAGCACGCCTTCTTTGAATAGTTCGCGAGAAAAATCCATGGTCAGGCGTCCGTCGCCAATGATGATCGGGGTTATCGGGGTTTCGCTGGCGGGAGTGGTCTGGCCTCCGATGTTGAAGCCGAGCAGGCCTAACTCCTTTTTCCAGAAGCGTGTGTTGGCCCAGAGCTGCTCCATCCACTGCGGTTCGGTTTCGAGAACGTCGAAAGCGGCGATGCAGGTGGCCGCGACCGAGGGCGGATGCGACGTCGAAAATAGGAAAGGCCGCGCGCGGTGATAAAGAAAATCGATCAAATCGCGCGTGCCGCAGACGTAGCCGCCCAGAGCGCCGATCGCTTTCGACAAAGTTCCAACCTGAATGTCGACGCGCCCGTGCATTTTGAAATGATCGACCGTGCCTCGGCCGTTGCGGCCGAGGACGCCGGAAGCGTGCGCGTCGTCGACCATCATGATCGCACCATATTTTTCGGCCGCCTCGCACAGGCCGGGCAGCGGGCCGATGTCGCCATCCATCGAAAACACGCCGTCGGTGATCAGCAGTTTTTTGCCGGGCTGGTTCTTCACGCTCGCGAGTTGCTCTTCGGCATGGACTACGTCTTTGTGACGGAAAACGAGAATCTTCGCGCGGGAAAGCCGGCAGCCATCGATGATCGAAGCGTGATTGAGTTCGTCGGAAATGATGAAGTCGTCTTTGCTCAGAAACGAGGAAACTGTTCCCGCGTTTGCCGTGAATCCCGACTGGAATACCACACAGGCCTCGACGTTCTTGAAGCACGCGATCTTCTCTTCCAGCTCCATGTGGATTTTCATCGTGCCCGCGATGGTGCGCACCGCGCCTGATCCAACGCCATACTTGCGGGTGGCCTCGAGCGCCGCTTCGCGCAGTTTGGGGTGCGTCGTGAAGCCGAGGTAATTGTTCGAGGCGAGGTTGATGACGCGCTTGCCATCGAAGGTGCAGACCGGCGCCTGCTCGTCATCCAGCACGCGCAGTTTGAAGTGCGTGCCCTTGGCCTTGAGTTCGTCGAGTTGATCGGTCAGGAATGAAAGCGGATTGGTGCGTGTGGCAGTGGGCACGTCTCACCTCGATATTAGAAAATTAAGAGTCAATTTTCGACGTCCAGCCCCTCCAGGGGCGTCCGATTTTCGACGCTACGGCATCGCTAAAGCGCTGGCCTGATACGAAACGCGATTTTTCCGTACTTGCCAAGATAGTCTACTCTCAGTTTTTGCTATGTGGCCTTGGGCTGTCCAAGTGCCGCGGTCTGGCAGTTGGTCGCGCGCGAGTAGTCGGCGGGCGCAATCAGAATCTGCAGACCGCGGATGCCGGCCGAGATGGAAACTACGTCGAAGAGTTCAATCGTCTCGTCCACATACACGGGAAAGTTCCGCTTGGCCGCGAGTGCCGTCACTCCGCCGCGAATGTAGCCGGTGAGCGACTGCAACTCTTTCACCGGGACCAGCTGAATTTTTCGCTCCCCCGCCGCGGCCGCCAGCGCTTTCAGGTTCAGCTCCTGATCGCCCGGGATCACCGCCATGGAAATTCCGTTGCGGTCACCACGTGCCACTAGCGTCTTGAAGACCTGCTCCGGCGGCAAACCGATCTTGGCGGCAACCGTTTCCGCGGCCAGGTCGTTGGGATCCACTTCGTACTCGCGCAACTCGTAGTGGATTCCCATCCGATCGAGCAGCCGTGCGGCGTTGGTTTTTTGAGCCGTTTTCACGTTGTATAGTGTCCAATGACTCTAGCGAAGGAGGCTTATCGTGCGTCTTCTGCTCCATTGGATTTTAAGCGCCGTAGCGGTGTGGATCGTGGCCAAAATCGTGCCGGGCATCAGCGTAAGCGGCCCGACGGCGGCGTTGATCGCGGCCCTGGTCATAGGGCTGATTAACGCGACGCTCGGCTTGCTGCTCAAGATTCTCACTTTCCCGCTGACGATTCTAACGCTCGGCCTGTTCTGGTTCGTGATCAACGCGCTCATGTTGGAACTGGCCTCGGCGTTCGTGCGCGGATTCGAGGTGCGAGGCTTCGTGCCAGCTCTGATCGGCGCCGTCGTGCTGAGTCTAGTAAGTTCGGTGCTGCAGTGGCTGATCATGCCGCGCCGCGGAGCGAACTAAGGAAGTTTCTTGTTCTCCGCGGGCAGCGCCGCGAAAACCTTCTGTACCTGCTGCTCGGTTTCGTCGAGCGATCCGGAATTGTCGATTACGAAATCGGCGGCTTTGATTTTTTCTTCGTCGGGCATTTGCGCCGCCATGCGGCGAGCTACTTCGGCGCCGGCCGCTTCTTCCGAAATTCCCAGGCGGCGGGCAAAACGCAGAATGCGCTGCTCGGGATGGCAGGTCACGACGATCAGACGGTCGAAACGGCTGGCGGTGCGCGCTTCGAGAATCAGTGCCGCTTCGACGATGGCGATGGCGTTGGGATCGCGGCGGCCGATTTCGTCCATCCATTCGCTTTCGTGCGCGATCACGGCGGGATGGACAATTTCGTTCAGTTCCTGCACACGGGGGGGCACACCGCGGGGGGTTCCGAAGGCGGCTTCGGCCAGCCGGGAACGGTTGACGGTTCCGTCGGGATCCAGGATTTCGCGGCCGAAGCGGCGGACGACTGCCTCGTAGACCGCCCGGCCGGGATCCATGAGCGCATGGGCGACGGCATCGGACTGAATCAGGTGTGCGCCGCGTTTGACGAACATCTCGCCGACAACGGACTTGCCGCTTGCGATGCCGCCGGTGAGGCCGAGTTTTAGCAATGGGTGCTCACATTGTTCCCGGGGAGACGGGGGCACGCCTCGTCTCTACAGCGAAATTCCGCGCCGCAGCATGGAGGCTTTTACTGTGTTGGCCATCAGCATGGCGATGGTCAGCGGCCCAACGCCTCCGGGAACCGGCGTAATGGCACCGGCGATTCCTGCCACCTCGGGATGGACGTCGCCCACCAAGGTTGAGCCTTTCGCCAGAAATGTTTCTTCGCGCTTCTGGTTTCCTCCAAAGAAGCGATCGAATTCTTTTCGGTCGGTGATCCGGTTGATGCCAACGTCGATCACGGTGGCTCCGGGCTTCACGTAGTCGCGGGTGACCATGCCGGCGCGGCCAATCGCCGCCACCAGGATATCGGCGCGACGGCAAACTTCGGGCAGATCGCGCGTCTTCGAGTGGCAGACGGTGACAGTGGCGTTCTGATTCAGCAGCAGCATGGCTACCGGCTTGCCGACAATGTCGCTGCGTCCGACGACTACAGCTTCCTGCCCGGTGACCGGAATCTGGCTGCGCTTCAGAATCTCCATGACGCCGGCCGGAGTGCAGGGCACCAGACCGGGACGGTGCGTGGAAAGGTAACCCACATTCATGGGATGGAAGCCGTCTACATCTTTGGCGGGATCGACCGCCAAGAGAACTTTCTTCGAATCGACGTGCGAGGGCAGCGGCAACTGCACCAGGATGCCGTCAATTTCGTCGCGGCGGTTCAGGTCGGCGATCAGGGCGAGCAGCTCTTCGGTCGTCGCGCTTTCGGCGGGAGTGTGTTTTTCGCTGTAGAGGCCGACCTCTTCCGAACTCTTGACCTTGCCGCGAACGTAGACCTCCGATGCAGGGTTGTGGCCCACCAGCACCACGGCGAGCCCGGGATGCACGCCGGACAATGCCAGGACTTTCGCCTGGGCGGTGACTTCCGCACGGATTTCACAGGCTAATTTCGCGCCGTCGAGAATCCTGGCCGCCATCCCACCTCACTCCGCTTGCTGCAAATTGAAAGGCGATTCTATCGCATTGCCCTCCCCTGTGTTCCCCTGTGCCCCCGGTGGTAAAGAATCTGCTTTTGAAGATTCCCGCGCTGCCTCACGCGCGTTAATTCTCGCGCTACAATGGAGCCACCATGATTTCCCAGGATCTGCTTGACTTGCTGGTCTGCCCGGTTTGCCAGAAGCCGCTGGTCCTCGGTGCGAACGGGGAGAGTTTGAAATGCGGCGAATGCCGCCGTGTGTACCCCATTCAGGACGATATCCCGATCATGCTGGTGGACGCCGCTACCATTGACGCGGCCTGAACCGGAACCGACAAAGTTCGGTTTTCTCCCGCCACGAAACGACACTTAGTGTCATTCTGCCGACAGGGGCGGTTGTTATGTCTTCCGCTCGCCTGTGGATGATATCCCCGCAACCTTTTGCAAAATCTTGGGTTCTAAGTGCTTGAGGATCGGAAAAATCGCCTCTGACGGCGGTACCAAAGTTACGGCATTTCGATTGCATGTAACAAAGCAGGTTGCCGATGAATCTAATACAGGCAACGGTCGGGGGGGGGTCGCAGGTGAGAATGGCCACGAAAGATAAATTTACGGTGACGGAACTATACGCGTTGCGCAACGACCTGATCCAGGGTGGCATGGTGGATTCCCGCGAAGCAGCGGAACTGCTGCAGGTTTTTTTAATGGGGCGCGGCTATGGCGTTTCGCAGACGGAAGCGATCGACGCTGCCGGGCGGGTGGAAATGGCGGGCTGTTCTTTGCCGGTGCTGGAGCGCGAACTGGAAGGGCTCGCGCAGGTGATGTAAGGTTCTTTCTGCGACACGCTTAGCGCAACAGCTTAATACATGCGTAAAACGGGGTTAACGGGAAACTGATCTAGCTCAACTCAGCGATGGACAGTTTCTCAGTACGAAGCGCCGGGCCAACTGCCCGGCCTTTTGTATTTTCCGGAAGATTCTCCCGTTCGGCGGCGCGACTTTTCCCTTTTGGTTATCGTTGGGTGGGTTCTCGGCTAGGGGCTCTAGCGATGTTGAAACTCCGGAGAACCAATGACCAGCGCGGTCATAGTACTGAGCGTGCGCTTCGGATCGTCAAGGGCGTGTGCCACCACCAGCGGGTCGTCGAGCTGCCGCCGAATGGCTTTCTGTGTGGAAACGGAGACCTCCCCGTTGAGCAGCGCGTTTTCAAGCAGAAGCAGAGCCGTCTCCTGCCCGCGGGCGGAATCGGAATCGGAAGGATTCGGGCGCGGAAAGCCGCGGCTGGTAAGCGTGCCCAGAGCAAGCAGACGGCCGGCGTCGAAATTCGTTCCCCCGATCTGCCCGTTGCTGAGCGCGAGCGCATAGTTCATGCGGTCGATCAGCGCTTCGGAATTCATCCAGGTGGATGCGGTCATGGAATAGCCGGTCGGCGGGACCATCTGGTAGAGAGGCATTCCCATCTTGTTCAGAATGCCGAGCAGCGGTCCGGGATTATTGAGGTCGGTGCCGGTGGCGCGCAGCGAGGAGACGGCGAACTCAAAGGGAGTCTTGATCTTCGCGCGATAGGTTTTCGGCGACCAGAACTCGGGCGACTTGAACATAGTGCGGAGGACTTCGCGAATGTCGCCGTCGGTAGCGAGAAATTTCTGCGCCATGCGGTCGACCAGCGCCGGTGGCGGATCGTCGGCGACAAAGCGGACGGCGAGTTTTTTCGAAATGAACTTCGCCGTGTTTGGATGGTGCGCCAAAATATCGAGAACTTGCATGCCTTCGTTGATCCCATTCTCGGGGATCGTCTGGTTCAGGACGACCTTGTCCCCCGGCTCGTGCTTCTTCGAATCGAATTGAAACGCGGCGCCCTGTTCGAGGGGTTGGATGGTCCAGCCGGTGAGCACACGCGCGAGTTCGGTTACGTCGTGCTGGGTATAGCCGCCATTGACACTGAGAGTGTGGAGCTCCATCACTTCGCGGCCGTAATTTTCATTGAGTCCGAGCGTCGCCTGGCCGGGCTTGCCTTTGTTCGCGGCGACGGCCGCGGCCGATTTCGGTCCCAGGCTCAGCCAGTTGTCGAGATAAAAGAGCATGGCGGGGCTCTGCGCGGTCGCGACCAGCAGATCTTTAAACTTGCCCAGCGCATGCGCGCGGATGACATCGCGCTCATAGGCCGTGACCAGATACTGGTCGGCGTCTTTGTTCAGATAAATGTTGAAGTGATTGAACCAGAAGTCGGTCATCACCTCCTGCAACTGGCGCTCGCTGTAGAGAGCACGCAGCAGCTTCGCCTGCTGCAATTCGTTGATCACAACGTTGACCGGCCCGGTCATGGCAAGGAAAGCCTCGCGCTGATCGGGCGGCAAATCGGCCAGCAGACGGTCGCGCTGCGAGCCGCGGACGTTCGCAACAAAAAGGCGGCGGTCTTCAGGCGGCAGGGCGATGATCGCATCCATCCGCTTTTCTTTCGAAATTGCCAGAATGCCATCCGCTTGAGTGGCAACGGCGTCTTGATTCTGCTTGTCGATCTTCGCTTTGGTGTCGGCGTCGAGAGTTTTGCCGTCGCGGGCCGCCTGGTCCTGCTTCTGACGCTCCGCGAGGACGCTGATCTGGACTTCATAGATCGCCCGTTTCATGGGATCCGTGGGCAGCGGGATCTTTCCTTCGGCCGCGGCCCGGACCAGATTGTTGTTGGGGAAAGTCTGCACCAGGTCGTGGGTCGACATGCGCAAGGTACGGAACTGCCCAAGCTTTCCGTCAAGCACCTTGTCGCTAATCTCTTCAGGATGCAACTGCTGCTCGATCCAGTCGTTGACGTCCCTGTCCGTGACCTTCTGCAAATCGCCGGGGCGCGGCCCGAACGTCAGCCGGTTCAACGCGTGCAGCGCGCGCTGTTCATCGGTCAGCTTGGAAACGGGCGTCGGTATGCGCTTCGAGGAAGTGGCGCGAGTGGAGGTAATGGTGGACTTCGGCGAACTGGGCGCGGACGACGGTTGCTGAGCCAAGGCGGAACTCGCTCCAAGGATTGCGGCCAGGCAGCGGATCAGCATTGTGGTCCTATTGTGGCGTTCTTAACGGACACGGCTTTCCTAGCTATTAGTTCTAACACGGGCAGAGCGAAAGGTTGCCGGCGGTGGAGAACCCCCGCGCAGGACGAGTGAGACGTCCGTCCTCACAAAGTCACCTACAGTTCTTCAACCGCCTTTTGCAAGTCCCGCGCGATTTGCTCCGGGTCGGTTTCTGGGGCAAACTGCAATGGCTTTCCGATGCGCACTTGAATCTTTCCGGGCGCGGTAAACTTCTTTCCCGCGCTCTTGATCTCAAACAAACCATCAATCCGCATCGGCAGGATGGGGATGCGCAGATTGTTGGCGAGCAGACCGATTCCGGTGCGGAACGGGCAGAGTTTGCCGTCTTCGGTGTGCTTTCCCTCCGGAAACACCAGCACGCTGTAGCCGCGATCGGCAGCTTCTCCGGCATAAGCGAAGCTTTTGCGGAAGCCAGACTGGCGCGGCAGGGGGAACAGGTTCAGCAGAGCGAGGCCAAGGGTCCAGCGCAGGCGGTCATAAATCCGGGCGAACCACATGCGATCCGGTCCAGGCGAGCGCAACATTTCGAGCGCCTCGCCGCGGGTTGCGGTCGCCAGTTTGTGCCGGATGCGCGCGGGCAGCGCGAACTGGATGAAGCCGATATCGACGTCGGCAATATGGTTTGAAATCACCAGCAACGGCCCGCGCACCCCACGCAGGTTCTCGCGTCCGGTCACGCGGGGCCATCCCAGAAGAAATACTGCCGGACGCGCCAGCAGATAATGGGCCGCCAGGCGCAGCCAAGTGGTCGGCCAGCGAAGCGCCCAGCGGGGATAATGAAAGCCTTGATAGCGAAGTTCGGCATCATCAGGCACGGGGCGAGCGCCTCGTTCGCACTGGAGCATTTTCTCCAGATCGCCGACGGTCGCTGCATCCGCGAACTTTGTTTCGCTCAGGTCGATCTGATAGCGGTCTTCGAGCGCACTGAGCAGTTCGACTCGGTCTAAAGAGCTTAAGCCCAGAGAACTTAAATTCAACTCGTTTTCGAGGTTTCGGTCCGACGTCACATTCTGCATGTTCGGAAAGCTGCGGCCGGTGATTCGGGTCAGCAGTTCGGCGAGCGGACTGGCTGCGTTCGCCGCCGATTCTCCGCGGAGGCCAGCCTCCACCGCATCACGAATCACGTTGCGACGCGGTTTCTGCGTGGAACTGCGAGGGAAATCTTCGTCGGGCCAGACGAACCAGGCGCGCATGCGCTGATATTCGGCCAGCGTTTCGTTGGCACGCGCAACGATGGTCTTGACGTCGACGGTCTTTTCATCAGCCGCCTGGGCGTTGCGGTCGCGCAGAATCAGCACGGCGCACGGCTCGGCGTTTCCGCCGCACTCCAGCCCGACGACCACGCAATCCCGAATCTCTTTCTGACCTCGTAACGCCGCTTCCAGGTCCTTGGGATAAATGTTCATACCCGCGGGCGTGACGATCACTTCCTTCTTGCGGCCCTTGAAAAAAAGATTGCCTTCCTCATCGAGCGCGCCCAGATCGCCGGTGCCATACCAGCCGTCATTGTTGGCCACCGGTTGCAGTTCGCGGCCGTTCCAGTAGCCGCTGGCCACGCCGCTGCCGCGTACCAGAATTTCCCCATCTTCCGCCAGCTTGATTTCGCGCCCTGGAAGCACCTTGCCGATGGAGCCGCGGCTGGTGTGGAAGGGATGGTTCAAGCTGATCAGCGAAGTGGTTTCGGTCAAGCCGTAACCCTGAACCACGGCGTATCCCAGGCGATGCCAGAATTCTTCGGTCTCGCGATCAAGAGCGGCGCCGCCGCTGATCATGGCCCAGAACTTCCATCCGAATTGCCGGCGCAGGCCGCGGAAAGTCCACCAGCGGCGCAGAAAGTGCTGGTTTTTGGCAGCGGCGTAGCGAGCAGCAAAATCATTTCCTATGCTCGTGTGATGATGGGCCTCTGCCCCGTCCTGGCCGGGCGAAGCCCCGCCACCAAACAAGCTGGCAGAACCCGTGTCGAGGTCACGTTCGATCTTCTGCTTTAGCGACTCGATCATGCGCGGGACGGCCACCAGTACCGAGACACGCTCCCGGCGGATCGTCGCCATGACTTCGGTCGGATTGAATGTGTTCTCGAACACAACCGTGCCGCCCAGCAGCGGGGGAAGAAAAATTCCTAGAAATTGGCCGAAGACGTGGCTCAAGGGCAGGAGGTTCAGGAAACGAATCGGATGCACCAGCCGCTCATACTTCAAGTACTTTCTCATCTCCGTTTCAATCGGAACGATGTTGCCGGCCACGTTGGCGTGGGTGAGCACCACACCCTTCGGCTCGGCCGTGGTGCCGGAGGTGAAAACAATTTCGAGCGTGTCGGAAGGCTGAATCTGAGCGGGACGAAAGCGTTCGGGGGGACGCGCTGCCACTGCACCCGGCATATCGGCGGGATCGACAGTTGCGATTCCTTCAAGAATCGCAGCCCGATCGCGCGGACACAGCACCAGCTTTGTGCTCACTTGCAGGCTGATGCGGTGCGCAAAATCGGGGCTGGCGCTGTCATCGACGGGAACCGCAATGACCCCGCAAAGCGCGCATCCGAGGAATGCAGCCACCCACTCGGCACAATTCGGACTCCACAAGAGCACCGCATCGCCCTTGCCGATGTTGCGCGCTCCGAGCTCGCGGGCAAACTGATACGCCACTCCGGCGACGCGCTGGTAGCTCCAGCGTTCACGACGGTATCCTCGCGGAAACACGTAGGCGCAGTCGTCACCCCAGCGCTCGAAATCGTCCAGCGAATCCAATAGACTTGCCCGCACACCCTGTTTAGTAGCACAATTCCCAGAACTTTACAGCGCCAGAACTGCCAGAACTAAGGAATGACTGGCGCTCGCGACCGATTACGATGTTTTGACTTCTTCCCTGGAGTGTCGCTCATGAACTCGAGACTAGAAATCACCACCGCCAACTTTCCCGCGTTGCATACCTTCCTGCGGGGCTATTTCCATGAGGATGTCGCCGACGAGTACGGAACTCCTCCGGAGGCGGCCGATCAGTTTTGCGAAGACGCCGAAACCGACGAGCGCATTCCGGTTGCGCGGGAATGGCAGCAGGTCCTGGGATTGACGGGACCCCAGCCTGCGGCTCTGAATGCGGCATTGAAGAAACTGGGCAGCGCGATTCGGTTGAATGAAGAGGAGATTCCGCAGGTGTCGGCAATCTTTGCGCGCTGCCTGGCAGTGAAGCCGCATCGGCGGGTGGCGAACGAGTGAGATGCGCTGGCAGACGCGGCAAGCCGCGCCTCAACGGAAATTACCCTTCCCGCCCTACCCCCAGCGCGTCGGCGACCCGATTAATGTAGTTGAACCAGGACGCCATCAGCGTGATTTGCAGGATGGCCTGATCGTCGAAG
>DATDGS010000048.1:0-2034 GCA_036521955.1 Terriglobales bacterium
ATTTGGGAGTCCTGAGAATCCTGCGTTAAAACAGTAGGTCCGCGGAGTTCACAGCTTCGCGAACCGATTCTCAGAAGCCACCCAAATGGTTACCAAACAACAACAGGATAGCGGTCGAAGGCGCGCCAATCAAGGGGTTCGGGATGTTATTCCGGAACCCAATAAAATCAATGCTTCCACGCCGTATGACTTCAGCGGCAAGAATCTGACTCCCTACGGCGGGCTGCTGCCGGTGATTACCATGCTGGAGAAGTTGGGATTCCAGTCCCTGGTGGAACAGACTGTGAGCTCGCAGCGAATTCCTCGTGCCATGGACCTGTATCGATTCGTGCTGGGCATCGTGCTCGGTCTCTACATCGGCTTTCCGCGACTGGCCCAATTGCGTTTTATCGCGCGCGATCCGATCCTGACAGGCATCCTCAAAGTCAGTAAGCTGCCGGTGCAATCCACTTTCTGGAGATTCGTAAACGCGCTGCATCGCAACGTCGCACGCCAGCTTCTGACCGTCATGCGGACCATGCGCGAACGGGTTTGGGAGGCGGCCAACGTGAAGTTGGAGGTGGTCACCCTCGACACCGACACCACGGTACACACGCTCTATGGACAACAGATGGGTGGACGCAAGGGCTACAACCCGAAAAACAAGGGCAAGAGGAGCTATCAACCGATGCTGACCTTCCTCGCCGAGACGCGAGAATACGTATGGGGCGAATTGCGCAATGGCGACCGGCCCAGCGGCAAGCAGATTGGCGATCATCTGCGGAATGTCCAGCAGGCCTTGCCGCCCAGCGTGAAGCAGATCTATGGACGGGCCGATTCGGGCTTTTACTGCCGGGAAGCCGTCGAAGCGTATGAAGAAATTGGCGCCCGGTTCGTGATCTGTGCACGTAAAACGGCGCGGCTGGTGGAGGAGCTACGCCAAGCTCAGTGGAAGCCTTCGCCCAAAACCGATGCCGATGTGGAATGCGAATTCTGTTATCAGCCAGACGGATGGAGCAAGCCGTATCGGTTCGTGGCCCTGCGCAAGGAAAAGCCACGCGAAGAACTGGAAGCCGAGGAAACCGAGCAATACCAGTTGTTCGAAACCAGCCAATACCAATACCGGGTCTTTGTGACCGACATGAGCGATCCGATCTATTTCGTGGTCTGGTTTTACGGTCAGCGAGGCGGCGCTGAAAACCTGATCAAAGAGGCGAACAACGATGCCGGACTGGCGGCCCATCCATCCAACCGCTTTGACGTGAACGGCAATCACTTCCAGTTGGCCATGCTGGCGTACAACCTGAACTGCTGGCTGATGCTGTTCAACCGTGAACCACAGGCCGACGCCACCGAACTGAGGCACACCACTCTGGCGACCTCGCGGCTCCGCTTCCTGTTCGTGGCAGCTAAGATCTGGCGCCACGCCGGCCGTAGTGGCGTGAGCTACAGCGACCACTACGAGGAGAAGGGCGTGTTCCAACGGTTGATGGACCGTCTGCGGCGGATCGTGCCGCGTGCCGCGGGCTATGCGACAGTGATGGTCCCAGCATTGCGGTGAAAAACATCCGCGCCGGGCCTGAGCGCGCCGTGCATAGAACTTTATGCGCGGGCCGCAACCGCAACGGAGCAAGTGACTTCGACGCAGGACTTGGTGGAAGCGGAATCTCGTGGGGGGCACAAACCAGCAAAAATCGAACTAGCTTACTTAACTCTGCAAGCCGTCAACTGAGCCCGACTGGCGTTCGGCATGCCAGTCCTGCGCATAATTCAGGTTATACCTCCCGCTTCTTTAGGGAACGCGAGTCCGGGACAGCTCACACGCTCAAATTCTTGGGCACAATGTCAAGTCCCTTAGGATTGAAGGGGGTCATGGAGGAAGTCGAAAAGCTGATTTCACTAATGACTATCCTCATCGGCGCACGCACGATACCCAGAAGCGTCCGTATAAGATCAACGCCGGAAGCGAAACCGCTGGAAGTGATTGCCGCCTGGGGAGACACGCACCTTCACAAGCTCTTACACCACGATATGCTCGTTCCGCTACAGGCCCTT
>DATDGS010000049.1:0-110878 GCA_036521955.1 Terriglobales bacterium
AGGTCACCCGCGTCGGGATCGTCATGGGCCAACTGGTAACAGGAGGAGCCCGCTGGTCTCGACGGAAGGCGGCAGTCTTCGATGGGTGGCACGAGCCGTGATAAGTCGAGAGGCTTACGTCCGGTTCTGTGAGCGGCCCGGGGTGTAATTCCCCGGGCCTACTCGGCGGAGGCGGGGCAACCCGTCCCCCTATGCCGATTGTTTGTCGCAGGCCACGGGCGCGTTTAGCGAGCCTGTTTTCTCTCTACCGTGAGGGGACGCGCGCTGCGGGGCGGACGTTTCGCGCCGGCGCGCAGGGGACGAACATCAATCTTCAGTTCCTGCATGGTCCGGCTCAGCGTGTTCCGGTGCATGCCTAATTGCCGCGCTGCCTTGCACTGGTTGCCTCGGTTTTCTTCGAGTACCGTTATTATGAAGCGTTTCTTAAACTCGCGGACGGCTTCCGAGTAGAGGATATTGCTTTTGTACATTTGAAGAATAAGTGCTTCCAGTTGATCTTTCACTTGCTGCCTCGTTTCCGTTCTCTCACAACTTTGATAATTCGCAACGACCCAATGACCAGCGACCAATGACCAACAACCAACGACTTGAACCGGTCTCGTAGTCTTCAGCAGTCCGAGACGGGACAAGCCCCGCCACCGCGGAGGCGGGGCTTTTTCCGCACAAAGACTACTTCGGCGGCCCGTCTGATTGCGGCTGACCTCTGTCAGGGGCCGAATGCGCCTGCCGCATGTAATCCAGGCCCTGGTAGAACCGGTGGCGCAGCTCCGACGGTGCGAGCCAGATCGCAGCCCTTCCTCCCACCAGGAAGTACGGGGCTAACTCCGATCCCGCCAGCCACTTCGCGGCGGGGGCAAACGCGGCCACTGCGGTAAGCACGACAGCCACCACCAGGACACCCCGCAATAAGCCCAATACCGCTCCCAGAGCCCGGTCAATCGCACTCAGACCGGCTTTCTTCATTGCCCAGCGCGCAGTCCGTCCGGCAAAGCCGGCAACGATCAGGACCGCGAAAAAGATGATGAGGAAGCCAGCGATCTCGCCTACCCACAGCGATTTCAAATGAGGCGCGAACCAGTCCGCCAAGCGCTGATACTGCCAGGCGGCGAGTAGGTATCCAATGGCCAAGCCAGCCAAGTCGAAGGCTTCATGGAAAAAGCCTTCACTGGCTGCCCCGATCACGGAAAACACCAGAAAGCCGAGGATGATCCAATCCGCAATGCTCATGGTTCACAGATCGTTCTTCAACGATCGTTCGATTGATCCGAAGTTCAATGTTCCGAAGTTCAACGATCGAATTCACTGACCCAGCGCATGTCGGCTAAATCTCCAACTCGCGTCCCGCTAACTGCCGATACGCCTCGAGGTACTTCTTGCTCGTACCCAGCGCAACTTCTTGGGGGAGAGCTGGCGCGGGCGGTTGTTTGTTCCAGCGAATTTCCTCGAGGTAATCCCGTACATATTGCTTGTCGTAGGAATCCTGCGCCTTGCCCGGTTGGTAGGTGTCGACCGGCCAGAAGCGCGAGGAATCCGGAGTGAGCACTTCGTCCGCCAGGGTAATTCCCTGAGCGGTTTGTCCAAATTCAAACTTGGTGTCGGCGATGATGATGCCGCGCTGCCGTGCATAATCTGCGGCGTTCTTGTAGATGCGCAACGTGATATCGCGCAGTTGGCGGCTCAATTCGGGATCGACCAGCTTGCACATTTCTTCGAACGAAATGTTGATGTCGTGACCGGTGGTAGCCTTGGTCGCCGGCGTGAATAGGGGCTCCGGTAGTTGGTCTGATTCTTTCAATCCTGGCGGAAGCTTGACGCCGCATACCGAGCCGGTTGCTTTGTACTCTTTCCATCCCGAGCCGGAAAGGTATCCGCGTGCGACGCACTCGACGGGAAACATTTCAGCGCGCATGACCACCATGGATCGGCCGCGGAGTTCGTCGGCGTGCTGGCGAATCGCCGCCGGGTAGTGGTCCACGTCGGCGGTGACGAAGTGGTTGGGAACGACGTCTTTGAGAAAGTCGAACCAGAACAGCGAGAGCTGCGTCAGGACCCGGCCTTTGTGCGGAATGCCGGTGGCCAGAACGTAGTCAAAGGCTGAGATGCGGTCGGTGGCCACGAACAGCAAGTGGTCACGGTCAAGGCAGTAGACGTCGCGGACTTTGCCGCTGGCCTGCAACTCCAATTCGGAGTAATTCGTTCGCAGCAGAACGGCATCCAAAATTTCGGGGCTCATGTATTAATTCACCGGTAGAAAACTTTGCGTATTCTAACTGTCGCGGAAAATTTGTCAACGCTTTCTGTCACGCGTGCCGGGTTGCTCCGTCCGGCACTGCGCCGAAAAATGTTGACAGTTTAAGTGTAAGCCAGAAGCCTTATCCGTGGCGGGTTTCCGAAGGATTTCGATGTGGAAAAACTGAGGAAGGCTCTGGAAAAAAGGGCAGTGAGGTTTTCAACTTAGAAAGCAGAAAACGGCGGATGTTGTCAACGGGCAACCGGAGCTTTTTGTTGGTGCTCAGAAAAAGCGCAATCCTCAGTTCAGTCGGTCGTGACCGTCGGTTCGCCGTCTTGCGCGGGAATGGCTCGGTCACTTACGGGAACGCTCACGTCGCGTCAAGCGCCTGATTGTCTGCTGCATTTCCTTGTCGCTCGCAAAGTCACCTCAATCCGCCTCGACAAGAGCTTTCTTGATCTCCCCGATTTGCCATTCGTTAACGGAGACAAACTCCTGGATCGCCTGAGCGGCGACGAACGAGCGGCTCCGGTTCATCGATTTCGATAAGCGGTCGAGCTGGTTCTTGAGTTTGGCATCCAGGCGGAGAGTGAGAACCGAGGATTCAAGCTGATGTATACATTGTACATCAGTCGTATTCGAGACCGGAAAGCTTATCACTTGCTGGGTAGCCGCGCTGGTTGATTCGCAAATGGATCACGTTTCTTGCCGGCAGAGCTCTTGGATTGGGGACGTATGTCGCGGTAAAGCGAAAGTCGTACGCGGGCACGAAGGAGTCTGCCGGTGCGGAATTAGAATGCCTAGATCGACCAACTTATGAATGTGCCGTTGCGCGGAGATTATCTTTTCCATTGTCCGTTACCTTCCCGAGCGTCCGCGAGACCTCGCACAGTGCCTGCGCAAACCAGCCGGCTGCACTACCCATGACCCATCCCTTACGCCGCCCCGAAGCGCACTGACACCAGCTTCGACACGCCGGGCTCCTGCATGGTAACGCCGTAGAGCACCGGGGCAATGCTCATGGTCCGTTTGCTGTGCGTGATCAGGATGAACTGCGTCTGCACGCTCATCTCGCGCACCAGTTCGGTGAAGCGCGCGATGTTGGCCTCGTCTAGAGGAGCATCGACTTCATCGAGAATGCAGAACGGACTGGGTGTGTACTGGAAGATTCCGACCAGCAACGCGAGCGCTGTGAGCGCCTTTTCGCCGCCGGAGAGCAGCAGCACGTTCTGCAGTTTTTTCCCGGGAGGCGATGCCACTACATCAATGCCGCTCTCCGCGCTGTTTTCCAGGTCCGTCAGCCGCATGAAGCCGTGTCCGCCGCCGAACAGCTTGCGGAACGTGGCCTGGAAGTTCTCGTTTATCTTGTGGAACGCTTCTTCGAATTTCTGTCGCGAAATTTGATCAATTTCGCGAATGGTGGCTGCGGTGTTTTCGATCGCATCGAGCAGGTCTTTTCGCTGCGTCTCGAGGAACTGGTGGCGCTCCGCCGTCTCCTTGTACTCTTCAAGAGCCATCATGTTGACCGGACCCATAGCGTCGAGGCGGGCGCGCATTTCACGCTGCGCCTGATCTTCAGCCGCAAGCGCATCCCCGGTAACCAGCGGAATCGCGTTGTCGGACGTCGTTTCGGCCATCAGCGCCGGGCGTTCGATGCCGAGTTCGTTCAGGCAGGTGTCGGTCAGGTGTTGCAGGTCGGATTGCAGCTTGGCGGCCGTGGCCGACAGTTCACCCCGGCGATCGCGAGCGAGATCGAGCTGTTGACGCGTGCTGTGAAGCAGCTCGTCAATTTCAGCCAATCGCGCTCGCACTTGCTCGGACTCAAGTTGAAGCAATCCCTCGCGCGCTTCTCCAGCATTGCGCTTAGCCTCAAACTGCACTAACTGTTCGGCCAGTTGCACGTTCTCGTTTTGCCGTTGCGCGATTTCGACGCTCGCCGATTCCATTTGGATTTGCAGCGCGCCAGCTCGCTCCCGCATCTCCGCCACAAGTGTCTCGATGCGTTGAACCAGGATTGTGGCCGAACGGTGACGCTCTTCGAGCGTGGCCACGCGCGCAGCCCGCTGCGATGTGGTTTCAGCCGCGGCGTCCCGGTGGCTGCGCAGAGCCGCGAGGCGGTCTTGCCCGGCTGCAAGCCGCATTTCGAGTTGGGCGCGCGCTTCCTCGATCGTGGTCAGCTCCGCTTGCCGCGATGCGATCAAGCTTTCTTGTTCCTGCCGTTCCGCCGCGAGACGTTGCAGTTCGTGTTCGCAGACAGAGATCCGATTGCGCACGCGCGACATCTCTCCATCCAACTGCCGCAGCAAATGTCCGGAGGTCATCGCCCGCTTCTCGGCTTCGCGCTTTTCGTCTTCTAGGCGATCGAGCAGGGAAGTGTGCTCCTTGATTTCTCGTCCCAGGGTGAGCGCAAGAATTTCTTTTTCGCGCAGAGCTCGCTCCAGTTCTTCCAGCAGACGCAGCACGTCGCGTAACTCGCGCTTCATGGAAAGCGGTCCCTCGCTGCGTTGCTTCCCGCCGGTGACGGTCACGTTGTGGAAGCACTCTCCGGTCTGGGAGAGAAAGAACGCATCCGGGCTGGAGAGCGCGAGCTCGCGCGCGACCGCGGGATCGGGCACGATGTAGCCGTTGCCCAGCTTGGGCAGGATCACTTCGAGCGACTTGCCGAATCCGTTCAACACGCGAATCGAGTTCTTCAGTGGGTGAACCGTATCGTTGAGCGGAGAATAGTGATGACTTTCGTCCGCGACAAACGAGAACTTTGCCTGCGAGTCCTCCGGATGCACAAGGAAGGTCGCGCGCCCGTTGACGTCGGATCGTAGCAGGCGCAGGCCTTCGTCGGCGGCGTCCCACGATTTGACTACGACGAAATTCAGTTCATCGCGCAGAAAGTCTTCAACAACACGCTCATAGCGGGGCTCGACTTCGAGGAAATCCGCGAGCACTCCAGCCGGCGTGTTTCCTCCCTGCATGGCGCCCGATTGAAAGAGCCGTCGTACTGATTCAGTGGAATAACCGTGCTCGGCGATGACCGCTTCTAACGATCCCTTCTTGCCCAGCGCCGTGGCGTATTCGGCACGGATGGAGTCGAGATGCTTCTTGGTTTCGTTTTCGGCTGAACGTTTGGTGTCGAGGTTTTCACGCAGGTTCGCGATCTCGGCGGTCAAGCCGCTGGCATGCTGCGAAACGCTTTCGAATTCCAGAGCAATCTGGCCGCGTTCTAGACCAAAGGTCTCCGATTGCGAAAAAGCGGTTGCGATCTCAGCCCGCAGACGCTGCTCCTCGCGGCCGATACCCGCCAGCCGTTCCTGGGACTGCGTGAGCTGACTGCGCAGGTTGGAGGTTGCGCCGACGGCTTCCAGAATGGCCGTGCGATGCGACTCCTGCTCCTCTTCCAGCAGAGCAAGATTGATGGCGGCGTGTGCTGTTTCCTGCTGGCGGAGGTTGTACTCCTGCTGCGCCGCCGCGAGATCCGCAGCCGCTGAGTCGAGCCCCTGCCGGTGACCATCGCGTTCTTCCTCAAGCGCCGTGAGCCGATTTTGAGCCTGCGCCAGCTCCACTTCCGCGGACGCGGTGCGAACCATCAGTTCCGCGCGGCGCTCTTCGTTGGTGCGGATGCGCGCCTTGCCGCGATCGCCGTCGATTGCGATCTGGTTGAGGCGGTCGCGATTTTGCCGCGTCTCGGTTTCGATCGCGTATCCGCGCTGCGTGCGCTCCGAGTGCTCGGCCTCTGACTGCTGCACGCTCTCGGATCGCTGGCGAATTTCTTCGCCCAGTTGCCCGATCTGGGTATCGAGGTTCACGCTTTCCTGGTCCATTTGGGTGAACTTGCTGGCGAGCACAATCCGCAGCTTGGCGCGCATTTCGTCGCGCAGCCTGGCATAGCGCTCGGCCTTGCTGGCCTGGCGTTTGAGCGAGTTCATCTGCCGTGTGACCTCTTCGAAAATGTCGTTCACGCGGTTCAGATTCGTCTTGGCGTCTTCGAGACGAGCCTCGGCGAGACGCTTCCTCGTCTTGAATTTCGTGATCCCAGCCGCTTCTTCGATGATGGCGCGGCGGTCCGTCGGACGGCTGCTCAGAATCTGACCGATGCGCCCCTGCTCGATGAGCGCATACGACTCCGGCCCCAGACCCGTTCCCATGAACAGTTCCTGGATGTCGCGCAAACGGCACAGTTTGCCATTCAGCAGGTATTCGCTATCACCGCTGCGGAACAACCGGCGCGTCACCGAAATTTCGCCAGCGTGGTGTTGTTGCTGATTGAATTTGCGCCGCCGGATTTTCAGCAGTACCTGCGGGCCCGCCACGGTTACCGCGCTGTCGTCAGCTTGTCGTTCGTGAGTCGGCGCTTCATGAGTTGGTGCGTCATGAGTTGGCGATTCGGGCCCGGCTTCGCCTTCAGCCTCTTCGGTCTTTATCTGTATCTGTCCGGATTGGGCTGCTTCGACGGCGCGTTGCGTTTCGGTGGCGACCTGGGCACGTACTTCGGCTTCATCCCAGTTTTCTTCAACCAGCAGGTCGTCTTGAATCTCGATTTCCGTGGGCGCGTTCATATCCGGCCCACCATAAATTTCCGGGTCAATCAAAGTCAGACACACTTCCGCCATCCCGGTGGGATTGCGGTCGCGCGTGCCGGAGAAGATGACGTCTTCCATGCGTGAGCCGCGCAGCGATTTTGCCGACTGCTCGCCTAGCACCCAGGAGATCGCGTCGGCGATGTTCGACTTGCCGCAGCCGTTGGGCCCAATGATAGCGGCGATGCCTTCGCCGTGGAATTTCAGCTCGGTGCGATCGCAGAAGGACTTGAATCCCAGGATTTGCAGCTTCTTAAGTTTGAGCAAAGTGACTCCTTCGTGGGCGGACAACATGCTCCGCAGACTCGGTTTGCGCTGGCCGGAGTGCGCTGCAAATTGCGGGGACACGGAGGCTAACCTTTACCGTTAACTCCCGAGGTTCCTCGCCTGGTCCTATCGTTCGATGTCGTCCCCTAGACTAAGAACGTCCCACGCTTTTGACCAACTCTAACGGCGAATACCGGGACGGGTCAAGTAATAAAACACCACATATTGTGGTACGCGTCCAAGCACCGCCTTTAGTTGCACAGACACTGCAGCTATTAGCACAATTTGCTGGTGAGGACCTGGCAGGCGGGAGACCGCGAGAGCACAGGCACTCTACCGCTGGGCGAGAGGAGATTCAAGGGCTGGTAGTGCACGGGGGTCGGGTTATTGCGGGGGCTGCCAGGAGCTTTCACCGGGAAATCATCACTTTTCGGCAGGTTCGGGCATCACTGCATCATTGCCAAGAGTATGAGATTCGTATCGGGTCATAGCTTTAGTTAGCGATGACGTCAAGCGCACACGAGGAAAGCGCCTTCAGGCGCTTGGGATTAATGTCGATCCCCATTCGTAATGCCCGCCCGATCAGCACAGCTATTGATTAACGTCCTCTATCACTACCGCGAGCAGTTGCAATATCGTCCCCACGAATTTGTCGTCATGCCGGACCATGTCCATTTGCTAATAACGGTGGGGCGCGGAGATGACTGTGGAGAAGGCAGTTCAACTGATCAAGGGCGGTTTTGCGTTTCGGGCTGGACGTGAACTGGGGTTCCGCGCTCCGGTTTGGCAGAAGGGATTCTCGGAGATTCGGGTCTATCAGAGGAAGGCCTACCTGGGAATACGCGAATATATTCATGCGAATCCAGTGAAGCGGTTGCTGGTGAGGGCGTGCGTGGATTATCCGTATTCGTCGGCACACCCGGAATTCGAACTAGATCCACCGCCGCACCTCCTAAAGGCGATTCTAGAGGGTGCTGCTTTCGGCATCGCTAAAGCGATGCCCTGATACGAATCGCACTTGCACCACACTATCCCAACGGAGCGACAAACGGGAACGCCGTGCAATTATTTCTTGCGCTCGACAAGGAAGCGAGCGAGCTCCTCCAGAGTGGACGCAGCCGCCCCGTATGCGTTGAGTTCCGCACACGCCTGATCGACCAGAGCGTCGGCCTTGCGAATCGATTCCTCGATTCCAAATAATGACGGATAGGTTGTCTTCTCTGCTGCCGCGTCCTTGCCCGCGGTTTTCCCCAGTTGCTCGGAGCTCTGGGTCAGGTCGAGCACGTCGTCGACAATCTGGAACGCTAATCCGATGGACTGTCCATAGGTCCGAAGGCGGCTGATATCCGCAGAAGTTGCACCCGCGTAGATTCCTCCGCTGACCACGCTGGCGGTGATGAGCGCCGCAGTTTTCGAACGGTGAATATATTCGAGGGTGGCCAGATCGGGCTTCTTGTGCTCGGCTTCGAGGTCAACCACCTGCCCGCCGATCATGCCGTCGATGGTGCCGGTGGCGTGAGCGATTTCGCGGATGATGGCGACCCGCGCCTCGGCGGGGCAAATGAGCTGGGCGAGCGATTCATAGGCTTGTGTCTGCAGGGCGTCTCCGGCAAGGATGGCGATGGCCTCGCCGAACGCCTTGTGGCAGGTAGGACGCCCGCGCCGCAGGTCGTCGTTGTCGAGCGCGGGCAGATCGTCGTGGATCAGGGAATAAGTGTGGAGCATTTCGAGCGCTGCGCCCACCTGCTCGATGCCTGCGGGTAGCGATCCAGCCTGCGAACTTTTTCGCGGACCAGTGGCCGTCGCCGCGATCATGCGTCCGGCCTCCATGCAGAGGATGGGGCGAAGGCGCTTGCCGCCAGCAAAAACGCTGTGCCGCATCGCTCGGTGAATGGAGGAAGGATGTTGGGTAGTCGGCGGCAAGAGTTGCTCGAGAGCGACGTCGGCAGCCTCGCGTCCCTGCTCCAGAACTTGTTTCAGCATGGCAGGGCAGTATAACAAGGGCAGGTCTCAGGTCCTAGGTGTCAGGTCTCATGTCTTAGGCGCTAGGGCTCAGGAAGCCTTTATTGATTCTGCTTTTCCTTTGACCTGACACCAGAGACCCGAGACCTGGTATCAAGCGGCCAAACGGCGCGCGAGATGCTGCAACACCGAGCGTACCACGTCATTGTTGCGCGGCTCGCATATGTCGGACGCGCCCAGACTCAGGGCCTCGGTCCATAGTTGGTCGTCCGCGAGCCGGTGGGTGCCGACGATGCAAAGACCGGGGAATTCATTATGCAAACGCTCAACTTCGCCCGGTCCCGAAGTTTCCAGGTCCAGCACTACCGCCTCGGCGCGATGCCGGGCAACTGCGGCGCCGACTTCCTGGTAGGTGCCTGCCAAATAAACAGAATCAAAGTGTTGGGAGAGACTGACCGCCAGAGTTTGCGCCGTTCTGGGATCATTTTGGTAAAGGACTACACCGAATGGTTCCATATATCCCCCTGACGACGCCGCGATTTCGCGGCGGCCTTGGCTGCGACAGCAAACTGCTAGCACAGGCATTGTCGTTGTCAAATCCGATCCGAGGGAGAACAACGTCATTTGCGCAACGCTTTCTCGGCCGGGGGCTCGAACGGTTCAGTTTGCAGCTTTCCGTTCTGTTTCAACAGAATCTGTACTTTTCCTTCCGCTTCCTCCAGTTGCTTCCTGCAGGTCGCGGAAAGTTGCATGCCCTCTTCAAACAGCGTCAGAGACTTCTCCAGCGGAACCTCCCCTTTTTCCAGTTCCTGAACGATTTTCTCGAGACGCTCGAGGCATTCTTCAAACTTCACCAATCCAATTGCTCCTGCCTCTATTGTAATGCTGTTTTCGATGGAAAATGTCCAGTGAAATTTTTTTATCCTGCGAATTTCTTAAACAGCAGGTGTTTCAAAACTGAACATTGCAAAACTAAACAGAAGCCGGCCGTTTTGATCCGAGAGCCTCCAGAACATCCACCGCGGAGCGATAGCGTCCCTGGGGCGCGCTGATCTGCGCGCCCTGAACCCGGTCGCGGACCGCCGCCAGCATTTCGCGGGCGATGGCCACACCTTCCTCCCGAGCCGCTTCTGGACTAGCGGCCCTGGTCATTCGGCTGAGAATTTCGTCAGGTACAGAAACCCGCAGCTCGTTCTTCATAAACTCGGCGTTGCGGATACTTACCAGGGGCCAGATTCCGGCCACCACAGGAATTCGGCAGTGTTCTATCCGCTTCAGGAAAGCTTCCAGCAGGCTGAGGTCGAACACCGGCTGCGTTACCACGTATTCGGCACCGGCTTGCACCTTGTATTCGAAGCGCTTGATTTCCTCGTCCAGGGTCGGTAAGCCCGGATTTGCACCCACCCCAATGACGAAGCTGGTCCCGGCGCCAATCGGGTTTCCGCCCAGGTCCAATCCCCGGTTCAGGTTGTGGACGATATTCACCAGTCCGATTGCATCCACGTCAAACACTGCCGTGGCATCGGGATAGTTCCCCATCTTCGGGGGATCTCCTGTAATGCAGATCAAGTTGCGGATTCCGGTGGCCGCCGCTCCCAGCAAATCGGACTGAATGCCCAGCACGTTTCGGTCACGGCAGGTGTAATGCAGGATGGCTTCAATGCCAACCGCCTGCTGCATCAGGAGCGACAGGGCCTGGTTGCTCATGCGCGCCGAAGCCCGCGGGCTGTCCGGGATGTTTACCGCGTCCACGCCGACCGACTTGACGAACCTCGCGCCCTCGATCTCTTTTCGGATGTCGATGCCCTTGGGCGGCACGATCTCGACCATGGTCACGAATTCTCCGGCCGCAATCTTTGCGCCGAGGCGCGAACGCTCCGCCATGGGAATGCTCGCCGGGGCTAAGGGCGTCGCGTCGGAATGAATCGCCTCCGTGACCGCGGTCTTGCCGCGTGCTTCGCGCATTCGCAAAGCCGACTTCATGGCGCGGATATGTTCCGGCGTGGTTCCGCAGCATCCGCCGATCAGCTGTACGCCCGCCGCCACGAATTTTCGCGCATAGCTCGCCATGTATTCCGGCGAACAGAGATAGATATTCCGTCCTTCGACCGACCGCGGCATACCGGCGTTCGGTTGCGCGGCCAGGGGCAGGGAAGTCACGGCTCGAACGCGCTCGATCGCGTCCAGCATGGCGACAGGTCCCACGCTGCAGTTGATGCCCAGTACGTCGACGTTCCATTCTGTAAGTCGCGCCGCGAACGCCTCGGGGTCGGAGCCGTCCAGGCAGTTCCCGTCTTCGTCAATGGTGACCTGGGCGACGATGGGAATCTTCGGATTCGCGTCCCGGCAGGCCAGCACCGCCTGATGTAATTCCTCGACGTAGCCGAAGGTTTCAAGCATCAGCAAGTCGACGCCGCCCTCGACCAAGGCCGCGATCTGTTCGCGAAACGCCGTTCGGGCCTCTTCAAACGAAGTCTTGCCCAGAGGTTCAATGCGGACCCCAAGCGGGCCAATTGATCCGGCGACCCAAACGTCAAAACTCTTGGCTGCCTCGCGAGCCACGTGAGCGCCCGCCACATTGATGTCACGCACCCGGTCCGCCAGACTATGACGCGCCAGGCGAAAGCTGTTTCCGCCGAAAGTATTGGTTTCGACGATCTCGGCGCCAGCCTGCAGATAGTCGTGGTGGACCCCGTGGATCAGCTCCGGTTGCGACAGGTTCAGCTCGTCATAGCAGCGGTTGATGAAGATGCCCTTGGCATAAAGAAGCGTTCCCATAGCTCCGTCACAGAGCACGGGCCCTCGCTTCAGACGTTCGATAAAGTTCTGTGCCATTTCCTTGAGAATACAAGAAGGTGCGAGACAATTGAATCATTCAATGTCTCCAAGGGGGTCGCATGGGCTTAGAAATTCGAGGCATGGCGCCTCTGCTCCAGGTGTTCGATATGCCGACGTCCATCGCATTTTACCGGGATGTGCTGGGGTTCGAGGTGGTGAGCACTTCGAAGCCAGGAGGAGACAGATTCGATTGGGCACTCCTCCGGCTGAATGGCATGGAGTTGATGCTGAACACGGCTTACGAAGCGGACTCCCGGCCACCCAAACCTGATCCCGCGCGGATTGCCGCCCACGACGACACGGCGATTTTCTTCGATTGCCCCGATGTGGATGGGGCATACGCTTATCTGCGGTTGCGCCGCGAGAATGTGCAAGAGCCAAAAGTTGCGCCCTATGGTATGAAGCAAATGTACGTTCGCGATCCGGACGGGTATAGCCTGTGCTTTCAGTGGCCGGCCACGTAGTAAGTTATTTCGCCCGCTTCCGGCCCTGCAGTCCCCTATTGCTGGGAGCCCCTTTAGCGACTCGCCGGAATATACGTTCTGGCTTGGGGCGATTATTTCGCTTGCCCGCCTCAAAGCGCACTTTTCCCCCTTTGCTATAATCCTTATTCTTGCATCCAAGCGATTATCCTGCATGAGGTTGGAGTCCCAGGTTTGAAAAGAGCCCTGATTCTTTTATTTTCTGTGCTGCCCGCCAGCATGATGTTGCTGAGCTGCGGTAGTTCCGCGCCAGCTAGCACACAAACCACCGGCATTAAATACCGGGCCTTGATCACGAATAACGTTTCCGCTGGCACGTTGGCTGCGGGCGTCTATATCCTTAACGATCAAAACGACGAGCGTGCGAGCGGTTCCGCGATTTCCGGGGGCAACAACCCGGGGATGATGGTGGTTACGCCCAACCTTACGCTAACCCTGGTTTACAGCGGTATCGGCACGCAAGCCTCCGACAACCAGCTCACTATCATCAACAACGCCAGCGAATCTACTGCGGGTAAACTGACGTTGCCGGGCGTGACCGAGAGCTTTGTGGTCTCGCCGGACAGCTCTGTCGCGTACTTTGCCGTGCCCACCGCGCCGGTGACTGGACAATCCCCCGGTACCGTGGAGGTCATCGCACTCAGCAGCGCTACTGTCACCGGACAGGCCGACGTTCCCGCGGTTCACTATCTGGCAATCAACAACGGTGGCAGCCGGGTTCTTGGCTTCAGCGATAACTCCGATTTCGTGGCCGTGATTACACCGTCGCAAATCGGGATCGGCAATGCGGTAACCTACATCGGCGGTCCGGGCGTTTTCGACCGTCCGGTTGCGGCCTTCTTCAGCAGCGACGACAGCACCGCATTCGTGCTGAGCTGCGGCGCCGAGTGCGGCGGAACCCAGGCCAGCGTGCAGCAGTACAATCTGCTCACTAACACTCTGGTCGCTTCCGTTCCAGCCTGCGTTCCCCAGCCCGGCTCAAATCCAGTGACGTGTGCGAATGGGAGCCTACCCGCCGGCAGCGTAGCTCTGGTCAATGGCTCGACCATGTATGTGGCGGGCACTCCGCCGTATGTGGGGGGACTTCCTCAGCAGCCCTGCACCGGAGAAACCACCGCGTCACAATCCTGCGGGCTGCTCACCATCGTCAACCTGTCCACGATGTCTGTCGTCAATACCGCCCCGATCGTCATCACCGACGGATACCACGACCGTATCGCTCTCGGCGCCAACGGACAGCTCTTCATCGGCGCGCACACTTGCACCGAAATCGTGCAGCCCGTCCCGCCGCCGGTCGGAGCCGAAGTACGCGGTTGCCTCTCTATCTACAACACGCTGAGTACAGCGGTGGGGAGCGCTACCGCCAATGGCGTATTGATCCCTCCCGCGAATGGAGACGTCACTGGCATCGAGCCCATCGCCTTGCGAGACGTAATCTATGTCGTACAGGGCGGATCGCTCGGTATCTACGACGCGTTGAGCGATGCTTTCGAGTACAACCCGAACGACCCGAATAACCCTGGTCAGATCAACAACCTCGTCGGCCAGTTCATCGACGTCAAGAGCATCGATTTTTAGGTCGCGGTTTGAGGTTCGCCGCTTGAGGTTCGCCGTTGACCAACGGCCTACTTAGGTTCGAGCGTCATCTCATGCGCTCGGTGTCGCTCCGTCGCAGCCTGCGAAAAGGGGAAGGCGAAAGTCGAGCCTCTGTACCACGCCGCCCACTGGTCCATGTAATACGGACTGAGGAAGATCCCGCTTTGCCCCGTGACGACGTTCAGCGTGCTTTCGTCAAAGTTCGCAAAGTTCCACGTCGCCCGCTCCGAAGGCCCAAACCCACGCCCCACCGCCTTCACCGTGTAATTGCTCCCGCTCAGCGGATGCAATCCTGGCCCCGTGAATCGCCCGATTAGAGGCAGTTGGCTGAGCACGAGATGATCGATTTCAACGGGATAATTCTTTCCCCACTTCCATTGATTGAGGTCGGCAGGAGCCAGCGACACACTGCTCGAAGGCTGGTTCAGAACCAACGCCGTCTGCTTTACCGCGTTCTCAACCGCGGCCGTCAGCAGACTTCCGTAATCGGAGAATCCCGGCGGGAGCCAGCGCGCCGGTTGCCTGGTGAGCACATTCTCCAGCCAGACCGACGACATGGCCCAGTGATAGCTCTTCCAACTAACCTGGCCACGATCGGGGCCATACGCCGCCGCGCCCAGCTTCGGCTCCAGCAGTAACCGTGCCAGTTCCTGGCGCGCTTTCGTTTCAATCGTCGGCGCCGCCGAATCCGCTGACATTCGTCCATCCCAGTCCCGCAGAATTTCCGCAGCCTGCTTCGTCCGGGCCGAGGCGCTCGGGGCGTGATCGACGGCGTACACAAACTTGTCGGCGCAGAATCGGTCGTACGTAGATGACACATCCATCTGCAGCGCCAGCATATCCGCTGGTGCAAACCTCTTTCCCGATTGCAGCACCCGGTAAATGCGATCCGTTCGCCACGGCGCTTCCCACTCCGTACTGATCGAATACTTGTAGCCGTCCGGAGTAATACGCCCGTTGGCGGTCACCAGAATCCCTTCCGGTGGATCATAAACATGCGGCATCTCTTCGAAAGGAATCCAAGCCTTCCATTCATGCGCATCATCGCTGCCGCTCACCGGCAGACTGCCATCGTCGGCTGCGCGGATCGGCACGCGCCCCGTAGCCTGATATCCGATGTGGCCATCCACATCGGCATACATCACGTTTTGTCCCGGAGCGCCGAAAGTCGAGAAAGCCTTACGGAATTCTTCCCAGTTCTGCGCCGAGTTCACGTCGAAGAAAACGAGTCCCTCGCCGTCTTGCAGCGTCCAGCGCAAGGCGATTTTGCGCGTCTCACCTGGAAGCAATTCTGTAATCACCGGTCCATGCCGCGTCGTCACCACGTCCATAACGACGTCGGGTTTTCCCTTGACGTGAATCGTTTCCTTGCGGTGCTCGGCATTAACCCATCTCGCCGGAGTCTTGTACTGCCCCTGGGCATTGAACTCCTCGATGAAATCGTCTTCCACCGTCGGCCCCACGTTGGTGAACCCCCAGCCGATCCGCTGGTTGTGGCCGACAATCACAAATGGAACTCCTGGCAACGTAACTCCGGCCACGTCGAAGCTGCCAGAATTCGTGGTTGCCGTCGTTGTTCTCAGGTGCACCGCATACCACAGGTTCGGCATCTGGTGGTCGAGGTGCATATCGTTCGACAGCAGAGGTTTTCCTGAAACCGTGTGCTGACCGGAAACAACCCAGTTGTTCGACCCCGGCCGGAACGAAGCGGATTCTTCCGTTCTTAGGTTTGGCACGGCTCCATGGGCTGCAGAAAGAAGTCGTGCCGAGACGGGGCTTGCCCCGTCTCGGGCCGCCCATGAATTATGCGCGAGCAAGAACGGAAAGGGCGCGGCTTCAAGAGCCTGCCCTGAGCGAGACCGAAGGGCGCCGTTGGAGCCCGGAACGAATGCGGGCTTTAGCCCCTGGGGAACGTGCCCAGCAGGCGACGCAGAAGTGATCCGGCTGTTTCCGCCTGCCGGGTCGACCTCCTCTTCGTCGTCATCGTCATCTTCATCGTTGCTGTCAACGGCCGGTTCATCTTCCATCCGCCGCTTCTCGGTTGGCGGACGGTCCCGCCAGGAAGAATTCACGTAGAGGTCGGCCGTCAGTTCTGGTCCCAGTTTTGCCAGAATCTTTTCTCGCGTCAGCGCAGGAGGATTACTGTAGTGGTTCAAGTCCTGCACCATGCGCGCGCCCACCAGCATGGAATCGGTCACCGTCCACGGTCGCGGCGTGTACTTCATGAGGCGGAATTCCAGCGAAAGCCGGTCGCGGTGCGATTCGAGAAACGCATTCACGCCCCGGGCGTAAGCGTCAAAATAAGCCCGGTCGCGCGCCGAGACATTCTTCTCCGCCGCCTCCGCCGCCAGCCGCAGCCCCAGAATCCGCTCTTCGCGGTCCATCTTCACCGTGTCTTCACCGATCACTTCCGAAAGTTCTCCGGCCGCGGCGCGACGCATCATGTCCATCTGCCACAGCCGGTCCTGCGCGGTCACGTACCCCTGGGCAAAGAACAAATCGTCGAGCGTAACCGCCTCAATCGTCGGCACCCCATGTTCATCGCGCAGCACGCGCACTTTGGACGAAATTCCCGGCACCCCGACGCTGCCATCCAGTTGCGGCAGAGGACGGCGCGCGATCCAGTAGAGCCACCAGACGCCAACGATGAGCGCCACCAGCAGCAAGCAAATCACGTAGTAAAAGATCCGCAGCGCAGGATTGCGCCGGCGGACTTCGGTGTGTGAGATCTCAGCCGGGGAAACGGTAGAAGGCATTACTGAAAGATTGTAGGGGTGCGTGCTGTCCGTGACAACCACATGACGCGGTTGCCAGCCAAGCAACCGAATTCTATTATCAATCGTCGCGTACGATTCAAAGGTCTTTGGGGTAAAGAGTGAATAGAACCCTCTTCCTTTTGACCATGTGCTTGGTGGTGGCGTCCATCGGAGCCATTGCTCAGGATGTTTCCTCGCCCCAACCGACTAGCGGCTAGCCCCGCGGACCAAGTCCAACTCGGTAATGAGTACTTGGCACAGAAGGACTATTCAATAGCGATGACCTGGTACCGCAAGGCAGCGGACCAAGGCAGCGCCACAGCCCGAAATAACGTCGGCTGGCTTTACCAGAATGGCTGGGGAGTCAAGCAGGATTATCCTGAAGCAATGGCTTGGTACCGCAAAGCAGCGGATCAAGGGCAATGATACCGCTCAAGTTAATCTCGGCTGGCTTTACCGCGCCCGATGTCTTGCCCCAGCCTCCCTTTGTACCAGTGAAAGGACCGCTGGGCGGGGCGAATCCAATTGCCGCGTCCGCCATTGTCATGCTTGTGGAAAAACACTGACGGTGGCTCACCCAGACTACTGCAGCCATCTAACCCCGAAGGGTGGCCCAAGCTTCGCGTGGCCGGGGCCTTTCACCTTTTTTCATCACATTCCGACTGCGATCAGCCTCACAGACACCAATCCGCGGATGCGAGAAAATAGCAATCTGAATTGGGGTAGTAAGCGCGTGTCCGCCGACCAGGACGGGACTCGAAGCTGCCCCAAACCCATTTTCAGCGCCGTTTTGCCGTTTTGAAGCTAAGTCGATGATTCTGGAAGACTTTACCTCTAAGTCCTTTAAAATCAAAGATCAAGGCAAGATTTTCCTCTAGCCCTATGATTCCGCTAGGCGGGGGGAGGGGTGGGGTCCCAGGTAGTTAACACAAGAGAAACTAAGAACAAAATCAGGCCTCAACCTGGGAGTCGGTCGGCGCAACTCGCGCTCCCCCCGGTATCATGTTGGCGACCCCTTGAAGTGCAGTATCATCTCGAGTGTCCGCTCCATCCAACATGCTGCAGAATCGAATCGACGATCAACCGACCATCTCGCAGGAGAACATCCGCGAAGCTGAAGGAATTTTCCTGCAGCATCTCAAACGCGTCGGCTTGAAACAGACTGGACAACGCAACGCAATTCTGCGCACCTTCCTGGAAACTCGTGAGCATCTTTCGATCGACGAGTTGCATCGACTGGTCAAGAAAACTGACCCGCGCATCGGTTTCACCACCGTCTACCGGACGCTGAAGCTGCTGGCAGGTTGCGGCCTGGCCAGCGAAGTTGCCTTTCACGACGGCATCGCACGCTACGAACACCAGTACAACCGCCGCAGTCATCATCACATGGTCTGCACCGAGTGCGGCGCTTCGGTCGAATTTTTCGCGGAGAAAGTCGGAGAAATCGAACAGGAAATCGGACACAAACACCACTACATTACCACCCGGCATACTTTCCAGATCTACGGCGTTTGCGAGGTATGTCGAAAGAAAACGAATGGACGCCGACTTGTCTAGCGCAGAGCAAGGTCCAGCGAATACTCCGGAGAGTAGTTCGGAAATCATAGCGGAGAAGCGCTCGGAGAATCCCGCGCAAGCTTCCGTGGAGTGTCCGCACTGCGTAACCGCGATGCCGGCGAACGCGGCCTTCTGTCCGGGGTGCGGATGGTCGATGACGCCGCTTCCTGCCGCCGACCGGGCGGTCGCGGCGGTCGCTTATCTCACGTTTGTCGCTGGCGCGGTGATCTTGTTGCTGCCAGAATTTCGCCGCAGCCGCTTTATCCGCTTTCATGCCTGGCAGAGCGTTTTGCTCTGGGGAGTTTTTTTCGTTCTGACCGTCGCCGCGCTCTTCCTTTCGAATGTCGCTGCCGCCATGCTTTTTCTGCTGTTTGGAATCCTGGTGTCGCTGGCCATGTTGTTTCTGTGGATTGTTCTGACGCTCAAAGCATGGCAGGGCGAGCGCTTTGAGTTGCCGCTGTTCGGAGAGCTGGCTGCGAGACTGCGTTAGACATTCTTGTTCGCATCGTTCAGAATAACTAATTCACTTCGTATCGCAGCATCCCAGGAGATGTCATTGAGTCAACTTCAGCGCGTTAAGATCAGCGCTCTCGGCACCTACGTTCCACCCCGCCTTCTCACCAACGCCGACCTCGAAAAACTTGTCGATACCAATGACCAGTGGATCATGGAGCGTGTCGGCATCCGCGAACGCCATATCGTGGACAAAGGGGTTGCGACCAGCGATCTTGCGGTGGAGGCGGCGAAGAAAGCGCTCGCCGGTCGCGGCATTGAGGCTTCCGATCTCGACGCGATTATTGTGGGGACGGTTACACCCGACATGTTTTTCCCCTCGACCGCTTGCCTCGTCCAGGATAAGCTCGGCGCGAGGAATGTCTGGGGATTCGATCTTTCAGGCGCCTGTTCGGCGTTTGTTTACGCGTTGCAGGCTGGAGCGCAGTTCGTTGCCAGCGGATCCCATAAGAAAGTACTGGTGATCGGCGCAGACGTGATGTCGTCGATCATCGACTACACCGATCGCGCGACTTGCGTCATCTTTGGCGATGGAGCGGGTGCCGTTCTGCTTGAACCCGCGGAAGACGACTCCGTCGGGCTCATTGACTTTCTGCACGAAGTGGACGGAGCGGGTGGGTGCTCGCTGTACATGCCTGGTGGCGGCAGTCTGAATCCGTCGACCCGGGAAACCGTCGACAAGAAGATGCACTTCGTTCATCAGGACGGAGCAGCGGTCTTTAAATTTGCGGTGCGCAAGATGGCGGCGCTCTGTGAACAGATTCTCCAGCGCAATCGCATCAAGGGGAGCGAAATTGACGCCTTCATCCCGCATCAGGCGAACAAGCGCATCATCACTGCGACCGCCGATCGCCTGAATATGCGCCCCGAAGCTGTGATCATCAACATAGAGAACTACGGAAACACCACGGCTGGGACGATTCCGCTGGCCATGGAAACGGCGCGCCAGGAAGGCAAACTGAAGAAGGGAAGTTTGGTGCTGCTGGCTTCGGTCGGAGCAGGGTTTACGAGTGGAGCGACATTGCTCCGTTGGGCGTACTGAGCAAGGTCTTAGGTCTCAGGAAACCCTTTGTGATGCGACCTGGAAGCGATTGATCAGGCCGTTGAGGATTCGGCCTAGCTCTTCAGTTCCCAGTTCCAGGCTCTTCAACGCTGCATAAACTTCGGCGCGCGGGAAATGACGAGTACAGCGATACACATCCAACGCCACGCTCTTCGCCTTTTGCCATGCGATCAGATCCCGATAACTTTCCGGCATCGAATCTCGAATGACCAAACTAGATTGGCCGCGAAATTGCCACGGTGACAGCCGTCACGCAGAAATTGGTTGGTTTTCCTAAGACCTGTCACCTAAGACCTGAGACCTATTTCTGCTCCCACCAGCGATTCGAAAATCTCGAAGCCATCGGTGCCGCCAAGTTCAGGTTCGGCGGCACGCTCGGGATGGGGCATCATCCCGAGTACATTGCGCCCGGGGTTGCAGATGCCAGCAATATTTTCCAGTGATCCATTAGGATTCGATTCCGGCGTGATTTCGCGTTGCGCGTTCGCGTAGCGGAATACGATGCGGTTGTCGCGCTTCAGTTTGGCGAGTGTAGTCTCATCGCAAAAATAATTGCCTTCCATGTGCCCGATGGGGATGGTCAGCACTTCGCCTTTGCGGCACGCATGTGTAAACGGGGTCTCGTTGTTTTCAACCCGCACCTGCACCGGCTTGCAGACATATTTCAAGCCGAGGTTGCGCATCAGCGCTCCGGGCAGCAATCCCGCTTCACACAAAATCTGGAAGCCGTTACAAATGCCGAGAACCAGTCCGCCCGCAGCGGCGAACTTGCGGACTGATTCCATCACGGGTGAGAACTTGGCGATGGCGCCGGTGCGCAGATAGTCGCCGTACGCGAACCCTCCGGGCACAATCACCACATCGCAATTCTCAAGGTCGTGCGAGTCGTGCCAAAGGAACGTCGCCTTCTGCTTCGCGACCTGTTCGGCCGTCCAAAAGGCATCGTGATCGCAGTTGGATCCGGGGAAAACTATGACGCCAAATTTCATCGAAATCCTCGTGGCCTATGGGGATGTGGATGGTCTATGGTGACAAGCTCCTGTTTTTAGGTCAAGGTAATAGTTCATTTTGCAGGCGGCCAGCCGCCTATTGTCCTTATTAACTTGCTGGTCGCGTCGTCTGGGCCAGCCACAGGATCCCGGAGATCGTCTTGGCATCACGGATGCGGCCGTTGAGAGCCATCCGTTTCGCCTCCGATAAAGAGAAGAATCTGATTGCGATCCTTTCGTCCGGCTCGGGCTGGGCCTCGCCGGTCTGGAGGCAACGCGCCAGGTAGATGGTCATGGTCTCGTCGAGAAAACCTGGGCTTACGTAGAAACGCAGGATTCTTTTCCATTGGCGGGCGGTGTAGCCGGTTTCTTCGAGTAACTCGCGCTTGGCGGCGATGAGCGAGGTTTCGCCTTCGTCGATGCGTCCGGCGGGAAGCTCCCACATCATCGACTGGGCGGCGTGCCGATACTGGCGTTCGAGCAGGATGTGCGGCGCGGCTTTGCGGTCGGCTTTCGCTGACCGGAGATCATCGACCGCCAGAACCACGATGGAGCCCGCATGCCGGACCACATCGCGCCGGGCGCGCACGCCTCCGGGCTCTTCCACTTCATCGGTGGTGACGCTGAACACAGGGCCCCGGTAACTCACCCGGGAAGAGAGAACACGGGCTTGCTTTGATTTCGCTTCTGCCGATTTCACCATGACAACAATATAAGGTATGCTGCGCGGTTGAGCCGAAAACCAATTGCCGTAAGACGAAGACGGAAGGGAAAGATCAGAAAGCCTACTTTGGCCATCGTCGGAGCCGGGCGCCTGGGCACTTTTCTGGCTGTTGCGCTCCACCGTGCTGGCTTCACGATTACCGAAATCCTCACGCGCGATTCCGCTCGGTCACGCAGGCGCGCTCGTGCGCTCGCCGCAAGGGTGGGCGCACAAGTAGTCACTCCACATCGCGCCGTGCCGCAAGCCACGTTGCTGTGGTTCTGTGTTCCCGACCGTGAGATTCAGAAAACAGCCTCGGCTATTGCGGACCGTCTCGCAGCAAGCGCGGCTGTAAACAAAAAAGGCAGATCTCAGAACGGAGTTCCAGGCAGGTTTCGTTTCGCCTTCCATTCCAGCGGAGCGCTGCTCAGCGGCGAACTCGAGCCTCTGCGCAAGGCAGGCGCTGCGGTCGCGTCCGTGCATCCGCTGATGACGTTCGTTGCCGGAGCTCCGCCTGCTTTGACGGGTGTGCCCTTTGCGATCGAAGGCGACGATGCGGCTACGAGACTTGCACGACGAATTGTCCGCGAGCTGGGAGGCGAAAGCTTTTCATTGCCCCCGTCGGGCAAAGCTGCGTACCACGCATGGGCCACTCTGACTTCGCCACTGCTGCTGGCGTTCCTGGTGACGCTCGAAGAAGCCGCCCGCGCCGCCGGGCTCGCGCGTGAGGACGCGCGTCACAAGAGCCTGCCCATCATCCGCCAGACTTTGGCAAACTACTCGCGCCTCGGTCCAGCGCGCTCCTTCAGCGGTCCGCTAATTCGCGGAGACGCGGAGACGGTGACGAAACATCTGACGGTGCTGAAGAAGCATCCCGAGGTGCGTGAGGTTTATGTGGCGCTGGCACGATCGGCCCTGCGCGTCCTGCCGGTGAAGAATCGGGAAGAACTGCAGCGTTTGCTGTCTTAATGCTGTCCCCGGCGGCCGCTGAACAAATGCCCCAATTTTTCCTGCTTCGTCTTCAAATATTCTTCGGTGTGTTCCGTGGGCGCGACCTCGCATGGTACACGCTCGGTTACATGGATGCCGGCGCCTTCGAGCGCAGCGACTTTATCAGGATTATTCGACAGCAAGCGAACCTGGCGTATGTCCAATGCCTTCAGGATCTCGACCGGCATGAGGAACTCGCGTTGGTCGGGCTTGAACCCAAGGCGCTCATTCGCTTCCACCGTGTCAAATCCGCTGTCCTGGAGCGCGTAGGCCTGCAGTTTCGCCATCAGTCCAATGCCGCGGCCCTCCTGCTGCTCATAGATTAGGACGCCCGCCCCCAGTTCGGCGATCATCGAGAGTGCCATTTCAAGTTGCTGGCGGCAATCGCAGCGCAGCGAGCCGAATACGTCGCCGGTCAGACACTGCGAGTGAATGCGGACCAGCGGCGATCCGGTGTGCACCTCGCCCATCACCAGCGCCACGGCCTCTTCCGTTTTGGCGCCCTCCCCCGACGCGGACGCCCTGGTCGCAAACCCGTGAATCAGGAAATGTCCCCAGCGCGTCGGGAAGTCCGCGGACGCCACCTGTTTTACCTTTGAAGAACTCACCTACAAATTATAGCCTTCGCTTGCAGATACTCACCGTTCCGAGGCGGCAATGCTGCGATAGCTGAAATGCGAGCGGCGTGTAGGCGAAATGGAACGACGGCTGATAAAATCAAAAGGCAAACTCGCCGCCGGATGGGGCTATAGCTCAGTTGGGAGAGCGCATCGTTCGCAACGATGAGGTCGTCGGTTCGAGCCCGACTAGCTCCACCATGTTTTCAAGCATTTGCAAATCTTGTCACAGTTTGTCACACAAAACTGAAATGGCTCGCCCAGAGTTGCCTCAACTCTTTTCCGCGCGCCTGCTTAGCAGCAATTTCGTAACACAAGTTTTCCTTTCAAGAAAACAGGCCACTCGGCGTGGCGGTTTCACGCGGAAGAGAAATTCCGCTGAAAGGAAAAAACCGGCCTACCGGTCAGAGCCCGGTGGCCGGGAATTAAGATTTCTTCACCGGGAGTCTCCGATTGTTCTCCTAGGAGCGGTGAAGAATAGGGGGGTGCAGCTTTGACTAATCCCTGCGTCCCCCGTTGAGATTCTTCATCGCTGTCAAAACGTGATGAGGATAGGCGGCTGTCTAGCCGGTTAAATCCCGGTCAGCCGCCGTTGAAGATTTAGAGAAAGGAAATAACAACGACATGAAGCGCTGCAATCAGCATCGCCCCGAGGCGGAGGGAAGGCCCGGCGTTTCGCACCGCAAGCCCCGTCGGGAAAACTTGATGCTGCGCGAGGCATCCGGGAATTCGTGGTGGGCACTGGAGGCAAGAACTCACACCGTAGCTTCGCAAGTCCCAAACCCAACAGTGAGGTCCGACAGGCGGATACGTTCGGAGTTCTGAAACTCGTCCTTCACGCCACGAGCTACGATTGGGAATTTGTCCCGGAATCTGGTAGAACGTTCACCGACTCGGGCAGCGGTACGTGCCACTAGGTTCAATCCGCATCAATATAAACGGCCCGGAAACAGCGTGGTGTTCGTTCATTAATCATCGTCGTAACCCGGACCGGGTTTTTGGTCCTTGAGCCTCGCCGGGCAAAACTTGTAAATGTTAAAACCAGATTCCTCAGTCGGGTCAATAATCAGATAGCCAATCCAAATGGCAGTCCCGCCCCCCACCAACCCTGTAGCAAAGCTCGCTCACTTAACCTTGGTGAAATGCGAGTGGTTGTCCCCGCACTTGAAGTCAAGATCCAGGGCATCTTTTCTTAGAAGCGCCATCGCGTCAGGCGGTATCTGAAAACCGGAACTGAACTGGTCATCATAATGACACGACCCTCCTCGTTGGCTGTCAACTGAAAATACTCGCAGTTGACTGACTTCTCGCCACGCGCGAACCTCAACTCAATTCGGTAGGGACCGGGATCGGCCAGATGCCCGATTGCTGGAGGACGCCACTGCGCCTCAGTCATTGAGCGCGAGGAACATCATAACGACAATAAGTACACTTTTCTCATGTCTTTCAAGCTGAGTTCTGACTAGTTGGCCAAAGCTTCGACTAAGGTACAAGGAATTCAGTCAAGCGATGTGTCAGCACAAGCGCTGCGCCGTAGTTGTTGACGACACCGATGATCGTTGAGAACAGAACGAGAAGAGTCCAGGGCCAGGGGTCTTGGGGACGACCAGGCACGCTCCACGTGAGCAGTCGCTTGACACGGAAGGCAATCGAAGATGAGCCGCTGACCAGCTCACTTGCCAGCGCAGGATCGGACCACTGCTTCGAGGATCTGGAAAGTTTGATCAACGCCGCCGCTAGATCCAACGCATCCTGGCGATCCGCTACTGCTGCATCGTCTGCCGCCAGTTCGGCCGCTTCCCGCCACGCACCCTCGAGGCTGCTCATCCCAGGAAACGGAGTTGCACTGATTAGAACCTTCTTTAGGTTGTCCCAGGAGCGCTTGTGTCCTAGTTCGTGCCGGACCGCGACTTGCAGTTCGTGGTCGCTGAGCACAATGGCTGCCAGGTCGGAGACCATCACTCGGGGTCGCAGAATACCGACCAGAATCAGCGCGGGCGCGCCGTTCCAAGCGCTCGGTGGCGGCGAGGCCTCCTCGCGGCCGATGGTCATCGCTCCCATGCTCCTCGTTGCCAACACCCACCGCGCCACTGCGCGGATCGTTCTTGTCTGAGCCCTTAGCAAACGGAACAAGCCAGCGCTCAGGATCAGAAGCGAACACCCGGCAAGAATGAACGTTCCGGCATCCTCGTCGAACGACGCCCTCTCCATCAACCAGAATGACGGGAAGGTAAAAAAAACGGAGACCACGGTGGAGACTGTAAAAGAAAAGATCCGCATCCCGAACAGGAAATCGGCAGACAGCACCCTGGACCTTCCGCCGATGCGGTTCATGCTCCGCCATGCCAACACCATCAGCAAGGACAGCAGACAATACACCATAGCGAAAAATGCAAGAGAAACGATGAGCCCTCGCGCCGTAAAAATCACCGCGGCTCCCCCTTCTTGGTTTGCAGTTCTGCGCGCTGGCGTTCCACCAGGTTTTGCAACTCCTCGAGCAGTTTCTCGTCCTGTGCGCTAACCGCCTCCACGAAATACGAAAGGTGAAGCGAAGCATACTCAGACCCAAGGAGCTGCCGGATACCGTTCATAGCAGCCACGCGCTCTATCTCTTCCGGGCTATACCGCGCTGAGTAGCGAAACGCCTTTCCTTCGAGAACGCGGTCGAGGAGTCCTTTTCGAAATAGACGGTCCATCGTCGTCATGATCGTGGGATAGGTTTGCCAGATCGTACGATCCTCTAGCACTTCACGGACCGTGGCAGTTCCTCGCATCCAAACGGCGTGGTGGACTTGTCGCTCCAGAGGTCCAAGCCGGGTCGCGGGCTTGGTGTCGAAGAGGGAACGAAGCGCGTCCATATCGAATCGGCGCAGCGGATTAGGCTGGTCCCGAAAAGTGAACTTTAAGCGAAAGGGTCCCGCGAGTCAATAAGCGCGCGCAGAATTCATCGCGCCTCAACAATTACCGCAAGTAGTAGATAGAAACGTATTAGCGACGATAGTAGGCTTTTCACGAAACGTTAACGTCTGTGTGAAGTTCGATTAACATAGCATGACTATCGTCTGGTGCTTTGACTTTATCGAGGAACGCACGTGAATCTGTGTGCAAACGATGATGAGTTATGAAGCTACGCGAACTCAGCCCCTTCTCGCCTTTCACACACGCCTTTGAGACGATCGTTCGACCAGGCATAAGAACGATTTCCGCGATCAATCGCCAGATGGGCTGCATTGTTCTAGCCGTTGTGAGCTGCGTATCGCTGACCGCCCAGAATGTTGTATTGACCGGCTCGCTGAGCGGTCGCGTCACCGACCAGAGCGGAGCGATCGTACCGGGAGCGTCGGTCGTTGTGCACAATCTTGCCACCGGCGTGCAACAATCCGCCGAGGCAAACCACGCCGGACTCTACCGATTCCCCGTGGTCCTGCCCGGCACCTATTCGATTACGGCAGGTCTCAAAGGCTTCCGCGACGTCCAGGTCCTGGTGAGCGTTCTGGTAGGAAACACCACGTCGCAGGACGTCAAGCTGCAGGTGGGAGCGAGTGCGGACACGGTTAGAGTAATCGGGACAACACCGCTTCTGCGGCCCGAAGAATCCTCCGCCACCACCGTAACCGATCGGTTTCTTATTGAAGACATGCCGCTCAACGGACGAAAATACACCAACTTCGTGATGCTCACGCCAAACACCAGCTACGACGGTGACACCGGCCTGGTAAGCGTTGCCGGACAACAGGGCGGCGAAGATTCTGGTTACGCCAACGGAAATGGTTCTACTTACTTTAGCGTCGATGGTGCCAACGCTACTAACAATTACTTCGCCGACATCGTCGGCCGCAATCGCATCCCGTATTTATTTGGCGAAGATTCCATCGAGGAATTTCAAGTCGCGGTCAGCCCCTACACCGCAATCTACGGCGGCGGAGCTGGCTTCGTGAATTCGATCACCCGCTCAGGTACCAATTCTTTCCACGGCAGCGCGTTCTACTACAACCGCAACTCCGCGTTCGAAGCCAACGATGCCCTCGACAAAGCCGCCGGCAATCCGAAACCGGAGGATAATTTGCAGCAATTTGGCGCCGCTATCGGCGGACCGATCCTGCGTAACCGTTTATGGTTCTTCGCCGATTATGAGCAGCAGCTGCACAACAATCCGATTTCCGTCATCAACTCGGATTTGGCGACGAACTCTTCGAACTTGGGCGCTTTTGTGCTCGCTAATTTCTTTCCGCCCTCAGTAACGACGGCTCCATCCCTGCCTCCACCCAACGGACCTTTGCCGGTACCGAACCTCGATACCCAGGCCCAGGTTCCGGGCGATCCGTATTACCAGATATACCTCCAGCAGATTTCGAACACGATCAACGCGCTGAACTCGAATCTCGGGATCAAAGGCCGAAAGGGCAACGACTGGGTGATTACGCCCCGGCTGGACTATCAGGCCACCAACCGCGACAGCCTGTTTCTCACCCTCAATGTCAACCGCTTCGACTCCCCCGGAGGCGTCATCCTTGACCCGACGGTCGGTAACTATGGCACACAAACGCTGGCCAACGCCTATGTCCGTACCTACCAGGCCACGGTGGGATGGACGCACACATTTTCACCCAAGCTGCTGAACGAATTTCACGCTGGCACTTCGCAAGACAACGAAACCGCGACCCCAACTGGTTTGGCTCCGAACACGCCGACGGTAGTTCTAGATAGTCCCGCCGCTTTCATCCTCGGCAACGCTCCTTTTTCGATCGGAAGAGTTTTTGAAAGACAGTACTCTCTGTCTGACCGCGTCGATTACGTGATCGGCAAGCATACGCTGCAATTCGGTTTCGATTTTGACCGCACCTGGGATGCAGACACCGACGATGGCGGCGCGGATCCGAACGAGGCTATCGACTTCGGATCGCCGCTCGGCCTCTATGAATTTCCGAATCTGGAAGCCTTTGCTCTCGGAACGTACGGCAATTTCAATCAGGCTGTGGGAAACCCGACCTTTTCTTTTGCCGTGCCTTACTACGGATTCTATGTGCAAGACACGCTCCGCGCCCTGCCGAAGTTGACGCTCGAGATGGGTTTGCGCGAGGACTTCCAAGTCTACCCGCAGCCCGCCGGAAATCCCGCGTTCCCATTGACCGGCCAGTATCCCAATCAGTTTCGTCGAGTGGCCCCGCGCTTCGGATTCGCCTGGCAGCCCCAGTCGAAGACGGTCGTGCGCGGAGGCTTTGGCATGTTCTATACCAACATGAACGGCCTGAATTACCGCAACGCGGTGATCTCCAACGGGCTGCCTTCGCAGCAGGTGGAGGCAAGCGCCAGTTACAGTGCAGGTGCCCCGAGCCAACAAACGCCCACGTTTCCCGGTATTCTTGCTGTTAATAACCCGCTGTTCGGCCCTTCCTCGGACATTTCCCTGGTTTCTCCTCAGTTCCGCGCGCCGTATATCGAGCAAGCAAGCTTGCAGATTGAGCGCGAGATTTTCGAGAACACCACCTTAACCCTGGGCACCATGTGGAATCACGGCGTGCACATAATTTCCGGCAGCGCCTATGACGCGAACCTCGAACCACTGCAAGGCACAACTACCTACATCGTCTGTCCTGCCGGCGCGCTTGGGCCGTCCTCCTGCACCGGCCCGACTTACACCCTGCCGACGATGGATAACGGTCTGCTCCATGACGGACTCATCCGCAATACCCCCCTCGGCCAGATCCAGGAACTCATCAGCCCGGCACAAAATTATTACAACTCTCTATTCGCGCAAGTGCAGCATCGCCTGTCGCACGGCTTTTCCCTGCAATTTGGATACACCTACGCCAAGAGCATCAGTCTCGATGGCATGAATTTCAACAATCAGTTCGACTTCAGCAACACCCATAGCCCCTCGCTCTTGGATCAGCGACACCGCATTACCCTCGCGGGAGTCTATCGCCCCCGTCTCGATCAATTAACCACGTCCGACATGGGACGCAAATTCCTTGCCGGCTGGACCCTGAGCAGCGTCATGGAGTTCTCTTCCGGCCGTCCCTACGCGGGTTTGTTGAGTACTGCGTGCACCAGTACCGTCGTTCCCGGTACTCTGTTCGCCAGCGCCTTGCAGAATTGCGGCCCGATTGCACCCGGCAACCCCCCTGGCAACGACAACCTGAACGACACCGCCTTCAACCAGGACACCGCAGCCACCGCCGGAGGCATCAACGGCGCCGGCCCCACACCCGGCGGCGGAATTAATTCCTTCTACGGCCCCTGGCTGGAGAGGATCGACGTGGGCTTGGCCCGCAGTTTCGAAATCCGCGAGGGCATGCAACTGCAATTCCAAGTGCAAGCCTTCAATTTGTTCAACCACGCCAACTATTACGTGCAAAACGGCAACGGCATCAACCAGATTCAATACAACCCCATCGGTACCAATTGCGGTGATGGCATGTCCACAAACCAGCAGTGTTATCTAGTCCCCAATTCCGGCCCTGGCAATTTCGGAACTCTCCAGGAAATCAGCCCCAACGGCCTTCCCCGAGCCTTGCAGTTTTCCGTAAGATTTACGTTTTAGATTCCCAGGTGGAGGGCTTGCCAGTGCATGAAAGCTCTGTATTGATTCTCCTTCAATCGCAGAATCACAGGCATACACAACGGGTGTTGGGAACAGAGTCGGTCAGTTGTGTTGATAAACTGAATTTTCTGACGCGAGTCGGAAAACCGCAGGCTTCATTTGTTCTATGCATAGAGGCGCGATGCCGAGGTCCTTATGAGTGGCGATTCCTTACCATTACCACTGCCACTCGCGCGCTTTGCGGCTGACTCGTGCGAGGCTACCACTCTGTACCGCGAACTACGCAAACCTCTGCTGCGATACCTGGTATGTCTCGGGCTCTCGGCTGACGAAGCGCAAGATGTCGTGCAAGATGCTTTTGTCAGCCTGCACAGGCACTTGGCTTCGGGCGGGTCGCAGGAGAACATTCGTAGCTGGCTGTTTCGCGTCGCCCACAATGGCGCCAGAAATCGTCAATATAGTTATGATCGTCGTTTCGGCAAGGCACTCGATCCCCACCTTGACTCGATTGTAGACGAAGCGACGCCGGAGCAAGTCGTATTGGAGAAGGAAAAATTCCGTCGGCTGGGAAAGGCAATCCTGTTATTGACGGAAGCCGAACGTGAGTGCCTCCTGTTGCGTGCGGGAGGATTGCGCTATCGGGAAATCGCTGAAGTTCTCGGGATTCCAACTTCCACGGTGAGCGATACGGTGGATCGCGCAATCAAGAAATTAGCGGAGAAATGCAATGTGTGACTTTTCAGGAAGATTGGTTGCCTGGATGGATCGTGAGCTTCCTGACAACGAAGCCGCGGATGCGGAGCGGCATGTTCGAGACTGTTCAGAATGCCGGAGGCGCGTCGATGCCTATAAGCAAGTGAGCCGCGCATTCGTCGCGCACTGCGATGCGGTGATCGAAAGAACAACACGTCGCAGGCCGCGCTGGGTGCCCGTCCTGGCGAGCGCGGCAGCGGGGGCGGTCGTGCTGTTCCTGGTGTTCCAGCCAGCATCGGTCAAGCAGATTCCTGCGCGCCCGCCAGTGGCGGACGCCTCCCCGGCCATCATCCTGGAAACTGCGCCAAAGCCGGTCAAGACAGTCCATCGACGACGTGGGATTGCGCCCGCGAAGACTCCAAACGCGAATTGGGCGCTACCTGAAACCGCGATCCAGATCGCCATTCCGGTCGAAGCAATGTTTCCTCCCGGTGCTGTCCCCGAGGGGATCACATTGATCGCGGACGTCAGTATGGCAGCCGACGGATCGGTTCAAGGACTCCGTCTGCAGCCATGATTTGCTTTAGATAGAAAAGGAGACCGACCTAACATGAAACGCACACTGATCCTTATTCTCGCCGCCTCATTCTGCGTATTCGCGCAAGAGGGCGGAAACGTAATGTACCAAAGCGCCGGCCCGGCGGGTGCGATCGCTTGGGGCTCCTTTCAAAAAGGGTCCACTGCTCCGGTTAAGAGTGCGCCCTATTCCGCCACTATTAATAACGAGTCCATCCAGACACTCGCGGATGGCAATCGGATCGTTCAGACCAACGCCGGGACGGTCTCCAGGGATTCCCAGGGACGCACACGTCAAGATGCGGCGTTGCCGGCGATCGGCAATCTATCGGCCGCTAGCGCCCCGCACCTCGTCTTCATTCAAGATCCGGTGGCGGGCACCTCCTATACGCTGAATTTGACCGATAAGACTGCGTGGGAAAACCCGATGTCCCCCGGCGGAACCGGCGGAAGCGACGGCCCCGGCGCAGCCGTTGGCACATTTTTCATACAGACGGCGGGCGGGCCGCCCCCAGCCCCCCCACCGGCACCTCCCATGATTGCGCTGACGAAGCATTTGGCGACGGATGAGCAGCTGGAAGCCAACACGGAATCCCTTGGCTCTCAGACGATGGAAGGTGTCGTTGTGAATGGGGTGCGTACCACACACACAATTCCTGCCGGCCAAATCGGTAACGATCGATCGATCAGCATTGTTACCGAGGTCTGGACTTCGACTGACCTCAAGACGATTATCTCCAGCAAGCGGAACGATCCGCGAATGGGAGAGCAAACATTCCGGTTAACGAACATCGTGCGCGCAGAGCCCGACCCTTCGTTATTCACAGTGCCGGCAGATTTCAAGATTGTCGATCGCAGCCCAAAAACCATCATCTATCGGAGGAACCAATAGCTTAGCCCCATCTTCGTGACAGGTGCTTTCGTCTTCTGCCCGGAAGCGATGGGAGACGACATCATCAACTTGGTGGGCATCTTTTCCACGCAGGTGTTTTGCCTTAGCAGTGTTGGCAGGAACAGTGGCGTCTGCACTAGAGAAGCTACTGACTTATTCTGACCGGCTAAAGATGCAAACGACGCTCAGGGTGCATGCCCGCGCACGAGAACACGGTCGTCCACGAGTTCATCTCGGCCTGCTGGCTGGTTCGAAAGCACGAACCCGTTCGGGTTCGCGAACTGGTCCGCCGGCACGCTACGAAGATTGGCTAAGCCGGATATCGTGTCGGGGAGGGGAACTTAGATCGCATGTTGGCCCGATGCAAGGGTTATCGATTAAGCGGATTCATGGCCTGATGGGGCCCAGCCGGAAATCGCCACTGTACCCAAAACGTATCCAAGTTGTGATAATGCCGCCTTTCTGGTCGTTCTCGCCATAGTAAGAGTCAATATGTTACCCTCAATCAACAACGCTCAATAGTTCGAGCCCGACTAGCTCCACCATATAAAATTCCAGTAAAAGCCCGCGGTAGCTCAGGTTGCAGGAGCCTCGTAGTTTCGCTGTCGCTTTCACTCCGAACCAAATTGGGAATGGTCTTTGACGTTCGCAGTGTCACTTTGAATGAAATTTGTTGCGCAACTCTGCTAATATGACCAGTTCTACGTGCTAAGTTCCTGTATCCGGGCCGGTTCTGAGGTGCGGTTTGGATGCCGGACTGCTCTCTGTTAAGTCGGTTTTCTCCCAGCTGCCCACTGGCCCCCTGCCGGGCAGGAGTGCTGTTTTGAACGACGGTTCGAGAGGAAAGATCGTGCGACGGAGGCGGAGCTGGTATCGACGTCGTCTACGTATACAGAGGTCCCTGGCCGCTCTGGTCGTCATTACTCTCATCGTCGGAGCCTGCTGGCAGACTGCCGCCCGCTATTTCTTGTCTCCTTCGTTGCATGCTTCCCGGGGATTGCCCGACTCTTCCTGGGCGCGCGGCAACGTCCGCAAGGATCTCGCTTGGATGGCGGCCCGCTCCGCCAGGTCCAACAAGGTTCTCGCACCGAGTCCGAATGTTTATCCCTATTCGGTGCTGCCTGGAGGCGTGAAGGATGCCGAAGGTCTCCGTGCCGCTGCGGCGCGCGACTCTATTATTCGCCGGCACTACGCCCACTTCGATTTCAACCACGCTCGTCTCGTGCGCGCCTCCGAAGCCCGCGAGGTTTATCTCTCTTATCGCATTCGTGACACCATCTTCTGGACGCACAGAAAGATTCGCTTGCAGCTTGGTGAACTGCTGCTGACCGATGGCAACATCACCGCGCGCGCTCGTTGCGGCAACCAGATTTCCGACACCGCCAAGCCCGAAGTATCCGATGAAGAGCCCAGCGAAGATGTTCTGGACCAGCCCGTGGCGCAGGTCGAGCCGGGGCCGTCGTTTCCCGTCCGGCCCCTGCTCGCCCCGCCTGACTTGCCCCCTGGCGCTCCGAATCCACCCCAGCTTCTGACCGGCGTATTCTTCTTCCCGTACGTGCCTATCGGAGTGCCCATCCCTTCCGGAATCTGCCCCTCCAACGAACAGGATATCGATGGGCACTGCCGTCACAAGCGCCCCAAACCGCCGGTGGTTCCCGAGCCCTCGACTATGGTACTGATCAGCTCTGGCCTGGCGTTGATCCTGTGGCGCTATCGAAAAACCGCCCGCGCCTTCGCGCCCTAGCGCCAGCTTTACGCCCCGACGGTTACCGTTTCTGCTCGATTCCGGCCACTACCCGTACCGCTTTAGTACTAAGACTTCTGATTCTGATTACCAGTCCCATAACTGCTAGACTTTGGTCAGAGCCTAATGCCACGCCTCTCCCATTTCGGAGCCCTGTTGGGCATCGCAGCGTGGTTGTCCGCGCCGGTTTCCGCGCAGACGCCTGCCGCGAGTGCGCAAACGCGCGCCGTGAAGAGCTCGCAGAGCAGCGCTCGCGTCCAGAACGTCGTCGTACGCGGCAGCGGACCCGCAATGGAAGTGGAAATCCAGACTTCCGGAGCGCCTGTAGCGCCCGATACGCAAGCTATTGCCGGACCAGATCGGATCGTGGTGGATTTCCCCGGCGCGCTACCCGCCTCCGAGTTGCGAGCCCTGAAAGTCAATCGCGGTGCGCTGAAGGGAATCCGCACCGGACTGTTTTTCGATAACCCGCCAATTACGCGCATCGTGCTCGATCTCGTGGAGCCCCAGTCGTATCGAATCTCGACTACCCAGAATGCGATTGTGGTGAAGCTCGGTCCAGTCACCACGGCGGTTGAAGCCGCCGTTCCCAATGTGCCGCCTGCGGCAAGACTTCAGAATGCCTCGCTTGCCACAGGTGCGCCTGCCAAGGTCAGAAATGCTCTGATGCCGAGACTATCCGCCGCAGTTGCACACGCGATGACATCCCCGCTTCCCAGCCCCGTCATGGACGCGCCACCGCAGAAGCTGCCCCTGACCGTGACCTTTGAAAAAGGAATGCTGCGTATCCGCGCCGAGAAAGCTACGCTGGCGCAGGTGTTGTTCGAAGTGCAGCGTCAGACCCGGGCCGAGATTGCCATTCCCGCCGGTGCCGAGCAAGAACAGGTGGCCGCCGATCTCGGTCCCGCTCCCGCGCGCGATGTGCTGGGATCACTGCTGAACGGCTCAGCTTACAACTTTATTTTTGTCGGCGGCGAACTAAGCCTCGAGCGCGTCATCCTGTCGCGGCGCGATTCCAGCCCCTTCTAGGAATTGTCATCCGATTCCAACTACGGCGGAGAGATCAGCCGCACCGCCACGGGAGACGCGCCGTTGCCGAGAATCGGCGTTCCAGTGGCGCCAGTGCCGCAACCGGCCATGTTGATGATGGTGGTGTTCACTTTGCCGCGATTCATGCCGCCTGGCGCGGCCATGCCATTCGGATTCAGAAAGAGCTGCACGAAGCCAACAATCTGAAAGTTGGTGCCCGACGGATTGAAAGAGTTAACGTCAAATACCGGCACCGTGACCAGCGAATCGCTGACCATCACGTCGTTTCCGGCAAGACCCGCAATCGGATTGTCGTTACCCGCAAGGAACTCGAAAGGCGGACTCGCGTACGCAGGGTCGACCTGATCTCCCTGGTTGGCATTCGCATGGGTTAGACAATTGACGGCATGCTCTGTTTCCCGATTCCGATTGAAACCGTAGTTGGACGTGTCGACATTCGCCGTGTTGTTGCATGCGATGGGAGTCTGGATGCAACCGGCAATGCTTTGCTCATATGGAGTCGTCATCGCCGGCGCACAGGTGGGGATGGCCTGGGTTGGGGGCGGAAAAGTCGTCGCCGGATCTCCGGGATAATATTGCCAAGCGACTGGTGGGGGCAGCCCGCCACAGTTGCCGCCGGGGCAGGCGAGACTCATAGGCACGCCGCCGGGGCTGGTGAAAGTCCATCCCAGCAGCGCCGGATCGTTGATGGCGCCGGTAGTTGTAACAAAAATGGGATTGGGGGGATTGCTGGGATCGATGTTCGGCAGCAGCCACGGTTTCACGCACATGGGAGCGACCGGAATCGTCGTCCCAGTCAAATTTGCGCCGGAAGGATTGTAAGCTTCCGCCGTGGCGGAAGCACCCACCGTAACGAACTTGGTTCCCCACATGCGCGCGAAGAACGTGGGCAGATTGTTTACTTGCACGCTTATGGTGACAGTCGGGTTGGTGCTGGTTCCGCCAGGACCCGTAGGAAGAGTGACCTGGGTTCCTACGACGTTCATTCCTCCCACCTGGTTCTGTTCCGCGACCTGAAGAGCAGCCGTTTGGGCGAGGCCCCATGCGGTTGTCATCAAACCGTCAGTAAGGGAGTTCGGGTCTGAAGTCGCCCCCGAGTTGGCGAGCACGCGCGCCGCCGCTAGGGCCGCGCTATCCGCCGCCAGTTGCGCCTCGCTGCGTGCGGTGTAGAACGTCACCACGTCAATCGAAAGCGCCGCCATTGCTCCGATGACCAACAGCATGGCCGCCGCCAGCAGCGCAATTACAATCCCATGCTCTGCGTGGCCCGGCAAGCCGCGTCGCAAGCCAAGTCGCAAGTTAGTTCGATGTCGTCGCAAGCAACCTCAAATCTGGTTGTGCACCGTAGCGCTCTCCGTCACCTGCGTTATAGCCGCATAGTTCGCGCCCGGGATTAACAATTGAATCACACTATTGAATCGCCAATGATATGGATACACCACCTGAACGCTGGTGCCGACGGACAGGGGTGAGCCCGATGCCGCCACCCACCCGCGGTTGATGGTGATCACCAAGTTGTCCAAAGGATAAGTGTTGGAACATCCGGTAATTTTGTAGGTCCACGTAAGGCCAGGCGGCGGGGGCTGTGTGGGTGCTGGAAACGGCTGCGTGCAAGATGTGCCCGCGTTTGGCAGGACACCACTGCCGGCCAGGGAGTTGAAAACTGCTGTCACCACCGGTTGCAGAGAAACCGGATTGCCGGTGCCAGTCTGCATGTCGCTCATCGGTTGAGCGCCGGCAACAATGGCGCCTTCCTGCGCGGCCTGCGCGATTTTCTGCTTCTGACCAAAAGCGGCGCTGAAGTCGTAGATGCCCACGGTAAACACCACCAGAAGCGGCAAGGTGATGGCAAGCTCCACCAGCGAGGAGCCCAGCTCATCCTTTACCAGGCCGACCGCCGATAGAATTCGGAGGCGAAGCATCTAGTTCTCCATCCTGCTCTGCGCCTGCGCCGACAAGAGAATCTGCTGCATGTTAAGGGAAGTGAACGGCAGGGTAAACGTGAATGGATATTGAAAGCTGACCATGGCTCCGCATTGTGTGGGCTGGGTCGAGGAATTCAGCAGCACAGAACTACAAACCCAAAAGTTATGGGTCGTCACTGAACACGATACCACGGGCGCCGGCGCCGGACATGATTGCACGCCGGGAGGAGTAGCATTATTGGGCGCCCACGTTTGGATCCGGCTGAGATTGAGATCGGATGCTTGCAACACTGCCGCAATTGCGGGGTCCACTGCGGTGTTGGCATTAGGGAGGGCGTTTCCACATGTACCACACGAATCCCGTGCCGCGATAATCGCTCCTTTCTGCGCCGCTTGCTGAATGGTCGCGTAAATGTTGAACGCTCGTCCAAACTCGACCATGCCCAGCAGCAGCATAAACACTAAAGGCAGCACCAGCGCAGCCTCGAGAATCTCCGCCCCGTCAGTGCCGACGAGTTGGCTCGCGATTTGTTTGATCTTCAGCAAACTGCGGATCCCTCGCTTTGCTTGGGATGACAAATCATAAATGGATTACAAATCACAATTTCCCCAGCGCTCTGCCTATCCCATAGAACAAGACGGTCACCGCCATGGCCACGCCAAACGGAATTTTTGTTGACCGCGGATCGTCGAGCGATACCTCACACGCCGGCATCCGCAGGCTGAACAATGCCGCCAGCAAATGCGCCATATTCAAGAGCGTTTGCTTCAGCCGCCCTTTCCAGATGACCACCGCGAACGCCATGACTCCCGCCACCAGAATCGTGCCTACGAGCACGGAAAGCAGTTGTCGCCAACCGAGACAAGCTCCCAGCCCGCCGGCCAGTTTCCAGTCTCCGGCGCCAAGGCTGCGGACCATTACAAAAGGCAGCAGCAGCCCCAGGCCGAGCGCCGTCCCCAGCAACGCGCCCTTCAGTCCCGGCCCGCGGTAGAGAATCGTGTTGACCGCGACGCCGACCGCGAAGCCCGATATGGAGAGCCAGTTCGGAATCCGACGGTAGCGCCAGTCCAAGACCCCCGCAACCATCGCCAGCAGGACCGCGGGAATCCAACCAGCGGCAATCGAGGGGCCGAAAATCCAAGAGCCGAAAATCGAGGGCCCAGATTGAAACATGAGTTCCGCTGGCAGACGGGCGCCTCCGCGCGTTTCGCTTTCTGTACTTTAGGGCTTCCGGAGACTGCACTCAAGAGAAAGTTCACCGTTCCCAGTTCTGAGTGGAATTCAAAGCAAAAGGCCCGGTTGCCCGGGCCTTAAATTGGAATCGCAATAGGCCGTGCCTAGCGGGTGACCGGAGGGGCCGAGTTTCTTTCCGCCACCACCTTCTTGGCATTGTCAGCCAGGGCGCGCGCCTGCGGCATCAACTCCAGAGCCTTGATCACGTCCGGATCGGTTTCGGCCCGCACTTTTAATCCTTCTTCCTGGCCGAAGGCGTCCACGAAGAGTTCGCTCTTCATGTTGGAGCGCAGCCAATCGTTGTTCTCGATCAACTCGCCTTCGCTGTAGGAGATTTTTTCGCCGTCGAGGAATTTGCGGAACTCCTGCATCACCACGTCGTCCACTTCAAAGCTCCGCGTGACCTTGTGAGTGAGAGCGTAGTGCTTCGCAAAATTAAACAAGGCGTAGTGCTGCAGCAACGTCTCCTGGAATTTGTTGGACTTGTAAGGAGCCAATTTCACATCAGGAGTGATCCCACCGCCGCCATACACCGTGCGTCCGCCGTCGGTGAGCTTGACTTCGTGGTTGGCGTTGTTCTCTTCGCTATCCCGGTTGTAGTAGTAATCGTAGAGAGAAAGATTCGAGTAATCGCGCTGGATCAGGCGTCCGCTCGGGGTGTAGTACTTGGCGGTGGTGAGAGCGAGGCCGGTATTTTCGGCGAGGGGATACACGGTTTGCACCAAGCCCTTGCCGAAGGTTACTTCACCGACGATGAGGCCGCGGTCGTGATCCTGGATTGCTCCGGCTACAATTTCGGCGGCGGAAGCGGTGCCTCGATTTACCAGCACGACAAGCGGATATTCCTTGCCGCCGTTGCCGTGGAGCGCCACGTATCGTTTCTCAGGTGAGGAGCGGCCGTGGTGCGAGACGATCAACTGGTTCTTCTTCAAGAATTTGTCGGCTACGCCTACTCCTTCACTCAGCAGTCCTCCGGGATTTTGTCGCAGATCCAGGACCAGGCCCTTGAGATCGCCCATCTGATCTAGCGCCTCGGCGACTTCATGCTCAGTGGTTTCCTGGAATCCGGAGACGTGCATGTAACCGATGCCGGGCTTGATCATGAAGTGCAGGTCCACGCTGTAGCGCGGAATCTCGTCGCGGATGACGGCGAATTCGAGCGGATGATCGGAGCCTTCGCGCAACATGGTGATGCGAACTGTGGTGCCTTTCGGTCCCTTGAGCAGATCGGCAACGTCGGAGGTGCTCATGTTGTCGGTGGGCTTGCCATCGATGGCGGCGATAATGTCGCCCGGGCGGATGCCGGCGCGATAGGCGGGAGTGCCGACGAAGGGAGCGATGACGATAACTTTATTGTTGCGCGGTCCGACCGTCATCCCCACGCCGTAATATTTGCCGCGCTGCTCTTCGCGCAACTGGGAATAGGATTTCGGGTCGAAGAAATTCGAGTGGGGGTCGAGCTGGTGCAACATGCTCGGGATGGCGCCGTTATAAATTGCTTTGTCGGGATTCACCGGGTCGGCATAGTTTTGCTCGATCGTGTCATAAACCTGGGTGAACTGTTTGAAGCTATCGCGGACGTCGGAGTCGGTGCTGGGCGTGGTTGCCGGGCTGATTCGCTGTGCGAACAGCATGCCAAGCAAACCGAACATAGCAAGGACAAAAACTATCAGGAAGAGTGAACGACGAGAACTACCAGCCATGTTTCGAAATCCTTCGGGCGGGGACGTGGAGGGCCCCACCCACCCCATCTGACGCAGTATAACATGTGAAAGCGCCTGTTTAGTTGGATGCTGGAACCCGCTGGAAGTTACCCCGGAGCGACATCTTTTGGGGGTTGCCGTTGGCCTTGCAAAACCTCTCGCAAGCGCTACAATTCGGGCGATTCAGAGCTGAAAAAAGAAATGCCTGCCTCATGCGACCAGGGCGCGACGGATCTGGTCTGCACAGTTGCAAGACGCTCAAGACACTGTGGTGGAGCAGAAAAAGCGGTCGAGATAATTTTGAGGATGTTTTCAAAACATAATTTGGAGGGAGCATGAAATCATATCGTCTCGTATTTGCGCTTAGTGTAATCAGTTGTGCGATCCTGACCGCAGGGTGTAACTCAAGCGAGAATAAGCCGAAGGAGAGCACGTCTGAAAAGCCGGCTGCACAGCCGCCGGCTGCGGCACCGGTGCGTTACACCGGTGAGGAGGCGTTCAATCGAATGCTGGGTCTCGCGTTGAAGTGGTCCCCGGATGCGCAGCCGGCTCGGTTGGAATCCGTTCTTACCTCGGAAACCACGGGCCAGGACGGAAAATCAACCATCTGGCGAGGGTACTTTGCGTCGCCCGCTCGCCGGGCGGTCAAGACCATCGTTTGCTCCGGAAGTCGGCGGCCGGATGCGCCGCCGTTCGGAGTTTCAACCGAGGGGGCAGATGGCGCCTACAATGCTGAGTCCGCTGGTCTTGCCTTTTCACAGTACCTGCTGAAAACCGATACGGATCAGGCATTCGCGATCGCGCAGCAACACGGGGGCGAAGCTATCGTGAAGAAGGATGCGCAGCAGCCCGTCACCTACGTGTTGCTCAAGGATAAAAAGCAGAACGTACCCGTCTGGTATGTCATTTACGGCGCGAGCGAGAAGGACAGGAAAGGCATCGGTGTGATTAATGCGACCACAGGGGGTTTCGTAAGCGCCGGCAAGTGATGGAGATGAGATCGGAATACCGAAGAATGCCGGAGCAAGACACGGTTTGTGGAATCCTGCCCTTGTCAAACAATGTCAAGCAACGAGCCGAGAGAAAATCCTGGCCTTTACGTCCGTTCGCGTATAAGCCGACGGCGACTCCGTTTCCCGGAGAAGTGCTGCCGGGCATTATGACGGAATTCTTAAGCGGTAGTACCGCTGCTTCACCAACGAAAGGTTGACCGTCTGCGCCTCCCCGGCGTCCAACTGAATTGTGCTGGCGGATTCGAAGTCGGGTGCATTTTGGGTAGTACACAGGAGGATATCCGAACAGTGGTCCGCGCCAATCATTAGTAAGTGGGTCAAACCTGCGCGGATCAGAGGTGAGCGGGTCGCGGTCGAGTAACTCATGTGTCAGTAACATATAATAAGTGCCCGCCAGCAGGTCCGCGAAACGGAATTGGCCGTCCGATGTGGACTGGGTGCCTCCAGCCGGAAGCCAGTGGACCCTTCCATCTTGCACCTGCCAGCGGTAGATTTGCAGCGTGATGGTGTCGGGCGCTTCTGAGGTGGGGAGAGTGACGGTGCCGACAATCAGGCCCTCGGGAATGAGCGTGAGCGTCGAGTCTCTTTCAAAGCTCCGTTTTGAAGATTTTGTCCGGGATTGTTGGGTTCGGACATGAAGCCAGGTTTACGGGCCATCAACATGTAAGGAGCCCGTGGGGACCAGAGTGATCGGCGCAAGGCGAGGCATGCTCGAATCCGAATCGCCCTCGACAGCCGGGTCGAGTTTCGACAAAGGGAATTCAAAGCGACCCTCAGCTTTCGTCAGGGTGGCGAAGCGATTGTCGGGGGAAAAACCAGGGCACGGGAAGCGGCTCACGGCCACGCTGTTGACCACAATGCCGCGAATGGTGTCGCCGTCGGACGTGGACTGCGCCGCGGACCGAGCGCCGGTCAGGCAGGCGACGCTGAGGAGAAAGAGGAGAAATGCGTCTGAAAACGTTCGCTGCCGCGTCTGCTCGCAGGGGGTAGGGAGGGACAAATCATGTTCACTGCTGTTCAAAGGGACTGCTCCAAGCCTCCCTATGGTTGCCCAAGATCGACGGCTTGGACAAAGGCGAGAACTATGGAATGAGAATCGCCCGAGCGCTTGGAGGTTGCCTCCAGGGTTGGTTCAGAAGAAGCGGGTGATGCCTTCTTCGAGGACGACAACTTTGTCTTTCACGCCGGCCGCCATCGCTGCCTGCGCCAGCAACTGGAGCGGCTCTTCGATGGGCTCATGCGACAGGCGGAACGTCCCGTAATGCATGGGCACCATCCAGCGCGATTTGAGATCAAGGAATGCTTTCGTGGCGTCGGCGGGGCTGGTGTGCACGTTGCGGAATTGCTCGGGGTTATAGGCGCCGATCGGCAGCAGCGCGAGTTCCGGCGATAGACGGCGTCCAATCTCGTGAAAGCCGGCGAAATAGGCGGTGTCTCCCGCGTGATATACGGAGTGTTTACCGCTCCGCAGAACGTAGCCTCCGTAACCGCGGTGCGAATCCTTAATAATGCGGGCTCCCCAATGGCGCGAAGGGACGTGGGTGATGTCGAGCGTGCCATGGCGATAGGTATTCCACCACTCCAGTTCGACAATTTCTTCGAAGCCGAGATCCGATACCAGATCGAACAGGTGATGCGGGACGACGAGCGTGGGTGCGGTGCCGGACTGCCGCCGGCTTTGGCGGGCAATCGTGCGCAACGACTGGCGATGCAGGTGATCGAAGTGAGCGTGCGTCACCAGGACGACATCCATTGGAGGCAGGTCGCGCAAGTTCAATCCCGGTTGACGCAGACGTTTTAGAACGAACAGCCAGCGCGCGAAGTTGGGATCGATGACGACGTTCTGTCCGCCAATCTGCAGAAAGAAGCTGGAATGTCCAATGAAGGTGACGCCCATCTCGCCGTTTGAGACCAGTTTCGGTTTGTGAGTTTCACCAGTGCGCGGCGTGACTGCAGAGTTTCGCACCAGGCGTGTGAACTGACTCGCGCGCTTCCGCAGAGCGGGATTTTTCAATGAGGACTTTAACATCGCTTCGACCAGTGTGGTTCAACGTCGACTATTGACACCTTATCGGCTTTGTTCTCACAAGTCTCCAATTATTATAGATGCTCTGGAAAGCGGTATCGGCGCGCGGGCGGCCATGGTCTTCAGATTTGCCCGAGCGGATGATGCTTGTGATCAGATTTGCCCGAGCGGATGATGCTTGTGATCGGGTGGCGGCGGGCTTTGCCCCGCCAGAGTGGGAACCGTCCTGTTTTCTTTGACCTTCACGTCGCATGTCCTATTTATAATTCGAACCTGAGACAAAATAGGTTTGGAGGAATCAACGCTGATGCGCGTCGCTTTTCTTGGCATGGGAATTATGGGACGGTCGATGGCCGCCAACCTGGTCAAAGCCGGACACGAGGTTGCAATCTGGAATCGAAGTAGCGGCAAGGATGTGGAAGGCGCACGCACGGCGGCGTCTCCCGCGGATGCAGCGACGGGCTCGGAAGTGGTGTGGATGTGCCTCTCCGACACCAAGGCGGTCGAGGGCGTGTTGTTTGGCCCGGGCGGCATGGACCAAGTTCTGTCTGCGGGCATGATTATTGCCGATTCGAGCACGATTTCGCCCTCCGCCACGCGACGCTTTGCGGAGCGCGTGAAGGCGCGTGGCGTCGATTACGTGGACGCTCCGATGACCGGCTCAAAGATCGCCGCCGAAGCTGGGAACCTGATTTTTATGGTGGGCGGCGACGACGCAGTGCTGGCTCGGCTGCAGCCGCTTTTTCAGGCGATGGGCAAGCGGGTGTTCCACATGGGCGAAACCAGTAAAGGACAGGCCACAAAGCTGGTCATGAATCTGCAGATAGCGCTCATCTATGAAGGCTTCGCCGAAGCGCTCACGCTCGCCGCCAAGTTGGGTGTGGACGTGGAAAAACTGCTGCCGCTGGTGCAGGCTTCCATGGTGCGATCGGGAGTGGTGGACTACAAAGCTCCGTTCATTTTGAAGCGCGACTTCTCGCCCAATTTTCCGCTCCGACTGATGTTGAAAGACATTCGCCTGGCCCTCGATGCCGCCAAGGAATCGCGGGTGCGCTTGCCCGGACTTGAAGCGGTGGAAGAGGTCTACGACGTTGCGGCCGAGGAAGGGCAGCGGGATTTGGACTACGCGTCGACGCTCACGCTGTTGGAAAAATGGGCGGGAGTGGAAGTGAAAGCTGCGTCGAAGTAGATACTGGCGACTTATCGCGAATCCAGCGTTGGCAACCCCAGGCAGCTACGGAGCGCGAAAGCGCCCGTCCCGACACCAACACCATGCTTACTGCTTGGCCAGCGAACGGATGTAGCTCACCATGTTCCAGACGTCATCATCCTTGGCGCGGTTGTCTTCGGGCGGCATATCGGCGCCCTTGCCATTCCTCGTAATGTAGAATAGTTCTCCGTCGCTGCGGTTTTTCAAAGTGTCCGGATTGGTGAAGTCGGGGATGTTCTTAAAGTCCGGCCCCATATCGCCCTTGCCGTCGCCCTTGTCCCCATGACACATGGCACAGTCGATGCCGTACATCTTCTTGCCCTTGGCGAGCGATTCCGCGGTCGGTTTGACGGGATTATTCTTGGCGGCAGCTTCGGGCGGAATTTTATATTCGGGGGCTTTTGCGGGGGCTGATCCTTCTGCGCCCACAATTCGAAGGCAAGAGAAAGCAATGCGAGAAGGACAACTTTGCCTTTCAACGCACACCTCCTGTTCGGGAGTACGTGAAACGCCCAACGATACTCCACGACGCGGGAACGTGCACGGAAAACTTGCGTGCTCACATCGCGGCGTGCGAGGGAGTCAAAGTGGTGTGCAAACGTGACTCTCAGTTGCTGGGTATCCGGCTTATTGAGAGACTCACATTACGCTCGTAACCCCTTTAACTGGTGAGGATTACAGAAGTATTACAAAGTAGTGCGCGGACCCTTGATATTGTCTAGGCAGACCTCAGTCAGAAGGTGTGGGAGAGAAAGACGATGAGCCAGACATCACGCAACACAGTAAGCGAAGCAACCAGCCAAGCCATGAACTTAGCAGGAGAGGGCACTAATCGCAGAGAGCGAGCGAGCCATGATGGTTTCAACTGGGTCACCGGAATCGCCATGGGCCTGTTTCATGTGGGAGCCATTGCAGCGCTATTTTTCTTTACCTGGCCGGCATTTCTCGGTGCCATTTTCTTATGGTGGGTTTCGGGCAGCCTCGGGATCGGGATGAGCTATCACCGGCTGCTGACGCATCGCGGATACAAGACACCGAAGTGGGTCGAATATTTTCTCACCTGGTGTGCGACGCTGGCGCTAGAAGGCGGACCGATTTTCTGGGTGGCGACCCACCGGATTCATCATCAGTTTTCCGACGAGGATGGCGATCCGCACTCGCCTGTCGATGGCAAGTGGTGGTCGCACATGGGATGGATCCTGAGCGGCAAGTCGATGCATCACGACACCACCACCCTCGCCCGTTATGTTCCCGACCTGACCAAAGATAAAGTTCATGTCTGGCTCACCAAGTATCACTACACTGGAAACATTATTCTGGGCGTCATTCTTTATGCCATTGGCGGATTGCCCTGGCTGCTGTGGGGAGTATTCGCCCGCGTGGTGGTCGGACTCCACGCCACCTGGATGGTGAACTCGGTAACACACCTGTGGGGGACACGGCGCTTTGCAACCAAAGATCTCTCCACTAACAACCTGCTGGTAGCCGTCCTGACCTTTGGCGAAGGCTGGCACAACAATCATCATGCGCATCCGGTTTCCGCACGCCATGGCTTGCGGTGGTACGAAATCGATATGAACTGGTACGGCATCTGGGCGCTGAAGAAACTCGGCTTGGCGCGCCACGTGTACAAAGTGGACATTGATCGGCTCCCGCCCAAGCCAGCGCTTACGCGCGATGTGGAAGCGGCCGCCGTGATGGCAGCTGCCGCGGGCAACGATTAGAAGAACCCGCACGGGTCGAAGGCTTGGACACCACATCGCAAAGGGTGATTGCTGCCATCGTTCGCCCTCTCTCTAGTCCCATCTTCAAACATTTCCTTAAGGTTGATGGGGATATTTGTCGAAGAATCCGCGATAGCACAAGTTGTGGGTACGAATTCTACGCAAATGATCGCTCGCGGCGATCTAGCAAGAGGCATCGTCTTTCTGATGCAGCTCCCAGGGATCAATTTCAGAGTCACCGTTCCGAACTCGATGCCCTGGCCGTCATGTCTCAGGAAGACGCGGATGGAATTAGGATCACGAACAATTTTGGGAGTCTGGAGAATAATTGGGGTTGGGCGAGACCAACGCTAAAAAGAGAATTATCCGCGAAAAGTGGAACGAATACAGACGACTGTTCCGCAAGGTTGAGCTCAGCGGATTGGATAAAGACAAGGTCGGGAACGTCTACTGATTGCTGCCACCGATTTCGTTGCTGGCGGTGCGACCAAAGGATTCGTGCATTGCGTTAACTTCGGGAACCGCGACAAGGCCTTTCTTCCCTGCGTCGAGCAACTTCATTGCGGCTAGGCAGAGGAAGCAGGCAATGAGGGCTACTCGTATCGTAAGCTCGGCCGGAATTGGTACATCTTCGAGGCTTGGGACCACGATGTTCCCCGGTAGAGATCGCGATTGCTCCGATTGCCGATATACCACCGTCGTACCTGACACCTGACACCCGCCCCGCTACAATCACCCTGTGCGCATCATCAGCCGCCAGAAGGCAATCTACTTTTTCCTCACGCTCGGCGTTTGCCTAGCGGCGGTGGCCTTCGCCGTCGGCAGCGGCTGGATCATCCTCAACTGGCGCGAGGGCATCAGAGTTTTTCTCGGCATCATTTTCTTCGGCGCCATCGTCGCTGGCCTTGTCCTCAATACCATCTTTCTGGTCCGGGAAATTCGCCGCAACGAGCAGCACGACAGCTTCATCAACGCGGTCACTCATGAATTGAAGACTCCGATCGCTTCGATCCAGCTCTACCTGCAAACCCTGCAGAGACGTGAGGTAGAAGGAGCGCAGCGGCAGCAGTTCTACCAGTTGATGCTGCTCGATACGGAGCGCCTGCTGCACACCGTGGAACAGGTGTTGAAAGCGGGAGAGGCGGCGCACAAAAAAGGCGCGGCGCAGCAGCTGCCGCTGGAATTCAACGCGCTGGTGCGCGAGTGCGTGGAACTGGCGCGAACGCGCCATCATTTGCAAGCCGGCGATCTCGACTATCGCGAGTCTTTGTACTTATCCTCGTCGTCTACGCAGAAATCCATGCCGAACGGCGCCGCAGCGCGGGTGCTGGGCGATCCGGAGGAGTTGCGGACCGCGGTTTCGAACCTTCTGGACAATGCCGTGAAGTACTCTCCCGACGGCGTGCACATTTCGGTGGAGTTGGACGCGCCGGATGAGGAGCGGGTGGTGCTGCGGGTGCGTGATCGCGGCGTAGGGATTCCCGAGCAGGAATTGAAACGTATCTTCAAGCGGTTTTATCGAGTGACGCAGCGCTCGCTCTCGCAAGCGAAGGGAACCGGCCTCGGATTGTTCATCGTGCGGTCGATTGCGCGCAAGCACGGCGGCCGGGTGTTCGCGCAAAGTGAAGGTGCGGGGAAGGGAACCACTGTGACCCTGGAATTGCCGCGGAGAATGGCATGAGCCGGGTTCTGGTGGTGGAGGACGAGGCGCATCTGGCGCAGGGTCTGCGCTTCAACCTGCAAGCCGAAGGCCATGCAGTGGAAGTTGCCGGTGATGGCGAGACGGCGCTGGAAAGGCTGGTCGAAAAAAGAGAACGCTTCGATGCGGTGGTTCTGGATGTGATGCTACCAGGCAAGAGCGGTTTCGATGTGGCGGCGCTGCTGCGCGAGAAGAAGAACTATGTGCCGATTCTGATGTTGACCGCGCGCGGGCGTCCGGAAGATGTGCTGCTAGGATTTGCGGCGGGAGCGGATGATTATCTGCCGAAACCGTTTGAGCTGGCAATTCTGATTGCCCGCCTGGAAAGCTTGCTGCGGCGCAGTGTGTGGATGAAAGACGCTGAGCCGGCGACCGTTGATGTGGAGCAACGTTCGCCGTTCGCTGCGCGGGTGGCCGGTGGCGATACTTTTGGTTTTGGCGGCAAGACCATTGACTTCGGAGAGCTGGAGCTGCGGACGCTGGGAAACACGATCCACCTTACGGTGATGGAAGCGGAGTTTCTCCGCTATCTGGTGCGCAGCAAAGGACGGGTGGTCTCGCGCAAGGCGATTTTAGAAGATGTGTGGGGATTGCACGAAGATACCGACACGCGCGCCATCGACAATTTTGTAGTGCGGCTGCGGCGATACATCGAAGAGGATCCATCGCGTCCGAAACATTTGCAGACCGTGCGGGGCGTGGGGTATCGGTTCGTGGCGGAGCCGGAGTAGAGGGGCGTACGAATGGCTTCCGTGCGGCGCAGGCAGATGCTACATCTGCGCTATATCATGTCGGTTTTCATTGCGGTAACATTGTTCGGGTTGCCGATATGGAACGCTCGTTGATATGGATCGCGGGCGACGCGAAGGGCTGGGCCTGCTCCAATTGTCATTGGAAATTTCCCGTCCCCACGCTGCTTAGCGGAGAGGAGGCTAAGGGTGCCTACGACCGCCTGGCCGCTGGGAAGTTTCGCGACCACAGGTGCGAGACCGGAGCCAGTTTTTTTGCGGCGGAACAGGAAACAAGACTGGACAGCGGCGTCCCCTTCGCCGAGCGTGCTCGGGTGCTCATTAAGCGAGGCTACAAGCCGAAAGTTGCGGTGGAGCTCGTACTTCATGAAATGGAATTCGAACACGGCCACGATCGGAAGACGATCGAGAAGGCGCGCGCTGATGCTGAGGATTTCCTTATGAAAGTCCACAAGGGCCTCATCTGAAGCAGGCCGGCTTTGGGCGCGCGTCGCACCCAGGGTGATGACGTGATACACCATCGGCCGCCGCTTGGGTTCCACTCTCATTTCTCATTACCGCAGTCGCTTTTCTTAGTGCTGCTTGGCAGAGGAACTAGCGGCGAGTTCGCGGAAGAGGCCAAGCAAGGCGGCGGTCGCTTTTTGGTCCGAGAGATTTTCGAGCGCTACCGTAGCGGTGAAGTGCGGCGCGGTGGAGTTGAAGCGGACGCCGACGAAATCCTTGTCGCGCCAGGAGGCTAGCGCATTGACCACCGGGCTGAGTTCGACCGGCCAAGCTTCTTTGGTGGTGAGAATGACGGGGCCAGGACGGGTGATGGTCCACGCCCGGGTGCGGGTCGAGTCTTTCGCTCCCGAGTGGCCTGCCCAGCGATGACGAATAACGTCGAGATGGAAGCCCGGGGGGAATCCCATGTTGGCTTCGAAGGTGAGCGTTTCCTGCTGCTGGCGCCAGCGGCTCAGGGCCCACTGCACCGGAAGCGGGCGCGGCAATAAGCGGATGGTGAGACGGGCGTCCTCAAACCAACGCGAGGAAAGATTCAGAGTGGCCTTCAGACGAGAACTGCTGGCCTGCCATCGCAGATCGACAATGCGGCCTTTTCCGACGCACGCCTCCTGCACCCACTGCAGCACGTTGCCAGCCCGCCGCCGGTTGTAACGGACAAACCAAGCGTACCAGAGGAAGAGTAGAGCTAGAGCCACGGCTACGTCGATGAGAATAAAACGCCCCACAGCTGCCCCTCTGAGGAGAAATCGTACTTCTAATAGATGCAACTGCGCAAGGGGAGGAGACGGGAAAAGATTCTGTCGTGTGAGGGCTTCTCTACCGGCCTTTTCCAGCAGATTCCACTGCTGGCTGCGCTGCAGGCTCTCGCTATTGATTCAGCGTCAATTCGATCCCCTGCCGGAACAGGACCCGGCTTGAGCCATTGTTAGCGAACCGCACGTAGTAGAGGTAAGGGTGATCGCCGATAATGGAAAAATTCATGTCCGGCGCTGCCGGATCGATCAAGGAAAAGTAAGCGTAGGACCAGCTCCCCTTGGGCTCCCGATCAAGGAACTGGTCGAGGGTGGCCACCAATGTCGGCTTGGTCCAGTTGACCATATCGGTCGACGTGGAAAGATAGAAACCCTTCGCTCCATATTCGTTGGTCCAGGGATTCCAGAGAACGGCGACGACTAAATCCGATCCTTGAAGAATGTTGATCCCCGTCACAACGTCCATGTACTGGACGGGTGTGTAGACGTGTTCTTGGGGGTGTTCCACCGGGCTGGGGTAGGGATCGACGAAAGACACAGAGAAATCCGTGCCGCTCCATCCGCGCCACGAGGAAGCGTCAAAAACGTTGATGGTGCGCATGGGCGCGGCGCCACTCGTCAGGCACCGGTGCGCTCCGGTCTGGCCGGTGCAGTTCAGAGGCCACGCCCATGATGTCACCATGGCGTAGTACCAGCCGCCGAGCTCAATAATGTTGGAGTCCACGCTGTACCCCATGGGCCCTCGGTCGACTTTGTACTGATAAGGAATTCCGGCCAAAAAATTCGCCGGTGGCTTGGGCGAATCGAAGTGGTAGCCGCCATCGCTGGAGTGGTGAAAGGTATCGGCGTCGTACTCGCATTCGATAAAGTTTGGCGGCGGCGCATTGCACTCGCCCGGATGCACCCATCCGTGATACTCCGTATGCCCGAGGCCGGCGATGTTTTGGCCATCAAAGGTGTAGAACGAATCGATCCACACTGAATCGTTGAAGTCCGCGGGATTGCCATCGATCGCCGAATGGTACCCGACCTCACAACTGTGCTGAACGCTCTCCAGTGTGGGGCCAATGTTTTGGAATAGTTCGGAGCTCGCCGCCACCAGGTGGATCATTCCCTGGTTATCGCGGAAGGCCCGGGCCATCGCGTCCGGAATGTCGCTCGAGTCACAGGACTGCCTGGGGGTCTCGAAGACCGTTGTGCGGGAGCGATCGAGTACGCCTTTGACCGTGGGAGTCCTCGACCCCTGCCGGCCATCTGGCCCGGGGGCGCCCTGGGCCACCGAAATTGCAATCAGGACCAAGCTACACAGAACGGGAAGTAGGGACCTCATCGGGGTGTCACTCCTGCTTAGAGTCAACCCAGGGCTGTGCGGATCCACTCGAACCGTTGATCATTTTTCGCAAAGGGGAAGACTTACCCTTGGCTCTCGGCGCAATCCCGCTACAATGACAGCGTGAAGTTCCGCATCCGACAGTTCGAAAAAGTCGATTTTGACACGTTGTGGCGGATTGACCAGGCGTGCTTCGATCCGCGATTAGCTTACTCGCGGCCCGAAATGGCCTTCTATATGCGTCGGCCGAGGTCGTTTACTCGGGTGGCCGAAGCCGAGGGCGGAGACGTTCCGCGCAACGACCGCGCATCGGCGACGGTTCCGGGTTCCGGCATTCTTGGTTTTATTGTGGCGGAGACCCGGCGGAAGGTTGGGCACATTATTACCATCGATGTGGTCGCGGAGGCGCGACGAGAGGGCGTCGGCTCGGCTTTGCTGCGGGATGCGGAAGATCGGTTGTTGCAGGCGGGCGCGGGCGCCGTGGCGTTGGAGACGCCGATGAATAATGAGGCCGCAATCCGCTTCTACAAGCAGAAAGGGTACTTCGTGGAAAAGACCGTCCCGGGCTACTATTCAAACCACATGGACGCGCTGGTCATGATGAAAGAGCTGGCGCCGGTGACCCGGTAAAGATTTTCTGTAGAGACGCGGCTTGCCGCGTCTCTCGCCGCAGAATGAGACGGGGCAATCCGCGTCTCTACGGAAAGGGCTTGATGAAGAATGCGATCCAGGGAGAACTCGGCTCTTTCAGCCACGAAGCGGCGGAAGTGATGATGCCGCGGGCGTCGGTGGTCCCTTGCGCACGTTCGCTCGAGGTGTTTGACCGAGTCAGGCGGGGAACGGTGGACAGCGCGGTCATCGCAATCGAGAACTCGCTGGCGGGTTCGGTCGCAGAACATTTCGATCTTCTGCTCAGTCGCGACGTTCACATCGTGCGCGAGTTTCGCCTGCGCATTGTGCACAATCTGATCGCTTTGCCAGGCAGCAAGCTTGGGGAGGTCCGGCGCGTCTTCTCGCATCCCGTGGCACTCGATCAGTGCCGCGACCTGTTTGCCCGGAATCCGAAGCTGGAGCCGGTGCCGTTCTACGACACGGCGGGAAGCGTGAAGCATGTGGTCGCGGAGGGCTTGCGCGACGCAGCGGGGATCGCCAGCCGGCGGGCCTCCGAAGTGTATGGGGGAAAGATTCTGAAGGCTGGGATTGAGGATGACAAGAAGAACTTCACGCGCTTCTTTCTGATTAAACGAGGAAAGCCGCGGGCGGCGCGCCAGGCCGATAAGACGTCGCTGGCGTTCAGCGTGAGGAACATTCCCGGGGCGCTGTTCAAGGCGCTCAGCGTGTTCGCGCTGCGCGACATCAGTTTGAGCAAGATCGAGTCGCGGCCCCTGCGCGGGCGTCCCTGGGAATACGTGTTTTTTGTGGATCTGCTGCGCGGCGACGATGAAGCCCTGCGCAATGCTCTGCGGCATCTGGGCGAGATCTCGGATCTGGTGAAGGTGCTGGGAATTTACCCGGGAGCCTGACGCAAGGCGGTTTTCCGTCTCGGTGCAATGCCTCCATAGGTCGGTGACCGTAGGTTTTTCGTCAAGTCTTAGATGCGGCCAACGAGCGCGTTTTGCAGGAGTTGGTGCTCAAAGGCGATACCGCGAAGCACGTGTTTACGTCGCAGGCGCGGAGCACGAAAGAGCGGCCGGTTTGCCGGGGGCGTGCCCCCGGAGAGGCGCGTCCCCGAAAGGATCAGCCCCGTCGGGGTACCAGGTCCACCTCTGTGTATTGCAAAATGCCAAAGAAGGTTTAGAATTCAACAACCTAGCACGACGACTGCATCTTTTTGGCAGTCGAGTTCATCCAAAGGTTGAGTAAAAGTCACTCAAGGGAAAATCATGAGCAGTCCTGTTTCTTCCGAGCTCACTTCCGAAACCACCGAGCGGTCGCTGCCGATTCTGCCAGTGCGCGACACGGTGCTGTTTCCCCATGCCGTTCTCCCTCTGACGGTAGGGCGAGAAAGTTCTGTACAGCTGATTAACTCGCTGGGCGAAGACAAGACCATCGTCGTAGTAGCGCAGCGGGAGGCGCGCGTGGACTCGCCGCAGCCGACCGATCTGTATTCCATTGGAACCCTGGCTGTGGTGCACAAAGTTGTGAAGATGCCAAACCAGAGCCTGTTTGTTTTTGCGGAAGGCCTGGAGCGGGTGCGGCTGGCGGATTTCGCACAGCTTTCGCCATTTATGCGTGCGCGCGTGACCACGATTCCCGAGATGCTTCCGCCGAAGGATTCCGAGATTGAAGCGCTGCAGCGCAATGTGCTCACGTTGTTTCAGCAGATTGTGGCCGGTTCACCCACCCTCTCCGATGAACTCTCGACGGTGGCGATGAACATTGAAGAGCCGGGAAGGCTGGTGGATTTTATTGCCTCATCGCTGCCGTCGCTGTCAACGTCCGACAAGCAGGAGACGCTGGAGACGAGCGACGTCCGGGTGCGCCTGGAAAAGATCAATCAGCACCTCGCGAAAGAACTTGAAGTCCAGCAACTGCGAAACAAGATTCAGTCCGAAGTACAGGATCGGGTTCAGCAGACGCAGCGCGAATACTACTTGCGCGAACAGATGAAGGCGATCCAAAAAGAACTGGGAGCGCAGGACGAGGGTGCGCGCGACACGGAAGAGCTGAAGCAGAAGATCGAAGCCGCGGGCATGCCTGACGAAGTGAAGAAAGAAGCGCTGAAGGAGCTGGGGCGGCTGGAGCGGATGTCGCCGATGGCGGCGGATTATTCGGTGACCCGAAACTATATCGAGTGGCTGGCGGTGCTGCCCTGGGCGAAGACTTCGGGCGGAGAAATTGAAATCCTGAAGGCGAAAGAGATTCTCGACGCCGACCACTACGACTTGCAGAAAGTGAAAGACCGTATCCTCGACTATCTTTCGGTGCGGCGGCTGAAGCCAAACATGAAAGGGCCGATTCTTTGTTTCGTAGGACCTCCGGGCGTAGGTAAAACTTCGCTGGGCAAATCCATAGCCCGCGCGCTGGGGCGCAAGTTCACGCGTCTGTCGCTCGGCGGAGTGCACGACGAAGCGGAAATTCGCGGCCACCGGCGCACCTACATAGGGGCCTTGCCGGGGCAGATTATTCAGGGGATACGCCGTGCGGAGACGAAAGATCCGGTCTTCATGCTCGACGAAATTGACAAAGTAGGGCGCGACTTTCGAGGCGATCCGGCGTCGGCGTTGCTCGAAGCGCTCGATCCCGAACAGAACGCGACGTTTCGCGACAACTATCTGGACGTGACCTTCGATCTGTCGAAAGTCTTGTTCATCACCACCGCGAACATGCTCGATCCGATCGCGGAGCCGTTGCGCGACCGCATGGAGATCATCGAACTTCAGGGCTACACCGAGGAAGAGAAAATTCACATTGCTTTCCAGTACCTGATTCCTCGCCAGATCGAAGAAAACGGAATCTCGAAGGATCAGATCGAATTTCCGGAAGAAACGGTCAGCTACGTGATCCGCCATTACACGCGCGAAGCGGGAGTCCGGAACCTGGAACGCACCATCGGAACCATCTGCCGCAAACAGGCGCGCCGGATCGCGGAGGGGAAGACCGAGAAGCTGGTCATCACCAAAGAGATCGTGCAGGAATTTTTGGGCGGGATCAAGGTGCGCAGCGAAGGCGAAATTGCCGAGCGCACCAAGCGCGCGGGCGTGGTGGTCGGACTGGCGTGGACGCCATCGGGCGGCGATGTTTTGTTCGTCGAAGCCAACCAGATGAAAGGCAAAGGCGGCCTGACCATCACCGGTCAGATTCAGGACGTGATGCGCGAGTCGATGCAGGCCGGTTTAAGCTGGGTGCGTTCGAACGCGAAGCAGTTGGGCATTGACGAAGAGTTCTTCGCCACTCATGACATCCACATTCACGTGCCGGCGGGCGCGATCCCGAAAGATGGCCCTTCGGCGGGCGTCACCATTGTGACCGCGCTGGTGTCGTTGCTGTCGGGCAAGCAGGTTCGTCCGCTGACCGCGATGACGGGCGAGATCACGCTAAGCGGGAACGTGCTGCCAGTGGGTGGGATCAAGGAAAAAGTGCTGGCCGCTAAGCGCGCCGGTGTGCGTGACGTGATTCTACCCGCGGAAAACAAAACCAATGTCGAGGAAGACCTGACCCCCGAGCAGTTACTGGGATTGACCACTCACTACGTGAAGACCATCGACGAGGTGCTGGATTTCGCGCTGCCGGCTTCGCCTAGCCAGCAAATCCAGGACGCCGAGGAGCGCGAGAAGCTGCTGAGTACTTAGAATAGGTTGCCCCGTAGCGACGCGGCTTGCCGCGTCTCTCGCGGCAATGCACGTGCCTTTCCCGTCCGGCCAGGACACCACACATTCGTTTTTCCCTTGACAACCCTCTCGAAACGAAAGTAAAAGTAAGCATTCGTAAGTTTCCGAATCCCCGCGCACTCTCATTGCGTGAGGTCGTTCCTTCCCGGGAGAAATGCTTATGCCACGCAAAGCATCGATACGCATCGCAGGCGTGGGACACGTCGCGATGCTCATAATTGTTCTGCTGCTAGCCCAGTCCCTTGCCGGACAGATCGGCGCTACCTTTTTTGTGTCGAAAAAGGGCAGCAACAGCAATCCCGGCACTATCGAGTCGCCATGGTTGACCATCCAGCACGCGGCGAATTCAGTCGCGGCAGGCGCCACCGTTTATGTGTTCAGAGGAGTTTACAACGAGTCGGTGAACTTTCCCGAGTCTGGAACGGCGTCGGCGCCGATTACATTCCAGAGCTACCCTGGCCACACCGCGGTGATCGACGGGACCGGCTTGAGCGTAAACGGCACCCAGGGTCTCATCAATATCGTGGGCAGCCGGAGCTACATCACCATCAACGGATTTGAAATTCGCCATTACACCACCCGCAGTGAAAATGATGTTCCAACCGGCGTCTGGATCACGGGCTCGGGCACGGGAATCCAGATTCTGAACAATCGCGTGCACGACATCACGACGAAGGCGGAAGCGAATGGCAACGCATTCGGCATCTCCGTTTACGGCACGTCGAAGACTCCCATCACGCAGTTAGTCATCAGTGGCAACGAGGTCTACGACCTGAGGACCGGGGAGAGCGAATCCGTGAACGTAGATGGAAACGTGACGCATTTTAAAATCACCAATAACCTCATTCACGACAATGACAACATCGGCATCGACGCGATTGGATACGAGGGTGTCGGTCCCGTCGGTTACGACGAGGCTATGTATGGGGAAATCAGCGGAAACACGGTCTATAACATCAGCGGGATCACGAATGCCGGCGAAGGCTATGAGTACGACGCCGACGGACTCTACTGTGACGGCTGCGCCTATGTCACGTTCGAGCGGAACGTAATCAAACAGACCGACTACGGCATCGAGACCACCAGCGAAAATCAAGTCTGCCAAGCCAACGGCACCGAGTGGTCGGGACCCAACAATACTGGAACCGCCGCCAGAGGCAAGTTTCCGTGTTATGGCAGATATGTTACTGTCCGTAACAACATCTTCTACAACTCCAATGCCTGCGGCAACTCCATCGGCGGTTATGCGCCGGCGACCCAGAACGGCGGCCATAGCAATGGAGGAGGCAGCAGCTACCGCGACGTCTTCGTCAATAACACTCTGTACAACAACGCTACCCAACCAGGGAACTATTCTGAAGGCGGCTCAACCGCCGAATTCCAGATTCAGAATCAAGTGGGCAGCGCCCAAGGCGACATCTTCGAAAACAACCTAGTCTACGCCGGCACATTCAATACCTGGATCTACAGCTATGCCCCCTTTTCGCAGGCGTACCCTGCTCCGCCGGCGACGCTCAATTGGAACCTGTACCACTCGGACGCCGGTTATGTAGAAGGAACGTCCATCTGGTGGGGTAACGTGAGTAGTTACACGAGTTTTGCGAACTGGCAGACCGCGAGCGGCGAAGATGCCAACTCCCTGAACGCGGATCCCCTCTTCGTCAATCTCCGAGCCGCGCCGCCAAACTTTGACACCATCCCTTCGTCGCCTGCCATCGCCGCCGGCAGCACCAGCCTCCCCTGCAGCGTCGGCTGGTGTGATCCCGACGGCAGTTCCCCCGACTCCATCTATGGCAGCACCGACTTCATCGGAAATCCTCGGATTACAGGCTCGAGTATTGACATTGGCGCCTACCAAAACACAGGAGCCGCAAAATACAACTCATTGATCGTGAAGCTGACTGCGGATAGCCACACTCTAAGGCCAGGTGAGGCGACCACGCTGAAAGTCGCGGTGTCCGCCAATCCCGGTGGGGGTGGTGTGCCCAGCGGTACGGTGGACTTCATGTTGGGGGCAACCTTGCTCGCGAAGAGAACGCTGATGCCCACCAGCGCCACGGAGTCTACCGCAAGTCTACCGCTCAGTGCGTCTCAGATTCGGCTAGGCGCCAACACCCTAACCGCAGTGTACTCGGGGAATTCGATCGCGCCGTGCTGTCCTGTATCAGGACCGTCGGTTCCGGTCTACGGAAGCGCGACCTCGGCGCCAATCACCGTGACGAAGAAGCGCCTGAGTAGGCTAGCTTCTAAAGTCATCGTTGACAGTCATGGTTGACGGCTAGCGTTGAGAGCGGAGATGCGAGCCGACCTGGTTTTGCTGACAGCCGAGAGCTCAGAGCTGCGCCCCTAGAAGAATCCGCGCAAAGAGGTGACAATGGTTCCCGTTCGTCAAAAGGAGCCCCGGTGGGAACCAGTCCGACTCTGAAGCCTGCAAGTCCAAAGCCGAAGCTCGGACTGCGTGCCTGGATGGACCGCGTGTTGGTGGAGTGCGATCGCGCGGCCGAGGGTTTCGACGCCGACGCGGTGCACGATCTTCGAGTTGCCCTGCGGCGCTGTCGTTCCCTGGCCGATGGACTGATGGCGATCGATCCCGGCTCTTCCTGGAAGGACACCAAAAAGGCTGGAAAAAAGCTTTTCCAGGCGCTGGGCGAGTTGCGCGACATTCAGGTGATGCAGGAGTGGATCGAGAAACTGCGAGTTGCCAAGAATTCGACCAAGAATGACTCGACCAGCGATTCAGCGAGCGATCGTTTGTCGGGTAACTCCGTGTCCGCTGCCCCAGTGTCGGATCCTGTTGCAGCCATGCTGCTCAATTATTTGCACGCGCGCGAAGCGGAATGCAAGCAGCGCGCCTTCAAAGATCTCAATCAGTTTGATCGCAAGCAATGGCGCCAGTGGGCGAGAGCCCTGCCGCAGCGCGCTTCGCGGGTGCGTCCGGGGAGCGTAGTGTATCTGCATCTGGCGCTCGAAAAGTGGACCGCCGCCTACGATCTGCACAAACGCGCTCTGCGGACGCGGTCGCAGGTTAGCTGGCACGAATTAAGGATTGGCATCAAACGTTTCCGTTACACGGTAGAGAATTTTCTGCCGCGCCACCATGTGTTGTGGGGCGGCGATCTGAAAGAACTGCAGGATTTGCTGGGCGAAGTGCACGATCTGGATGTGCTGTGGGCGACGGCAGCGAAGATTATGGCTTTCCCCGACGTCGAGAGTCGGAGCCGGTGGCGAGAAGAGTTGAGCGCGGAACGGGACAAGAGAATCGCACGCTATCGCGCACAGATGGTGGGCCGCCAGTCGCTATGGCGCGTCTGGCGGGCGGAGTTACCGTCAGGCCCGCAATTGCGCGCGGCGGCGATGAGTCGTCTTCGCACTTGGGCCGGATACCTGGATCCTGATTTTCCGCATTCGCAGCGCGTCGCCGAGTTGGCCCTTCTTTTATACGACGGGCTGAAGGACGCGGGGCTGGTGACGACCGGCGCGAATGCGGAAGAACTGGAGGCGCCGGATACGGATCAGGATTGGCGACGGGTGCTGCAGGCGGCGGCACTCATGCATGATGTCGGTAAAGCGAAGGGCGCGGAAAATCACCAGAAGAATTCCTATCGGATGATCCGCGGCCTGGCGCGGCCGCTGGGTTGGAGCGCGCGGGAAATGGAACTGGCGGCGGTGGTGGCGCGCTATCATCGTGGAGCATTGCCGCGTCCGCGGGGAAAGACCATGCAAGTATTGGAACTCGCAGATCGGCGGATGGCCACGGAGTTGGCCGGCATTTTGCGTCTGGCTAACGCGCTGGACTCACGCCACAGCCACCGTGGGAACGAGCATGACAGCGCTCCGCGGCTCGAGGTTAGCGTGCAGGACCATTGCGTAGGGGTCCGAGCCGCGGGATATTCGGCGCTGGACGCTGTGGCGGAAGGCGTCGCCGCGGCGCGACATTTACTGGAAACCGTGTTGCATCGGCCGGTGCTGGTGCGGACGTTGAGATTGCATACCGCCCCACTGCCCCTAAAAGCTGCCGCAAGTTTGCGGAAGAAGGGGTGAGCCAACTGCTAACTAAGTGCCAAGTGCTAAATGCTGATTTCAGAATTCCGCCAGTTCCTTCATTGCACGGAACAGGTCGCTCGCCTGCGGCAGAATGGCATCTTCGAGAATCGGCTGATAAGCGACGAACGTATCTGTAGCCGCGATTCGCTTCACCGGGGCATCGAGGTGATGGAAGAGTTGATCGGCGATGCGGGCGGCAATTTCGGCTCCGTATCCCCAGCTGAGGGAGTCTTCGTAGGCAATTAAGGAGCGATTGGTTTTCTTCACCGACGCGGCGATCGCATCCCAGTCAAACGGATTCAACGAGCGCAGGTCGATCAGTTCAACGCTGACGCGATGCTCGCGCTCCAGTTTTTGCGCTGCCTGCAGCGCGCGTGGAACGACCGCGCCGTAGGTGATGACGGTGAGGTCGGATCCGGGTTGCACGATCTTCGCTTTCCCGAACGGCACCATGTAGTCGGGACCGGGATAGGGCGCGCGTCCATAAGTTTCGCGGTAGAGGCGCTTGTGTTCGAGGAATAAAACCGGGTCGTCGCAGCGGATCGCGGTGCGCAGCAGACCGGCGGCATCGAGTGCGTTCGAGGGGAACACGACGCGCAATCCGGGAGTATGCGTGAAGATGCTCTCGCCGCACTGCGAGTGGTAAATAGCACCGCCCGTCAGATACCCGCCGATCGCGACGCGGATCACTACCGGCGCCGAAAAGGCGTTGTTCGAGCGCCAGCGGATGATGGGAAGTTCGTCACGCAACTGCATCATCGCCGGCCAGATGTAATCGAAGAATTGAATCTCAACCACGGGCTTTAATCCGCGAGTGGCCATGCCAGTGGCGCGGCCGACGATTGCGGCTTCGGCCAGCGGAGCGTTGAAGACGCGGTCAGCGCCGAATTCCATCTGCAATCCAGCAGTCAGCTTGAAGACTCCGCCCTTGCCCTTGATCAGCTTCTGCTTGAGATACCGTTCGCGGCTGGCGTCGGCGACGTCTTCGCCGAAGATGATGACACGCTCGTCGCGGCGCATCTCGTCGCGCAGGGTAGCGTTGATGAGGTCTGCCATGGTCTTGTTCTGCGAGGTTGGGCGTTTGCCCTCCGTGGCGGTCTCGGGAGCAGCAAGTGCGGGACGAGTCTCGAATGCCGCCGAAGTGGGATCGAGATCGGGCGAGTACACGTAGTTGTAGATCGTTTCCGGCTGTGGTATCGCGGCTTCGAGGGCGCGGTCGGCATCGGCCTGGATCTGCTCCTCGATTTCCTTCTCGATTTTGTTGATTCCTTTTTCGTCGAGGATTCCCTCGCGCAGCAGGAACATCTGCAGGCGCGGAACCGGGTCGCGCGCGGCATCGGCCTGTCGCTCCGCGTCCGGGCGGTAAAGGCGCTCATCGTCGGAAAGCGAGTGGGAGTAAGGACGGATCACGTGGGCATGGACAAACGCAGGGCCATGACCGGCGCGGCAATAGTTCGCCGCGCGCTTGAAGGCGGCATAGGCGATGACCGGATCAGTACCGTCAATTTCTTCGAAATGGAAGTTGGGGAACCCGGAAACCAGGCGTGAAATATTGCCGCCGGAGGTCTGGACTTCGACCGGAACGGAAATCGCGTATTGATTGTCTTCGACGCAAAAAATCACCGGGAGGCGGCGGTTGGAGGCAGCATTCAGCGCCTCCCAGAATTCGCCTTCGCTGGTGGTGCCGTCGCCGAGCGAGACGTAGGTAATTTCATCGCCCTGGAATTGGACATCTTTAAATTGGCGGTAATCGCCGTCGGCTTTTTGGCAGGCCTTGGGATGCCTGGCCAGATAACGGCCGGCTTCGACGCATCCCACGGCTTGCAGGATTTGCGTGCCCGTGGCGGACGATTGGGTGACGACGTTGAGTCGCTTGTAGGCCCAGTGCGAGGGCATTTGGCGGCCGCCGGAACTGGGATCGTCGGCAGCGCCCACGGCGCCTAGCAGCATTTCATAAGGGGTTGCGCCCAGGGCCAGACAGAGAGCGCGGTCGCGGTAGTAAGGATAGAACCAGTCATAGCTGGGCTTCAATGCAAAAGCGGCGGCGACGCCCATGGCTTCATGGCCCGCACCCGAGATCTGGAAGAAGACCTTCTGCTGCCGCTTGAGCAGAATCTCACGGTCGTCCAGGCGCCGCGAGGTGAACATGGTGCGGTACGCTTCAACCAGTTGCTGACTCGTCAGACCCTGATAGACCTGCGCTTTTTTCGGGAGGTTACTTTCGTTGAGCTTGGGTTCGACTTTGGTCGTGGCCATGCCGCGTTCTTCACCCCACACAATTCCAGCCCGCATCATTGTAAACCAAGGTTGCAGGTGTCAGGTGACAGGTCTCAGGAGAATCTTTTCCCCTTGAGTCCGCCGTTTGAAGTAGCCCTTTCTGGCACCTGATACCTGACACCTTGGGTTTATCCTGAACTGAACATGATTCGTTTCCTGCGCCCGTTTGATCCCCATCGCGTCCGCTTGCTGGTATTTGATCTCGATGGCACCCTGATTGACTCGCGCCTGGATTTGATTCACTCCGTGAATGCGATGTTGCTTCACATCGGCCGCCCCGAGCTGAACGGCGACGTCATTGCCAGCTATGTCGGACAGGGCGCGCCCGCGCTGGTGCGCCGCGCGCTCGGGGACTCGGAGACAGGCACAGATACGGATAACGAAGCGCTGGTCCGGGGCGCGCTGGATTATTTTCTTGATTACTACCGCCTGCACAAGCTCGACCACACCACGGTTTATGGCGGCATTCCGGAACTAATGGCCAGACTGGCCAGGCCGCTGAATGGGGCTGGGTCGAACGGAGTGGGGCGACAGCTGGCAGTGCTCTCGAACAAACCAGTCAAACCTTCACGCGAGATTGTGCGGGCCCTCGGGTTGGGCGATTTCTTCGTATGCGTCTACGGTGGCAACAGCTTTACGACGAAGAAGCCCGATCCGCTGGGGGTGCGCACCATCCTTCAGGAAACGGGTGTCGCGGCCGATGAGGCGCTGATCATCGGAGATTCTTCGGTTGACGTTTTGACGGGACGCAATGCTGGGTTGTGGACTTGCGGTGTGACGTACGGGTTCGCGCCGCACACGCTGGAAGAGGTGCCTCCGGACGTCCTGGTGGAGACGCCGCGGGAATTCGGGGAGTTGTTCGGGTCTGGTAAGTAGGCTTGTCTAGAAACGTAAACTAGCAGCCGAAATCGGTTTCTTTGCATCTCTTGATACAGAGGCCTCGGGTGATGAAAACATGGAGGTTCCAGGATATGAATATTTTCAGAGATACCGCAGAGACTGCGATCGCAATACTTCGGTTGGGTAAGCAGATCTTGGTGTTGGTGTTGTCAACGGCGCTGCTGGCCGTGACATTGCCGGTGAGCCTGTCGGCGCAGGACTCACCACCCCCGCCACCGCAAGATGCGCAGGGCGAGCAGGCACCCGCCCACGCCCCGCAGACTATCGAGCAATTGCAGCGCTTGGTTGCGCCTATTGCGCTGTATCCGGATTCGCTGGTGGCGCAGATTCTGGCGGCGTCCACATTTCCCGAAGAGGTCGTCGAAGCCGACCGATGGGTGCAGGCGCATCCTGATTTGAAGGGCCAGGATTTAGGTCAGGCCGTGGATCAGCAACCCTGGGACCCGAGCGTCAAGGCGCTCGCGGCCTTTCCTTCCGTATTGGGGAATATGGACAAGAATCTCTCCTGGACGTCGGCTCTCGGCGACGCGTACTACAACCAGCAGCAGGATGTGATGGATGCGGTGCAGGTGATGCGCCGCAAAGCGGAAGAAGCCGGCAATCTAAAGACCACGCCGCAGGGGGTTGTAAAGGAGGATGGCCCAGCGGTCGTCATTGAGCCAGCCGATCCCGATGTGGTTTATGTCCCTGCGTACAACCCGTGGCTGATTTACGGATATCCCGTCGTGGCGTGGCCGGGATGGTATCCGTATCCCGGAATCTGGTTTGGCGGCCCGTATCTTTCCTTTGGAATCGGCTTTGGCATCGGGTGGTTCGGCGGTTTTGGATGGGGATGGGGTCAGTGGGGATTCAACTGGCATAACCACTATGCAGTGTTTGGCGGAGGCAGGTACTACTCCCGCAGCAGAACGTTTTATAACCGGAACAGCTACTACCGGGGCGGAGGCGAGCGGGGCGTAGCGAGGAACGTACAGCGCGGCGGAGTTGGCGGCGCACACGACGAGGTTTTCAATCGTCCCGGGGCTACGGCCAAACCTTTCGAGGGAAACCGGCAGGCGGCTCGAGGATTTGCTGAACCCCGCGGTGAGAGCGGCGTTCGTTCGGGCGCGTTCAGCGGCTACGACCACGGTGGAGAGACCAGGACCTATTCATCGCGCGGAAGCGCCAGCATGGGCGGCGGATTTCACGGTGGCGGAGGGTCTCACGGCGGTGGCGGCGGGCGTCATTGATCGGAACCGTTGATCGGAACGGTGGCACCAGACTGGATCGGAGGTTCGGTATCTTCCGATGGTTTGAAAATTTGGAAATGGAGATGAGCCATATGCGGCGGACTACGTTGAACTTGAACAAATTTCATGGGGCCAATCTTCTTAAACTAGCCGCGGTCGCTGTCCTCTTGGCGCTGTGTTTTCCCGCCGTTTCGATGGCGCAGCAAGCGGGCCAGAAAACATTTTCATCGGCGGAAGAAGCGAGCCGGGCGCTCGCCGCTGCTGCGCAGAGTAACGACGAAAAAGCGATGCTCGAAATCCTCGGACCCGACGGAAAGCAAATCGTTTCCTCAGGAGACGAAGCCGAGGATGCCGAGAACCGCGCCAATTTTGCCAAGAGGTTTCAGGAGATGCACCGACTGGTGAGAGAACCAGATGGCACTACGACCCTGTATATAGGCGCGCATAATTGGCCGACGCCCATACCGCTCCTGCACAAAGGCGATGCGTGGTATTTCGATCCCGAAATGGCCAAGAAAGAAATTTTGTATCGGCGCATCGGCTGGAATGAAATGTCGGCCATCCGCATTTGTGAGGAACTCGTAACCGCGCAAAAGGAATATGCCGCGCAGCACAACGGCGAGTACGCCCAGAAAATCTTCAGCGATGAAGGACAGCACGATGGTCTGTATTGGAAGGCTGCCAATGGCAAATCGCAGAGCCCAGTCGGGCCGCTGGTGGCGTCAGCCGTGGCTGCAGGTTATGCCAAGAGCCAACAAGGCCCTCCCACGCCGTACCGCGGCTACTATTTTCACATCCTCGTGGGTCAGGGAAAGAGTGGTCCAGGCGGCGCGAAGAGTTACATTGCGAATGGAAAAATGACCGATGGCTTCGCTTTCGTCGCCTATCCAGCGGAATACAGATCATCGGGAGTGATGACCTTCATTGTTAACCAGGACGGAGTTGTGTACCAGAGAGATCTCGGAAAAAAGACCGACGTTTCCGCCAAAAACCTGAAGGAATACGATCCGAATTCCAGCTGGCGCAAGAGCGAAGAACAACTGGAGGAGTCTGCTGCTAGCGAGCCGGCCAAGTGATTCTGCGATCCGCGCGAGCGCTCAAGTTTAAAACGGGGACCGCTTTGCGACTAAGATAGAAAGCAACGTTCCGCAGGCATTCGGATTCTCAGTCACCAGAGTTCCTTCGCAGTGCCGGAACCAGACCGCCAAATAGGAGGTCCTCTCATGTCTCATTACAAACTCCTTGCCGCATTGGTTGCCGTCACCGTGCCTGTCGTATTTACCATGGTAAACGCAACGCAGATCTGGGCTCAGTCACAGGTCGACAGCACAACCGCCATTGCGCCTTTGTAGGAGACGGGTTTCGATCAAACCAGACAAGTCTAGCAACCCTAACAATGTCGATATTCGCCCGCCGGCGGACCCGCTCCTCTATTCCCAATCATCGCCCGATCCTGCTACCTTCAAGTGACTCTGCCATCCGCGGAGACGCGACGAGCCGCGTCTCTACGGGAAAGTTGGGATGAAGAACAACGAATCTTGGGGCCTGACCCCCGCCGAACTCCGCAAGCTGCGTGGATTGAAGACTCCGCATGGTATTCAGCGCTTGCTTGACGACATGCCGTATCACCTTGCGGACAGCGCCTGGTCTCCGCGACGGGTGCTGCGGGAAAACACTTCGCATTGCTACGAGGGGGCGCTGTTTGCGGCGGCGGCGCTGCGCGTGATCGGATATCCTCCGCTCATCGTCGATCTGGAGGCCGAGCACGATACCGACCACGTGATCGCCGTGTACCGCAATTCCAATGACGGACACTGGGGCGCTTTGGCCAAGTCGAACTACACCGGCTGCCGCTATCGCGAACCGGTGTATCGTTCGCTGCGCGAACTGGCGATCAGTTATTTCGACACCTACTTCAATCTGCGGGGAGAGCGCACGCTGCGGACTTTTTCCCGGCCCGTCCGCATGCGCCGTTTCGATCCCCTGTGGTGGATGACCACGGAGCAGCCGGTATGGTTCGTAGCCGAATACTTACTGACGATTTCTCATTATTCGCTGATTACGCGTGCCCAAGCTAAGCGGTTGCATCGGCTCGATGGGCGGTCGTTCCGCGCCGGGTGTTTGGAGCGAGCGGAAAAGGCGCGTTAACCAGAAGGGGCACAGGGTGCAACGGTGACGCTGCCTGCCGAGGAATTCAGGTGGTGAGGGGCTGCGATTGTTTCGTATATTTCTCATGCGTTTTTATGCCGGCCTCATCTTCGCGGTTGTGTCGCTGGCGGGGTGTGTTTTCGGGCAGGATTCAGCTTCACCTGCAGCTTCAGCGATGACACTTTCGCGGCCCGTTGCTCTGAAGCCCATCGATCTGACACCCGATGCCACCGGCACTGTGCCCCCAGAGCAGATTCGGGAACTTCTGCGCCGCGCCGGAGAGAAAGACCTGGAAAACGACAAGCAGCAGCGCGATTACATCTACATCGAGCGCGAGGAGGAGCACAAACTCGGTAGCCATGGTGAAGTGAAGAAGATCGAATCGCGGACCTCGGAGATTCTGGAGATTTATGGGGAGCCTATTGAGCGGCTGACAGCGAAGGATGACAAACCGCTTTCGGCCGATGAGGCGAAAAAAGAAGAAGGCAAGATTCAGAAGGCCATCGACAAACGCAAGAACGAGTCAGAGGGAGATCGTCGCAAGCGACTCGAGAAAGAAGAAAAAGAGCGCGAAGAAGATCGCAAGTTTGTGCTGGAGGTTGCCGATGCGTACAACTTCCGGTTGGTCGGTTCGGAAGCGATTGATGGGCGCGATACCTGGGTGCTGGAGGGCGAACCTCGTCCAGGCTACGAACCCAAACTGCGTGATGCGAGGATACTCAGCAAGTTCAAAGGCCGCGTGTGGATTGACAAGGCCGACACGCAATGGGTGAAGCTCGACGTCACTGCCATCGATACCATATCGGTCGGCTGGGTGCTCGCAAGGATCCACAAAGGCACGCATGTTGTCGTTGCGCTAACCAGAGTGAAGGATGAAGTCTGGCTGCCCAAACATGTGCAGCTCCATTTCGATGCGCGGGTTGCGCTGTTCAAGAGCTACGACGAAGATGTGGAACAGATCTACAGCGATTACAAGAAATTTCGCACGGATACCAAGATCACGGTTATAGGCGAGCAGCCGTGAAGGCTAAGCGCGTCCATCGGCAGCGCCGATCGTGTTCAACTTTTTCCTTGAAATAAATCGGGCTGCCTGAGAACAAACAGAGGCTGGGATTTCTCGCGCTGGCCGCTAGCCGCCGCTTTTGATTGCGAGACTCCGAGACCCTGATGGTCAGAGATTGCAAGAAAAAAGTTGCATCAAGAATCGCAATTCCTGAAAATCGGGACGAGCTTGGGATGTGTATTTTCAATGGTTTGCGCGCCCGTCCAAGTACTTCCGTACCGTCTCTAGTACCTTAGTTACCGCAATTCGGGTGACCTGTGCTCTATTTGTGCAAGAGCTACTACCTGTAGTCATACAAATGGCTCCCACTACAATATGTAGGCAATCACCGCAGGTCCACTTTTCGTGAATTCCAGAAAACCCCTACAAAAACCAGCAAAACCGTGAGATTCACGTGGAGAGGCCCTCGCTACCGGTTGGGATATGCTCAGCACACCAAAATACACTCGAACGCGTTTGAATCGAGGACTTGGTTCTCCCAATTTCCTCAGCGTTGCCGGAAAGAAAAGGCGGGGCTGGGAGTTGGATTCGGTGGGAGAGGGAAAGGGTTATGGCCGACTCGCGAGAAGTCATGAATATTCGCCAAGCTTCGCAGTATCTGGGAGTGAGTCCGGACACGCTATACAAGTACGTGAACGAACAAAAGATTCCGGCGTTCAAGTTGGGCAATCGCTGGCGCTTCAAAAAATCGAAGCTGGATCAGTGGATGGAAGAAAAGTCCATGGAAACGGAATCGCAGGGCAAAAGGAAAATCAAGGCAGCCGGGAAGGCTGCTGGAGCTCAGTAAGCGAACTGGTTGTACGACTTCGGCAAGAGAAGGGCGGGCACATGTTTGGAATGGGATCGAAAACGATAGTGGGTCTGGATGTGGGCTCTTCGAGCATCAAGGCCGTCGAACTCAGGAAGACACGCGCTGGAATCGAAGTGGCGCACCTTGGACTGGAGCCGATCGCGCCCGACATCGTGGTCGATTCGATGATCGTGGACTCGGGCACAGTTTCGAGCGCCATCGCCAAGCTGTTCACGGACACTGAGATCAAGTCGAAGTTGGTGGCCACGGCGGTGAGCGGGCACTCGGTAATCGTGAAGAAGATTTCGCTGCCCTCGATGAGCGATCAGGAACTGGCCGAGACCATCCAGAAGGAAGCCGCACAGCACATTCCGTTCGATCTTGCGGATGTGAACCTCGACTACCAGATTCTTTCCGACGACGCGACCAGCCCGCAGATGGATGTGTTGCTGGTGGCGGTCAAGAAGGACAAGATTCTTAACTACACCAACGTACTCTCGATGGCGGGCCGGACTCCAGCTATTGTGGATATCGATGCGCTCGCTCTGCAGAATTGCTACGAGTACAACTATGAGCCGGCGCCGACGCAGGTGGTGGCATTGCTCAACCTGGGTGCGAGCGTGATGAACATCAACATCGTCAAGGGCACGACGCCTTTGTTTCCGCGCGACGTTTCGGTGGGCGGCCATCAGTACACGGATTCGCTGCAGAAGGAACTGGATCTCAGTTTCGATGACGCGGAATCACTCAAGCTCGGGCACAAGGTGGGCACGGTGCATGACGACGCCAAGACGCCGATCCTGCAGCAGGTCACCGAAATTATCGTGCTGGAAATTCAGAAGACATTCGACTTCTTCCGCGCCAGCGCCGCGGGCGAGCACATCGAGAAGATTTATCTGGCCGGCGGTTCGGCCAAGGTTCCAGGCCTGGTGGAAGCGCTGCGCCAGGAGTTCTCGATGCCGGTCGAGTTGTTTAACCCGTTTCAAAGAGTGCTGGCTCCGGTGGAAGGTGCCGGGGCGGAGCTGGTCGAACAGAACGCCGGCCAGTTGGCAGTGGCCGTGGGTTTGGCCCTGAGGAGCTTTGAAAAGCTATGATCCGAATCAACCTGCTGGGTTCTCCGAAACCGAAAGGGAAGAAAGGCCCCGCCATCAGCATGCCAAGCTTTGAGTTTGGCAACCTGGGCGGGCCCATAGTCCAAGTGGCAGCCGTGCTGCTGATTGGTGGCGCGATTAATGCCGGGTACTGGTACCAGCTCGACCGGGAAAGGAAATCGATCGAGGTGCAAGCCCGGGTGGCGGAGCAGAAGAATCGCGAACTAGCCGACATCAAGGTCAAGTACCTGGCGCGGCAGAAGCAGGCCGAGGCTTACAAGCACCGGGTGGATGTAATTGACCAGCTGCGCGCAAGCCAAACCGGCCCGGTCAGCCTGCTTTCCATGATCGCGGATACAGTCAACGGCACCGAAGCGGTCTGGCTGAACAGCATGCTGGACACGGGCAAGAATGTGGCCATTGACGGCACCGCGTTGAGCAGTGATGCCGTGGCCAACCTGATTTCCAATCTGCAGAAGACGGGTTTCTTCAGCAACATCGAGATCAAGGAAAGTTTTCAGGACGATGGAATCAAGGACATGCAAGCGTTTCAGTTTACGCTGACCTGCGAAAAGGCGAAGTCGTAAAGGCGGAACCGACTATGAATCTTGGCGAATTAACAGGCGTGAAGTTGTTGGGATCCCTGCTGCTGGCGGCGGTCGTGGGCACAGGCGGCCTCTACTATACGGTCTTCAAGGCGCAGCGTGATCAAAACGCAGCGGCCCAGATCAAGCTGCAGGCCAAACTGCGCGAGAACGCGGAGCTCCAAGCCTACAAGCCGAAGCTGGCAGACATCGACCGCCAGCTTACCAGCTTGAAGCAGCAGCTCGAAATCGAGCGGCGCATCGTGCCGGATGAGAAGGAAGTGGACAATTTCATGCGCATGGTGAGCGGAGAAGCGCGGAAGTCGGGAGTAGAAATCCGCCGTTATACGGCCAAGCCGTATGTCGCGAGAGAGTTTTACACCGAAGTGCCGTTCGAAGTGGAGTTCGATGGTCCGTACTACTCGATGCTGGGGTTCTTCGACCGGCTGGGAAAAGTGGAACGCATCGTAAACGTTTCGAACCTGCTGGTGGCAACGTCGAAAAAACCAAACGCGGCGGGCGCGAAGCATACGTACCAATACGCGCCGAGTGAGACTGTGGTGGCCACGTGCCTGACCACGACGTATTTCAGTCACGACCTGGATCCGGCGGTGGCGCCGGCCAGCAAGCCCGGACCACCGGTGAAGAAGTAGGAGGGACAGGATGAAGACGAAGCCAGCAATCACGATTATGACGACAATTCTGGTTTCTGTACTGGCCGCGGGCCTGGCCTCGGCCCAGAGTCCGATCATTATCCAGAACACGCGCAACACCATGAATGCGGTGAGCGACAATGCCACGGCCGCGTCGAATCAAGCTCTCGGCATTCACCCGACGGCGCCAGCAAAGATGACGACAACGAGCGCCGCGCCTGCTCCGGCCAAGCCGAGCGGAGCGGGGCCGGTTACCCCCACGAAGTCCCTGCAGGCGGTTGCGAAACCGGCCGGTGCGAAAAGAAAGGGTGGCCCGAGACGGGGTGGCGTAGTCGTGGCCACCGTGCCGCAGCCAGCCGCGACGGCACCCCAGGATAATTCGGCAGCGGCCGCTACCGTAGCCGGCAATGGCGGTTCGGGGGCAGGTGAAGGAGAGCCGAACGAGCAGCAGGTCGTACCCGACAGTAAGTACAACGCCAACGGGAGACGGGATCCTTTCATCAGTCCGGTGGTGAGCCACTCCAGCGGTTCGGGTTGCAGCACCGGCAAGAAGTGTCTGGAAATTGGGACCATCAACCTGCGTGGCGTGGTGCACGCGGAAAGCGGTTTCATCGCGGTGGTCAGTAACAGTGTGAACAAAGCGTATTTTCTGCGGGAGAACGATCCGGTATTCAATGGTTATGTGGTGAAAATCACGGGCGATTCCATCGTTTTCCAGGAAACATTGCAAGACCGGTTGGGTAAGACGTTTACGCGGGAAGTAGTGAAGAAGATTACGACTCCAGCAGTGTAGGCCTGGAGACAGAGGATTCGAAGAAAGACTTTCTAGGAAACACATGGAGGCGAAACGGCCTCGCATGGGGGGATAGGGAAATGCGAAAGCAACTGCTGGGCATCTTGGTTCCGCTGCTGGCGTTCGTACTGATCGCCGCCGCGGCTGACACGACGGGCAAGGGGGTGGCCAAAGAAACGACCGCTGCGTTGCAGCGGCTCGAGGTCGCTCACAGCCAGGACGGATTGCGGGTCGAGTTCAAAGCGAAGGGCGCGCTGGCGCCCAAAGTGACGACTCTCGATTCTCCGGCGCGCATCGTCGTCGACTTTCCCAACACCGTGATGGCCACGGCGCAGAGCCGCATCAGCGTTGGCAGCGATGGCGTGAAAGACGTCCGCGTGGGGATGGACGGGCAAACACCGCCTACCACCCGCGTGGTCATTGATCTCGCCAGCGCCGACAGCCGACAGCATGAATTAGTGTCGAGCCCGGGCGGCAGCTTCGTTCTCACGATCCACGACGCGGTTCTGGCTCATCGCCAACCCGTGCCGGCCGTAAAATCGGTGGCCGCGAGCGCTGCGCCGCAACTGGTGCTGGCTTCGGCTCCGGTGACTTCGGCTCCAGTGCCTTCAGCTTCCACTGTGTCGTCGGCGCAGGTTCCGGCCTCGGCAGAGAACGCCCAGGCACCGCTGGATTTTGCTCTCGTCGAGCCCAAGTACTCGGTGAAGGACGCCAAAGCTGACGACAAGGTTGACGACAAAGCCGCCCAACCGGCTGCGAAGGCCGAGGAAGCGGCCAGTCGCTTTGCCGACAAAACGGCGTCGGAACTGGTTGCCACCAAGACCAATGCCGCCCTCGGACAAACTGCCGCCAGCGCTCCGACCATCCAGCCCGCGGTCAACCTGGCCGCCGAACAGAAGGTACAGTTGGAGCAGAAGCCGGCTGAGAAGGGCGCCAAGTATACGGGCGAGCCGATCTCGGTCAATCTTAAGGACGTGGATCTGAAAGATTTCTTCCGTCTGATTCACGAGATCAGCGGTCTGAACGTGGTGCTCGATCCCTTGGTCCACGGCAATCTGACGATTGTGCTCGATGACGTGCCGTGGGATCAGGCTCTGGACATCGTGCTCAAGAATAACGATCTGTCTCGCCAATTGGACGGCAATGTACTGCGCATCGCCACCGTGGAAACGTTGAAGAAGGAAGCCGAAAACCGGCGCGCCCAGATCGATGCCGAGGCGCTCGCGGTCGACAAAGTCAGCATCACCCGCTTCCTCAGCTATGCCCACGCCAAAGACCTGATCTTGCCGGTAAAGAAATTCCTCAGTCAGCGTGGCGACATTGTGGCCGACGAACGTACTAACGCGTTGATCGTCTCCGACATACCGGCGGTTCTGCCGCAGATTGACCGCATCATCCAGCAGATGGACCGCAAGACGCAGGAAGTCGAAATTGAAGCCCGCGTCGTGGCGGCTACCCGAAGCTTCGCTCGCGACATCGGTGTACAGCTGGGCGTGGGCTGGGGCAACGGCACCACCGGCGTTGGCGGGGTAAACTCCGTTGGCACCTCGCCGATTATTGTCGGTGGTGGCGCCGTGCCAAATCCCCTCTATCCCGTCGTCGGTTCGCCCTCGACTGGAACTCAGGTTCCGTTGTTTTCGAACCTGGGCGTAACTGGGCCGACCAGCGGCTTGCAATTTACGAACTTCTCAAACAACATGCGGATCGACATGATCCTCACCATGGCCGAGTCACGCGGGTTGCTGAAAGTTCTTTCCCGTCCGCGCATCGTCACCCAGAACAACATTCAGGCGGTGGTGAAACAGGGCGTGAAAATACCGATCATGACCGCAGCTTCGTTAGGCGCTCCTCCGACCACGACCTACGTGGACGCTTTCCTGCGACTGACGGTTACTCCGCAGATCACGTCGGAAGGAACCATCTTCCTGAACGTGGATGTGGAAAACACCTTGCCTGACTATAGCCACGAAGACTCCAACAACAATCCGTCCTTGATCACACAGCAGGCCACCACGCAAGTGCTGGTCACCGACGGGGGAACAGTGGTGATTGGCGGCGTGATCCAGACCCAGAACACGCTGGCCATATCGCAGGTGCCTGTGCTCGGGGATATCCCGTACCTTGGCAACCTGTTCAAGCATCGCACCGTGACCACAACCAGTCAGGAACTGATTTTCTTCATTACTCCGCGCATCATTCAGACGTAAGCGCGAAGTTTGAAACAGCAAAAGCCGCCGGCTTTCTCGGAGAACCTGCCGAGAGCCCGGCGGCTTCGCTTTTGCAGCGAGCTACGGGCTTCGAGCTTGAAGCCATGAACTCGTAGCTCGCAGCCGCTTCTTGCTACACTCCTGTTATGGATCACGCTGGCCGCCTGAGTCGTCTTCGATCTGGGCTCGAAGAAAACCATCTGGACTCGCTGCTGGTGGCTCATTTCCCGAATATCCGCTATCTCTGTGGCTTTACGGGCAGCACCGGGGTCTTGCTAGTCGCGGATCGTGGTTGCATCCTGTTTACGGACGGCCGTTACCGGACCCAGGCAAAAGATGAGGTCGACGGTGCAAGCATCGTGATTGCGCGCAAGTCCCCGCTGGTGGCAGCGGCGGAGTGGTTGATCGCGCGCAAAGGACGTTCGGCGCCCGCCTCGGTGGGCATCGAAGCGGAATCCATTACCGCCGGTATGCGTGACCGGTTAGCGTCCGTGTTGAAAGGGAGGATGAGAGGGACGAATAAAGCTCGCCTCCGTTCCGCGCCGCCGCTAATCGAGCGCGCTCGCATGGTGAAGAACGCTGCCGAGATCCTGCTTATTCGGCGGGCGGTGGAACTCGGCGCCAGTCTCTTCCACATCGCACTCAAGAAAATTCGGCCGGGTGTGAGCGAAGTCGAAGTCGCCGGCGCCATGGAATTCGAAGCTCGTTGTGCGGGGGCCGAAGGGATGTCCTTCCCGACAATACTGGCTTCCGGAACTCGCTCGGCAATTGTGCATGGCCGTGCCTCCGGCGCGCGCATTCCGCGGCGCGGGTTCGTGGTGTGTGATTTTGGTGTTATACTCGCCGGTTATTGTTCGGATCGCACGCGAACCGTGCACGTCGGGCGGCCGTCGAGAGAAGCTCGACTCCTGTACGAAGCGGTTCTGGAAGCGCAGCAGGCTGCCATCGAGGCCGTTCGCCCGGGAGTGACGGCCGCTGAGGTAGACGGCGCGGCTCGGCGGTCGCTTCGCAAACGGAAACTGGCCCGGTATTTCACTCATTCCACCGGGCATGGTTTAGGATTAGAGATACACGAGGCGCCCAGACTGGCGGAAGGACAAACCCAGACACTGGAGCCGGGAGAGGTCATTACGATTGAGCCGGGCGTGTATGTTCCCGGGGAATGCGGTGTGCGGATCGAAGACGTGGTGGTGGTTACCCGTTCGGGCTGCGAAGTGCTAACGCCGACAGATAAAGAACTGGTCATTATTTAGAATTTAGAGCGTGATTTTCCGTAGAGACACGGCTTGCCGCGTCTTCTGCCACAGAGTGATATGGGGCAAGCCCTGTCTCTGCTTAGAATCTAAAACGGAACCAGCCCTCATCCATGAATCAAAAAGAGCTGAAAGAACTCATCGAGTTCTTAATCGAGAAGGACATCGCCGAATTTGAATTGGAGCGCGGCGATGTCAAGGTGAAGATCAAGCGCGCCGTCGAGCCGGCGGCGGCGTTGCCCGACTCGCGCTATATCGCGGTTCACCCCGCGCCCGTCCCGGTTCCGACTTCTGGACCCGTGCCTGGCCGGATTGATTTGGCGGCTAACGCCGGTGCGCCCGAACCGGAACAAGGCTTGCACATTGTGCGGTCGCCAATCGTAGGCACCTTTTACGAAGCGCCCTCGCCGGGGGCGCCGCCATTCGTCAAAGTCGGCGATGCGCTGGAGGTGGGCCAGGTTTTGTGCATTGTTGAGGCCATGAAGCTGATGAACGAGATCGAATGCGACGCGGCGGGAGAGTTGGTCAAGAAGCTCATCGCTAACGGTCAGCCCATCGAGTACGGCCAGGAACTTTTCGTCGTCCGGCCGGCAAAATAAGCTCTCGGTTCTCAGATCGCAGCTCTCAGGGAAAATTCCAGTGCTGTGCAATCACGCGATTTTCCTGAGAGCTGAGAGCTGACAGCTGAGAGCTTTCACATCTATGTTCAAGAAAATTCTGGTAGCGAATCGCGGCGAGATTGCGTTGCGCGTCATTTGCGCATGCAAGGAACTCGGCATCCGCTCGGTGGCGATCTACAGCGAGGCGGACCGAAATTCGCTCCACGTGCGCTTTGCCGATGAAGCGATTTGCATTGGCCCGCCGCAGCTGGGGCAGAGTTATCTCAATATTCCCGCGGTCATCAGCGCGGCCGAGATCGCCAACGTCGATGCCATCCATCCCGGCTATGGCCTGCTTTCGGAAAATGCCAACTTCGCGGAGGTCTGCGAAGCCTGTCACATCAAGTTCATCGGTCCGACTCCCGATGTTATCCGGCTCATGGGCGAGAAGGAAAAGGCTCGCGCCGCCATGAAACAGCACGGCGTGCAGATCGTTCCCGGTTCGGACGGAGTGATCGCTTCTGCCGAAGAAGCGCAGGAATGGGCACGGCAAATCGGTTTTCCTGTCATCGTAAAGGCCACGGCCGGCGGGGGCGGGCGTGGCATGCGTATTGTGCGCAACGAAGATGAACTGCCCGCGCTCTACCGCCAGGCGCAGTCGGAGGCCGCGGGCGCCTTCGGCAACGGCGACCTTTACCTGGAACGCTACGTCGAGAACCCGCGCCACATCGAATTCCAGGTGCTGGGTGACGAGCACGGCAACGTCGTCAGTCTCGGAGAACGCGAGTGCTCGATTCAGCGCCGCCATCAGAAGTTGCTGGAAGAGTCGCCGTCGGTAAGGATGACGCCCGAGCTGCGCAAGGAAGTCGGGGACGTCATCAGCAAAACCCTCAGCCAGGTCGGCTATCACAATGCCGGCACCGTCGAATTCCTCATGGACCAGGAGCGGCGGCTCTACTTCATCGAGATGAATACGCGCATCCAAGTCGAGCATCCGGTCACGGAAATGGTCACGGACGTGGACCTGGTCAAGAGTCAGCTCATGATCGCCGCGGGCGCCCAGCTGTCTGAGGTGTTGCACGGCCCCATTGAGCATCGCGGACACGCCATCGAGTGCCGCATCAACGCCGAACACCCGGAGAAATTCACGCCCTCGGCGGGCAAGATTACGACGTTCAACCCTCCGGGAGGCACGGGCGTGCGCATCGACACCGCCGCCTATGCCGAAGGCACGATCCCTCCTTATTATGATTCGCTGATTGCCAAGCTGGTGGTGCGTGGCAAGGACCGCGACGAAGCCATTTCGCGCATGAGCCGCGCGCTGGGAATGTTTATTGTGGAAGGAATCTACACCACAATTCCGCTGCACCGGAGAATTCTGGCCGACCCGGAGTTCCGCGCGGGTAATTTTGATACCGGCTTCATCGAGAGATTCTTGGCGAAAAAAGAACCGGCCAGATAAAAAATTTGTCTGTAGAGACGCGGCTTGCCGCGTCTCCGCTGCTGCGAGCTTAGACAGCGTCAAGAGCCGTATCGACAGTTGAACCCATGTTGCAACTACCGCGACTCTACCCGATTCTCGATGCGGCGTGTTTTCCTGACGCTGCCAGAATGTTTGCCGCCGCCGAGGAGCTCGCTGCTGCCGGCTGCGCACTGCTCCAGTACCGGAACAAAACAGGCAATGCCCGCCGAATGCTAGACGAGGCTCGGGAACTCAGGGTGCATCTCGGAGCGAGCGTCAGCCTCCTCATGAACGACCGCGCCGACCTCTGCCTCGCGGCTAGTTTCGAAGGTCTGCATGTCGGGCAGGATGATCTTTCTCCCGAAGCGGCTCGCCTGATCGTTGGCCCCCTGCGATGGCTCGGAGTATCGTCACACAATCCGGAGCAGCTTGCGGAAGCGAATAAAACTTCCGCCGACTACGTGGCCATCGGTCCGATCTTTGCGACCACCAGTAAGGCCGATCCTGACCCAGTCGTCGGCCTCGAAGGCGTTCGTCGGTCAAGGGGACTGACGCGCAAGCCTCTGGTGGCGATCGGCGGCATCACCCGCGCCAACGCCCGTTCCGTCATCGAGGCCGGCGCCGACTCCGTGGCCGTGATATCCGACTTGTTACGGGATCCCCGCAAATCAGCAGAAGAATTTTTAAGGGTATTGGGTTAAAGTTGAAAAGCGCTTGCAGCGGATTCATTCTCCTGCAGCGCCCGAGAAGCTGCTAGCGGAGACGCGGCAAGCCCCGTCTCTACGGTAGAAGTGGTTTAGGAGGTTCGTGAGCACGAACGTGCAACCCCCAGTGCCCGCTTCAAAGGTCGCTTCCAGCGTCAGCGATTGGGAGCGCCACACCCACCAGGACCAAGAGCTAGTCAAGGCCCTCGGCCTGACCAGCGCCACCATGCTGGTCATGGGCTCCATGATCGGTTCGGGCATCTTCATAGTCTCCGCCGAAATTTCTCGTGAAGTCACCTCGCCGGCGCTGCTCATTGGCGCCTGGGTCGTCACCGGCTTTCTGACCATCGTCGGCGCGCTCACCTACGGTGAACTGGCCGCCATGATGCCGCGGGCGGGCGGGCAGTACGTCTATCTGCGCGAGTCGCTTGGCTCGCTCTGGGGATTTCTCTACGGCTGGACTCTGTTTCTCGTGATTCAGACGGGCACGATCGCCGCCGTTGGCGTCGCCTTCGGCAAATTCCTCGGAATCTTCTGGCCGGCAATCTCCTCCAGTAATTGGATCATCCACCTGTGGAAAGTACCGAAATTTGCGATTGGCCCCATGATGCTCGGCGGCATGGATGTTGGACTGAACACGCAGAATCTCGCCGCTATCTTTGTCGTGATCGCACTTTCCGTCATCAACATTTTCGGTGTGAAGACGGGCGCTTTCATCCAGAACATTTTTACCTCCGCGAAAGTGTCGGCGCTGCTCGGCCTGGTGCTCTTCGGAATATTCCTTGGCCGGAACGCGCAGGCGGTGGCCGCGAACTTCGGTGCAAACTTCTGGCACAACTCCGGCCTCGGTACCCTGCATGATGTCAGCGGCGGCATGGGAGCAAGCGTGTTGGTCTCAACGCTGACCGTGCTGGCGATTGCGCAGGTCGGTTCGCTATTTTCCGCCGATGCCTGGAACAACGTTACCTTCACCGCCGGAGAGGTGAAAAATCCCAGCCGGAACCTCCCCTTGTCGCTGGCGCTCGGCACCGGCGTCGTGATCGCGCTCTACATCGCATGCAACTTTATCTATCTGGGCGCACTGCCGCTCGTTGGCAGTCCGACCGGAGCGACGCTTCTGGAGCGCGGCATCCAGTATGCCCGCGAGGACCGCGTCGCCACCGCTGTGATGACCCAGATGTTCGGTTCTATCGGCGGATCGCTCATGGCGGTAGCGATCATGATTTCAGGCTTTGGCTGCTGCAATGGCCTTATACTCTCCGGCGCCCGCGTCTACTACGCCATGGCGAAAGATGGGCTGTTTTTTCGCAGCGTGGCCCGACTGCATCCCCGCTATAAAACGCCCGCGATTTCGCTGATGGTGCAAATGGTCTGGACGTGCGTTCTCTGCATCTCCGGCAGTTACGGCCAGCTTCTCGACTACATTATTTTTGCGGTGCTGGTCTTCTACGTGCTCACCATCGTCGGAGTTTTCGTCCTGCGCCGCACTCATCCCGAGGCTGAGCGTCCGTACAAAGCCGTCGGATATCCAGTACTGCCTGTGATTTACATTGTGATGGCTTTGTTTATTGACGTCGTCCTGTTACGCTACAAACCGCAATACACTTGGCCGGGATTGTTTATCGTGCTGCTTGGCATTCCGGTCTACTACATCTGGCGGCCGCAAGCCGAGACGGCTTAGCAGCCTGCGGTGCGAGTGAGATTTGTATAGTGAGATTTGCATAATGCGATTTGCATCAGGGTATGCCTTTAGGCATACCGTAAGTGTAGCGTTGCCAACGCGCCTTTAGGTGCTGGATGCGGGATTTTCACCGCCCGTATTAGGTTTAGCCGACAGGAGAGATGCCACTGATGACTGACCTCTTTGCGAAAAAGCCACTTGAGCTGCTGATGGAGGAGGCGCGAGAGACGGGCTCGCATAGTTTGAAACGCACGCTGGGCGTATTTCAGCTGACGGCGCTCGGCGTCGGCGCGGTGATTGGAGCCGGAATCTTCGTGCTCTCCGGCTTGGGCGCTCACTACGCCGGGCCTGGCCTGATGCTCTCGTTCGTTCTTTCCGGGTTGGGTTGCACTTTCGCGGCTCTTTGCTACGCGGAGTTTGCGGCCATGATTCCGTTGGCGGGCAGCGCGTACACCTATGCGTACGCTACCCTGGGCGAAATTATTGCCTGGATCATTGGCTGGGATCTCACCCTCGAATACGCCATGGGCGCGAGCACGGTGTCGTCTGGTTGGTCGAACCACTTTATTGAACTGCTTAATATTTTTCATATCAAGATGCCGCTCTGGCTGGCATACGACCACTGGACCGGACTCAGCCAGGCGCAGAAGGTTGTCGCTCGCCAGATGGCGCTGGCTTCCGATCCCACGCTTGTGCCGGGCACACAGGCTTTCCTCAATAAAGTGACGGCGATTATGGGAGCGCAATCGCCGGAGCTGTTGCAGAAGGGTCACGATCTGCTCAATGCCCCACATCTGTTCGGATACGAAATAGGGGTCAACGTGCCAGCCTTCGTGATCGCTCTGGTGATTACGGCGATTCTCGTGATTGGCATCAAGGAGAGCGCTCGCTTCAACGCCACCATCGTCACTATTAAGGTTGGGGTTGTCCTTTTTGTGATCGGACTCGGTGTCCACTACATTAGCGCCGTCAACTGGGGATCGGACTGGGCGAGTTTTGCGCCTTTCGGATTCTCTGGAATCGGGGCCGGAGCGGCCTACATATTCTTCGCTTACATTGGATTCGATGCCGTCTCTACTACCGCGCAGGAAGCGAAGAATCCGCAGCGCGATCTTCCCATCGGCATCATCGCCTCGCTGCTGGTCTGCACGGCTCTGTATATCGCGGTGGCGGCCGTTCTGACCGGCATGGTGCCGTGGAGAGAAGTCAACATTGAGGCGCCCATTGCGCGGGCGTTCCTGGACAGAGGGCTTACCGGTGCATCCAACATCATTACCCTCGGAGCGCTGGCTGGCCTCACCAGCGTGATGCTGGTCATGCTTCTGGGCCAGACTCGCGTGTTGTATTCGATGGCGAACGATGGCCTTTTGCCCAAGAAATTCTTCGCTGATATTCACCCGCGCTTCCGGACGCCGTGGAAGAACACCATGCTGGTGGGCCTGCTGGCGGCAATCGTGGGCAGCCTGACTCCGATCGACGATATCGGGAAGATGGTCAATATCGGAACGCTGCTGGCGTTCGTGATTGTTTGCATTGCGGTCATGGCTTTGCGATACTCGAACCCTGGTCAACCTCGACCCTTCCGGACGCCCTGGGTTCCATTTGTGCCGGTTATGGGCATCGTTTTCAACGGCTACATGATGTACAAACTCGGCTGGATCAACTGGGCGAGATTAATCATCTGGCTGATTATGGGCATGGTAGTTTATTTCACCTACAGCCGAAAACACAGCCGAGTGCAAGCAGCGCTCGAAGGCCGCAAGACCACGCAACCAGTCCTACGGTAGAGACGCGGCTCGCCGCGTCTCACGGGAGATGATTACTGCTCCTGCATTTTTCTCGCAATCGCCGTCACCAGCCCACGTGGAGAAAAGCGCACCGACTGTGCCAGCAGCCAATTCTTGAATCCGGAAATCACCACGGGTTTTCTGGCCATCAACGCGCCATAACCGTCTTCGGCAACAGAGTGCGCGTCCATCGAACCGAACCTGAGCAGGCGTTGGCCGGTGGCATTCGCGCGCTTGTGGAACTCCGTCGCCGTCGCACCCGGGCAGAGGCAAGTCACGGTGACGCCTGTCCCCTCAAGCTCATTCGACAGCCCCTCCGACAAATGGAGCACATACGCCTTGGTCGCGAAATAGACAGCCATCAGCGGTCCCGGCTGAAACGCCGCAACCGAGGCCACGTTCAGAATGCGTCCACTTTTACGCTCGATCATTGCCGGAAGATACAGGCGCGTCAGGTGGGTAAGAGCGGTCACGTTGAGTTGGATCTGGCGCAGACATTCTTCCAGATCGTTTTCGGCAAAAAAGCCGTACTGTCCGAATCCCGCGTTGTTGACCAGCACATCCACCTGAATGTCCGCGCGCGTGGTCCGATCCAGCAAATACGCGGGAGCTCCTGGTTCGGTCAGGTCGGTTGCCAAAATGAGCGAACGTGTGCCGTATGATTTCTCCAGTTCGGATGCGAGCTGCCGAAGTCTATCCGCGCTGCGTGCGACGAGAATCAGGTTGTAGCCTTCGCGCGCGAAGATGCGTGCGAGTTCCAGTCCTATGCCGAACGAGGCGCCGGTGATCAAAGCGGCTTTGCGGTCAGGAACTGGCATGTAGCAATTAGCACTTAGCATTTAGCCAACAAACAGAGGCGGGTCCGAAGACCCGCCTCCCTGCTCAAGAAGCGGTTTGTCCTATGCGTGCGCCAGCGCCGGTTCCACTCCGTATATCGAGTACCACGGAGTCGCGGCCTTCAGGCGATCGTTCACATTATTAATATTCTTCACGCCTTCATCTTCCAGCCACTTCCGGAACGCATTCGCGCCCTGTTTCGCGTAGACGGGGATGCCTTCTTTCCAGGTGGCGCGTCCGCAGAGCACGCCGTTGAATTTCACGCCCGACTCGGCTGCCAGCTCCAGCGACTCGGTGAACTCGGAATTGCTCACGCCGGCCGACAGATAGATAAACGGCTTGGTGGAGACTGCCGCTGCGTCCTGGAAGAATTTAATCGCCTCCTGCTTCGAGTAAGCCTTTTCACCCGTATAGGACTTGGTCCCTTCCACAAATTTCATGTTGATCGGGACTTCGACCTTCATCACGTCAACGCCGTAGCGGTCCTTGGTGAATTCGCGCATGCTTCCGATGACCGCTTTCGGTTTCTTCTTGGCGAAGTCGAAGCCTTTGTCGTCCACGCCTTCTTCGTAAGTGACAAACTCCAAGAAGAACGGGATGTCATTGGCGCGACACTCATCGCCCAGCCGCTCGACCCATGCGTGCTTCTTGTCGTTAATGTCCTTCGGATCAAATGGCGTGTAGTAGAGCAGAATCTTGACGCAGTCCGCGCCCGCTTCTTTCAGACGACGCGCCGACCAGTGATCGAGAAGATCGCCGAGCCTTCCCGGTCCTGTCTTGTCGTAGCCGGTTTTTTCATAAGCCAGTAGCAGGCCAGCATTTTTTGCGCGCCGCGTGGAAGCCGGCAGCCCCCACTCAGGATCGAGCAGGATAGCGCTAGCGTGTGGCGTCAGCACCTCGCTCACCAGAATCTTGAATTCTTCCATCATGGAGTCGGAGACGGCCGAACCCTTTTCCTTGGCGAGAGACTTCTGCAGTGAGCCGCGCTGGTCCATGGCCGCGGCGGCGATCACGCCGCGTTCATTCGATACAGCCTTCATTCCAGCAAGTTTGCCGGGCGAAAGTTTCATAAATCCTCCTAATCAGTGCAATAGCGACCCACAATTCTAAACTACGAGCGCTGCCAACAGCACAACCACCACGGAGACACAGAGCCACGGAGGAACTCAAAAGATGGAAAAACCCAGGTTCTTACAGATTTAAAGGTTTTCTCCGTGCCTCTGTGTCTCCGTGGTAGGTTCTGGGGCTCACTGCCGGAGCGCCAGCGATCCGAGCACGGTTTGTTGCTTGGCGATCAGCGACTGGATGCCCTGGCGCGCCATCGACATCATTTTTGCGAGTTGGACGTCGTCGAACACCTGGCGCTCGGCGGTAGCCTGCAGTTCAACAATTTTGTTGCCCGCGGTCATGACGAAGTTCATGTCGACGTCGGCGCGCGAGTCTTCTTCATAGTTAAGATCGAGAAGAGCTTCGCCATCCACTATGCCGACGCTGATGGCGGCCACGAAATCCTTGATCGGAGCCGCGGTCAGCGTTCCCGCGTCGATCAGGCGCTGCAGAGCCAGGCCCAGCGCGACGAATGCTCCGGAGATCGAAGCCGTCCGCGTGCTTCCGTCCGCTTGGATCACGTCGCAATCGATCCAGATGGTGCGCTCACCCAGGCGCTTCAAATCGGCCACAGCACGCAACGAGCGTCCGATGAGGCGCTGAATTTCATGGGTGCGTCCGCTCTGCCGTCCCTTGGCCGATTCTCGCGGGGAGCGCGTCAGCGTAGAGCGCGGTAACATCCCGTATTCGCCGGAGATCCATCCCTTGCCCGAATTGCGCAAGAATGGAGGCACCGTCTCCTCGACCGAAGCGGTGCAGATGACGCGCGTGTTGCCCATCTCGATCAGCGCCGAACCCTCGGCGGTTGAGATGAAGTCGGGGATTATGTTAACGGGACGAATCTGCTCGGGAGTGCGGTTATCGCTGCGAAAGATCATGAGAAGAAAATTCTAACAGCCGGCGCACGGAAGGGCAGCTTTCAGCCGTCAGCTCTCCGCCAGCCTGCGCACCCACACATTCGCGAAAGAACATTTGGGGCACCCAGCGGTTTGGTCGAGAGAGTTTTTATTCTTCTTCCGGGTCGACTTCATTTTGTATGTTTACTGTCGAGATGATATCTCGTCTGTACTGTCCCCCACCCGTTCTTATTAGTCATGGTTAGGGACTATTACCTCTAAAGATTTGAGAGCAAAGGACTTATTTTCAAAGTATGAATATGAACTTAAGCTCGATTTCCTGCCTAGATTTCCTTTTTGGGGCGGTTTGGGTGAGGTGGGCACTTCTCCCTCCATGGGCTCGCTCTCACCTGCTGAACGCGCTGTTTATCAAAGGGTATTGGCTGTCCGGCTTTGCCGGTCAGAGGTTATTGTCGCATCGCGCGGGAGGGCAGGCTGTGATGTTGCGCACCGGGTGATTGTGATGAGACATTACGGTGGCTCTCAGGGTGGGCGGCAGTGACCTGGGGCACTTCTCAAACAAGCCTGGAAAAGTGGCGCACCCGGCCGGGGCGTGTCGGGACACCGCTAACGTTCACGCCATTATCCATGTTCTACAAAATGTGACCTCACCTCGCTGGCACAGAAGATTTCTTTGTGGCCGATGAGGCGTTTTGCTCACGGTTTCCGCTTTCTTCCACAAGCAGGTTAACAGCAACGCCGTCCGAAAGATGGTGGCTTCAGGGGACGCGGAACGGCGAGCACCGCCAAAGATCAGAAGCAGTCTCCCGCTCAATTACGGTCAGTTGCCCGCAAAACGCGACGTTCCGGTCAAGATGGAAAAAGGAGCACAAATGATTAGCAGCCAACAGCAGGTTCCGGGGCCAACTGCGGTAGGTGAAGCTCCGGCGGCCGTCACAAACGACGACAACTATATCGTCGCATGGCGCAATACCGACCAGAGCATCTGGTGGATAAAAATAGAACGCCGGTTGCTCGGACTCTACGGATTGCCGGCCTGAATAATCGTCGTCACATCGAGTGCTTCGGTCAGGTCCGCGTGGCCAGCTAACGTTTCTCGGGTCTTGCCTTCAACCACGATGTTGACACGCTGGATGCCTGGAACGTTGACGGCCAGCGTCTCCACCAGCGAATTCACAGTGAGCTGCTCGCTGAGAACGCCGGAGCGGTGCAGGTCGGCGAAGGCGGCATTCAGATCGATGACGGCCGCTCCGGGGTCGACCAGGAAGATGCTGCGGATGTCCGCGGCGGGAGCCAGCGGATGCGCTGCTCCGGGTTGCTGATAGATGCGCAACAGCGCGCGCAACAATTCTTCGGCCCGCTGTTGACGTCCTCCGGGAAGAGGAATCTGTGCCGAGCGCGCTCGGAGCGTGCCGGCGGCGTCATCGGCCACATACAGCGTCACCGTTTCGGTCGGACCGGAGGCTGGAGGAGCGACGGGAAGCGCGTCGGCGGCAAGAGAATCGATGTCCCGCGCCTGTCGCCGCATGTGGCGAAGGTAGATTCCCATCGACACGACCAGCAGCAGGAGAGCTGCTACTCCGATTAGAAGATGGCGCGGGATCACGGTTGCACCACGGAATCGGGTGATCGGGTGGTCGGGCCATCGGGTGATCGAAGGTCAAAGGCTTTTGACTTTCGATGGTCCGATGGCCCGATGATCGGATGAGCCTTTCGCGCAGCGCCCATGATGATTGTGATCTTCATGGTTGCACTACCAGGCGGTCGCGGACGGAAGCCACAGCATCGGCGATCGCCGCCGCTACTCGTTGTTGATAATTGGCTGAGGTCAAGTCGGCGATGCCAGCCGGTCCGGGCGCGAGTTCCACCGCGACTGCGGGCATGGATACATTGTTCATCGGACGCAACGAGGCCGAGGATGCTCTCACCGGGAATTCTCTCTGCTTCATTTCGGCAAGGATTGCCGCCGATACAATCCGGCTGACGGGCAAGGCCGGCGCCTGCGCCGCATTCCAGGGATGAAATACTCCATTGCTCGGTCCTTCGACCGGGAGCAAGGCGGTGTAGACGCGCGCGCCGCGGCCTTGCGAGTCCGCGTGCAGGCTGATGTAGACTCCGGCTCGGACACTGTTAGCGGCTGCGGCTCGCTGATCCAGCGTCAAACTGATGTCGCCATCGCGCAGCAAGACTACGGCGAAACCACGAATCTCCAGTTCGTGACGCAGAAGTCGGGCAAATCCCAGGGTGACGTCTTTCTCGGCCAGCGTCTCGGTCAAGGCCGCGCCCCGTTCGTAGCCGCCGTGCGCGGGATCGACGACGGCCAGAAGGCGGTGAAAGTTGGAATTGGCACCAGCGCGAGCGCCGTTATCGCCGGAGGCGATGTTGGTGGCGGATGAGGACTGCGCGAGACTCTCGGATCCAGCATTCGGCGAACCGGTATTCGGCGACGCGGCGTTCGGCGACACGGCGTTCGGCGATCCGTTGTTGGGTTGTCCAGGATTCTGCGATCCAGGATTCGACGAACCGGCATTTGTCGATTCAGCACTATTCGGCATGGGGGGTGTTTGCGGGACAGCCGAGATGATGATCGTCCTTCGATCGTTGCTGAAAGTGGCCATCAGGGGCTCGGTGGCGGTCACGTCCAGTTCGGCGTTACCGTTGTTCTCGGAGTAGCTGGCTTGCTTGATGACGTTGTTGTCAAAAGAAATCGACTGGCTTCCCGGGGAGACGACCGGGTCTCGCTTGAACAGCATTCGCAGCTTGCCGGGTTCGGTGGAGATGGTCGGATTCACGGGAGCGGTGAAATTCAGCAGCAGGCGCGCCGGGTTGCTCGCGTCCAGGCGGAAACTGGTTTGTATGGCGACATCGCCGACGAATAACCGGCGCGCGCTTTCGTGAAAATTCACAGCCATTCCGAGAAAACGTGGCAGCAACGCGCCCAGCGAGCCTATCGGGACTAGTCCGCGCGCGTTTTCTATAAGGAAGGGAGCCGGAAGATCAAAATCGCGCCCGCGAATTTTGGCGCGCGTCCTTCCCGCAACAAACTCGGCATCCACTGCGTTGTAGCGCAGCCTCCAGCGCAGCGCGCCAGACTGGCTGCTTACGCGGCCGAGCGGCTCCAGAAGTTCGAGCAGGCCGACATACTCATGGGCCGCACGCTCCAGAACCGGGAGTGAATAGATCGCAACCGGAGAATAGACTGAGATGCGCTTTTCGTCCGCGGAGGGCAGCGCGTTGGGCGCCGCGGATAGAAGCGTGATCGTGGCCAGCAGGATTGCCAGAACTCTGGTTCTCAGTCTGGTTCTCAGTTCCCAGTTCTGAGTCCTCAGTGGGAGGCGGGGTACTGGGAACTGAGAAATGAGAACTGCGAACTGCAGTTGGCTACTCCAACGCATAAATCGTGAGCCCGCTTAGCAACTTGGGGTAGAAATCGGTGGACTTCTGGGGCAGCACCTCGCCGGCGAAAGCGATGTCGCGAACCTGTTCCATGCGCACCGCGTTCATCAGAAACGCAGCCTGGACCTTTCCATTTCGCACCTGCCTCAGCCCTTCCGCGGCCTCGCGACAATATGAAACGCTTTCCTGATTGCGGATGGCTTCCTCCGAGATCTTTAGAACGCCCTCCAGCAGGCACTTGTGCAATTGCACGACGTCCAGCGCTTGCTGGCGCAGCGAAAGGTTTCCGAAGAAGCTGGTGCCAATGGCCTTTGGCGTGTGTAGCAGAAATGCACGGTCGGCGGTGATTGCGAGCAGCGCAGTTCCCGCGTGCCCTGCCTGCTGCAGAATGGCGGTGGCGCGCGCGGCATCGACTGCGGCATCGACTTCTTCCACGTTGAAGAATTTCCTGGTTTCCGCCTGAAATTGCTCAGCCGAAAAAGATGGCAGGCCGAAGACGAGCCGGTGCGTCGGCAGAATGACCAGGCCGCGCTGGCTCATATCGACGAAGGTCATCATCACAGAGTCGTAAGGCATGGGAAGGCCCGATCCCGTCTCGGCCTCGGCTCGCCGCTGGTTGCGATAGGTCAGGGCAGTTTCATAGCGATGATGGCCGTCGGCGATGATCAGCTTCCGATCGCGCAGGTGCAACTGCACGGAGGCAATGACCGAGGGGTCAGAGATCTTCCAGACACGGTGCCCGACGCTGTATTCGTCGATGACGTCGATGTCTGCGTCTCTGGTTGCCGCCGAATCGAGCAGGGCATCGACCTTGCCCGCCCCGCTGTAGAGCATGAAAATTTGGCCGAAATGAGCTCGATTAGCACGCAGCAGGTCCAACCGGTCGGCTCTCGGCTTGGCCAGCGTCTGTTCATGGCGGAACACGAGGCCCGCCGAATATTCCTCGATCCGACCGAGGGCGATGAAGCCCCGCCGCTCGGCTCGCACCTCGTTTCCGGGAACGCCTCCTGGAGCGTGCCCGGGAAGCTTGAACGTCTGGGAATAACGATAGATCGAAGGTTCTGGATCTCGCCGCAAAATGCCGGTTTGGCGCCAGTTCTGGAAGGACGCCGCCGCTCGGGTATAGACATTCTCGGTATCCCCGTCCCCCGCCAGGCGTTTTCCGAGAATAATCCGCACCAAATTATAAGGACTGGCCTGGTAGTAGCGCTCCTGCATAGCGGGAGTGATCTTGTCGTAGGGCTGGGTCACAACCTGCTGGACGGGCACGCGCTCGGAGTTGTAGCGCCACGCTCGAAATGGGGAGACAATGGCCATAAGGAGAAGGCAGAATTGTAGCAGGGACGATCTGGTCGCGGGCCGAAGCGTGGATCGAGGTTCCGGCTGAGGTTCGGGATGAAGTTCGGCTGAGGTCTGTCCGGACGAGCAAAAGAGGAGAAGAGAAAAGAGATGCGCACCGCCGGAAACGCCTTCCAGATTGGCACAGAATCTTTGGGTGGCGTTCGAAAAGATGACAACACTTTTTCAAGATTGTGCTAGTATGCGGCTCATATAGCTTGTTTAGCCCGCCTTTTCGGGATGCGGGTTGCCGGCTTCCCAAGCGCGGATTCAGTGGGGCCTATGCGGTACGGTCAACAGTTCCCGGCTCGCTTCTCCTTCGCTCGACTTCTGGCGTTTGCTGTGTGCAGCGCGCTCCCGCTTTTCGCCCAGACTTCAACTGAGGATGTTCACATTCGGCCGCGCGTCCAGCCAGCGGCTCCGAAAGAGCCCGACACGGATCCGGCGTTCAAGACCCACAGCAAGCCGTACAAGGTAGACGTGGACATGGTCCTGGTGCCGGTCACCATCACCGATCCCTTAAACCGGCTCGTCACCGGCCTCGACCGCGAAAACTTCAATCTTTTCGAAGGCAAAGACCAGCAGGAGATCAAGACTTTTTCCAGCGAGGATGCTCCGGTTTCGATCGGCGTGATCTTTGACATGAGCGGCAGCATGAGCAGCAAGATCGAGCGCGCTCGCGAGGCGGTCATCGAGTTCTTCAAGACCGCTAATCCGCAAGACGAATTTTTCATGATCACCTTCGCCGACAGGCCGGAGGAGATCGCTGATTTCACCAATTCGGTGGATGACATTCAGGGGCGGCTCGTCTATACGGTTCCCAGGGGACGCACGGCGCTGCTTGATGCCATCTACCTCGGCGTCACCAAGATGCGCCAGGCGAAATTTCCGAAGAAGGCTTTGCTGATCATCTCCGATGGCGGCGACAATCATAGCCGGTATACGGAAAGCGAGATCCGTTCCATGGTCAAAGAGGCCGATATTCTCATTTATGCCATCGGCATCTACGATCATTACTTCCCGACGGAAGAAGAGCGGCTCGGGCCTGCCTTGTTGAGCGATGTCACTGAACTGACCGGTGGACGGGCTTTTACCATTGATAACCCAAACGATCTGGCGGACGTCTCCACTAAAATTGGCATTGAGTTGCGCAACCAGTATGTCATCGGATACCGTCCTAAGAATCCCGTGCGCGATGGCAAATGGCGTAAAATAAAAGTGAAGCTCTTGCCGCCAAAAGGATTGCCGCCGCTCAAGGTCTACGCCAAGACGGGTTACTATGCGCCGACGGAATAATGTTGCCCGACTGATTTTCTTCCTCCTGACGACTCTGTTCCTGGCTGGGGCTGGTTTCCTGAATGCTTTTCCACTGCATGGCCGTCAGGGGCTAAAGCCTGTATTTTTTCTGGGCCTGAATGGCACGGCTAGAGCCGTGCCCTACACAAAGCCGATTTATGAAGCCAATTCAGACCTGCAGGCGCCGGGCGGAGCTACGGCCCAGTCGGCGGCGCCGGCTGCGAGTTCGCAATCGCGCGCGCCTGCGAAACCCCAATCGGCGCCGGGCGCCTCTCCGGGCGTTCCCGGGAACTCTGCCCAGAATCCGGATTCGACTGACAATGGCATCTTTGTTTTCCGCAAGCAAGTCGAAGAAGTAGTGCTGCACGCCACTGTCATCGACGACAAGCAACACATCGTCACCAACCTCGATAAGGGTGATTTCAGCGTCTTCGAGGATGGGCATCCCCAGACGATCACTTCATTCCGCCATGAAGACATTCCAGTCGCCATGTGCATCGTCGTCGATAACTCTGGTTCGATGCGCGAGAAGCGGCAAAAAGTGAACGCCGCCGCCCTGAATCTGGTGCGCTCGTCGAATCCAGATGATGAAGTGTGCGTGGTCAACTTCAACGACGAGTACTACCTTGACCAGGATTTCACTTCCAACATCAAGAAGTTGAAAGAAGGGCTGGAAAGGATCGAGGCGCGCGGTGGAACGGCACTTTACGATGCGGTGACAGCCACCGCCGGACACTTGAAAACAGATGCGAAGCTCGAAAAGAAAGTCATTTTTGTAGTTACGGATGGCGAGGACAACGAGAGCCAGGAAACTCTGGAGAAGGCGGTGCAGCGACTGCAGGGCGAGGGCGGACCAACCGTTTATTCCATTGGTATTCTGGAGAAGGAAGAACACCCGAAGCACGCCAAACGTGCGCTGCAGCTCATGTCCGAGAGGACGGGCGGCATCGCGTTCTTTCCCCAAACGCTGGACGAAGTCGACGCCATCAGCCGCGCCGTGGCCCACGATATTCGCAGCCAGTACACGATCGGGTACAAACCGACGACGCCGAAAACCCAGGGTGGGTATCGTCAAGTGAAAGTGGATGCTCGTTCACATAGCCGCGGCAAACTCACCGTCCGCACAAAAAGCGGATATTACGCTGGAACGGAGCCGGCTTCTGGGGCGCAGTAGATCCCTGGTGAGGAAGCGGGGCTTTGTCCCGCTGAGACGGAGCCCTTCGGCTCCTCTCAGGACAGGCCGCGCCCCGTCACCACACAACCCAGGTTACCAAGTTACCAAATTGCAAGAATACAGAATCCCTTCATTGACGCTGCGCCTCGCCGTTCCTTACTCTGTACTGTGATGTTGACAACCTTAAACTCGCGTCTGCGCGTTAGCGACGATATTTCCAAACTCGTTGGAGAAACGCCGATGCTGCAGATTAAACGGCTGGCCCCTGCGGGCTCGGCCGATATTTTCGCCAAGCTGGAATACCTGAATCCCGGCGGCAGCGTAAAAGATCGTGCCGCCATTGGCTTGATTGAGCGCGCGGAGAGCGAAGGCAAACTGAGGCCGGGTGGCACGGTGATCGAAGCCACCGCCGGAAACACCGGCATCGGGCTCGCTCTGATCGGGGTGACCCGCGGGTACAAGGTTCGTTTGTTTGTCCCGGAGAAGTTTTCGGAGGAAAAGGTCATCATCATGCGGGCCTTCGGCGCCGAGGTGACTCGCACTCCGGAAGCCGAGGGCATGCAAGGCGCTATTCAGGCCGCGAAGGACCTGCTGGCAAACGACCCGTCGGCCTTCATGGCCGCGCAGTTTGATAACCCTGCCAACACCGACTACCACTACGAAACCACCGCCCGCGAGATCTTTGAGCAGATGGAGGGCCGCGTCGATGCGATCACTGTTGGCTGCGGAACCGCCGGAACGTTTACCGGAATCTCCCGTTTTTTAAAAGAGCGGCTGGCGAAGGTGTATGCGGTGGCGGTGGAAACTCAAGGCTCGATCCTCGGCGGAGGAAAACCCGGTCCACACAAAGTGGAAGGGATCGGCAACAGCTTTATTCCCGGGAATTTTGATCGTTCGGTTTGCGACGAAGTGATGATGGTGACCGATGAGCAGGCCTTCGGCATGGTGAAAGAGCTGGCTGCCTGCGAAGGGGTGCTCGGGGGATCGAGTGCGGGCGCCAGCGTGTATGCGGCGGTTGAAATTGCCAAGCGGCTCGGGGCAGGGAAGCGCGTCGTCACGCTGATTCCCGACTCGGCCGAGCGATATTTGTCGAAGAAGATTTTTGAAGGCGGAGTGTAACCACACGGCATTCAGCACACAGTAAGAGCTGAAGTCTGAAACTTTCCCCAGGAGAATACTTGACCACTAAACCGTCGGGCTTCGCAACCCGCGCTATCCATACTGGACAAGAGCCGGATCCGCTCACCGGGGCAGTCGCTGTTCCCATTTATCCGACTTCCACCTACGTTCAAGAAGAGATCGGCAAGAATAAGGGTTACGAATACGCGAGGGTATCGAATCCGACGCGCGACCGGCTGGAGACGAACCTGGCAGCGCTTGAAGGTGGAACGGCGTCGCGTGTTTTCGCCAGTGGAATGGCGGCCATTAACGCCGTTGCTGCGATGCTCAAAGCCGGAGATCACGTTGTTGCCGGTCACAATCTCTACGGCGGGACGCCGCGGCTGTTTAATCAGGTGCTGGCTAACTTCGGCCTTACATTCACCTACGTCGATACATCGGACGTCAACAACGTGGCGCGCGCATTGCAGAAGAACACGCGGCTGGTGTTTCTGGAGACGCCGACCAACCCTCTGATGGAACTTTGCGACCTCCGCGCCATCAGCGAACTGAGCCACCAGCGCGGCGTCGAAGTTGTCGTCGACAACACTTTCATGTCGCCGTATTTTCAGCGTCCGATCGAATTTGGCGCCGACATGGTTGTCCACTCCACCACGAAATTCCTAAACGGACACAGCGACGGGCTGGGCGGTGTCGTCGTCTGCATCAAACCTGAGCAGGCCGAGAAACTTGCTTTTCTTCAAAAATGCTCGGGCGCCATCCTCTCGCCGTTCGAGTGCTGGCTGATTTTGCGCGGCGTCAAGACGCTTGCGCTACGCATGTTGCAGCACGACCGCAACGGTCGCGAGATCGCCGACTATCTCTCGAAACACAAGAAGGTGGAGAAGGTTTTTTATCCCGGATTACCGGATCATCCGCAGCACGAACTCGCCAAGCGGCAGATGTCCGGCTTCGGATCGATGATCGCCTTCGAAACGGGGTCGCTCGCGAATGCCAACAAGATGCTTCGCCGGGTGCGCGTGTGTTCGCTGGCTGAATCGCTGGGCGGGGTCGAAACGCTGATTTCGCATCCCGCGACCATGACGCATGCTGCAGTTGGCGAAGAGGGCCGTCGTAAAATCGGCATCACCGACGGATTGGTGCGGATATCCGTCGGTATCGAAGATGTGGACGATATCTTCGCTGATCTTGAGCAGGCGCTGGCCGCGATCTAGCGCGTTCCGGTTGTCCTAACGCCGTCGCACTATCTTCGTCCTTCTTCATTTCAGCTTGCGAATCCATTTTTCGATAATCAATGCGAGCAAGGGAACTCCCAGGGCGAGATTCAGCTGCCCACCACGCCCACCTGTCTAAGAGAAAATCGGTCAGAATACCAAAATATGAAGATACTTACGGGTGCATTCAGGAGGAATATCAATGTGACGCACAACACCTTTTGCTTGAATGTCAGGGGCTCCCTTTTTCCCATCATTCGTCACCCTTCATCAAAGAACACGGAGATGTACGAACCGGGCGTGCTCAACGCACGGACTCCCGAATCCACTCCAGGTACGCCGCGCTCCCATCTTCAATTGCAATCTCGATGCACTCTGGAAGTTCGTAGGAATGCAGCGCACTCAGGGCATCGCGCAGGCGATCGAAGGCATCCAGCGTCGTCTTGATTACGAGCAGGCACTCGGCTGCCGTCTCGATCTTGCCTTGCCAACGATATACGGATTCAATCTGAGGAGCGATGTTGACACAGGCTGCCAGTTGCCGTTCAACCAGCGTGAGGGCGATGCTTCGGGCTTCTTCGAGCGAACCGCAGGTGGTGAGAACGAGCCTTTGGTCGGTCATATAAAATTATGCATCCAAGCTTCTCGAAGGATACGAGGCAAGCCGATGGCAACGCAAATCAAGTTTGGCACTGGATGGCGGGCCGTGATGGCCGAAGAGTTCACGTTCGCCAATGTCGAACGGGCCGTGTATGGCATCGCACGCTACGTGTCGTCACAGAAGTCGAGTCGACCGAAAGTCATTGTCGGACGCGATCCGCGCTTCCTCGGCGAGAGTTTCTGCGCCACGGCGGCTGACATCTTGTCCAGCTACGGAATAACGCCGCTAGTCATCGCTGAGCCCGCGCCCACACCCGCCATTTCCTACGCTGTGATTCAGTCGAAGGCCGACGGCGCGATCAAATTTACGGCTTCGCATAATCCGCCGGAATACAACGGCATCAAGTTCTCGACGCCTGAGGGCGCGCCTGCGCTTCCCGAAGTCACGCAGGCTATCGAGCGCGAGATCGCAGCCTTTGACGGGAAGCCGCGCGCGAGAGGAGCTGACGCGCAGACTCAATCTCTGTCCCCATCCCAATCCCAATCTCAACCTCAATCTATCGACCCGCGCCGCATGTATCTCTCGCGACTGACGGGAGATCGTCGATCTCGACGTCATCAAGAAAGCTGGCGTCAAGATTGCCTTTGATCCGATGTGGGGTTCTGCCCGCGGCTATTCTGACGCGTGCCTGCGCGAGGCGGGCGTGACCGTGGCTACCGTCCACGACACGCGCGATGTGCTCTTCGGAGGCCACGCCCCAGAGCCCGACGATCACCTGCTCGAAGACCTGCGTTGCAAGATGCGCGAAATGGGCGCGGGAATTGGCATTGCGACCGATGGCGATGCCGATCGCGTCGGGATCGTTGACGAGGACGGCGCGTACCTTCAGCCTAACTACATCATCGCTCTGCTGTTTGACTACCTGGTCGAGACTCGCGGCTGGGGGAACGGAGTCGGGAAATCCGTTGCTACCACTAATCTCATCAATGCACTGGCCGAAAAACACAAGATCGAACTCTACGAGACTCCGGTGGGGTTCAAAAATATTGGTGAACTCATCAAGCAAGACAAGATCCTGATCGGCGGTGAAGAAAGCGCCAGCCTCTCCATTCGCAAGCACGTGCCGGAAAAAGACGGTGTGCTCGCCGGCCTGCTGTGCTGCGAGATGGTCGCTCGCCGTGGCGCTTCGCTCGGCAAACAACTGGGTGACCTATTTGCCGAAGTTGGTTCCTTCTATCCGTTGCGGGAAAACTTCCGCTTGACGCCGGAAGTAAAACAGAAGTTTACTGATAAGTTACGTCGCGATCCGAACGAGTTGCATGGCATCAAAGTTGCCAGCGTGGTGAGAACCGACGGACTCAAACTTGTGCTCGCGGACGGATCGTGGGTATGCTACCGGCTCTCGGGCACGGAGCCGATGGTGCGCGTGTATAGCGAAGCGCACAGCAAGGAAGAGCTTGCGAAGTTGAGTGGGGCAGCCAAAGCATGGATCTTCGACTAGGACCACAACCGAGAATGCGTATCCTGCCACCTGGGGAGGACGGCCTGCGCGCGGCGTTTGGTCAGGCGATGGGTCAGGCCGTCGCTCAGGTCAAGGATCAGGCCAAGGATCAGGCTCCGAGGGCAGAGGCTGCTGCGGCGCGTTGGGTTGAACGCACGCGCCCAGTGTGGTCATGGCTCGCTGTGGAGTGGCGTCGTCTGGGAACCGCAGCTGCCGTCCTTCTGATCGCAGGAGTACTGCTGCACACAATGTTCGGAGCGAACGGCATGGTGGTTTATCGCCAAAAGCGCGCCGAGTTGCAATCACTTCAGAATGAGGTCGAGCGCCTGCAGAAGGAAAACGGTCAGTACGTCGACCAGATCAAATCGCTCAAGTCCGATCCGGCTGCCATCGAGAAGGAAGCCCGCGAACAGCTGCACTACACGCGGCGTGGAGAAGTTGTGTACGTTGCTCCCGATCCTCCGCAGAAGCCAGCTACCGGGCGGGCCAAGAACGAGCGGTAAGGGCTAGGGTTGAAACGACAGAAGGGATGCTGGTTGAGAGAATTCTTCGCAGTCCAGCCTTTGCTCCTTCTGTGATAAAGTTCAGATATCGCATCACGTGTGGGAACCAATCTAAGGAGGGTGACATGCGGAAACTTCTCTTGTTGTTACTAGCTGGCGTACTGATAGTGCTGGTTGCCTCGGTGTCATTTGCCAGCGATGCCCAGACCGTGAATGGCTGGGTCAGCGACTCGAAGTGTGGAGTCAAGGGAGCCAACGCGGGCGCCGAGGCTTGCACAAAGAAGTGCATTGGAGCCGGCGCCAGCGCGGTGGTGGTTACCGACAAAGACCAAAAAGTCCTGATGGTCGACAATCCCGATTCCCTTAAAGATCACTATGGACATCACGTTGCGGTGACCGGGCACATCGACGGGGACAAGATCCACGTCGATAGCGTCAAGATGCTCTAGGTTGCAACGTAAATAAACTCTGTCATCCTGAGCGAAGCGAAGGACCTATGCGTTTGATGCGCCCCGATACATAGGTCCTTCGCTTCGCTCAGGATGACAATGCTTTTTGTGGGTGGCTGCACTGGCCTCTATCTCACGACGTCTTCCAGCGGGGAACTGGCAGTCGCATAAAGCTTCCGTGGCACTCGTCCCGCCCTGTAGGCCTGTCGTCCGGCCAATACTGCGTGCTTCATCGCTTCCGCCATCAGCACCGGTTCCTGAGCGTCGGCGATGCCGGTGTTCATCAGGACCGCGTCGTAGCCAAGTTCCATGGCAATGGCCGCGTCGGAAGCTGTGCCCACGCCCGCGTCCACAATCAACGGAACTCCCGTGATCAGCTCGCGCAGGATTCGCAGGTTGGCGGCGTTTTGAATACCCAGTCCGCTGCCAATCGGCGCGCCCAAAGGCATTACCGCCGAAGCACCCGCATCCACCAACCGTTTGGCGAACACGATGTCGTCAGAAGTATAGGCCAGCACCGTGAATCCTTCTTTCGCCAGTACTCCTGTGGCCTCGAGCGTCGCTTGGACATCCGGATAGAGCGTGGCTTGGTCGCCAATCACTTCCAGCTTGATCCAATCCGAGAGTCCAACCTCGCGCGCCAGCCGAGCGGTGCGAATTGTGTCGTCGGCGGCATAACAGCCGGCGGTATTCGGCAGAAGAAAATATTTATTGGGATCGATGTAATCGAGCAGCGATTCCTTGCTGCGATCAAGATTCACGCGGCGTACGGCCACGGTCACCATATCGGCGCCGCTGGCCTCAAGCGCGCGGGCGGTTTCCTGAAAAGATTTGTATTTACCGGTCCCGACAATCAAGCGGGAACGGAATTGCCTGCCAGCGATAATCAATGAGTCCGTCATGCCTTTTATTGTACGGCGGAAGTTAGCTGGGAACCAGATCGTGGAGCGACGGGCGTCTCGCGCGTTTTATCCTGAGCGCGGTCTAGCCGGGCGGGGGGCGCCAGGCTCTCAACTGCTCAACCTCCGGCCATCTCCGCCTTCGCGTACATTTCATCAATCAGCGTTCGGTACCGCTCTTCAATTCCCCGTCGCCGCACTTTTAAAGTATGCGTCAGGGTTCCATCCTCGGCCGAGAGCTCTTCTGGCACCAGCAGCACACGTTTCAATTTTTCGAAGCGTGCCAGGTTCTGATTCAGGTCCTCGATGACGCCTTCATACAGAGCCTGCACCTTGGCGTTCGAGACCAGTTCTTCTCGTGAGACAAATTCCACCTGGTTCGCCCGCGCCCAATCTTCCAGGGCAGGGAAATGCGGTGCGATCAGCACGGCGGGAAACTTCCGCCGGTCACCGAACACGACCGCGGTACCAATCAGCGGGTTCAGCTTCAGCGAATTCTCGATCGGTTGTGGCGCGATGAACTTCCCGCCGGAAGTCTTGATCAGATCCTTCTTGCGATCGGTGATCGAAAGGAAACCGTCACTGTCGAGCTGCCCGATATCGCCCGTCTTGAACCAGTCGTCCACAAACGCCGCCTGCGTCTCCTCCGGACTATGCCAATAGCCCTTGAATACCGAGGGTCCGCGCACCAGCACCTCGCCGTCGTCGGCAATCCGCACTTCAACGTTTGCCAGTGGTCTTCCGACCGTCCCCAGTTTGTGGACAGCAGGTGTGTTCACCGCGATCACCGGTGAAGTCTCTGTCAGCCCGTAACCCTCGTGGATAGGAATGCCGATGTCGGCGTACCACTCCGCCAATTCGCGGCCCAGCGGTGCGCCTCCGGAGATGAACTCCTCCGCCTTCCCACCCATGCCAGCTCGCACTCTGGAAAAGACGAGCCGGTCGGCGATTTTCATTTTCCAAGAGAGCGCGGGCGGCGTGATTCCGGCCAGAGTGTCGGCGCGGTGAGCGCGTCCCACCGAAAGCGCCCAGCGATAGGCCGCGTTTTTTGGAAAGCCGGCGGATCTAGCGATCACCTGCTGGCGAATCTTTTCGTACACTCGCGGCACGCCGACAAAGATATTGGGTTGTACTTCTTTCAGAGTCTGGGCCAGTTTTGCAATGTCAGGACAATACGCGAGCACCACCCCGCGGTAGAGCAGTGCGAAGTCCACATGCCGCGCCGTTACATGGGAAAGTGGCAGAAACGATACGCTCACCTCTTCTTTTGTCCCGAAGCCGAACGCCTCCATCGAACATGCGACATTCGACGCCATGTTCCCGTGGGTCAGCATCGCTCCTTTTGGAGTTCCGGTGGTGCCTGAGGTGTAAATGATTGTCGCCAAATCAGCGGGAGCAATCGACCGCGCGCGGGCATCGAACTCCGGATCGAATTCGGTCGGCCCTTGCAGCATCAGTCCCTGCATGTGGACTGCGTGTGGAGTTTCGACCCCGTCCATCACCAGGATTCGCTCCACCGGCGTGTGCCGCTGAATGGTCAGCACTTTTTCCAACTGGTTCTTGGTCGAAACCGCGATGACGCGCGCTCCGGAATCGTTGAGAAGGAACGTGGTCTGCTCCGGCGTCTGCGTGGCATAAACCGGAACTGTGACCGCGCCCAGAGCAAGCGCCGCGAAATCAGTGATCGTCCACTCAGGGCGATTTTCGCTGAGGATGGCGATGCGATCGCCTTTGCCAAGACCCCAGGATTGAAGCGCGCGAGCCACACCTAGGACGCCACGGTAAATCTCCGTGGAAGAGATCGGCACCCAACCCAGCGCTCCTCTTTGCAGCATGACGCGGTCGCGGTGGTTCCTGCAGACAGCCGGCAAGATGTCGTTTAGGGTTTTAAGACTCATCCGATGCGATCAAGGACCGGCAATCATTGTAAGAATTCATTGTACGCAGCCATGAGGGACCGCAGAAGCGCCTTGACCGTGTCATCGCACAAGTGTGCGACGCTTTACGCTGTCCTTGTCCGCAAGCTATGCTTTTAGAAGTTTCTCCGAAGGAGTTTCGATGAGACGAAAGAGTGCTTCGACCACATTGAGAGTCTGGCTACTAGCCGCTGCGATGGTCTGCCCGCAGATTCTAGCTCAGGAAAACAAGGCTCAGGGTAACAAGCCCGAGCCGGTGCCCATGAAACTAAAAGTCGGAGACGTCGCTCCCGACTTCAAGCTGAACTACTTCGATGGTAGCGACTTAAAAGAAGTTTCCCTAAGCCAGTTTCGCGACAAGAGCAACGTCGTTCTGGCCTTCTACATCTTTGCCTTCACCGGTGGTTGAACCGCGCAAATGAAGGCCTTCCAGCAGAATCTCAAGCAGCTGGAAGCCGCCGACACCCAGGTTCTGGGTGTGAGCATGGACAGCCCTTTCGCCAATAAGGCCTTCGCCAACCAAATCGGCGTCACCTTCCCGCTGCTGAGTGACTGGGGTGGAGACGTTACTCGCCAGTACGGAATCTACGTCGACAAATACAAAGCGGCGCGCCGTGTCAACTTCCTGATCGGCAAGGACGGAAAGATTTTGGAAGAGCAGATTGACCGGGATGCCATCGATCCGAAGAAGATCGTGGATGCCTGCGAGCGAAAAAAGGTGAACCGCTGAGTCGAGAGCGCCAGCCAGTTTGACCCTGCTCCGCCACACTGATATGATTTTTCTGCGGGGTGGAGCAGTCTGGTAGCTCGTTGGGCTCATAACCCAAAGGTCGGTGGTTCAAATCCACCCCCCGCAACCAACGCAATCATAGAGTTACGAGGAATCTGGATTTTCGATTGTGGTCTGAAATGGTCCAATACGGATTGGAGCACCTGAGCAGAGGCCGTCCAAGTGACGGCCTTTTGCTATTTGCTGCGGTCTTGAACCAACACGCGCTGCACAACGGATGTGTTGGCTTTGCGCTTCGATTCCATGAAGGCTCCACCATAGACGTTCATTGTGGTCGAGATGTTGGCGTGGCGCATGAGTTTCTGTTGTACACCGAGCGGCGCACCAGTCTCGTCGAGCCAAGCGCGGTAGCTGTGGCGAAACGTGTGCCAGCCGATCCGTCCCTGAATCTTGGCTCGCAAAGCAGCGGCCTTGAGCACTTTCTTCCGCAGCGAGCCAGAATCGTAGGGTTTGTTTGTCCGTGGGCTGGGAAACACCCAGTTTCCTTCCGTAGCCGGACACAATCGCTTCCATTCGAGCAAAATGGTCGCGACGTCCGGGTCCAGAGGCAATTGGTCCTGGGAGCACTCTGACTTCAGCTTCGTCACCTGGCTGCGAGCAAAACCTTCTCTGATTTCCATGACCAGGGTTTCGAAGTCGATCAGACTCCAGCGCAGGCCCATCACCTCGCTGATACGAAGGCCAGTGCAGCCCGCCAAAAGAACCATGCCGCGATAGGGATGGTCCAGTTGATCGAGCAGAGATCCAAACTCCTCTTCGGTCAAAATGCGAGGAGGTCTTAGACGCTTGCTGACCCCTTTGAGTTCGACTAAGCCCATGGGGTTGCGCTCCAACGGAATCAGTTCCCAGAGCATCGCCTTCTCGAAGAGGCGGTACATGAGACTCCGAATATGGCCTCTGGTCTTTGGGGCCATCGGCAATTGTCGGAGCCAATCCTGAACAGGATACGGTTTGACTTCCCGTAGCAGGTGACTGCCCCACTTCGGAGAAATGTGTTTGTTGATGCGATTTAGATCGGGTTCTCTGGTTGTGTGCGCAAGGTCGCCCCTCACGATCTCTTCGCTGATGTAGCGATCGATCAGACCTTGAAAAGTAACAGCCTCGCGCACCGGCAAGCCATTGTTGATTTCCAACCTCAGACCTTCGGCTGCTCGTCTGGCATCCGCCTGGGTCGGATAATCCCCGATCGTACCCAGAGTTATCGAGGGTCGTGTCGTTGATGGATTCTGCCGGTCCCAATAGCGGAATAGCCATACGTGCGGGCCCTTGGTCCTTTTGCGAAGTTCGAGACTTCCGAACTGATAACGGTTTCGTCTAGGCAACTTGTCCTCCCTTGCCTTGACGACGCCGGGATGAGTCGGAGCATATCTGAGCCCGCAACCATTCGTCCAGTTCCGAGATGTAGAAGAGCCATTTCTTACGTTGTCCGTATCCGATGGGATGGCCGGGAATGTGTCCGACCCCTGCCAGACGCGTGACGCTCCTCACGTGCATCTGCAGAAACTCCGCGGCAGCCTTCGCGCACACAGGTCTTTCAGAAGGCTGTGGCGCTTTCCTCTGCATCTCTCCGTCGGTGGTGATCGCGGTGTCCAAGGGTGGCCAAACGTGAAAAGTATTCGCACGAAATACTGAACATGGCTCATTCTTGTTGCCCTGTCCAATGACTTTTCGTCCGCTAGATATTCCCGCTGGGAATATCGGGCATCAGACGGATTGCGACGTTGCGTTTCAGAGGCCCTGAAACAGGCGAATAGCAACACGCGGATATCTCTTGATGGCAAACAACGGAAAGCCACATTTGCTGAGAACTGATCGTGCGGTGTATGCAGTAATCTGAAAGATCTAGAAACAACTATGGCTTTGTCCTTTACCGTGAGTCGTTTATCGACCTTCTCATTCTGTCGACAATGATGCGCCGACCGGACCACTCCGTTTTTGCCTGGCTATTCCTCCGTGGAATAGCTGGCCGCCGAAAATTCATTGGACTTTCCTAACTGAAGTGAGGATAGTTTTGCCCCAAAATGGCGTAGTGTGCGAGATTGCGATGACCAGGACGCTACTCGAATGCTTCAACCGGGCATGCGGGTTCGCCAGCGACGAACTAGTCAACCTTGCGGGGAAAGCCTCCCGTTTCGCCAATCTGGGCATGCGCAAGGCACGCCTAGACCACCTTCTGCGACACGAAAGCAGAAATCGGAGAATCAGTTGACCCTGTCATCCAATCGAGCGGCGGTCGGGCCGCCGCATCCACCGCGAGGTGCTCGGGATTGTGGATATGGGGCCGACATGAAAAGCTCTCTGATCTTTTCGGTTTTCGAGGAGCAACATGCGGCAACTTAGAACACAGAACGAGACGAAAATCGTCGCCAACTTGCTAAGCGATTCCACTTGGAATCCCGATGACTTTTGGTTGGAGATTTCAGCAACGAACGCCATGCGTTCGTCCCGCGCAATCCCATCGCGACAACATCTCTGCAAGTACACGAATTCCGAACACGATTGGGCGTGGGTTCTGCATGAGCTTGTGCACGGAAATGGTCTAACCAAAGAAGCTGATAGCCGGGGTGGAGTCCACGCCTTCTGTGTGTGCGGCGACGACGTGATCCCACGTTCGATTTCGTGGTCGTGCGCCATCGGTGCTTCGCACCGGAAGAATTTTGACACTCCACCCCTTCGAGGGTCGTCCAAGTGCACCACGGTGCACTTTCGGCGGTTTCAAAGACATAGCGATTTCCAGTGCACTTGGGTGCACCTCTGAACTGCGAGGGGACTATGGCAATTTCGAAAGGCAAGAGAAACGCGCGCTCTGACAGCGATTGCACTCTTAATCGCGTGTTCCCCGTGACCGTGAAGCTAACGAAAGAGGAGCGGGGGAGAGTCACTGAGTTCGCCAGGTCGAAGGGACTTGCACGCGGTGAATGGATACGCGATGTGATCCTCCAGAAGGTGAATGGAGGATCGGCCGGCGATCCATCGCTGGCTGAAATTCTCGGAGTCCGGTTGCTCCTGGTAAACGTACTGCGGCCTCTGGCCGCGGGCCAGAGACTCACGCCGGAGGCATTCGACAAACTGCTCGACCAAATCAGCGACGCGAAGCACCAGCTCGCAATTAAGTTGGCAACTGCTTCCGCAAGTAACTAAGTGATAGCAGACCTCACCTTGGCCGACGAAGACGCCAGGGCAGTCTATCTCACCGCAGCAGAAATCGGGCGAATGCAGGGACAAAGGGCCGATGGGAACCAGTATGTAGTACTCACCTGCCCCGGATGATGGGAGCATAGCCCAGTCTAGACGTGTGTCAAGGCCGCAGCCGCTAGCACGGTGCCTTCGGCAGCCTTGACACACGTCTAGACTGGGCCAAAATCATCCAAATAATCCGCGGCAGTAGCGGAAACAAACAAAAAGCTAAATGTCACCCACCCTTGGTTTGTCGGTCCCTCGCCACGGTTATCATCCTTGACAGTATGCCACAACTAGCATATTCTAGAGTCGAAACATGAGGCGACGCCGAAGCATGATATGGAACTCGTGGAGAGGCGGCTGGCGCAAGTGGTGGAACTAGAGAAGCGCGCCGGAAGAACTTAAGGCGAACCATATGAAGTACGCCAAACAGGGGTGACTCACTATGAGGAAGCATGGGTACGTGGAAGGCAGTGGAAACGTCTACGCTGATCTGAGTGTTGTCAATCCCCAAGAGGCACGTGCGAAGGCTGATTTGGCTCACCGGATCGTTGACATCATCGAAGCTCGCAAACTGACACAAGTACGAGCCGGGAAGGTGCTAGGTGTGGACCAACCCAAGATCTCCGCCTTGAAGCGGGGCCGGCTCACTGATTTCTCCATCGAGCGGCTTGTTGGCTTTTTGCTTTTACTCGACCATAACGTGCAGATCACGGTTACGCCCAAACCCCATTCGAGCCGGAAACCACCGACCTTGGAAGTGAACGCGATAGGGGCCGTTGCTGAAGCTCGCCGCTAAATAGGACCTTGCATGTAATCTTCGTCCCCTTGCCACGCTTGGTTTTTCCGACTTTCAATCCCCTTTTTTCGCTGGAGCAAAGCTCCCATCGATGAAGTCTTCTTCTACATCCAAGCCCCCTCGGACCCTTAGTTCGATGGCAAGGCTTCCAGAACTCCTCTCATCATTTCAGAAGGAACCCGTTGCTGAAATCTGCGGATGGCAGGCCTGTTATGACGGGTAGCGATCCGGAACATCCGCCCAGGGAGCACCCGTCTGTAACACTCACAAAATGCCATTCAAGACCGCACGCCGGTTCTTCCAAGGCCGTCCGCGTCGGTCTTTGCGGCGCGGCGGTTCCGGAGTGAGTTTGTCCAGGGTCTCCCATTGCGCGTCGGTCAGGTCACGCGTACTTGCTCGAGACATCGAATCCCTTCAGATCAACCGCTGCAAGCGAGTTTTGTGCTGGCTCTTACTATTAAACGTGGATGATCGTTTTGAGGTTTCACAGTTGAAAGATTCCATTCGGACCATCGGATTCCTTACTGTCGACCGGTTGGTAGTGACGCCTTTAGGCGGGGATAGATATGTGGTTATCGAGGGTAATCGGCGACTAGGCGCGATCCAGTCTCTTTTAGAGGATCCCAGAAATGGCGAAGCCGACCTCACAGAGGGAGTACAACTTTCGCTGTTAAACAGTTCGAGTGCTTTTGGACGCGATAGCCATGCTGCACAAGTCACCGTGACGCGCCCCGAACAAACTTTCGGGCGACAGCATCAGAACGAGCACGTCCTAGCGACATCTACCGTCGCCGTTCCGAGGGTGTCGCGGTGTTGTGTTGGGCGTAGTTACACCGCCCGACGCTGTGGGCGCATAACACGTATCCGTGCAGAAGCGCGCGTCTTGCCGAAACAGCCGACTAAGGAGCAGCTCTCAAAGTGCATCGGCCGAATTGTGCCGCATGACTACTGCAGTCGACTTGAGGTCGAAATCAGGCGTGACAGTGACGTCTTCAAGATCGAGAGGGAATTCCGTGAGCATTAGGGCTATCATGTTTCCCGGACTGATCTGGGGCCTTGTGTAGTCGAATCCTGGGGGCGGTTCGATGAGTTTGCGTCCGATCTCGCTATCGCTTCTTGTTGGAATCTTCCTCACTACGTTCGTTCTAAATAGCCTGAATGCTCAAACAAGCACTTCCGGCGCAGTGACCGGCGTCGTTACTGATCAGAGCGGTGCGGTTGTGCCGAATGCGGATGTCGAGATCAGGGACGTCAACAAGGGCACGACAGAATCCACTCAAACGGACCGCGATGGTGTATACCGCTTCTTCTTTCTTTCTCCCAGCCAATACGCGCTAACCGTCGTACACGACCGCTTTCGCCAGGAAAGCCGGAGCGTGACTGTATTGTTAGAGACGCCAGTCACAGTCAACATCACGCTGCAGATTGCGAAAGCAAAAACGGAGCTCTTTGTGACCGCGGAAGCTCCGCTCGTTCAGGCAGACAACGGTGACGTCTCGAGCACCATGAGCCAGACGCAGATCTCGGAATTACCCAATCCCGGGAACGACCTCACCTACATCGCCCAGACCGCTCCCGGCGCAATCATGGCCACCGACAATGCGCGCACTGGAGGCGGGGGCGGGAACTTTTCAATCCTGGGGATGCCGGGCACCTCAAATTTCTTCACCGTGAATGGCATGAACGACGACTTAGGTCATCTTAGCTTCACTAGCGCTACGGGTATGCTTCTGGGGCAGAACCAGATTCAGGAAGCCACAGTGGTAAGTAATGGCTACTCGGGACATTTTGGAGATGCCCCAGGCTCGTTTGTGAACTACGTCACAAAGTCCGGAGGGAACGACTTCCACGGAAACGCCGAGTACTTTTGGAATGGGAGCGTGTTGAACGCTACCGACTGGATCACCAAAGCATTCGGCAATCCTCGTCCCTTCGATATCGCCAATCAGTGGGCGGGTTCTGTGGGAGGGCCGATCCAGAAAAACAGGCTGTTCTTCTTTTTTGATGCCGAAGGCTTGCGAGTCTTGCTGCCTTCTCCTGTTCAGGTTGTCCTCCCCAGCCCGCAATTCGAGGCGGCAAACATCGCGAATATCGATTCTATCTTTGGCTCTGCGTCCGCTTCCGATGCTTTCTACAAGCAAATGTTCAGTTTGTATAACGAAACCCCTGGAATAGCTGCAGCTACTCCGGGGAGCTTCTCCGATCCTCTCGGCTGTATCGACACCAGCCCGAGTGGCGTGTTCATCGGTCCGCAGACCGCGCAAGGGCAACTCGGTGTGAATCTTCCGTGCGCAATCCATTTTCAGGAAACAATTGGGCAGCCGACCAGTGAATCCCTTGTGTCTGGCCGCATCGATTGGAACATCCGGACCAGCGATCGTGCTTTCTTCCTTCTCCAATACGACAATGGCCGTCAACCCATCGTCCTCGACCCCGTAAGCCCGCTTTTCAACGTCCATTACTCCGGGCCGTGGTGGCAAGCCCAGTTGAACGAAACTCACACATTTGGAACAACCGCCGCGAACCAGTTCCTATTGGCGGGTACTTACCAAGATGGGGTGACGAGCGTAGTCAACCCGGCGCAAACCCTGGCTGCTTTTCCGACCACACTAGATTGGTCTGACGCCGGTGGGCCATTCACGCAGCTGGGAGGATTTGACTACGTCTACGGCTATCCCATCGGCCGAGGGCTGACGCAATACGAGATTGCCGATGATTTCCTCAAGATTCGGGGCAAACACAAGTTCGGATTCGGTGGAGATTTCCTGCGAGCCTATCTGAGCAACTCAGCCTATACGCAGAACGCCGTAGGAGACGTCGTTCCACAAACCATCGACGCATTTTATTCCGGAGGCGTGGACCCAGCTACGGCACAGACTGATTTCACACGCTTGCGTCAATCGTTTCCCACGCAGTTCGTGCAGCGCTTCGCTTCCTACACTCTTGCAGGCTATGCGCAGGACGAGTGGCACGCAGAATCGAACCTCACCCTTACACTCGTCCTGCGGGCGGAACATGAATCAAACCCGGTCTGCCCCCACGATTGCTATGCCGCTTTATCTGGGTCGTTTGAGTCGATCAGTCACGATCCCGCGCAGCCTTACAATCAGGCGATCTCGAAACGCAGGCAAGCGTTTCTTCACAGGGATGCCGTTCTCTGGGCGCCGCGATTCAGCGTCGCCTGGCAACCGCGGGGAGTTTCCCACAACACCGTGGTGCGTGGCGGGCTCGGCTTGTTTTATGAGCTAACCGGCGGGTTCGCGACCTATCTCTCTCAGAATCCACCGCTCGTTAACCATGTGTCAGTATCTGGCGCCTACAATCTCGCTCCGGCAGAAACCAACAGCCTTTTTAAGGTAGCCGCAGCCTCCAATGCAGCCTTTGTCGAGGGGTTTGCAGCTGGCGACAACCTTGCTGAGATCGAAGCGTCGGATCCTCTTCGCTTCTTCCCTCCCAGCCTTATCATTGCGACGAATCATCCAGGTACGCCCCAGTATCAGAAGTGGAGCCTGGAAGTGCAGCAGACGTTTGGTACCCACACTTCCGTGACTCTCGGATACTACGGAAATCACGGAATTCATGAGTTCGTGCAAAATCCCTCAGCCAATGCTTACGGATGGGGTCCGTTTCCGGCCACAGTCTGTGCGAGCCCGCCCGTTCCGCCCTGTGCCGATTCTCGTTTCAGCGGTGTCACTGAATATGCCACACCCGGAATCTCGAACTACAACGGCGTGGTTGTTTCCTTTCGGAAAAAGTTTGCTGGATTCGGCAATGGTCTATTCCAGGCAAACTACACCTACGGGCATGCTCTGGATGAAGTTTCCAACGGCGGCCTGGCCGAATTCACGGCAGGCAGTTCCGATTTCCCCCAAGACCCCTTTAATTTGCGAGGCAGTTACGGACCGGCAGATTACGACGTTCGTCACTCCCTGAATGCAAACTATGTGTGGCAACTCCCGGTCAAAACCATGCTCCACGGCCGCGGCCCCGATTTCCTCGTGAAGGGATGGCAGGTCGCGGGAACGATTTTCGCCCGAACCGGATTTCCTTACACGGTGATCGATCTCGCAGAATCCGGTAACCTGGCTCGGAACAATTTCTATGGGACAATCTACTCTGTGCCAGTCGCCCCACTCAGCGGGTCCCATTCCTGCGGAGCGGGAGCCGTAGTCCCACCATTTCCGCATCCTTGTTGGCCTCCTCAGTTGATTACGCTGGCCGACGGTTCAGAAGCACCGAATCCGGCCGCACTGTTTGTCCAGACGGGTTGCGAAACCGGATTCAACACCGGGAACATGCCAGGCACACAGGGGCCCTGTTCGGGCTCTGTCGTTTCCTTTGGGCAAGGACGCAACCGTTTTCGCTATCCGAGCTATTTTAATACTGACTTTACGGTCATGAAGAAAACGAGCCTCGTCGGCGATAAGGTGCTGCTTGGCATTGGTGTCCAATTCTTTAATTTTTTCAATCACCCAAACTTCGGCCCACCCGACAACTACAGCTCGGACTCATCGTTCGGAGAGGTATCGACGATGGAGATGCCGCCGACCGGAATCCTGGGATCTGGTCTGGGAGGCGATGTTTCCCCCCGCATGATCCAACTGAAAGCGCAGATCCGGTTTTAGACCGCGAGCGGATGATCTTCAATGTTTGTGCTGCTCTGAGGCTTTAGGAGTGTCAGGCTGAGTTTCGTTGCCTTCGGAAAGGTGCTATCGAGGCTGGTCAAGCCCAACGCGGTGGACCAGATCCACAAAACGCGGGTCGCCGCGCAAGGGATCAAAGTAGGGGAAGACTTTCACCAATTGCAGAATGTTTGACCGCTCCTGGTAGGCCCGCTCGAGCCAGGCAAGTGCCTGTTCGTTGTCCCCGAGTCCCAAATAAGCGTTCACAAAGGGGGCGGCGGCAACGTAGCTTGTCTGCTGCCGCCGTTTCAACTCATCAACCAGGTGAAGGGCTTCCTTTCGACGCCCAGCACGCGCATAGGCCCGAACCAGCACGCCCATCACCGCCGGATTCCGTTCGGGGCCGAGCGCCTTCTCCAGAACCGGAATCGCTTCGTCCGGTTGGCCGTTGGCAATCAGGGCCATTCCCAGATACCAATGGTCCGGGTCGTCGTTTCGCAACTCCCGGATGGCCTCGTCGTAACGTCTCGCATGAAACAAAATGAAACCATTCGTGATGGCAACGCCTCCAAGCGGAGTGATGCCAGCGCCTCCGAGCGGATCAAGTTCGCGGGCACGCTGGACCCACGCCAAGGCCTCGTCCGTCCGCCCCTGGCACAGCAGCCACTTCGCGTAGCCGACGTAAGCGCCAGCATCGTTGGAGTTCAACTCCAGAGCCCGCTTGAATTCCGCTTCGGCGTCGCTCCACTGCCACTGTTTCTGATATACCTCTGCAAGCAAGACGTGTGGCTCCGCAAGGTCCGGATCCAGTTCAATTGCTTTTCGAGCTGCGCTCATCATTTTTGGATGCGTTTCCTTCGGGGGGGCACCGCCACGAGTTGATCCAAGCCTCTCGTATGCTTTCGCGAGGCCGACGTAAGCCGGTGCAAAGGTAGCGTCCTTGCGGATCGTTTCTTCAAAGTAGGCAATACTCTGTTCAAGCTCGGCACGGCTGCTGCTCTTACCGAATTGATCTTCGGCTTTAAGATAGCCCTCATAAACGTCGGGCGAGACATGATGCGCCGTCGCCAACCGGGCGCGCTCTTCTCCGGTGACCTTGACCTCCACTCGGCTCGCGATGGATTGCGCCACCTCGCTCTCGAGAGTAAGCACGTCCCCCAACTCACCGTCGTACTCATCCGCCCAAAGGTGCTCGTCGGTTGAGGCACGAATCAACTGGGCGTGCACACGAATCCGGTTGCCTTGCCGTATCACCGAACCTTCGACGACGGCGTCCACTCCAAGCGTCCTGGCGATCTCTGGCACCGAGAGCTTCGTACCCTTGAAGCGCATGACCGAGGTACGGGAAATGACGCGCAGATCATGGATCCTGGCCAGGCGTCCACAGAGCTCTTCGGTCATCTCGTCAGCCAGGTATTCCTGAGTTGAGTCGCCCGACAGGTTGCTCAAGGGCAGGACTGCCAGAGACCTGATTTTGGTTTGGGCCGGATGCCCAGAGTGGCCTCGGAGCATAGCGTAAGTGACGGCAACAAGGGCGAGTGCAGCCACACCGCCTAGAACAAGCCAAAGACGCGCTCGCGAAGTCCCGGTTGGCCGGACGCCGACTTCTCCATCCGCCGGCCGTTCCGCCCTAAACCCGTTCTCTTCCTCTTCCAAAGGTAATTTGCGGCTGTGCACCCAGGCATCGAGTTCCGAACTGAACGCATAAACCGATCCCATTCGGTCATGGAGGTGCCGGTGGACAGGCATCCCCTCCCGCTTCTCCCAGCGCTGGACGGTGGTCACGTCGCGCTTGAGGTAGGCCGCGATTTCCTTCCACGAATCCAGCCGGTCTAGGGCCGGTTTCACAGACGCTGTACCAAGGGGTGCTTCACTCATCGCGCACTTCCGATCGGTCCGCGGTGGTCGCGAACCCGGAACCTTATTTTACCTCCGAGAGGGGTAGCGGCAAAGCACGGCATTCGACGGCAAGGCCCCAATTCTGCACCTTGCCGTTTGATCAATGTCTTCACATGACCGAATCTGTGCATGCGTTTCGGAGATAGATCGCCGCGACGCGACTACCGGGCTACCCAGCTTGAATACTTCGCTGGGGGCTTGGGCAGATTCACCACGTCAAAACTTGGAGGTTTTTATGCGAAACAAAAGTTTCTCTTGCGGGGCACGCGCCCTGGTCGTTGTGTTCGCGGTAGGCATCAGTGCTTTCGCGCAAAATCGCGGAGCCGTACAGTTTAGAGGCACTATCAACGACTTTACGCCTGAGCATAGTGTTATCCCAAGCGGTGCAAGCGGTCCGTGGGAACTACACGGCAACTGGCGCTTACAGTTGAAGGGAGATTCCGGCTTGGCGAACTTTTCGGCCACTCTGACCATGGAAGATTCCGACTACTGGCTTATGATCACCCCCAACCCGCCTGCGAATCCCGATGCTCCAGCAACCCGAAGCCCCCATACCCACCACATCGCTATGAAGGACGCGCAGGTCACTTGGGACCCGAGCGCCGTATCCAGTGGCTGCCCGACCGCCAACTACAAACCTCCCACTACGAGTGGTTTTATGGTCACCGGAATGGCGAGCGTGACGGCAAATGGAGGCTTCGCGCCATTTGCACCTGGGGGTCAGCTATCACCGCTCACGGTCTGCGTGACCGGAGGGACGCTGGTGGAGTTTTCGAACATCACGCTGGTGCTCGGCGCACCTGCGAGCGAACATTTCGGCTCGCAACCGATCAACGGCGCCGTTCGTATCCGGAAATGAAGGGGACAGGTGATCCATAGTAGTACGCAAGCAAGAACTATGGAAGAGGAGGGCACCATGATTTCCAACGCAGACCGCCAACCATTGCGCCTCAACGACTTCGCGCCATGTCGCGAGGCGCAGGACGGGCATTTTGGTACAACTGCCGGATACCTGGGACCCGGATTCCTCAGAGACACTAACTCTAGTTTGAGCCGAAAGAGAAAGGAGAATCAGAAATGAGCAAGTTCGGAAAGTATTTTCTTCTAGTGACAGGGTTCGCGCTCCTTGCGTCTTTTGCGCGCATTCCAGGGGCCATCACCAACGTTCACGCCCACGATCGAGTCTGTAGTGTGGCCAGCCTAAAGGGGAAGTATGCCTTTCGCAGGACGGGCGTGAACAATGTCGCAGGTGGCCCTGTCGCCGAGATTGGCATCGACGTCTT